>JAJFVC010000016.1 GCA_021372005.1 Planctomycetaceae bacterium | reverse complement strand
CCTGACACCGTTTCTTCCCGGATAGTGCTGAAAACATTGAACTCAGACATTGCCTTGGCGCTGCTCATCTTGCCCGAGCAAATGGTCACCCCCCGTTCCTAGAAGCCGCCTCGAAGAAATGGTCCAGCCCCGATTTTACGGGCGACGAGCCATGGAGATGTGAATTGGGCCAGCGGCTACGGCTCGAAACGGTAACCGATGTCGCGGATGGTGGTGATGTGCTTCGGCATCCGTGTGTCGTCCTCGATCTTGGCTCGCAACGTGGTCACGCAGCGGTCGACGCTTCTGGCCGTCACGATCACGGAGCGGCCCCAGACGGCGTTGAGAATTTCATTGCGGGTCATCGCGCGGCCCGGCCAGCGAACGAAATGCAACAGCAAGCGGAATTCCTTCGCGGTCAGCGGCGTCTCCACGCCATCGCGGAAGAGCTTATGAGAGTTCAGATCGAGCCGACACTTGCCAAAACGATATTCCTGTTGTTCGCCGACTTCGCGTCGTCGCAGAAACGCCCGGGTGCGGGCCAGCAGTTCGCGGATACTGAATGGTTTGGTTACGTAATCGTCGGCGCCCAGTTCGAGCCCGCGAACGATGTCTTCCTCCTGTCCGCGCGCCGTGAGCATGATGATCGGCATCTCGAGGCCCTGGCGACGCAGCCGACGGCAGACTTCGTAGCCGTTGAGTTTCGGAAGCAGGATGTCCAAAATCACCAGATCGCACGGACCGTCGACGGCTGCCTCCGCGCCCGCCTTTCCGTCGGATGCCGTGCGCACGTCGAACCCCTGTGCGGCGAAGTTGTCTTTCAGCCCCCGCAACATCGTCGGGTCGTCTTCGATGATCAGTACGGTTTGCCTGGACATGATGTGTATCGACGGTTATCGAAAATACCGAAAATGGCGGAACATAGCGATGAACCACGCCATGAAAGCGATTAAAAAACACCCGAGCAAGACGAACGTCGCGGGCACGGACAAATGGGGCGCGGCGACCTGACGATTGGCTTCGACGGTTAGGCGGTGGACGCCGGCCATAAGTCCGATCATGAGGCTGGCCAACCAAAAAGAATGGCGAAAGAGATAAGCCATCGTGGCGGCGCGCCGCTCGGAGCCAAGCCAATAGTCGCGGTGCGGACCGGGAAAATTGATGAGGCGGTTGGGGGCGAAGCGGAGCAGGTAAAACACGCCCACGATCAACAGCGGCAACCCCAAGCCCATCGCCGTCGTGAGAAAGGCGTCTTCCGTCTTGGTCATCCAGCCGTTCGGATTGCCCGACGGACCAAAATGCGTCGCCACACGTTGGGGTAACTGTTCGAGCGTGGAGATCCAATAGACCAGGAAACCAAACCAGCTTACAACGAAGACGAGGATTGGAAGGTTTTGAATTTTCACGACGTCCTCGTTTCTTCTTCGTTCGGATTTCCGCAACGAGGAATTGCGACGGTGAACACGCTGCCTTGGCCTAATCGGCTGCGGACGCCGACGCGGCCGCCGTGCTCGCGGACGATAAACTCTACGATGCTCAGTCCCAATCCGCATCCGCCGCGAGCGCGAGACAACTTTCGATCGACCTGATAAAAACGCTCGAAAACCCGACGACACGCCGCGCGTCGGAGCCCGATGCCGTTGTCGGTTACGTCGAAGAAAACCCAATCGCCGTCGGTCCGCGCCCGCAGTGCGATCTGCTTGTCATCGCCGGTGTATTTATAGGCATTGTCGAGCAAATTGACCAGAGCCGTGGTCATGGCGTCCGCGTCGGCCGCGATCGACGGGAGGTCCGGCTCGACCTGAACCTCCAGCCGGCAGCTGTCTTGGTGAAATCGCTCTCCGGCCGCATCGACCGCCGCCGCCACAACGTCGGCCGGCGCGAGTTGGCCCAGCGTAAAGGCGTGTTTGTTGCGTTCCATGCGCGAGAACGTCAAAAAATTGTCGATGACTCGTCCCAACCGCAGATTTTCTTTGGAAATCAACTCCAAATAGTCTTGCAACCGTTGTGGATCGGAATCGTCGTCCGCCAAAAGCGTGTCGACCAACAGCCGAATCGACGCCAGCGGAGTTTTCAGCTCATGCGACACCGCCGCCACCAGATCGTTTTTGAGCCGAGTCGCTTGGATCTGCCGCCGAAAGCTCAGGGCCACCCAAAACGCCAGCACCGAGGCGGCCGAGACGGCCAGACTGCCCGCCAACACATAGGCGACAATCTTGGAACGGGCGGCATCGCCGTTCAGACGATCGTCGTTCCATTGGATCCCCAGGTGCCAGTCGGGCATGCATGGGTCGGCCGGCACGGCGTAAAAGAAACGGGCGAGATCGTTGGTTTTCTCAGGCGGCAACAACTCCACGTCCACGCCGGCCAACGGGGATTCCGCGGCGACAAATTGCCTCATCGCTTCGAGGATGCTCTCGGTTCGATACAAGGCCACGACCCGTCGGGACCCCGGGCCTTGGGAAGGAACGAAAACTTCTGGGGCAAACTGCCATAGCCCGCGAACGCCCGTAGGCAGCAAAACCGGCTTGTCCGAAAATTTTGTGCCCGATTCCAGCGCGGCGGTCCCCCATTGCTCGGCCGCTTGCAGTTCCAGAGACCAGCCGGCCCCGGCCAACATGGGTTGGACGCCGTTCTTAGAGGCGAGCGACTGCGCCAAAAAACGTCGTTGCGACGAGCTCATCCGCGGATCCGAGTAATCCGCGAGCCGATCGACCAACCGGGCGGCGATGGCTTGCCAACGGGCGTCGGTCGGATCGTCGATCAGCTCCATTGCCCGCAGCTCCGCGTCGGCGACGATCCATCGGCCGTCGGCGTCCGTCGCTTGCGTCCATCGCCGCGCACGGAATTGGTCGGCCAACAACGCAATTGCCTGATCGCGGCGTCCCGCGCGGACGAGACAGCGGGCTTGGGCCAATGTCGCTCGGGCGGCGACGTCCGCCTGTTTGGCGTTTTGGGCCAGCGACGCATAGGCGTCGGCCGCTTCTTGCGGTTTGCGGGCCACGTACTCGAGGTTTTCGGCCCGCGACCAGTCGGCCGAATGCGTCGCCGATCCTGCCGCCGACGGCAAGGTCGGATAGGCCGGACGTCGACCGTCGACCACCACAACGCTGTCGGCCAGTTCGGCGCGGACGATCGCCGCGAAGGCCGCCGACGGCTTTTCGTGGGCGGCAGCCTCCTCCGTGAGCCGTTTGGCCAGCGACGTCCAGTGCCGATGCCATTGGGCCTGTAAACGCAGGAGTTGTCCGCGGCCCAGTTCGGCCAACGCTTGACGGACGGCCATCCGCTCGTTGTCGATCGCGTGGATCATCATCCACAGCATGCACGCCGTGGGCAGCAAAACCACCGTCGCCAACAACAGCAGCAAGGGCCACCATCGCGGATCGCGGCCGCCGCGTCGTCGACGTTTCCAAGCCACCGCGCGCAACACTATTTCACCTTCAAGCTTTCGACCATCGGCAGAATCGCCTTTTTCATCCGCTCCAACTCGCCGCGTGGACCATCGGCAGCCAGCCGGACGGCGCGAGTTTTGCCAAAGAGGCAAACGACGAACCGGACCATTTCTCGTCCGTCCGTCGCCGTAAAGTCGGCTGCAAACTCCACCGCCTTTTCGCCGGAGATCGTCATGGAACGCCAGGATTTGGGGCGGACCCGCCACTGTTTCTCACGTTTTCCAGCGTCGATCAACCATTTTTCCGCCCATGCCCGCGGCGACTTTTTTTCGTCCGCGGACAACTTGGCCAGCTTGTACGACTTCAGCCCCGTGGCGAATACGGCGTCCGGATCCAAGAGCCACAAATTGTCTTTCGTTTGCGCGGAGGCATAGGCGTGCCAGTCCGGCGACAGGCAAAGCGAGACGCCCAAATCGGCGTTCTCATACGCCTGGCTCTCGCCCGGTTTCCGCGTTTCAATCTTCGTAAGCAGCCCGACGATGTTGTTGGCCTCGAACTTTACGAAATAGCGGCGCCGGTCGGCGGAATACCAGAACGTCTGGTTGATCGGCGTAGGCAGGAGCACCTTTTCGCACTGAAATTGGCCCGCCGGCGTGGATACGGATTCCTGGCCTTGAGGCTGAAAGCCGATGTCGATGGCCTGGCTATTGCCGATGGACGCGAAAATGGGCACGTTCGTGTTGTGGCCTTTGGTCATGGGCAGGCAACGGAACAGAAACGCGCCCTCCTCGTTGTCATAAGGGGCCGGTTGCACGTCGATCGTTCGCTGCGTTTCTTTGCCCGCGGTTTTGGTGGTCACCGTGATCTTGTTGCCATTGTATTGTGCGATGGTCGAACTAACGCCGCCAATGTTCCAGACGCTGCGGATCGGTTGCAGATTGTCTTGTCGAACGTCGACGCAACTGGCCGACCCACGGCCGAACGCAAAAACCCGCGATCGGAATCTCCAAATCTTTTGACCGTCGAGTTCGGCCTTCTGAACCGAATAAATCGCGGTTCCGAGTTCCAATCCGCCGCCGAGCTCCATCCGCTGATGCTGTGTCTCGCCGTCCACCCACGGCACGGGCAAGAGTTTTAGGCCGGGCTCAGACGGCAGATGTTTTCGGGCCTCGGCCACAATCTCTTTCTGTTCGGAAAAACGCCGGACGACCTCCTGCAACGCGGCGACTCCTTCTTCCTTTTTTCCTTGTTTCAAAAGGCACAACCCCAACCGATATTGTGCTTTGGCCGCCACGGCATCCACCTGCTTCGCCTCTTCGATCGTCCGCCGATAAAGTTTGGCGGCCGCGTCCAGGTTGCCGACCGTCTCTTCTTCGTAAATCGCCTTTTCCAACAGCACCGAAGGAGACTCGGCCAATGCTGCGCCGGACGACATCGTTCCGACCAAAACCAGGATGATCCCAATTCCGAAACTTCGAGTTTTGCGACACATGACTCGCACCTCCGTCGGGCTCATTGTACTTGGTGGAACGCGACTTTGCGCCCACCTTTCGCCATTGATTATGGCCGGCCGCGTTACCGTTTTGTTACCGCCCTATCCCGAATGTATCCTTTTTTACGACGGCAGGTTGTCAAACAACGTCCGCCAACCATCCCCCCAGAAAATGGTGATGGATGCGCCAACGACGAAGCGCGCATTAGCGTTGGCAGAGGACCGTGAGGCGGCCTGGTTTCGCCACCGGGGCGCCTTGGAGAAGGGGCTGCGTCGGGTCGTAGCGCAAAGCTCCCAAACGTTGGCTTCGTTCCATTTTTTCTCGTTTTGCGAGATGGCCCCATCTCGTGCATGTGGCTCATCCGGATTTGCAAACGATTTTACGCTGCCAGGTCGATCGGGCCGCTGGGACATTTTAGCTGGAACAGCCCGAACAGCTCTTCTTGCGTCAGCCCGAGCTTACGACGCGATTCGGCGCCGGAGAAGATCGTCTCGAACAACTCGCGTTTTTCCTGCAAGATGCGGTCGATGCGTTCCTCGATCGTGTCGAGCATTAAAAAACGCGTTACAGTCACCGGACCGTCCACGCCGATGCGATGGGCGCGGTTGATCGCCTGGTCCTCGACCGCCGGGTTCCACCATCGGTCGAATAGGAACACATAGTTGACGAACTGGAGATTCAATCCGACGCCGCCGGCTCCGTAGCTCATCAGCAAGACGTGCCGGCTCGTGTCGCGGCGGAATCGTTCGATCACCGCGTCGCGCCGCCCGGACGGCACTCGCCCGTGATATTCCAGCGGGCCGAATCGGTCGAGCCGTTGGGATAGTTGTTTGAGCGTCTCGACCCATTGGCTGAACACGATCGCTTTGCGGCCGCTTTGGGCGATCTCCTCCAGATTCGCCTCCAGTCGCTCGAACTTCGCGCTGGCGTCGGTCGCCGGGTCGAAATTGCAGATTTGTTTCAATCGCAAGACCAGCTCGAACACGTGGCGGATCGTCGCGGCGTCGCCCATCGCGGTCAGCCGCACGACGCCCTCCTCCTCGGCCAAGCGGTAGCTTTCGCGTTGCTCCGGCAACAGATCCAGCGGTTCGTCGTGAATCAGCTTCGGCGGCAGATCTTGCAGCACGTGGTCCTTCGTGCGGCGCAACACATGGTCGCCGATCGCGCGGCCGATGCTGCGCGGCTTCATGTCCGACGAAAGCATGCCGGGCGCGAGAAACTCGAAAATGCCCAACAGGTCGTCCACGCTGTTTTCGACCGGCGTGCCCGTCAGCGCCCAGTTGCGTTTGCGCGAGATCGAACGCACCACCTCGCTGGTCGTGCTGTCGCGATTCTTGATCCGTTGCGATTCGTCGAGCACCACCAGGTCGAAACGGCGATCGGCCAGCAACGCCCGATCGCGCAGCAGCAACTCGTAATTGGCGATCCGTAGCGGCACGTCCGGCAGCGACCACTGCCATGCTCGGCGGCCGTGATCGCCTTCGACGACCAGCGTCGAAATCTCCGGCGCCCAAGTGGCGAATTCCCGCTGCCAGTTGGTCACCAGCGGTTTCGGGCAGATCAGCAAAACCTGGCGAACTTCGCCGCGGCGGAGCAAGAGCCGAATGGCCGTGATGGCTTGCATCGTTTTGCCGAGCCCCATTTCGTCGGCCAACACGGCCGCCTGACGCGGATACAAAAACGCCACGCCCTCGAACTGGAACGGGAAAGGACGAAAGGGGAACGTCAGCGAGCCTTCCTCCAGCAGCGACTCCAACGACGGCTGCAACACGTAGTGCAACCGGTCGATCAGTTTGACCACGTCGGCCGGAGGCTTGATGCGCGTAAGCTGCGGCGTCGTTGGGATGGACGAAGCCGAGGTTGCCGCAGGCTTCGACGACGGTTCGATGATAGTTGCGACGGGCTCTGGAAACACAAAGCTGCGCACCTGCACGCGCGGCCGCACGATCGGCACCGAAACCACGCGCGGCGCGACCGATTCGAGCGGGCATGGCCGCGTTTCGGCCGGCGGCGGTTGCACAAGCGACGTATTCCACGGCGCCGGTGCGACGACGGTCGCTATCCGTAGATTCAGGCTTTGCGTGGTCGGCGGCGATGGAACATGCCAATGAAGGATCATCGCACGGCCTGTTGGGCTTCTTCGATGGCTTCGCGGATGCGTTGAAACGGCTCAGCCAAGTCGAACGATTCGGCCAACTCGCCCAGCCGGTCGGTGATCCGGCGACGATCGTCCTCGGCCGACTCGGGCAGCGCCAATCGGTTGCGGCCCAGTTGGAAAGTGACCAGTCGCGGCCCCTGGTGGGCGGCATCGACCCGAAACACTCGGCCCGACGATTCCGCGATCGGTTCGTCCGCGGCAGGCAACACCAACGCCAGCGGCGCGGCGATGTGCTCGCGGGCGGCCATCGCCGGTTCACGATCGGTACAGATCAACTCCGCAGCCGCGCTGGCCTTTCCGATCAGCGTCTGGCCGATTTGCTCTCCGTACAAAAACGCCTCCAACGTCGGGCCGTAAAGGATTTGTTGGGCACGGTTCGGCTTGATCGGCGCGGTGCAGTGAAACTCCAAAGGGCGTCCCAGGTGGTTGAGCACCAGGTAGCCCCCAAAAAGCCCATGCTGCGGGTGCTCGACAACCGTCAGAAAACCAAGAAGCAGTTTGGACTTAGAATCGTTGTTGCTCGTCATGGCAGTCGGTGGGGCTCGTTTTGCGCGATCGCGTGTATTTTGCCTGGCTTGTCACTTTTCCAAACATCCGCTTCTTCCGGCATCGGGTGACGGCCCGCGAGGACTTTAAGGATTGCAGCGGTGCGACACCCGTAGGTTATTTGCACCCCCCGCCGTCGAAATGTCCGTGAAATCGTCCCGAAAATTTCGACCAAAAACACCATTCGAGGTGGGCGAATGTCGCCTCCCCCGCCGCGGGCCGTTTTCGGAGAATCCGTGTCAGATGCTCGACATTTCGAGGGCGTTCTGTTTATACTGAGGAATGAAATGAAAGGAATGTGAGACGCATGAACCACGATTCGCCGCGAACACGTCCTCCGTTGTTTAGCCAAATCGACGTTTCTCAGGCCAATTGCCCGCCCAGTTCGGGCGGTCGACAAGATGTCGAACAGACGCGGTTGTTGCGGGAGCTTCTCGCCGCGCAGGACCGCCAAAATGAATTGCTCGAAGAAATGGTCGTGCAGTTCGGTGCGGCGCAACGTCAGCGGGCCGCCGAGCTCGGACAGTGGAAACAAGCTAATCCGCATCTGGCCCAAAGTTGTCGGGCCGCGGCGGAGGCATTGGGCCGAGTGCAGACCGAGTTTTTGGAATCGTTGACCAGCGAGGTCAACGCCAATTACGAAAATCTGCTGGACGGCGAGTTCATGCTCAACGAGTTCGTCGATCGGTTTGGACCGCGCATGGCTCATCTCAACGGACTGCTTCAAGTTCTGTCGCAGTTGAGCGCGGTGCCGAATCCGACCGGCGCGAACATGCCTTGACGCAAGTCGCCCGGTTCCGTCGGAGCATCAAATGGCCAAGGGACCGCTCAGACACGAAAAACTGCTAGCCGACGGCCACATGCGGTTTGGCAATGCCATCCGGTCGGAATACCGGCAAAAACTTGCTGAACTGGAGTTGGCGAGAAAGTCGGCGGAAACCGAGTTGCAACGGTTGGAAATCGACGCACAGATTGCTCGGTTGACTGCGACGTATCGCGCGCAGCGGACAGCGAGCGGCCGCAGTCTGTTTTGACCGGATCTTGCGGCGGTTCGGGCTTTCTACCAGCCCATCACCATGTTCGATTCGATGGCTTTGCGGGACCGTTCCAGATCGGCGCCCGTCTTTTGCATGTAGAGCCGAATGGCGTGCAGTTTGTCGCCGGCCGCTTTGGCCAGGCAATCGCGCGCCGTCGCGCACGGATCGGTCGGACCGCTGATTCCCAGGGCCGACTTGGAAATGACCCATGTGTCGCGCGGACGCCGAGTGACGCGAAGTGGCGGCTCTTGCGGATAGCTTTGGTGGACCACTTCCGTGGCGGCGCTCTCGTCGTCGGCCCAGGTAATGATGATATGCGAGGCGGTTTCAACTTCAAACAGCGGCATAAACAGCGTCTTTCTCGGGCTGGGGACCACACAGGAATACAAACCTCTTCGGACACCACCTGGCATGGTAAAACCGGCCGGCGATTCTGTCAACGGCACCACACTAACGAGGGGTGCTCGGTGCGTTCCCTTGCGGTTTTTCCTCCGACGGCCCGGGAGCCTTTCGTGACGGCTTGCCCGGCGGCGTACAATTCGGTTGATTCTGCAACACTCGGGCGGACAAACATCCCCTTCTTTCCATTTTTTTCAAAGGGTCCCCAACCGATGTACTGTTATCAATGCGAACAGACGGCTCAAGGAACCGGGTGCACGAAGTTCGGCGTTTGCGGCAAGGATCCGACTTCGGCCACGCTGCAAGACTTGTTGGTCTACGCGGTCGAGGGAATTTCGCAATACGCCCATCGGGCTGCGCAACTGGGGGCCCGCGATCCGGCGATCGATCGCACGATGATCGAATGCCTGTTTGCGACGGTGACCAACGTGGATTTCGATCCGGATCGGTTGCAGGGGCATTTGCGGGACGCCGCCGACGCGCGCGATCGGGCCCGGCGGCTTTACGAGTCGGCCTGCGATCGGGCGGGCCAAAAACCAGAAACGCTCCATGGCCCCGCGAGTTGGCAACCCGCTATGGGGCTGGACGCTCTGGTTCGGCAAGGCGAGGAAGTGTCCATTTTGAAACGGCAAACGCAGTTGGGTCCCGACCGGTCCGGGCTCCAGGATCTAATCTTGTTCGGACTGAAGGGCGCCGCCGCCTACGCCGACCACGCCTATTTGCTGGGCTATGAAGAGCCGGCCCTCTACGCCGCGTTTCACGAGACGTTGGATTTTTTGACCCATTCGGATGTTTCGATCGACGAGTTGCTGGCCCGGGCCTTGGAAACCGGCAAGCTGAACTTCGACGTCATGGCGTTGCTCGATCGAGCCAACACCGGCTGTTACGGGCAGCCGGAACCGACTCGCGTCCGCGTGACGCCGATTCGCGGCAAAGCGATCGTCGTCTCGGGGCACGACCTGAAGGATCTCGACGCCTTGTTGCGTCAGACCGAAGGCCGAGGCATCAACGTCTATACGCACGGAGAAATGCTGCCGTGTCATGCGTATCCCGGGCTGAAAAAGTACAAGCATCTGGTCGGCAACTACGGCGGCGCGTGGCAGGATCAGCGGACGGAGTTCGACGCCTTTCCCGGCGCAATCCTGATGACGACCAACTGCATCCAGCGGCCGAAAGAGCCCTATCAGGGCCGCATTTTTACGACGGGCTTGGTCGCTTGGCCGGGCGTTCGGCACATCGGGCCGAACCGCGATTTTACGCCGGTCCTCGAGGCCGCGTTGGCCGCCGAGGGATTTACGGCCGACACGCCCGAGCAATGGATCACGGTCGGCTTCGGACACCATGCCGTACTGGCCGCCGCCGACAAAATCGTCGCCGCGGTGAAGGCCGGTCAGATCCGGCATTTCTTCCTGATCGGCGGCTGCGACGGCGCGAAGTCGGGCCGCAACTATTACACCGAGTTCGCCCAACGAACGCCTCACGATTGCGTGATTCTGACGTTGGCTTGCGGCAAGTATCGGTTCAATAAGTTGGATTTCGGTTCGATCGACGGCATCCCTCGGCTGCTGGACGTCGGACAGTGCAACGACGCCTATTCGGCCATCCGCATCGCCACCGCGCTGGCCGAGGCGTTCCACTGCGACGTGAACCAACTGCCGCTGTCGTTGATCTTGAGTTGGTACGAGCAGAAGGCCGTGGCGATCCTGCTGACGCTGCTTTACTTGGGCATTCGCAACATCCGGCTCGGGCCGAGTCTGCCGGCCTTCGTCACGCCGGCGGTGTTGGGCGTGTTGGCTCAGAAGTTTGCCATCGCGCCGATCACGACGCCCGAAGCCGATTTGGCTGCAATTCTGCAAGGGGCGGCGTCGTGACCTGGGCGCGCGGCAATTCGTTAAAAACGCGAACCGAGGTCACGATCGGGATCGGGCCTGGAGCGGCTGGCTGAACTGCCGAGCGGTCTGCAACGCTTTGTTGAGCATGGCGTCGCCGCCCACGTCGCCGGGCAGTTGGCCGTCGATTGGCCGGGCAACCGTGTGGGTCGGACGGACCTGCACATCGGGCTCGACGCCGATCCGGCTATAGGGACGTCCGGTCGGCGAAAAGAACTTCGCCGTGGTCAGTCGCACGCCGGCGTTCGAGTCGTCCAACGGGAAAATGCCCTGGACCGAGCCCTTGCCGAAACTTTTGACGCCGACGATCGTGCCGCGATGCTGGTCGCGGATTGCACCGGCGAAAATCTCGGCCGCACTGGCGCTGTCTTGGTCGATCAGCACGACCAGCGGCATTTGCCATTTGCCTTGCACGTGGGCCGAGTAGGTGAAATCTTCCTGGACGCTACGGCCGCGGGTCGACACGATGATGCCCCGCTCGATGAAGCGATCGGCCGCCTCGACCGCCGAGAGCAACAATCCGCCGGGGTTTCCGCGCACGTCGATCACGAGGCTTTTCATGCCCTCACGGTGCAGTTTCCACAGCGCGGCGTCGAGGTCGCGGGCCGTGGTTTTTTGGAAGCAGGTCAGTTTGAAATATCCGATGCCGTATTGCGGATCGATGATCGTCACCTGATCGACGCTGGGCACTTCGACGCGGCGACGCTGCACCTCGACCTGACGCGACGACTGGCCGGGCGCGGCCAGCACCAGCGACACGACGGTGCCCTCGACGCCCTGCAACAAATTCGCCGCCTGATCGGTCGAAAGGCGGTCGGTCGACTGACCGTCGATGGCCAAAATACGGTCTTGCGGCCGCACGCCCGACTGCTCGGCCGGGCTGCCGGAAATGACTCGAACGATCACCAATCCGTTTTGCCGGGCCTTCAGCTCGACGCCGAGACCGACGAAATTGCCCTCAATCTGGGAGTACACCTCGTTCAACTGGTCGGGCGTCAAATAGGTCGAGTAGGGATCCAAAGCGCTGGTCGCGCCGCAGAGATATTCCAACACGACCGCCGACGGCGCGATATGGAGCCGTTGCTCGGCCAAGCGGGCGACCGCGGCGACCGTTTCCCGGACGTCGTTCCGAGTGACGATCGTTCGCATCGCGATCACGCTCCGCATCTCGCGGCAAAAGGCATCGACCGTCGCGCGATCTTCTTGAGCGATGTTTTGATGGACGAAGGTTGGCTCGCCGAGCGCCATCTCCAGATTTCCGGCGCCGTGATCGAGCAACGTTTTCCAATGCGGGACTTCGACGTAGTGCGTTTCGATCTTCAGCAACACTTGGCCGTACAGTTCCAACGCGCGCTCGGTGGACAACTGCTCGACGGACCGTCGGAAACTGCGGTCGGCGTAGCGACGCTCCAGATCATAATGGAGCCGTGCGGAATCGAATCGCTGCTGAAGCTGGGCGTCGCTGGGATAGTGTCGGACGGCGTCTTCGTAATGCGCCAGGGCCTCGCCCCAACGATGTTGCTGTTCAAGTTGCTGGCCGTTCTGCAGAAATCTGGCGATGTCGCCGTTGGCTTCCGTCAGCAGGAACTTGGCGTCGGTTTGACCAAACGCCGGAAGCGAGAACGCGAAAACCGCAAGGATCAACCCGACACGAGCGTCAATCGAAGGGACCCAACGTCGCATGGCAGCATCCGTCCTAGGTGGGCACAAAAAGCGTTCAAACCGCGTTTTTGTGCGAAGGGTGGGAGGGAATTGGTGGCGGCGAGCAGGCCGGGAAACGGGTCCTGTTTCCCGACCTATCGAAGCATAGGCTATTTCCCGTAAGGTGTCAAAACGCCGCCCTCGGAATTTTGGACGACCATCCGCTACAACCGGCAAAGTTGAAACGGCGAAGTTCGCTTGGCAACGCCTATCGAGGACCCTGCCGCAAAGTCGCAACGCTCCGTTTTTGCCAACGGTGAACAAGGCGAAAGATGATCCGGCGAAACTTGTCCGAAAACCCCCGTTTTTGGGAATCCTGGACGACCGCCGTGCGTCTATAATAGAAGAATGGGAAATGAGACGAAGCCAACCACGAATCCGTCGGATTGCTCGCCGGCGACCGAGACCGTCAGCCCTTGCGAATCGACCATCCGTCGACGCATCGTTCGGACCCAGCATCAACTGAAGGGCGTCGATCTGACCGGCGGCGTGTTGACGCTGCTGGTCGGCGCGCTGGTCTATCTGCTGGCGGCGGCCGTGATCGACCACTGGCTGGTTGACGGCGGATTGGGCTTCTGGGGCCGATGGGGGCTTTGCCTGCTGTTTTGGATCGGCGTCGGCGTGGTTTTCGTGCGTCAACTGCTGCCGTCGTTGCGTTGGCGGATCCATCCGCTATACGCCGCCTCGACGCTCGAACAGAGCCGTCCGTCGCTCAAAAACAGCTTGATCAACTTTCTGTTGCTGCGTGGGCATCGGCGGGAAATCGCCGCGCCGATTTACCAGGCCGTCGAGCAACGAGCCGCCGCCGATCTGTCCGGCATCGAATCAGATGCGGCGGTCGATCGAACCTCCGTGGTTCGGCTTGGCGCGGCGCTGGCCGTCGTGTTGGCCGTGTTTGCGATCTATCTGGTCGTGTCACCGAAAAATCCGTTGCGATCGGCCGCTCGCGTGCTTTGGCCGTGGGCCGACGTGGCCGCGCCGACGCGCGTAACGATCCGCGAGGTTCAGCCCGGCAACGTGGTCGCCTTTTACGGCGATCGGATCAACGTGTCGGCGGAAATCGTCGGCCTGGGCGACGCCGAATCGCCGCAGTTGTTCTATAGCACGGCGGACGGCCAGATGGTCGAGCAAAGCGTGCCGATGACCCGGCCTGAGGGCGAATACCGCTATCAATGCGATCTGCCGCCCGATCCGTCGGGACTGCAACAGAGCTGCCAATATTGGATCGCCGTCGACGACGCACGGAGCCGACGTTATCAGGTGTCGGTGCAGCCTGCGCCGGCCGTCGAGATCGACCGGGTCGACTACCACTATCCTCCGCATCTCGGGCTTCCGGATCGGACCGTGCCGCGTCAAGGCGATCTTCGGGCGGTCGAGGGCACCGAGGTGACGATTCACGCCAAGGCGAACGTCGACGTCAAGCCGGGCACGGCCGAAATCGACCTGGGCTGCACCGGACACCACGGGCTTCGCATGACGACGACCGGCGGCGAGGCCGTTGGGCGGTTTACGTTGCGACTGAAAACGCCCGAGCCGAACGAGAACCTGCGCGTTCCCACGGCGGAGTACAACGCCTATCAGATTCGTTTTGCCGACCTCCAGGGCCGCGAAAATCCTCGGCCGGTCCGGTACCAAATCGAAGTGCTGCCCGACCTGTCCGAGCCACAGATGGCTGCGTCCCAGCCCAAGAACGCCGAGACGTCCGCCGATCGACGGGAACCGGAACAAAATGCCGGCGACCGCGCTCGCGGCGGCGAAAATCGGTCGGTCACCGGATCTACGGAACCCAAATCGGCCGACGGTGGTCGCGGCGGCCAAACGGCGGACCGTTCGCAAACGCCATCGCCCAACGCGAGTGACGCTTCGCCCTCCGCGTCGTCGCGTCCCTCCGAACCGCAAAAGTTGGCCGCCCAGACCGATCAGCGACCGGACCCGCGAATCGATCCCGACTCGAATCCGGCCGACGCGATCCAAGAGATTTTGAACGATCGTCAACAGCAACAAGGGGCGTCCAAGGGCGACACGTCCGACCAATCGTCCGCCAAACAGCCGCCGTCCGGTTCATCGCCGTCGTCGCAACAGCCTTCGGCCGGCGGCGAGCAGAAGTCCGGCGGAAATGAGCCGTCGGGTCAATCGCAGCCACAGTCTGGAGGCGAGAAATCCGGCCAGTCTCAACCGCAGCCCGGAAGTGAGAAATCGGATCAGTCTCAACCGCAGTCTGGAAGTGAAAAGTCCGGCGGTGGCGAAAAATCCGGTTCGTCGCAGAAACAGAATCAGGGATCGGCATCCGGCGATCAGGAGGCATCGCAGCGAAGCAGTTCTTCGCAAGCCTCGTCCGACGCCCAACGGCAGGCCGGAGGCAGCGGGTCCGACCAACAAAAATCCGCCGCGCCGCCCTCGTCCGACGGGAATCGTGAAAAACCCGAATCAGCGGCGTCCGAGTCCAAAGACCAGCAAGGCCGTGATTCACAGTCAGGCAAGGGCGAGCGTCAACCCTCCGACCGCGCCGGCGGTCAAGGCAACCAGGGGCCGTCGAGCGGGGCGAGCAAGGAAAACGCACCACAATCGGGCGGCGCGTCCGCCGAACAAAAATCCGCGTCGGGAGCCCACGGCGGCAGTCAGAAATCGGGCGATGCAAAATCGGACGGCCAAAAGTCCGAGGGCCCCAAGACCGACGGCGGTCGCGGCGACGGGCCGCCGACGAACGGTGAAAATCGCGGCGATCGTCCACCTTCCGAAAAACTCGGAAGCGCGGAAAACGGCGGGTCCGAAAAGGCGACTTCCAAGCAACCCAGCGGTGAAAAATCCGGCGAAAAATCGGAAGTTCAAGCAACCGACGGTTCGCGGACCGGCGACCAACCGAGCGGCGTCAAAACGCTGGAGCCCAGTCGCGCCGATTCGGCCGAACGAAAACAACCGGGGCTGCCGCAGGCGGGTGATCAGCCCAAGCCGGAAAAAGGCCAAGGCCTCGAAAATCCCGCTGTGCCGTCCCAACCGCAAGGCGACGGTTCGCCGTCTCAGGGACAGCCCATGCCGTTCCAAAAGCCCAAGTCGGGCAGCAGCGGTCAAACCTCCTCCGAGGGCGCGGATCGCAACTCGGCCGCGGCGACGGATAAGGACAACGTCGAGGGGTTTGGCAAAGGATCCGTCGACATGCCGATCGGCACGCCGACGAAGGTACAAAAATCGGCGGATCAACAGCCGGACTCGAACTTGCCGCCAGAGACATCAAACCGTTTGGATTCTCAAAAACGGTCTGGTGCTGGCGAAGGAAAGACGCCGCCGTCGGATGCGCATCCCGGTGAAGTTTCGTCCGAGGAGCCGTCGGGGCCGTCGACGAACAGACCGGCCGAGTTCGATGTGGCGAATCCGCAGGGCAAGGGAAGCCGTCCGACGGACCGCCCAGTGGCCGAGGATCTGAAATCCGGCGGACGACCGGGCAAGCCCTCGAACGAGAAGCCGCCGCACGAGCCGACCGACGCCGTGGCCGATCGGGCCAACTTGGAATACGCCCGACGTCAAACCGAGTTGGCGTTGGAATATTTACGCGATCAGTTGCAGCAAGAAAAGCCAAAGCTGCTCGAACGGCTCGGTTGGTCGAAAGAGGACGCCCAACGATTCTTGCAACGTTGGCAACAAATGGAAGAATCGGCCTCGCAACCGGGCTCGGAAGGTCAGTCGGCCCGCCAACGGCTCGACGCCGAATTGCGCAGTCTTGGGCTGCGTCCCAAGGGCGTCGAATTGCGGCACGGCGCCGTGCCCGTGGATCGTACGCCAGACAGTCGCGATGCGAGTCGATATGCCCCGCCGCCCGCGGACTGGGCTGAACAGTACCGCGAATACACCCGAGGCGTGGCAGGCCAGCGAGCGACGGACGACCCGCCGGACCGTCACGGACGCTGAGCGGTGGGTCGGAAAGCGGCAAGGCATCGACACAGCCCCCTCCGTAGCGTATTTTCGGCCTTGCACGGAGGCCGTATGCGGCGTAAAATGGCTCAGAGCGCCGTAAAGTCTATCGCTGTCTCAAGATACGAGGATGCCATGGCCAGGAAGGTGATTATCGACGTCGATCCAGGCATTGACGACGCCATGGCGTTGTGCATGGCCTTGTCGAATCCCGAGTTGGATGTGCTTGCCGTGACGGCCGTCGGTGGCAACGTGGCGCCGGCTCAGGCCACACGCAACGTGCAGGCGATCATCGAACAGCTCGATCCGTCGCGTTGGCCGCGTTTGGGAGCCGCCTCCGAGCCCGACAATCGGCTGGCGGTCGATCGTCGCAGTCTGTACGGCGCCGACGGGCTGGGCGGGGCGGGTTTCGTGGTGGCCGAGCGCCAACACCTGCTGCCTTCCGAAAAAGTGATTTGCGACCAGGTGCGCGATGCTCCGCATTCGGTGACGCTCATTGCGTTGGGGCCGCTGACGAACATCGCCCGGGCATTCTTGCGCGACCCGGAGTTGCCGTCGCTGGTCGGACGGATCGTCATCATGGGTGGCACGGTGGCCGGTCCAGGCAATATCACCCCCGCCGCCGAATTCAATATGTACTGCGATCCGATTGCCGCACAGACGGTGTTTCGGTCGCTGTCCACAAAAACGTTGATTCCGTTGGATGTGACCAACCGAATCGAGTTGAGCTACGATTTGTTCAATCGGTTGCCGAGCGAGTCGACGCGGGTGGGCCGGCTGATGCGCAAACTGTTGCCGGCGGCGTTTCGTGGCTATCGCCAACAGTTTGGGCTCGAGGGCATCCATGTCCACGACTCCGTGACGCTGGCGGCCGTCGTGCATCCCGAGTTGTTCACGATGAAGTCGATGGCCGGCGACGTTGAAACGCAGGGTGAATTGACCGCCGGCGCCACGGTGTTCGATCGGCGCCGCGTGCCCGCGTGGCGGCACAACATGGAAGTGGCCGTCGACGTGCAGCGCGACGCCGTGGTCGAGGCGATTCTCCACGACCTGTGCGCCGTCGAATGATGGGGGCGACGTTTTCTTCGCTTGACTCGGGCCCATGCGACGATGGCTTTTTCCACAACTCGGCCTGACCGGCGACGTCCGTCGCACGTTCCGGTTTCATCGGGCCTACGCGTTGTTGGACGCCGTTTGCGGCGGCGTGCTGCTGAACGTTCCGTTTGTGGCGCTGCGCGAGATCGGCGGCCAAAACTGGCAACTCCCATTGCGCGACGGTTGTGCGGGCGTCGGCATGTTGGCCAGCCTTTACCTCGGCGGCTGGATGGCCTCGCGCCGCAAGATGCCGTTCGTGTTTGTGCCGGGCCTGTTGGCCGCCGGTTGTTCGCTGGCGATGGTCGTTGCGCTGGCCGCCGGCGACGCGTTTTGGTTTCAGATGCTTTTTGGGCTGGGCAGCATTTTCGAGCTGATCACCCGGCCGGCGATCGCGGCGATTTTGCGTCAAAACTATCCGGTGGCCCACCGCGCCCGGATCACCGCCTCCGTGCGCCAGTGGGCATCGTTGGCGTTCGCCGTCAGTTTGACGCTGTCGGCCTGCGGGTTGTCGCTGGCGGCCGGACACGCTCGCATGGTCGCGGGCGTGGAGTTGGTCGTCGGCGCGGCACTCGGACTGGCGGCGTTCGTCTGTTTCCGTCAGATCCGACCACGTGAAGAATCCGTCGCGGCGGCCCGGCCCGCGTTTCGGTTGGAGATCTACCGAAACTTCCGCGACGCCGTCGAGATCGTGATCCGCGACGCGCGCTACCGCCGGCATTTGCTGGGCTGTCTGATCGAGAATTTTTTCAATCTGCTGGGACTGTCGCTGCTGGCCGCCCTGCTGAGCACGACGTTGGGCTACGGCTACTTCGGCTGCGCGATGCTGATGCACGGCGTGCCCACGCTGGCGGCGTTCGCCACCACGGGCGTTTTGGGGCGATGGTTCGACCGCGAAAATCCATGGATTTCCTGGGCCGTGATGCGGTTGGCCTTCGGGCTCGACGCTTGGCTGCTGGCCGCAGCGGCCGCGTTGGCCGGCTGGCTGCCGCCGGTCGTGTTGCCGCTGTTGATGGCGGGCCGATTGTTGCGCGGCGGCGCGCAGGGCGGATGGTGGATCCTTTGGTGGCAGATCGGCATCACGCATTTTGCGCCGCCCGGCCAGGACACCAGTCGCTACGCCGCCATCATGACGTTTCTATATGGGCTGACCCGACTGGCGGCGTCGTTGGTCGGCATGACGCTGGCCGTTTGGAAGGTCGCACCGAGCACGCTGTTGTGGATCGGCGGAGCGGGCGTGATGTTTTCCGGAATTTACGCGTTGTGGCAGGCGCGCCGCAAACAACGTCAACACGGTCCGCGAACGTTTGCCGAGTTTGAGGCCCGATTCGAGCCGACCTCGGAAAATTAATGGGGTCGGCTGCGGCTGCGTCGCAATTGCGGGACGAACGGATTGGTCGGCGTATCGTTGGATGTGTCTTTCAGTTGCTCGCCGAGCACGATTTCCAACCCTTCCTTCACGTTCGGCCCCGAAATCTCCGTTTTTTGCCCGTCGGTCAGTCCGAGGACGACGTCGATCGGGTGGACTCCTCCGTCATCCTCCACCCACAGGCGTCCCGCGTCGTCCGGGCGTTTTGCCGATTCTTGGTCGGTCTTCGGACGGTTCTTCGTCGATGCGGTCGACGCGACGTCGGCGGCGATTTGTTCGGGCTTCGGTTTCCATCGCAACGCCATGTTTGACGCGAGCAAGACGTCTTTGCGCCGTTCGACTTCAAACTGAAGGTTGGCCGTCATGTAAGGCAGCAACCGATTTTCAGAATTGTCGACCGCGACGACCACGGTGTACGTGACGACGTTCTGGACCATTGTGGCGTTCAAACGAATCTGGCTTACGTGGCCGCGAAACGTTTTGCCCGGAAACGCGTCGACCGTGAACGAAACCGGCATGTCGACGCGGATCCGGCCGATGTCCGCTTCGTTGACCGATGCCCAAATCTGCATGCGGCGCAGATCCTTGGCGATCAGAAACAAGCTGGGCGCGTTCAACGACGAGACGACCGTCTGTCCGATGTTGACCCGGCGGTCGATGATTTTGCCGTCGACCGGCGATTTGATGACCGTGTAGTTCACATTGGCCTGGGCGAGCTCCAACGCGGCTTCGTTTTGCCGGATCACCGATTGACCGACGGCCACGTTGGCTTCGGCCGACTTGTAGTTGGCTACGGCCAGATCGAAGTCCGTGTCGGAGATGGCGTTTTTGGGCCGCAACACCTCGGCCCTTTTCCACTCTTGCTTGGTCTGCTCGAGCTTCGCCATCAGTTGCAGCAGATCGGCTTTCGAGCGTTCGAGCTGCGCTTGGACCTGGCGCAATTCGGCCCGATAGGTGGCGTCGTCAATCATCGCCAACACCATGCCTTCGTGGACCGTGGAGCCGTAGTCGACGGTTTTCTTTTGTTTCGGGTCGTCGGGATCGAGGCCGAGCTGTTTGATGCGTCCGACCACCTGGGCGCCGACGTCGACCACTTCTTCCGGCTCCAAGGTGCCCGAGGCGCTGATGGTCGACAACAGATCGCCGCGTCGGATCGTCTCCGTACGAAAATCGGTCCGCGCGTCGCCGCGGAAATGGCCAAGATAATAATAGACGCCGCCGGCGGCCAAGCCTACGACGACCAGCATGGCGAGGATTGTTCTCATGACGGACTCTTCGCGTTTGGGGGCGGGGGACATCACGACGCAGCAGGACGCCGTCGGAGCGGTCCAACGGGGAAGGTCGACGATCGGATGGTCGTCGTCCCATTCAGAGTATCTTGACAAGAAAGCGGCGTCAAGTTTTTCAGCCCGCTTGGAACGCCAACGGGCCAAGAGGCCAAAATCGCTCTGGCAAATAGCGGACGATACTCCCTCCAGAGGGGGTAGGCGATTGTTGCGATTCCTTGGCGAAGGTAGAATCATCGGTTCTTGCCGGAAGAAAAAGGTCCGGCGCGATGCGGTTTGCGTCCTTTGCGGTTGTCCGTGTCTTTTTAGGAGGGTCGCCGGGATGATCCGAGCTTTGGTGTTGATGAATGTCGAACGAGGCAAGGTGCCGGTCGTGGCGAAACAGTTGGCCATGATGGATGAAGTGGTCGACGTCTACTCGGTCGCCGGCGATTACGACCTGGTGACCATCGTCCAGTGCGAAGAGTATGAACGGCTGGCGGAAATCGTCACCGAGAAACTTCAGTCCCTCGACGACGTGAGCCAAACCAAGACGCTCATGGCGTTTCGCAACTACAAATTCCCCATGTGACCCGGCGAGACTCTCGATCATGATTCAAGCGGCTTTGCGAAAACTGACCGTCGGCGAACAATTGCCGGAAGAGGAGATCTTCCGAATCATCGGCGGCATTCGGAAGGGAGAAATTACGGACGTTCAGATCGCGGGCTTTCTGGTCGCCCTGTTGATGAAGGGGCCGACCACCCGCGAAGTCGCCTCGATCGCCCGGGCGATGCGCGCCAATTGCGAGCAGATTGCCCCGAAGGTCGACGGCGCGCTGATCGACACCTGCGGCACCGGTGGCGGACGCACGACGTTCAACTGTTCGACGGCCGTGGCGATGGTCGCCGCCGCGTCGGGCATTCCGGTCGCCAAACACGGCAGCCGATCGCTGGCGTCGTCGTCCGGCAGCGCCGATGTGCTTGAAAAATTGGGCGTGGCGATCGACTTGAGCCCCAAACAGGCGGAAAAGCTCATTGAAACGGCGGGGATCGGTTTTCTGTACGCCCCCAATTTCCATCCTGTGATGCTCAAGGTGCTTCCAGCCGAAATGGCGCTGGGCATCAAAACCATTTTCTATACGATCATCGGTCCGTTGATTAATCCCGCCGGCGCCAACCGCCACGTTTTGGGCGTCTACAAGCCGGAACTGGTGGCCATGGTCGCCGACATCCTCGTGGAGCTCAAGTTCGATCACGCCCTGGTCGTCCACGGGTTGGACGGTTTGGACGAAATTTCGGTCATCGGCAAAACTTCGATCGCGGAAGTCAAAGAAGGCTGGGCGAAGAAATACGAAGTTATGCCCGGCGATCTCGGATTGCCGAGATACACCTACGAGGAACTGACCGGCGGCAGTCCGCAAGACAACGCGAACATTCTGACGGCGATTTTGACCGGCCGGGAGCAAGGCGCGCGTCGCGACATGGTGCTCGCCAACGCAGCGGCCGCGTTGTTGGTCGGCGGCAAGGTCGACCGGCTTCGCGAGGGCGTCGGGCTCGCGGCGGAATTGATCGACAACGGTTCGGCCAAGAAAAAGCTGGACGAGTTGATCGCAGAATCGAACCGGATTGCATCGGCGCCCCAATGAATACCGAGATGCGATCCCGAACGTTCACGGCGGCTTTGGAGGCGGCGCGCGCCGCGGGCCGAATCCCGTTGATCTCCGAGATCAAGGTTCAAAGCCCCAAAGAGGGCGATCTGCTCGCCGGAAGAGACCCGGTCGTGTTGGCCCGCAGCATGGAGCAGGCCGGAGCGACTTGCCTTTCCGTGGTCACCGAGCGAGAGCATTTCGGCGGCAGCCTCGCGTTGCTGCGGGCCGTGGCTTCGGCCGTTTCGCTGCCGGTGCTGCGCAAGGATTTCGTGACGGACCGCGAAGGAGTGCGGGCCTCCAAGCAGCACGGTGCTTCGTGTTTGTTGTTGATGGCGGCGGCGCTCGACTGGCCGACGCTCGTCGAGTTGCACGAAGAGGCCCGTCGCTGCGGGTTGGAAACGCTCGTCGAAGTGCACGACGAAACGGAACTGCGCAAAGCCATCGGTTTGGATCTCGATCTTTTGGGGATCAACAACCGCGACATTCGACAACTCGAAATCGACGACGGTACGGTCGCCAACACGGTTCGATTGCTCCGCATGGTTCCGCCGGGAGTCCGCGTCCTTAGCGAAAGCTCGATTTCGTCGCCCGAGGAAGTTCGCGCGGCGATTTCGGCCGGGGCGCTCGGCGTCCTGGTGGGCACGTCGATCCTGCGGAGCCGCGACGTGGCCGAGGGCGTTCGACGATTGACAGCCGCCGCATCCGATTAGCGAGTGGCCGCGCCGGGCGTTTTTTTTGATCGGGAGGGAGAGACGGCGACATGATCCGAGTCAAAATCTGCGGCAACACCAGCGAGGAGCAAGTGCGGTTGTGCGCGGAGGCGGGCGCGGACTGCGTAGGATTCGTCGTCGAATACCCGGTCGACGTGCCATGGAACCTCTCGCGGGAGCGGGCGCACGAGCTGCTTCGGCTCGTTCCGCCGATGGTGGCTCGCGCCGTGGTCACCGGCGGTGATCCCGACCGCGTGGTGGCCTTGGCGCGACAGCTCTCGCCCCACTTGATCCAATTACATACGGACAACACCCTGTCTGAAACGGCGACGATCGTCCGAAAGTTGGCCTCTCTGGGAATCGGCCTGATTCGGGCGTTGCGGATCGACGTGGCCACCCAAAAAGCCTGCGGCGAAATCTCCGACCCGGTGAAGGCCGCGCTGGGCATCCAGGACACGGGCGTCGCCGGCGTTCTGGTCGATGCGCGGACGGACCGCATGCCGGCGGGTACGGGGCTGAGCGTCGATTGGCAGATCGCATCCGAGATCCGACAGGCGTTGTCGACGCCGATGATGCTTGCCGGAGGTTTGACGCCGGAAAACGTTCGCAACGCCGTCGAACGGGTTTTGCCCTTTGCGGTCGACGTGATCACAGGCGTCGAGACGTCGAGGACCGTAAAATCGCCCGAACGAGTGCGAGAGTTCGTCCGTCAGGCCCGGGCGTCGTTCATTTAGGGGACTCGGGGCGGGCGGACGCCGCTCGAGTTTGCGGTTGGCTAACCCCCTTCCCATTGAACCAAAGTTGGGGCGTACGTCGAAAGTCTGGTCGACGTTTCCGAAGCCGCCATGACCGGGAAGTATCCAACCTTCCGCCGATTGTGCGGCGGCCAACGCTCGATTCGAGAGAACCGTCGGGCCTGAAGGTGGTCGCTCCGGCGAGCAGTTTGAGCGCGTTCTTGGACGTGCTGAAATGCAACGACGGGAACCATTGCGCTATTGGACTTGTTCAGAGCAATCGCCGTAACGCCAAGTGAGCCCCATGCCAACGTAATAGACGGCCACCGAGGCTTGGGAGTTGCCGAACTCGTCGCAAGCGTGGAAAAGACCGCCGGCGAACAAGTCGAGGTCGAGCGTTGGGATCAGGAATCCCTGCCGACCGACGCCGGCCGTGAGCCGATGTTGATTGATGGTGGCCGTGCTTGCCGCCTGGAACAATTGGACGGCGTCCTGGCCTACCGGGAATCCGGCGAGGTTGCTGCCTACGGAGTGATTGATCGGATTGGTGTTGTAGGCGTAGCCAAGACGATATTTCATCTTGCCCTGGGTCAGTTGAGCGCCTACGGCGAACACCCACTGGTTGACGTAGACGTCCTCCCAGAGCGGCGCGTTCTCCCAGAGCTTGTAGTAGATGTCGGCGGCAAGCAGCAGATTGCCGTCCATTAGACTGTGATTGCTCCAACCCAGTCCGACCGTTTCAGGCTGAGATATGGAAAGATCGTAGTAGGTGTCGCCGAAGCGAACGGCGTCGGGAAACGTGAAGTTCATTCGGGTCTGGTAGAAGACGCCAACGGTATTGTAGGAATTCAACGCATAATCCAGCCCAAAGGTTCCTCGCAACGCGTAGGCGTTCACCATGGCGCTGCTGACCAAGGGGCCGGTGAAGCCAAGTTGCTCAAAACCGTTGCCAAGCGTTATCGCAGCGCCTGCCGAGAATTGGTCGGTCAGATTGATGCCCATCGCGGCGTTGACTCCGAGAACCATGTATTCGTTGCTGACGTTGTTGAGGAGGCCGCCATTCGGAGTTCGACCGCGATACTCGGCGCCCAAACCGCTTAGGCCGCCAAAGCCCAAACCGAAGGCGCCCGGTATGCCGGCGGGCCGAAGATCTTGAATCACACCGATTTCTGGGACGGCAAAACCTTGCGTCCGCGACGTGACGTCGAAGGGGACGCCGCCGTTCAGAGAGCCGTTGTTGGTGACGGTCGGATAACCCTCGACCCAGCCGCCCCCAAGTGTAAATTGAGTCCCGTGGAATTGCGTCAGGGAAGCGGGATTGCCAAAAATCGCCGCAGGCACATCTTGCGGCTCGGCAAGGCTGACTCCCGCCATGCCGCCCGACGCCGGCGTCAGCACGTTTTGTGAGTCGGTGCCATATCCTTGTCCTCTTGTCATTTGAGCATGCCCACTCAAAAGAACAGCGACCACTACCGCAGTGAAATAACGACGACTTTTCATGGAAGTCGACCCCAATAGGACATCGATCATAAGCGTGAAAAGCGGGCGCGGCATGCGACCTCTGACCATCACAAGAAGACACCAACCTGGCCGGTGGCGAGTGTCTACGGAAGAACAGTTTCTAACGGATTTATCGGAAAGATCGAATAATCCGATCAAGACGATTCCGGTCGCGGTCGGTGTCTTGGCGGTTTGGGAGGCCGTACAAACGGCAAAGTCACCCACAATTAACAAAGACACAACAGAACGGGGGGCATTTCGATCAAGCGCAGGCTTGATGTTGACCAGTCTGTCGAGGGGGGGATGATTGCTTCGGACACCAAGTATGGAATAAGATAAATCGCGTCCAAGCCCCCACAAGTCGGCAAGAAAATGGCAGGAGCGACTTATGAAACGCGCAAAACGCTATAGGCTATGCGGTGCGGCGATTGCTATGACGACGGCGGCCGTCCCCGGCATTGGCCAGGAGATTTCCGGGACGCCAGGCGCTCCGGACGCCACCACGACCATCCGTGGAAACCAACTCCCGCCGCCTGATGCGAAGTTTGGCGGAGTCATTCATGAAAACGCGATGGAATCCAAGCCGTGGTGGGCGCCGCGCGTCGTACCGCCCAAAAAGGCGCCAAACATTCTGCTCATCATGACGGATGACTCCGGCTTCGGTGTGCCTAGCACGTTCGGCGGCGTCATTCCGACGCCAACGATGGATCGGATTGCGACAGCCGGTTTGCGTTACAATAACATTCACTCCACCGCGCTCTGTTCGCCGACGCGCGCCGCGTTGATCACCGGGCGCAATCATCATTCCGCCGGCTTCGGCGTGATCTCGGAGCAATCCACCGGCTTCCCAGGCTACAACAGCATCATCGCCAAGGACAAAGCCACCATTGGCCGCATCCTATTGGACAACGGTTACGCGACGTCATGGTTCGGAAAGGACCACAACGTGCCGGCGTTTTGCGCTAGCCAGGTCGGACCGTTCGACAATTGGCCCATCGGGCAGGGGTTTGAGTACTTTTACGGGTTCGTCGGCGGCGACGCAAATCAGTGGCAGCCGAACCTGTTCCGCAACACCACGCAGATCTATCCTTTCGAAGGCAAGCCAGGTTGGAACCTCATCACCGGCATGGCGGATGACGCCATCGAGTACCTCAATCGAATCAACCAGATTCAGCCGGACAAACCGTTCTTCTGCTATTATGTTCCCGGCGCCACACACGCACCGCATCATCCGACGAAGGAATGGGTGGACAAGATCCACAACATGCACCTTTTCGACGACGGCTGGAACAAGTTGCGCGAGCGCATTTTCGAGAACCAGAAGAGACTCGGCGTGATTCCGCAGGACACCCAACTCGAGCCCTGGCCGACGAAGGTCATCAAAAATTGGGACGATTGCACGCCCGAAGAGAAGAAACTCTATATCCGGCAGGTAGAGGTTTTTGCCGCCTATGAGGCGTACAACGACTACGAGATCGGCCGTGTCATTCAGGCCATCGAGGACATGGGCAAGTTGGACGACACGCTCATCATCTACATCAACGGCGACAACGGCACCAGCGCCGAAGGCGGCCCGCTCGGCACGCCCAACGAAGTTGCGTTCTTCAACGGCGTCGCCGTGCCGGTTGCGGAGCAGATGAAGTGGTATGACGTCTGGGGCACCGAGCAGACCTACAATCACATGTCGGCGGGCTGGTCTTGGGCCTTTGACACGCCCTTCACCTGGTTCAAGCAGAACGCCTCGAAGCTCGGAGGCATCCGTCAGTGCATGGCGATTTCCTGGCCCGGCCACATCAAGGATCAGGGCGCGCTCCGCGATCAATTCTGCCACGTCATCGACGTCGTCCCCACTCTTCTTGAAGTCTGTGGTATTCCCGCCCCCGAGATCGTGGATGGCATCCAGCAGGCGCCCCTCGAAGGCACCAGCTTCGCTTATACGTTCGATGCCAAAAACGCCGGGGAACCGTCTCGTCACAAAACCCAGTATTTTGAAATGATGGGCCAGTGGGCTTTGTATCACGATGGATGGCTGCTAAGCACTCAGGTGAACCGCGCGCCGTGGGAGGCCTTCGGCGCCGCCAATCCCGACCCGCTCAACAACCAGGTCCTCGAGCTCTACGACTTGAACAAGGACTTCAGTCAGTCCCGAAACCTCGCCGACGAGCTGCCGGACAAGGTGAAGGAAATGAAAAAGATGTTCATCGAGGAAGCGAAGAAGTATCAGGTCTTCCCGCTGGACGCTTCGGTAGCGGCTCGCATCGTGGCCCCGCGTCCGAACATTACCGCCGGCCGCACGAAGTTCGTCTACACCAGACCGATGGTCGGTCTGCCGCAGGGCGATTCTCCGATGATCCTCGACGCTTCTTACACATTCACTGCGGACATCACGGTCCCCGAGGGCGGCGCGGAAGGCATGATCGTAACTTCCGGCGGACGATTTGCCGGCTACGGATTCTATCTGCTCAAGGGCAAGCCCGTATTCCTTTGGAACCTGCTCGACCTCAAACGTGTGAAATGGGAAGGTCCGGATGCGCTCGCGCCCGGCAAGCATACGCTGGAGTTCGATTTCAAGTATGACGGCCTGGGGCTGGGCACGCTCGCCTTTAACAACATGAGCGGCCTCGGCCGGTCCGGCGTCGGCACGCTCAAGGTGGACGGCAAGGCGGTCCAAACCATTGCCATGCCGCACACGCTCCCGATGATTCTGCAATGGGACGAGAGCTTCGACATCGGTTCCGACACGCTGACCGGCGTGAACGACGCGGACTACCAACCGCCGTTCGCGCTGACCGCAAAGCTGAACAAGCTGACGATCAAGGTGGACAGGCCGAAACTTTCGCCCGAGGACGTCCAAAAGCTTGAAGCCTCCCAACGCAACAATAAGATGAGCGAGTAGCGTCGTTGTATTCGTCCGCCACATGGGCGGCCGCACGGTCGGACAAGATGAGCGATTGGATTGACGGCCAAGCGAGATCGAGTTCGGCAAATAGTCAATCGCACTTCGGACCCATGCGACGATCGCTCTAGAAAATTCGGGACGCTGAAAAAAACAACCGTCCTCGATGGAACATTTCATGGCACCACCAAACGAAGCTGCGGACGGCGACACTCCTCTGCGGGTCGTGCCAATCGTTAAGGGCCAACGTCGGTTCAACGTGATGGCCAAGCCGATCGGTCCGGCCTGCAATCTCGACTGCGTCTATTGTTATTACCTCAGCAAGGAACGCCTGCTTGGCCTTACGGGACATGAGCCCATATCCGACCCGATTCTAGAAAAGTTCATCGTCGACTACATCTCGGGCAATGACGCTCCGGAGGTCGAATTCGAGTGGCAGGGCGGCGAACCGACCCTGCTGGGGGTTGAGTTCTTCCGCAAAGTTGTGGACATGCAGAGGCGACATTGTCCGCCCAACAGGCGATTTCTCAATAGCCTCCAGACCAATGGCCTTCTGCTGGATGACGAGTGGTGCCGTTTTTTGCGAGAGAACCGCTTCTTGGTTGGTCTCAGTATCGATGGTCCGAGGAAACTACATGACGCCTATCGCGTCGCCAAGGGAGGGCAGCCGACCTTCGATCGTGTGTTCGCCGCCGCAAAATTGCTTAAGAAGCATCGAGTAGATTTCAATACGCTAACCGTTGTCCATCGGTTAAACGCCAAGCGGCCGCTGGACGTCTATCGTTTCCTCTCGCGCGAAGTCGGTCCCAGGATCATGCAATTTATCCCGCTTGTGGAGCCGCGAGGGTTTGCGACGGTTGCACCGGGGCTGTGGGACAAAAATAACTTGCCTCTGGTAGGCACGCATCGCGCCAAGCCAGGAACGCCCGATTCGATCGTAACGGACTGGAGCGTCGATCCGGACGATTACGGAGCATTTCTTTGCAAGGTTTTCGATGAGTGGCATCAACGGGACCTGGGCAAGTATTTCGTCAATCTCTTTGAGTCGTGTGCAGCAGTTTGGATGGGACGTCCCGCGCAGATTTGCGTCTTCCAAGAGTTTTGCGGCAAGGCCCTGCTGCTCGAACGTGACAGCCAGCTCTATAGCTGCGACCATTTCGTCTATCCAGAGTATCGGCTTGGAAACCTTCTGGAACAACCGCTGGTGGACATGGTCTTTTCCGGCCGCCAGGTGCGGTTCGGCTTTGCTAAGACCGACACGCTTCCGGAATATTGCCGGGAGTGTGAATTTCTTTTTGCCTGCTGGGGCGAGTGTCCGCGCAACCGGTTTGTACGGTCGCCGGAGGGCGAGCCAGGCCTGAACTATCTGTGCCCGGGCCTACTGCGTTTCTTCTTGCATGCGGATGAACGACTCAAGAAGATTGCGGAGGAATTTCACGGGTATCCGCGGCAGGTCGCCGACGGGTGACTCGAAGGGGGGGGGAAAATTTTTAGAGGGACGCGGAAGAACTAATGTCTCTTTTCTACACATGGTGTCTGTGGCATAGGGTCTGGTTTTTCAGCGCATCTCGGAAGCCCTCTTGACGTGGCGGGGCTGCATCCTGCGGTAGGGTGGTTTGTGGCGTGCGGGAGCGGCGCCGGTTTTCGGCCGGCGCTGTGCGCTCGTTTGTGTTTCTTCTGGAGCGGCCTCTTTGTCCGGTCTTGCGGCCAGACAACGTTTCTCGCCTGCGGCTGCCCTAGGATCTCTCTGGCTGGTTTTACCCTGGACCGTGTCGAACGCCCCCCACGACCAATCAAAAAACTCCCCTTGCAACCCTCGTGGAAGACGATATATTGAGGGTTTCGTTTTGTGCCGGTGGAATTGCGCATTTTGGAGAGCCTTTGGTATGGCCAAGCAATGTGAAATCTGTGGAAAGAAACCCGCCTTGGGCAATCAGATAACCCATCGTGGTAAAGCGAAGTACCTCGGTGGGGTTGGCACCAAGGTCACCGGCATTAGTCGCCGCAAGTTTCGGCCGAATCTGCAACAAGTCCATGTGACGATGCCCAACGGCGGTCGGACCACCATGCGGGTCTGCACTCAGTGCATTCGCAGCGGCGCCGTGGCCAAGCGCGTGTATCAGAAACCGTTCAAGCTGCCCAAGGCGGCGGAAGCGAAGTAACCGAGTGGTCAGTGGCTAGCGGCCAGTGGTCAGTGACCAAACGATTGGGATCACGGTTAGCACATTGCGACTTTGTTGCTCTCCTGGCCACTGACCTCTGGCCGTTTCTATGTCCATTTCTCGCGCGGAAGTCGAAAAAGTTTCGCTGCTGGCTCGGTTGTCGCTGTCCGACGAGGAGCTCGACCGGATGACCAGCCAGTTGGGCGATATTCTGGGCTACGTCGATCAGTTGTCCGAGTTGGACACCGAGCAAGTCGAGCCGATGGCGCATGCACTGGACTTTGCCAACGTATTTCGCGCCGACGCGGTCCAGTCGAGTTTGGATCGTGAGGCGGCGCTGGCCAACGCCCCGCATCGGGATGACGAGTGTTATCGCGTGCCCGCCGTCTTGGGAGAGTAAGCCCCCGTCGATCTTCAGCCGAATCGAAAAAGCCGATCAATGAGCAGCTTCAGTGCGATGCAGTGGGTTCGGCAGTTGACCGCGGGCAAGGCGACCTCGGTCGACGTCACGCAGGAGTATCTGGACCGCATCAAGCAGCGCGACCCGAACGTTCAGGCGTTTTTGCGGGTTGACCCGTCGGCCGCTTTGGTCCAAGCCGAGGCGATCGACCGTCGTCGCAAGGCGGGCGAGCCGCTCGGACTGCTGGCCGGACTGCCGGTGGCCGTCAAAGATCTGCTTTGTACCGCGGGCGAGCCGACCACCTGCGCCTCGCGGATGTTGGAACATTTTCGATCGCCCTATGACGCCACGGTGGTGGCCAAGTTGAAGGCGGCCGACGCCGTGTTGATCGGGCGGACCAACATGGACGAGTTCGCCATGGGCGGGTCGAATGAGAATTCGGCCTTTTTCCCGACGCGCAACCCATGGGATCCGTCGCGGGTGCCCGGCGGAAGCAGCGGCGGCTCGGCGGCGGCGGTGGCGGCGCGCATGGCCCCGTTGGCCGTCGGCTCCGACACCGGCGGTTCGATCCGATGTCCCGCCGCGCTGTGCGGCGTCACCGGTCTGAAACCCACGTACGGCCGCGTCAGCCGGTTCGGACTGGTTGCGTTCGCCAGCAGTCTCGACCAGATCGGACCGATGGGCCAAACGGCCGAGGACTGTGCGTTGCTGCTGGAGGTGATCGCCGGCCACGATCCGAAAGACTCCACGTCGATCGATCAAGCCGTGCCGCGTTACACGCAATCGATTTCGCAGTCGTTGAACGGTCTGCGGTTGGGCGTCGTCCGCGAACATTTTGGCGAGGGGCTCGACCCAGAAGTCGATCGCGCGGTGCGCGAGGCGATTCGCGTCTATCAATCGTTGGGCGCGACGGTCCACGAGGTGTCGATGCCGCACGCCAAGTATGCCGTGGCCACCTACTACATCATCGCCCCGTGCGAGGCGTCGAGCAATTTGGCCCGCTACGACGGCGTCCATTTCGGCTATCGGAGCGAACGAAAAGAGGAGCGAGCGGAGGCGGCGGCCAAGACGGGCTCGTATCACGCCGGCTCCTCGCCGTTGGTCGACATGTATTGCCACAGCCGCTCGGAAGGGTTCGGCGATGAAGTGAAGCGCCGCATCATGTTGGGCACCTACGCCCTGAGCGCCGGTTACTACGACGCCTACTATAAAAAAGCGCTTCAAGTGCGGCGGCTGATCCGGCAGGATTTCGATCGGGCGTTCGGCCAGGTCGATTTGCTGGTCGGACCGGTCACGCCCACGCCGGCGTTCAAGTTGGGCGAGCGAATCGACGACCCGTTGGCGATGTATCTGTTCGATCTTTACACAGTGAGCGCCAATCTGGCGGGCATCGCCGGCATGTCGATCCCGTGCGGCTTCAGCTCCGAAGGGCTGCCAATCGGGCTGCAATTGCAGGCGCCGCCGCTGGCCGAAGAATGTCTGCTGCGCGGGGCCGCGATGTTTCAACGCGCCACCGATTGGCATACGAAAGAGCCGAACCTGGATTGATCGCGGAACTACGCGATTTTTTCGGCCACGACCAGCGTCTCGAAACCGTTTTATCGCAGTTTTCGGCAAATAGCCGTGGCCATCTCTTGTGTGCCCACAGCCGTCGGGTCGTTGCGGTCGGCCTTCATGTCGTACGTCACGTCGCGGCCCTCGGCAATCACCGCCGCCGTGGCCCGCTCAAGCCGATCGGCCGCCTCAGTCTCGTTCAAGTGGCGAAGCATCAGCACGGCCGACAGGATCAGCGCCGTTGGGTTCACCTTGTTTTGGCCCTTGTACTTCGGCGCGCTGCCGTGCGTGGCCTCGAACACCGCGCCTTCGGGACCAAGGTTCGCACCGGGCGCGACGCCCAAGCCGCCGACCAATCCGGCCGCCAGATCGCTGAGGATGTCGCCGTAAAGGTTCGGCAACACCAGCACGTCGTACAGTTCGGGCTTCTGGACCAACTGCATGCACATATTGTCGACGATGCGGTCCTCGAACTCGATGTCCGAAAACTGTTCGGCGATGCGCCGGGCCGTGGCCAGGAACAGCCCATCCGTGTGCTTCATGATGTTCGCCTTGTGGACGGCCGTCACCTTGCGGCGACCGTTTTGCCGAGCGTACTCGAACGCGCAGCGAACGATCCGCTCCGTGCCCGAGACGCTGATCGGCTTGATCGAGATGCCGGTTTCGTCGCGGCCCGAGCGAATCCGCCGCTGGGGCGAAATTTTATTGATGTAGTCGAACAGTTCGCCCGTGACCGGCTGGCCCGCCTCGAACTCGATGCCGGCGTACAGGTCTTCGGTGTTTTCGCGGACCAGGACCAGATCGACCTTGCGATCGCTGAAAAACGTCCGGACGCCTGGGTAATATTTGCACGGCCGGATGCAGGCGAACAGGCCCAATTCCTGACGCAAGTGAACGTTGATGCTGCGGAACCCGGTGCCGACCGGCGTGGTGATCGGGGCCTTCAGCGCGCATCGGGTGCGGCGGATGCTTTCCATCGTGGCCTCGGGCAGCGGGGTGCCGCATTGGGCCATAACGTCGATGCCCGCTTCTTGGACGTCCCAATGGATCGCCGCGCCGGTGGCGTCGACGCAGCGGCGGGCCGCCTCGGCCAGTTCGGGACCAACGCCGTCGCCCGTGATCAACGTAACTTCGTGTGTCATGTCGGTTCGCTCGAAAAAACGGCTCAAATTCGATAATAAGGAAACCTTTGAACGTAACAGACCGACTCGAGTGGGTCAAGCTGTCCGAACACGCGGCAACGGCCGTTTTCCTCCCTACCCAGGGTTGGCCTCTTGGGTTACAATTGATGGGTTCGGAGGCCGTCCGACGGATCGCGCCGGGTTGCGCGTTTTGAACGCGTTAGCCACGAGTCGATCCCAGAAAAATCGCCGACGGGCCAGGGTCGTAAAAAACTTTCGTTGGTTGAACGCTTTTGTCGTGTTATGAAACATCTTCGCAATTTTTGCATTATCGCCCATATTGACCACGGTAAGTCGACCTTGGCCGATCGATTGATCCAGGCCTGCGGCGGCGTCTCGCAGCGCGAGTTCCACGATCAACTGCTCGATGCGATGGACATCGAACGCGAACGAGGCATCACGATCAAGAGCAACTCGATCACGTTGAGCTATCGAGCGAAGGACGGTCAGGAGTATCAACTCAATCTGATCGACACGCCCGGGCACGTCGATTTTTCGCACGAGGTGAGGCGTTCGCTGATGGCCTGCGACGGCGCGTTGATCATCGTCGACGCGACGCAGGGGGTCGAGGCCCAAACGATCGCCAATCTCTATCTGGCGATGGACTACAATCTGCGGCTCCTGCCGGTGATCAACAAGATCGACCTGCCGGCGGCGGACGTCGATCGGGTGCGCGAGGAGATCGACGCGGAGTTGGGGCTGGACCCGTTCGAGGCCATTCCCGTTTCGGCGAAGACCGGCCTGGGAATCGAAAAGGTGCTGGAGGGGATCGTCGAAAAATTGCCGCCGCCCACCGGCGATCCGAATGCCCCGTTGAAGGTGCTGATCTTCGACGCCCATTTCGACCAATATCGCGGGGTGATTCTTCAGTGCCGCGTCATGGAGGGCACGCTCAAGACGAACGACGCGATCCACTGCATGCACAAAGGCTGCGACTTCACCGTCGAAGAGTTGGGCTACAACCAGTTGAAGCTCGTGCCGAAGGAGCAACTCAGCGCCGGCGAGGTGGGCTACATCATCGCGGGCATCAAGAGCGTGCAGGACATCGAAGTGGGCGACACGATCACCCATGTCGAGCGTCAAGCGACCGCGCCGATCCCCGGCTACAAAAAAGCGAAACAGGTCGTCTTTTCGTCCATCTATCCGATGAACGCCGACGAATACAAAGAGCTCAGCAAGGCGATGGACAAGCTGGCGCTGAACGACGCCTCGCTGACCTACGAAAAAGACAGCTCGGCGGCGCTGGGGTTCGGCTATCGCTGCGGATTTTTGGGACTGCTTCACCTCGACGTGGTGCAAGAGCGTTTGCAGCGGGAGTTTGACATCGGGCTCGTGATTTCGGCCCCGTCGGTCCGATATCACGTGTCGATGAAAGACGGCGAGACGATCGACGTCGACAATCCGTGCCAGTGGTCCGACCCGGCGAAGATCGGCTCAGTGAGCGAGCCGTACATCCGGGCGTCGATCTACACGCCCGAGGAATACGTCGGCGCGGTCATGGAGCTGTGCCGCGAATATCGCTCGGAAAGCCAGAAGATGAACTATCTGTCGGTGGGCCGAGTCGAAGTGGTCAGCGAAATGCCGTTGTCCGAGGTGCTTTTCGATTTCTACGGCAAGCTGAAAACCATCACGCGGGGCTACGGGTCGTTCGACTACGTGCCGATCGAGTACCGAGAGACCGACATCGTGAAGGTCGACATCTTGGTGAACGGCGAGCCGGTCGACGCGCTTTCGTATTTGGTCCATCGCGAGAAAGCGCGAGCCCGGGCGCTGCACTACTGCGAACAGCTTGCCGAAGCGATTCCGCGGCATCAGTTCAAAATTCCGATCCAAGGGGCGATCGGCGGCACGATCATCGCACGTTCGACAATTCAGGCCTATCGCAAGGACGTCACGGCCAAGTGCTACGGTGGCGACGTAAGCCGCAAGAAAAAGCTACTCGAGAAGCAAAAAAAGGGCAAGGCCAAGATGAAGCAGATCGGCCAGGTGCAGATCCCGCAAAAGGCCTTCATCGCGGTGCTGGCCGCCGATCGAAACTGACCGGCCGAGCAAAACACGGTTGGGCCGGTCGATTCGCGGAGCTTTCGGATGGGCCCACCTTTCTTGCCAACTTCCGCTTGCTGCGCAGTACGACCGGGGGTATAATGAAGCCATCTTTGGAGGGCGTCGCGATGATGGCTTCGACGTCGGCTCTTCGTCCCATGGGTTGGCTCTCCGTTCGTGACGCATGGGTTCTGGCCACATGCGTCGTCTTCGGCGTCTTTTGGGGGATCGTCGATCGCGGCTGGCCAAGTGGCCCGCTGGCGGCGATTTCCGTGGCGGTTATCCTTGGGCTCGTCGCGCAGATCGGCGACCTTCGACGCGGTTTCGCCGGTCAAACCGCCCTAACGTCTCAGGAGCGCTGGGGATGGCGATTCGCCATCGTGTGGCGTCTCGTCGTCGTGGCGCTGATGTTCGCCTATTTCTTGGTGCGATGGTTGGTCCTTTGGAAGGTGCTGGCGTCCAACGTCGCGCGTGATTTCGTTCCGTTCGGTTTCGCCGCACTCGACATCGCCGTTTTGCTGATGGCCATCCTGGTGGCGATCGGCAGCAACCCCTGCTTGATCCAAACCACGGAGCGTCGCAGATGGGCGTGGCTCGGCGAATTGCTGGTGGGCGCTCTTGCCTGTGTTCTCTTGGCCGTCCTCTTGCGAGATCGTCTCTTGATTCCTGCGCTGGTGCATATAACGATTGCAGGCATCGAAATGGCCCAGCCGCTTCAGTTTTCATCTGAGTCGCTGGCCGCCTGCGACACAGGGCGCATCCTGCATTTTTTTGACGTGACGACGGCCGGCGCCGCTTCGGTCCTGGTGAGTCTCCTGCTGGTTCGTTTTTTGGCTTGGCGATGGCCTCGCGGACTTGGGTGGCGAATCGTCGCCGCCGCGGCATTGGTCGCCAGCCTCGTCATGACGGGCATGTTCTCCCGGAAAATTGCACTGGTCGAGGTGCCCGACATGACGCCCGCCCTGGCTTCTCGCATTCCCACGCCCAATCTGCACGAGATCATGGCGGCCGCGGCGCTCGCATTGCTCTTGGTCGGCGCGGTCGGTCGACGTTGGTCGACGCCGAGGGACGCCGCCGCGTCGAAGTGCATTGATTGGCGTCGTTGCGAATATCGCTACTATCACGAGCGGCGTCTCTTTTTGTGGCCAACGGCGGCAATCGCCCTGTGGATACTGATTTGTGAGGGCGCGACGATTTGGAGGATCATGAACGGATTTGACTCGTGCGGCTGGTTGATAGCCCTTAGATATTCGGCAGCCGGAATGATTGGCGATCCCGTAACGTGTCTGTGTTTGGCGTTGGGCATCCTTGCCGTGCAGTGCGCACTGTCGCGCAACGTTGCGGCACAAACGGAACCGCCGCCGCTGTCGCCGGCGCTCTTCCTACTGGTGGGAGCGTCGCTGCTGGCCATTCTTGTTTTTGGCATACCGATTCTCGGCGCGTGGGGGTTCGCTTTGTGCTTCAATGTGTTGTGAGGCAACGCCTCAAAAAATGCTGAAACGGGGCGACGGTCTTGCGTTTTGCCCGCGGACCTTTGATACTGAGGGCTCAAGGGTCCGTCCTCCAGAGAGACCGCCGAGATGTCTTCGAATGCGCTGCCGATCGGGCTTTACGTCCACGTGCCGTTTTGCGTCCGCAAGTGCGCGTATTGCGACTTTGCCTCCTACGCCGGACGCGAGACCGACCTTCCGCGCTATGTCGACGCGGTCGTTCAGGAAATCGCTCGTCGCGGCCGGCAGACCGGCCATCCGGCGGTGGACACGATTTTTTTGGGCGGGGGCACGCCTTCGCTTCTCAGCGCATCTCAGGCCGCTCGCCTTCTCGACGCGCTGGCCGACGCCTTTGCGATCCGCTCCGACGCTGAAATCACCTGCGAAGGCAACCCCGGCACGCTCACCCAACCGTTTGCCCGGGCGTTGCGCACCGCGGGCGTCAACCGATTGTCGTTGGGCGCGCAGGCCGCCCCGTCGCGGTTGTTACAGTTGCTCGGCAGGATCCACGATTGGACGGAGGTGATCGCCTCGGTCGAAATCTCGCGGCAGTCGGGCTTTGAAAATCTCAACGTGGATTTGATGTTCGGCGTGCCGTCGCAAAGTCTTTCGGAGTGGCGTGAAACGCTGGAGGCCGCGATGGCCCTTCGGCCCGAGCATCTTTCTTGTTACAGCCTGACGGTCGAGGAGGGCACTCCGATCGGCAACCAGATCGCCGCCGGGACGCTAGCCCTGCCCGACGAGGCTGTCGAGCGCGAAATGTACGAGCTTGCGAGGCAGATGCTCGAACAACAGGGCTTCCAACAATACGAGATCAGCAATTTCGCCCGCGAGGGGTTTTGTTGTCGGCACAATCTTGGCTGCTGGACCCGCGTGCCTTATCTGGGGTTCGGCTGCGCGGCGCATAGCTTCTGGGGAGAGTGTCGAACGTGGAATTCGTCGTCGCTCGACGCCTATTTGGCCCAACAGCCGCCGACGAGCGAGCCGATTTCTCCGGAAGAGGCGCGGTTCGAGAGTGTGATGCTCGGTCTGCGCATGATGCGAGGCGTTCAGGACACGGATTTCACGCGCAGGCACGGCATGAGTCTCCGTCAGGCGTTTGGCGAAAAGCTGGACAAGCCGATCCACGACGGGCTGTTGGAATGGCACGCCGGCTCGCTGCGGCTCACCCGTCACGGAATGGACCTGCAAAACACCGTGCTGGTCGATCTCATGTGATCGGGCTGGGTAGGTCGTTTTGCACAGACCACCTCGGTCAACGTCGACGACACGTTCACAAAAAAGATAGATTGCATGAAATAGGACGAGTTTAACGGACTTGGATTTCATAAGTGCCGCGCTTAGGGCCAACAAATAGGGTACATTTGCCAGAAGGACCCTTGAGGTATACGCCAAGGGTGTTGAACCGGAGAAGAAAACAGCCCTGCCCGTTGGGGGGTGTGCACCATTGTGCGTCGGACGGCTTTGTCGTAGCATGACGGCGGGGCGGCGTTCGCGTTTTTTCTGAGGCAAACCATGTTGGAACAGCGAATTGGACTGATCGGCGCCGGACAGATGGCCACGGCGCTGGCCAACGGATTGATCAAGGCGAAATTGACGACGCCCGACCGAATCGTGGCTTCGGACGTCGACGCCACGGCCCGGCAACGATTTGAAAACACGGTGGCCGCTCGAACCACCGCCGACAACGCCGAGGTGGCGTCCCAGAGCGACGTGTTGGTGTTGGCCGTCAAGCCACAACATCTGGCCGCCGCGGCGATCGGCCTGCGAGACCGTCTGACCTCGAAGCCGTTGATTATCTCGATCGCGGCCGGCGTTCGGTTGGCCACGTTGGTCGAGTGGCTTGGGTCGGGCCATCGACTGGTTCGCGTCATGCCGAACACTCCATGTCTGATCGGCGAGGGCGCGTGCGCCTACAGCTTGGGCGAACACGCCACGGCCGACGACGGCGCGCTGGTCGGCCGAATGCTCGGCGCGTTGGGGTCCGCCTGGCAAGTCGACGAGCGGCAGCTCGACGCGGTGACCGGCCTGTCCGGCTCGGGGCCGGCGTTTGTCTATCTGATGATCGAGGCCCTCAGCGACGGCGGCGTTCGCATGGGGTTGCCCCGCGCGATTGCGACCCAACTGGCCGCCAAAACGGTTTCGGGCTCCGCGGCGATGGTGCTTCAGACGGGCGAGCACCCGGCCGTGCTGAAAGATCGCGTCACCAGTCCCGGCGGGACGACGATCGCCGGCGTGTTGGCCATGGAGTCGGGCGGCGTCCGAGCGGCGTTGATGGCCGCGGTCGAAGCCGCCGCGCGGCGCTCGCAGGAATTGGGCGGCAAGAGTTGAGGCGATAGGCATTTGTCGGCTTCCGGCCGTTGCGGAAATTCAAGAAAACACGTTTTCCGGCGAGTTGATCATGTCGATGTTTGAAGACAGCCGATATCGTTGGCGCGAGACGTATTTCGTACTCTACGACGCGCACAAACGCCCGAAACTGGACGACGTGGTTCGCACGCTTTCGTCGCTCAACAAGCGATTCCAACTGACCAACCAGAGCGCCGACGAACAGGGGCGGCTCGATTCGCTCACCCTGCTTTCGCCCGACGATTACGCGGCGATGGACATTTGCTGTGCCGACGAGGACGAGGTGCAGGACCAGGCCGATGCGCTGGTCGCCGACCTGAAAAAGGCCGGAGCGGACGTCGCACCGCCGGTCCCTTGGGAACAAATCAAGAAGTACGACGGGCGGCTCGACGTCCTGCATTTCGAGCAAATGCCCGAGGACGCGGACGACGAGGAAGGCGGCATGCTGGACCCCAGCGCGCTGTTGATGGTCCTGGGCGCGCTGGCTCAACTGACCGGCGGCGTGGCCGTCGATCCCCAGGCTGGAACTTTCGTGACCGAGGACTAGAGAGACGGAAACTCGACCTGCGTCGTCCTGCGATGGCGGCGCGGTTTTTTAACTTTTGTGAATTGTGAAAGGTTTTGGAGATGCTTGCAAAGGACATCAAACGAGGACACATTCTCAACTATCAGGGTTCGCCGTGCGCGATCGAGTCGATCAACGTGCAAAGCCCTTCGGCTCGCGGCGCGGCGACGTTCTACAAGTATCGGGCTAGAAACCTTATCACGAAGCAAAAGGTCGACATCACTCTGCGCGGCGGCGAATCGTTGGCCGAGGCCGATTTCCAGAAGCGGCCCGTCAAGTTCATGTATTCGGACCCCAACGAAGTCCATTTTCTCGACGATGGCAACTACGAGCAGTATTCGCTTCCGTGCGCCGACCTGGCCGAAGAGACGCCCTACCTGACCGAAAACCTCGAAGGCGTGCAGGCCCTGATTTATAACGACCAGTGCGTGGGCATTCAACTGCCGTTGACCGTCGAGCTGACCGTCACGCAATGCGATCCGGGCATCAAAGGCGCGTCGGCCACTGCGAGGACCAAGCCGGCCACGCTGGAGACCGGGTTGGTCGTCCAAGTGCCCGAGTACTTGGCCGAAGGCGAACGCATCAAAGTGGACACCCGGACGGGAACGTATTTGTCGAGAGCGTAACCCCCTAAGCGGCCGTTGGCCGATGGCCAGCGGCCCCAAAAAGACCATTCACGGCGACTTTCCGGCCGCTACCGCCATGCCTCAAGCCATTGTCGATCCCGAAGAGCTGCGGCGTTTCGCACAGAGCCTCAAGAAGTTCAACACCGACATGCAGGAGCGCACTGCGTCGTTGAACGGGCAGTTGGCCTCGCTCGAACGCAGTTGGCGCGACCAGGAGCAAAAAAAGTTCGCCGAAGAATTTCAGCAGCAGATCCAGGTGCTCGGCCGGCTGATCGAGACGATCGACCACCACATTCCCTATCTGCTTCGGAAAGCGGAGATTATTGAAGAGTATTTGCAGCAACGATAAGAGATGAATGCCATGGGACGAGCCGCTCGGGTCACATCGATCGACGCGCTCGATACGCTGTCGGTCGCGCTGCAGCGTTTTCGCGACGATGCGTCTATGGCGGTCGAGGACGTCGCGGTGGCGCTGCGGCGCGTGTTGGAGTGGATTCATCACGACCGGAAAGACCACTGGACCCAAGAGTTGCGGCGAAGTTCGGAGGCCGTTTCCCAGGCCAAGCTCCAATTGCAGCAGGCCAAAACTTCCCGAAAAGTCGCCGGCCGCGATCCAAGCTGCATTGATGAGGAGCGGGCGCTGGCTCGCGCAAAACGCCGTGTCGAGATCGCCGAGCAAAAAGTCCGCGCGGTGCAGCATTGGGCCAACGCGTTGGATCGGGCGGCCGACGAGTTCCAGCAGAACCGCACCCGATTCGACAACTGGTTGGACACGGATTTGCCGGCGGCCGTGGCGGCGTTGGATCGCATGAGCCGGTCGTTGGAAAGCTATGTGTCGCTGGCGACGCCCGGACTGCCGGAGCCGAACAAGAACGTCGACAACGCGGAGCCGGTCCCCAACACGCCGAACGCCGAGGAGACGAAGCCATCATGAAACCTGCGGACATCGGCGGTGGGGTTGCGAAACTCGAACTGGCGTTGAAGACGCTGCATACGACCCTCGCGTCGGTCGACCAGCAGTGGACCGACGCCGCGCGCCGCGATTTTCAAACCATGCACTTGGCCTCGGTCGACCCCAACGTGCGAAACATGCGCGAGGCCGTAATCCGATTGGCCGACGCCGTAGCCGCCGCCGAGCGGCAATGCGGAGACGAATGAGGACGTCATGAGCGAAACGCCCACGCCGGAAACGCCCCGCCGATTGCTGTCCGATCTGTGCCGCTTGGTCGCCGACCGCGCCGGCGCCGAGGAAGAATTGCGACGCGGTTTCGAGGCTCGCAACGAGGTGATCGAACGCGAGTGTCAGGAAACTCAAGGGCGTCTCGACGAGCACTATCGGACCGAGAAGGCCGCCACGGAGGCCGAGTTCCAGGAAAAGCGGAACGCGGCGATTCAGAAATTCGAAGCGGAACACGGCGCGTTGGAGAAGGAATACGCAAAGGTCCGCGAGAGCGTGCTGGCTCGATTCGCCGCCGATCAGCAGGCCGCCGAGCAGGCGTTGCAGGACGCCCATTGGGTGGCCATCGAGGCGTCGGACGCGGCGCGCGGCGGCTTGAATCTGCCGCTGAAGGATATTGTGGCCGCATTGGACGACCGATGGCGGCAGTTGGAGGATTTGCATCGGCAGGCCGTCGAACTGTTGCAGCGCCGCGGTCACTGGAACGAGTTCCCGCCCGACGCGCAGCCGATCAGCGTGATCTTGGAACGGCACCCCGGCCGGCGGTTCTGTCACGCGCTCGAGCAGGCGCAAATGCAATTCCGCGCGCTCTCGAAGCAGTTTTTGCCGAAATTGTTTCAAAGCTGGCATTTTTTCGGCATCTTGCTGTTGTTGTGGCTCGTGGCGGCCGGGCCGTCGGTCGCCGTGTTGGGCTGGAACAACTGGCACTGGGCCGCGGTGAGCGTCGGCGCCGCCGCGTTGGTTGGGCTGGTGGCCGGCGTGTGGATCTATCATATCGCCAAACGCAACTCCGTGGCCGGCTACTTGGCCCTTCGACGCACGTTGCTCGAGGCCGGATTGACGCATCCGGGCGTGCTCGAAGCCGCGAAATCCGAGTGTCAACGATTGGACGCGTCGATTCTCGCGCGGCATAAAAGCGCGACCGTGAAAGCCGATGAAGTCCACGCCACGGCGATGGCTCGAATCGAACACCGCAAGCAGGTCGATCTGGAGCGGGCCGATCAGACCTTTCCGAAACGAATGGCCGAGTTGGTCGCATGGCGCGATCGGGTCGTGCCGGAAATCGACCGCCACTACCCGCCGAAGTTGCAGCAGATCGAGGAGCATTATCGCGATCAGTCGCAGCGGATTCGCTCGCATCACGACGAGGCGATGGAAGAAAGTCGTCTGCGATTCGAGCGCGAGTGGAACGAAATGGCCGAGCGGTGGCGCTCCGGCATGGCCGCCTTCAACGATTCGATCGCGCGTCTCGGCGAGACTTGCCAAAACGCCTTTCCCGATTGGAGCGGCGACGACTGGAACCGGTGGACGTTGTCGTCGACGATTCCGGCGATCATTCCGTTCGGCTCCAGCCGCATTCGACTGTCGGAGGTGAAGCACGGCGTGCCGGAGGACGAACGGTTGCGGCCCGCGCGGACGGATTTTTCGCTGCCGGCGCTGCTGCCCTATCCGCGTCGCTCGTCGTTGATTTTGAAGGCCGAGGGGCCGGGCCGGGCTCGCGCCGTCGAGGCGATGCAGTCGGCGATGCTGCGGATGTTGACCGCCTTGCCGCCGAGCAAGGTGCGATTCACGATCTTCGACCCCGTCGGTTTGGGCGACAATTTTTCGGTTTTCATGCACCTGGCCGATTTCGACGAGCAACTGGTCGCCAGTCGCATCTGGACCGATCAGGCCCACATCGAACAGCAGTTGGCCGACCTGACCAAACACATGGAAGACGTCATCCAGGTGTATTTGCGCCAGGAGTTTCATTCGATCGAGGAGTACAACGCGTCGGCCGGCGAGATGGCCGAGCCGTATCGGGTGCTGGTGGTGGCGAACTTTCCGACGAACTTTTCCGAAGCGGCGCTGCATCGGATCAAAAGCATTGCGGCCAGCGGGGCTCGATGCGGCGTGTTTGTACTGATGAGCGTCGACACCAAGCTGCCCACGCTGGCGAAGTTCCAACTGTCCGATCTGGAGGCCGACGCCTTGACGTTGCGTTGGACCGACGGGCGTTTTGAGACCTCGCACGCCGAGTTCGGTCCGTTGACGATCGACGTGGACGCGCCGCCTCAGCCCGAGCGATTCAAGGAAATTTTGCAGGCGGTGGGCACGGCCGCCAAGGACAGCGGGCGGGTTGAGGTTCCGTTTTCGTGCATCATTCCCGAGCCGGCCGACTGGTGGACCTCCGACAGTCGCGCGGGCCTCGACGTGCCGTTGGGCCGCGCCGGCGCGATGAAGCTGCAACACCTCGACCTGGGCGCCGGCACGTCGCAACACGTGTTGATTTCGGGCAAGACCGGCTCGGGCAAATCGACGCTGCTGCACGTGTTAATCACCAATCTCGCGTTGCGCTATAGCCCCGACGAGGTGCAACTCTATCTGGTCGACTTCAAAAAAGGCGTCGAGTTCAAGGCCTACGCGCGCAACGAGTTGCCGCACGCCCGCGTCGTGGCGATCGAAAGCGAGCGGGAATTCGGGCTGAGCGTTCTTCAACGGCTCGACGCGGAATTGCGCACCCGCGGCGATCTGTTCCGACGGCTCGGCGTGCAAGACCTCAAGGGATATCGCGCGTCGCAACCGGCCGCCACGATGCCGCGCATTCTGCTGATTATTGACGAGTTTCAAGAGCTGTTCACCGAGGACGATCGGATCGGCCAGGAGTCGTCGCTGCTGTTGGACCGGCTGGTGCGTCAAGGCCGCGCTTTCGGGATCCACGTGCTGTTGGGATCGCAGACCCTGGGCGGGGCGTACACCTTAGCTCGCAGCACGATCGGCCAGATGGCGGTCCGCATCGCCCTGCAATGCAGCGAGGCCGACGCCCACCTGATCTTGAGCGAGGACAATACGGCCGCACGGTTGTTGAGCCGGCCCGGCGAGGCGATCTACAACGACGCCAACGGCCTGTACGAAGGCAACCATCCGTTCCAGATCGTCTGGCTGTCCGACGGCGATCGAGACGACTATCTGCACCGGATCCACGAGCTTGCGGTGCAAAAGGGCTGCCAGACGCCGCCGCCGATCGTGTTTGAAGGCAACGTGCTGGCCGATCTGAACGATAATCCGCAGCTCAAGGAATTGCTCGACGCGCCGAGCTGGCCGGAATCGTCGCCGACGCTTGCGGCATGGCTGGGCTCGGCGGTGGCGATCAAGGAGCCGACCAATGCGGCGTTCGCGCGTCAGGACGGGAGCAATCTGTTGATGGTCGGCCACCGCGAGGAGGCGGCCCTCGGCGTGCTGGCCTCTTGTTTGGTGAGTCTGGCCGCCCAGCTCGATCCCCGCGCGAAGAATTCCGCTAAGGGCGACGCGGCGACCGGGCCGCAGTTTTACGTTTTCGACGGCCTCCGGGCCGACGCTCCCGAGGTCGGTTTTTGGAACCGCTTGGCCGCGGCCGTTCCGCAGTCGACGACGATTTGCGGCGTGCGGGAATCGTCCGAGGCGATCGCAAAAATTGCCGACGAGGTGGCGGCTCGCCGCAACGAGGGCCGCGAAGACGCCCCGCCGATCTTCTTGTTCGTCTACAATTTAAGCCGGTTCCGCGATTTGAAGAAGGAAGACGATTTCGGGTTCTCGTCCGATGACAAGCCGACGCCCTCCAAGCAGTTTTCATCGATTTTGCGCGATGGGCCCGCGGTCGGCGTTCACACGTTGGTTTGGTGCGACACGTTCAGCAACGCCGGCCGGATGTTGGACCGGCAGAACCTGCGCGATTTCGAGATGCGAGTGCTGTTCCAGATGAACGCCAATGACTCGAGCAGTCTGATGGACACGCCCGAGGCGAGTCGGCTGGGCGTCCATCGCGCGTTGCTTTACGACGAAACCCAAGGCAACACCGAAAAATTCCGCCCCTATGGACTGCCGTCGGCCGAGTGGCTCGCCCGGGTCAAGCGGCAGTTGGGGCGTCGAAGCGGCCGATGATCCGGCCGGGCGCGCGATGGTGCCGGATTTGCCGACGATAGGGCCGTCGCGCCGCACGGTTTCACGTCGTACAATTCTTTGTACGTTTTGCTTTCCCATTTCCACTCCCAGCCAGTTCATGGGGGCTTCGATGCGACACCTGACCCTATCGGCCGTCTACTGGACGGCGATCCTGACGGCGATCGGCGCGTCGGCCGCCGCGGATCCAAACAATGACGCGATCCGCGAAATCTCGACGGCCTTTGAGCGGGCCTCAAATCGTCATGACGCAAAAGCCGTGGCGGCGTTGTTCACCGCCGACGGTGAATTGGTCAACGCCGAGGGCCGTGTGGTCCAAGGACAAAAGAACCTTGAACAAACGTTCGCGGCTATTTTCGAGGCTCAACCGAAATTGCAGGTTCACGTGGCGGTGCAGTCGATCCGCACCATCGCGCCGACGGTGGCCATCGAAGACGGCGAATCGACGTTGGTGCGTCAGCCGGGCCAGCAAGGCGAGCGGAATCGCTACACGGTCGTGTACGTCCAGCAAGACGGCCGTTGGCAAATGGCCAGCGCCCGGGATCTTCCGCCTTCGGAGACTTCGGACCAGGAGGAACTCAAATCGTTGGCATGGTTGATCGGCCAATGGGTCAACGAAAGTCCGCAGGCGGCGGTTTTCACGACGTATCGCTGGGCGGCCGACGGCCACGCGATCTTGGGCGAGTTTCAAATTCAAGTCGCCGGACGGCCCGCCATGACCGGAACGCACCGGATCGGTTGGGATCCGTCGATCAAGAAAATCCGTTCATGGACCTTTGATTCGGACGGCGGCGCGGCCGAGGGCGTTTGGACCCGGGACGGCAACCGCTGGCTCGTTAAAATGACCGGCGTCCGTCGCGACGGCGAGACGGCCTCGGCCACGAACGTGCTGACGCAAGTGACCAAAGACCGCATGACCTGGCAGAGCCGCGACCGGGTGGTTGGCGATCGGGTGTCGCCCGAGGCCAAGCCGATCGTGATCGTGCGAAAACCGCCCCAGCCCGGCCAATCCGTGCCGAGCGAACACCACCATTCAACGGGAGACGCACAATGAAGGCCCTTGGAATCAAAATCGGAACGGGACTGTTGGCCATCGCCATGACGGTTGCCTTTGCCGAAACGTCGCAAGGTCGCGGCGGCGGAGGCGGTGGGTTTCACGGCGGTGGCGGCGGATTCCACGGCGGCGGTTCCTTTGGCGGCGGCTCGTTTGGCGGCTATCACGGCGGCGAGTTCCATGGCGGGTCCTTCGGCGGCTACCATGGCGAGTATCATTCGCCGTCGTTCAATGAGCCTCGATTCAACGAAAACCATTTTCAGCCGCAGTACAGTCATTGGAACGGCGGCGGTCATTCGGCCGTCACGCCGCATCCCGGATCCGGACCGCATCCGTGGGGCCCCGGTCCGCACCCGGGACCGAATCCCTCTTGGTATCACGGCCCTTGGAACAACCACTGGAACCATCCGTGGAATGATTGGCCGGCCGGTTGGTGGGCCACCGGTTTCGCGGCCGGGGCGCTGTTCGATACGACGCCGTGGGGCTGGGGCTACTGGCCCTATGTCAATCCGTATGGCGGCGGCCCGGTGGTCGTCGACGGAACGACGATGGACTATTCGCAGCCGATCGCGCTAGCCTCGACCAACGACACCGAAGAGGCGCCGACCGACCAGACAACCGCCGACGATCAGGTCGGCGCGCTGCTGGACGGAGCCCGCGACGCCTTTCAACAAAATGATTTTGCCGGGGCCCTGCGGCAATGCAACAACGCCATCGCCGTACAGCCGGACAATCGCGTCGCCCATGAGTTCCGCGGACTGGCGCTATTTGCCCTGCAGCATTATACGGAGGCGGCCGGCGCGATCTATGCCGTGCTGTCGACCGGGCCCGGCTGGGATTGGACCACGCTCAGCGGTCTCTATTCGGACGTGAATGTTTACACCGATCAGCTCCGGGCGTTGGAGCAGTACGTCACGGCCAACCCGAACCAGGCGGCCGCACGGTTTTTGTTGGGCTATCAGTACATGGTTTGCGGCCACAACGAAGCCGCGGCCCGGCAGTTCCAATCGGCGGCCCACTTGGACCCGAAGGACACGTTGTCGAGCCAATTGGCCGCGATGTTGTCGCCGGCGTCGACCGAACCACCCAAACCTGCAAAGCCTGCGAAACCGGAAAAACCAGTCGATCCGACAAGCCTGCTCGGGAAGTGGAAGGCCACGCGGGCGGACGGCGCGACCATTGCGCTCGAGCTTGGCAAGGACGGCCAGTACGTTTGGCAGTTCGACCAGCAAGGCAAAACGCGAAAATTCGCCGGGGCGTACACCGTGGCCGACGGCCTGCTGATCCTCAAGCAAAACGGCTCGCCGGTGATGGTCGGGCAGGTGACGTCGCTGGCCGACGGCGGCTTCAACTTCAAACTGCCGGGCGACAATCCGAACGATCCGGGGTTGAGCTTCCGCCGTTGAGGCAAGTTCTTCGGTTTGTTCCGTCGCCGACACATTGTGCCGAGCGTGCTCGATCTGACGCTTCTGACCGCGAACGAAAATTTTTAGTAATTTTTCTCGCGGCGTGGCGATAACCATTCATAGCGAGTTTCAAACAACGCAACCCGCTAGATGAGCCTCAGCGAATTGATCGTCGATTGAACGGGGGCACGGAAGCCGATCCTCAGCGACGGTACACAGGATTCACCGCGGCATGAGCCGATCCACCGCGGTCCCAGAAACGCATACGTGTTCCCCCCCCCAGGCCCGGCCTTTCTCTGTGAAGGTCGGGCCCTTTTTGTTCTGTCTAAGGACTGTTGCATCATGTCCGAGCGACCCGTTTGGCAACGTGACGAGTTTCAGCAGATCAACACCGATTTCGCCGACGCGGCCGTGGTCGAAGGCTACGAGACGTGGATGGGAAAATTCCGCGATTTGGCCGCCGAAGACGCGGCGATTCTCGACCGTCTCGCGCTGGCCCGCGGGGCCCGGCTGCTGGAGATCGGGACCGGCACAGGACATTTTGCCATCGCGGCGGCGCAGGCGGGGTTGCAGGTCACGGCCGTCGACGTCTCGGAGAAGATGTTGCAATACGCGGAACAGAAGGCTCGGTCAAAACAGTCGATCGACGTCGCGTTTCGCCACGCGGGCTTTTTGACGTTCGCGGTTCCGCCGGCCACGTTCGACGCGGCCGTTTCGATGGCCGTGCTCCACCACCTGCCCGATCTGTGGAAGGCCGTGGCGTTGGCCAACGTCCGACGCGCATTGAAGCCCGGCGGGCTCTTTCTGCTGGGCGACGTGGTCTTTTCGTCGCAACAGTCCGACCCGCGATGGCAGTTTGACGCTTACGTGGAGGCGATGCCGTCGGCGATGCGAGATCGCGTTTGCGGCCATCTAGCCAAGGAGTTCAGCACGCTCGATTGGATCATGGAAGGACTGCTGACCCGCGCGGGCTTCCAGATCCAATCCATCACGATCGCCGGGACCGCAATGATCCACTATCTTTGCAAGGCGGACGGCTGACGGCGCGGCCGCCGGTGGTGAACTTTCCGAGGTTGGCGTCGAATGCTAGAATTGTTGAGCTGCCCGCTTTGTCGCGCGCGTTCCGTCGCGGCCTCAAACCGCGTGCCCCCCCTCTGTTTGAAAAACGCCCCTGGAGAGTCCGCCTGCCATGTCCAACACCGTCACGGAGATCAATCTCGAAGAACCCATTTCGCAGCACATGCGAACCCAACTGGCCCGATTGTCGGTTGATCGGACGGTTGGCGAGGCCCTCGACGCGGTTCGGCAATCGCCGCCGCCGGCCCGGATTGTGTATTTTTATGTGGTGGACGACTCGCAGCGTTTGGTGGGCGTGCTCCCAGCTCGGGCGTTGCTGCTGAGTCCGCCGGAAAGCCGGCTTTCGGACATCATGATCCGCAACGTGATTGCATTGCCCGACGACGCAACGGTGCTAGACGCTTGTGAGTTTTTCGTGCTGCACCGGTTTCTTGCGTTTCCGGTCGTCGATCGTCAACGGCGATTGGTCGGCGCGATTGACGTCGAACTGTACACCGACGAGATGCGCGACTTGAGCAGCGGGTTGACCGACGACTTGTTTCAGTTGATCGGCGTCCATTTGGCGCGTGCGAAACATCGCAACCCCTGGACGGCGTTTCGTTCGCGGTTTCCGTGGTTGATGTGCAATGTGACCGGCGGCGTGATCGCGGCTTTTTTGAGCGGGGTTTTTGAGGCGGAACTCGATCAGGTCGTCGCGTTGGCGATGTTCATTCCCGTCGTGTTGGCGTTGGCCGAAAGCGTCAGCATCCAGTCGCTCAGTTTGAGTTTGCAGATTTTGCGAGGATCGCTGCCCACCTGGTCGGCGATCGTCCGACGGCTGCGACGCGAGTTGATCGTGGGACTGATGCTCGGCTGCGCCAGCGGATTGGTGGTCGGGCTGGTCGCGTTGTTCTGGCGGCGGCAACTCACGGTGGCGGCCTCGACGTTGGGCGGAATCGCGGCGGGCGTCGCGGCGGCGGCGCTGCTCGGAGCGATGGTGCCCAACCTGTTGCGGCGTTTGAAACTGGACCCGCAAGTGGCCGCCGGTCCGGTCGTGCTGGCTACGACCGACGTGGTGACGCTGATGTGCTACTTCAACATCGCCCGATGGCTTTTAGGTTGAGTCCGCCCGGATTTTCTCCGGCTCGACGTGGATGACAACCCTGCCGAGCCCTGGCACGCGGCTGCGCAGATATTCTTCGAGCCGAACGGTCAAGTCGTGGGCCTCGGTGATCGCCGTCGCGGCGGCCAATTCGCAATGGAATGAGACGGCCAACTCGCCGCCGGTCCACTGGACGCGGAGGTCGTGCGGTTTGACGCGCAGCGGATAGTCTTGCAAAAACTCGTCGATCGTCCGTCGAACCTCCGCGGCGCCGGTCGGTTCGCCTCGGACGGTGGCCGCCGCATCGCCGACGGGCTCCAGATGGGTCACGATGCGAGTGACGCCCGGCAAACTTTTGCGCAGCGCCCGCTCGAACTCCGTCGCCTGTCGATGGGCTTCGTCCAACAGCAACGAATCGCTCACCTCCAAATGCAACTCAAGCCACCGTTGTTGGTTTTCCTCGTAGATTCGGATCCCATGCGCGCCGAGCCCGTGACGAGCCGCCAGCAGCCGAACCACCGTGGTGACGTCCTCCTCGCCTGGAGCGATCGGCTCGACGTGGACCACGACGTCCGCACCCGGCAGAATTTCATGCAGGGCGCCCTCCACCTGATGCGAGATGTCGTGCGCCCGCTCGAACGCCGCGGCCCGACCGACCGCCAGCGTGATGTCGGCAAAAAACTCCGGCCCGCTGCGCCGCAACCGAAGCTGGGTGACGTTCTCGACGCCGGGCACCTGTCGCGCGGCGGCCATGATTCGATCGCGGAGATCGCCCGGCACGCTGTCCAAAAGATCGTCGACTGACTTCTTGCCCAACCGCAGACTGACGCTCACGACGATCACGGCAACGCCCAAGGCGGCCAACGCGTCGGCATGCATCAGCCACGGCATCCCGAACCGTTTGCCAATCCACACCGCACACAGCCCAAACAACACGACCGCCGACGACCAGACGTCCGTCGAAAAATGCAACGCGTCGGCCTCGAGCGCCTGGCTGGCGTACTTGTCGGCGGCCCGTTTCAGTGCCCTCGAACGCGAAACGTCCACGACAATCGAAAGAATGACGACCAAAAAAGCCCAAAGGTTTGGGTTTACCTGAACCGCCTCGGCGTGGAACAGCCGGTCCATCGCCTCATAAATGATCCAAAAACATGTGACCAGCAAAAGGACCGTCTCGAACAGGGCCGAAAGGTTTTCAACCTTTCCGTGGCCGTAGCTGTGCTCGCGATCGGCCGGACGACTGGACACGCGAACGGCCCAAAGCGTCATGGCGGCGGCCATCAGGTCGAGACCCGAGTGAGCGGCTTCCGACAGAATGCCCAAGCTGTTGGTCCACCAGCCGATGCCCAATTTTGTGCCGGTCAACAAGACGGCGGCCAGCAGCGACGCCAACGCGACGGCGCTCTTTTCGCGGTCGGCTTGGTTCGACGGGTTGGGCGGGACGGTTGCCATAGTCGGTTCATTATAGACCACCCATGGGGGTATCACAAGACGAGTCGGTGCGCGGCGAACAACGCAGTTCAACAAGGGCATGGCGACTCGGACTCGCAACGTTGAGTCCTTCGGTCCGGATTTTTTGTAGTTGCTGACAACCTGGGGAACCGACCGCTCGGCGATTGACGGAGACAACGTGCAAATCCCCTCGACGAACGAAAATGCCGCGCAAGCCGAAAAAATGTCATGCCGGCAATAGACACGGACGCTTGCCATGGTACGATGGATCGGTCAACACGCCGGACCGTCTCCAAGCTCACTGCAAGGGACGGGATCGGAAGTTGTGTTTTCGTTTGTCGTGGCCTCGTTTCGTGATCTCGAAACGGCCTTCGTCGTAGAGTGAAAAATCGACGTGGCGTAGGAGAATCGCCGTGCACTATCGCAAGTTCGGCCGGACCGGTTGGCAGGTTAGCGAAATCGGCTATGGCATGTGGGGAATGGGCGGCCAATGGATCGACTCGGACGATGCCGAGTCGCTTCGCTCTTTAGAGCTTTCCATCGAGCTGGGCTGCAACTTTTTCGACACGGCCCTGGCTTACGGCAGTGAGAGGCTGCTCGCCAAAATTCTTCGGCGGCATCGAGACAAAGATCTTTACGTCGCTACGAAGATTCCGCCTAAGGACCAGCAATGGCCCTCGCAACGCGCCGCTCGTTTGATGGACGTGTTTCCGCCGGAGTACATTCGCCGGATGACGGAAAAAAGCCTCAAAAACCTGAAACGCGATTGTCTCGACTTGCAGCAGTTTCACGTTTGGGAAGACGCCTGGGCCAACGACGAGCGTTGGCAGCGTGCCGTGGAAGATCTTAAGCGTGCGGGGCTTGTTCGGGCGATCGGCGTCAGCGTGAATCGCTGGGAGCCCTGGAACGTGCTTTCGACGCTGCGCACCGGGCTGGTCGACGCCGTGCAGGTGATTTACAACGTTTTTGAACAGGCGCCGGACGACGAGTTGTTTCCCTTGTGCCAGGAGCGGGACCTCGCCGTGATCGCCCGGGTGCCTTTGGACGAAGGCACGCTCACCGGCAAGCTCACCAAACGTTCTCGTTGGCCGGACCGTGACTGGCGGAGCAGCTACTTCGTGCCCGAAAACCTCAAGCCGAGCGTCGAACGCGCCAACCGCCTCAAGCCGCTCGTCCCGACAGATCGCACGATGGCCCAAATGGCCCTCGGTTTCATCCTGGCGAATTCGGCCGTGAGCACCACCATTCCCGGCATGCGGAAAGAAGCCAACGTGCGGGACAACATCGCTGCCTGCGACATGAAACTATCCAAAAAACTTTTGCGTGAATTGAAGCGGCATCGCTGGGACCGATCGCCTACGGAGTGGTCCCAGTAGCCGTGCGAAGACGGCGACCGCGTTGGCCCGACGGTCGCAGCTTGGCCGATGCTTTCGACGCGCTGTCGTCGGCCCCTCTCGGCGTTGGGCGGATCGCAACCTTGAATGTCTCCCGGCTGTGGGAGGCGTTCTGGCGAGTTTTGAAATTCCTGACGACCTGCCTACAACTCGGTGGCACTCGCCTTCTCCGCGACGTCTGCATTCGTATTGGGAGGGCCTCAAGCGGACGTAGGCTACACGCCCGAATGCCTTGGGGAGCCTAACAGAACTGATAAGCAAGAGTGGCTAAACGTTTTTTTGCGTGTAAGGATGGCGATCTGGTCGATTGAGTCGGCTGATCGATTGTTTTAAGGTGTTGTGTCGTAATGGTTTGCAGCCATCGCTTCGTGGCTCGCTTACGGATTCCCGGGCGGGGGCGCGAGGGACACGACAGATCGACGATTTTTTACCGCTTGTCGATGGCAGAGTCGATCTTCTTCGCTGCATTTTGGCGCCGGGGGCAGACCGCTTGGTATCCATCGAACGGCGGGGGGTTGACGCGCCCAGTATAATGCTGTTGTAAATAAGGAGGTTGTCCGATGAACCGACGAACTTTTATTCAGTCGGTCGCCACCACGGCCGCAGTAGCCTCGGCATGGACGAAGGCCGGCCTGTTGCAACAGTCGAACGCCGCAGTCTCTCATTCCGCCCACAAGGAGCCAGTTATGCACACGCTCACCCCATTGCCTTACGCTTATGACGCCTTGGAGCCGTACATCGACGCTCGAACCATGGAGATTCACCATACGAAGCACCATCAAACCTACGTAGACAAGCTCAACGCCGCGTTGGAAAAATATCCGGAGCTGCAGTCGCTCAGCTCGGTTGAACTGGTGTCCGATCTGACGCGCGTGCCGGAGGATGTTCGCACGGCCGTCCGCAACAATGCGGGCGGGGACGCCAATCATGTGATGTTTTTTACGATGCTCACGCCAAAGGGCGGCGGTCGTCCGGTCGGCAAGTTGGCCGGCGCGATCGACGCGGCCTTTGGCGATTTTGCGGCATTCCAACAGAAATTCGCCGCCGCGGCCGCCTCGCATTTCGCCAGCGGTTGGGCGTGGCTCAGCGTCGGACCGGACGGAAAGCTGCTGATCGAGACGACTCCGGGTCACGACAGTCCGTGGATGGGCGGCCGAAAACCGATCCTGGTGTTGGACGTTTGGGAGCACGCCTATTATTTGAAACACCAAAACCGTCGCGCCGACAGCATCGCCGCCTGGTGGAACGTTGTGGACTGGGACCACGCTGAGCGAAAATTCAACGCGCCGTCGTAGCGCCAACGTTTGTTTGACGGAAAACGGTATTTTGGGGTAGATGCGGGCTTTTGAAAACCCCGGCCTCGGTCGGTCGCTGGGCGGTCGTTCACGGTTAGCTCAAGCCGTAAATCGCCCTTGCGGCATTCTTCGGTTATGAGTATCCTCCGTGCCCTCTTCCGTGGGCTGCAAATGAAATCGAAAGGGATGTTTCGCAGGGACGCCGCGTCCCATGTCGGCAGTTTCCTTTTGGACGTTTGCAGGCCAGGTTTTTGATCCGTCGGACACTGAGGTGACATGATGACTCGTCCGTTCCTTCGACACTGGCTTGCCTTGTCGACGCTTGTGGTGGCCGTGTTGTTGCCGTCGCTGGGTTGCAGAACAGGCCTGATGACGGTCATGTACTTATGGAAGGGGACGGACGTGGATCCCGATTTCGCCGGTTTGAAGGGGAAGAAGGTGGCCGTTGTGTGTCGGCCGTTGGTGTCGTTGCAATATCGTGACATTGGTGTGTCGAACGACTTGGCGGAAGAGATTGCGAAGTTGCTGAAGGAGAAGGTGCCGAAAATCGAAGTCGTCGAACAACGCAAAGTGGCCAAATGGGTCGACGAAAATTCGTGGGAGGAATACGTCGAAGTGGGACGCGGCGTGAAGGCCGACATGGTCGTGGGCGTCGATCTCGAACAGTTTAGCATCTATCAGGGGCAAACGCTCTATCAGGGCAAGGCCAACGCCACGCTTCGGGTTTACGACTGTCAGCAAAACGGCAAGTTGGTGTTCGAGAAGATCGTGCCGCCGTCGGTGTATCCGCCCAGCGGAGGTGTGTCGACTTCGGATCGCGACGAGAGGCTGTTCCGCCGCGAATTTATCACCATATTGGCCGATCAAATCGCCCGGCATTTCTATGCGCATGATCCCCATGCCGACTTGGCGCTGGACGCCGCTGCGTTGAAGTAGGACTGGTTTGGCTTTCCGAAAAGTCCTCGTAGTGGCGAGCGGCTTTCGGACGTTCAAGATCCCCACTGTGGCGGCAGGCTTGCGTGAAATTTGACGTTCGACCGTCCCTCATCTAACATGGAATAGGGGGAAATTCGACGTCCGGAGGCGATCATCATGGCCTTATTGGATTTTCAGAGTCGCAGAGCCGTCGGGGCGATTGGTCGACCGACCTTTGTTGGCTCGTTGGGTTTGTGGACCGTGCTGGCGACGCTTTTATGTTCGGTGTCCGTCGGGCTGGCGGCGGCCGAGCGGAATTCGACGCAGAAGCCTACGCCGGCCAAAATTCCAAAGCCGACGGATCTGACGGTCGATACGGACGATGGACTGGAATTGGCGCTGACCTACTACCCGGGCACGAAGGGCAAGGAATCGATTCCGGTCGTGTTGTTGCATGGTTGGAAAAAGAACCGCAACGATTTCAAGGACATGGCGTTGACGTTGCAGGCGGCCGGCTGCGCGGTGGTCGCCCCGGACCTTCGCGGCCACGGCCAAAGCACCCGATGGAAAGACGGGCGACGCGGCGAATCGCTCAACGCCGCCGTGATGTCGGCGAGCCAATTCGCGGCGATGGTCGATCAGGACATGATGGCCGTCAAGAAGTTTCTTTGGGAACGGAACAACGCCGGTGAGTTGAATCTCGACAAACTTTGCGTGGTCGGCGCGGAAATGGGCGCGTCGGTCGCCTTAAACTTCGCAATGGCCGACGCGGTCGCCCAGGATGAAAATCCCGTGCAGCGGCCCGACTACAAGATGGGACGGTTCGTCAAGGCCCTGGTGTTGATCTCTCCGGAATTGGGGTTTCGCGGGCTGCCGGTTCGCCGGGCCGCCGTCTATCCGCCGATTCGTGACGACGTGGCCATGCTGATCTTTGTCGGTCGACAAGACTCCAAGGCCTACGACGAAGCCAAACGCGTGCATGGATTGGTCGAACGGCATCGTTCTGAGCTGACGGACGCGACGCCCGCCGAACGGAACGAAAAACGAACGCTCTTCTTCGTCAAATGCGATACGAAACTCCAGGGCGAAAAGCTGCTCGATCCGAAGTTCAATCTGCCCAAGTTGACCGCCGAGTTCATTCAGCGTCGGTTGGTCAAGAGCACTCCGTCGAAAGCCTGGACGTGGCAGGAACGCAAGGTTCCGCACAGTTGAGCGATCGCCGTGGTCAAGGGACGCGATGCGGCGGTCGGGCGGCTTGCGCGCCGGCGCCCAAGCCGAAGCTGGGAAAAATCGTTTCGACGGTGCGCCGATTGAAGTCGAAAATCACGTAGCCGTCCGCTCCCAGCAATCTGGCTTCTCGAATCTGCGCGGCCGCCTGGTCCGTCGACAGTCGGCTGCCGGAGGATCGTACGCCGATGCCCGGATACAGCAGCACGCGATCGTCGATCCATTCCTTCTGCGAAGCGACGAGACGGTGAAATTGTGCGAGGTTGTTGGTGTAGTCCATCGGACAGATGAAGTCGAGGTAGCCGGCCTTGACCCAGGCGACCCAATCCTGCGCGACTGTTTTGCGGCACTGTGGGTAGCCGCCGAAGACGGCCGCCGAAATTTTCAGTCCCGGCCGCAATCGGCGGGCTTCGCGGCTAACGGCTTCGACCAATGCGGTGATCTGCCGGCATCGCCACTCGTTGTATTCGACCTGACGCGGGCCGTTGTAGCAGTCCGCCGGCCAATGGGCGACGGGGCGTCCGCTGTCCGCTTCAAATCGCTTTCGGCATCCGTCGCAATAGCAATGGTCGCGGTCGGGATAGCGGATGTAGTCGAAGTGCAATCCGTCGACCGGGTATTTTTGGACGACTTCCAGCATCGAGTCCAACTCCAGCTTTCGATTTTCCGGATCGGAAGGGCAAAGCGAATCGTACGATTGGCCGTCGACGGACACTTGCAGGCGTCCCGCGGTCCGCATCTTGTCGCGCCAAGGCTTCGGCGTCTGCCCGGCGACGCGGAAGTTGGCTTTCCATACATGGACCTCCAGGCCGTGTCGTTTCGCGGCTTGGCAACACGACTTGAGCTGGTCGCCGTATCGTTCAAATGTCTCACTTCGCGGCAGCACGTCGCTGGCGTAATGAGCCGCACCGCCGCAAAGCATATTCGGCAGGACCATGTTGAAGCCGTTGTTGGACAACCATTTCGCCGACCGCTCCCAATCGCCGGGAAATGCACCTGTGCCGGAATGATTCCATGCGGCCCGAGCTTCGCGCGACCGACTGCCGATCGAACGAACGTAGGCGTCCGCCAAGCAACGGCGGGCGAGGTCCGCCGTCTCGATGGCCGACATGGTTTTGTCTTGTTCCAACTGCCGGTTCGCTTGTTGGACGAGCGTTGAAACGTCGTTCACCGAGCGTCCGGTCTGCCGCAGGTACGATAGGATCTCGTCGAGATTCTCGCAATGTCCAACCCGTCCGAGCCGATCGATCCGTGTTCGGGCGATTTGGTTCCAGACCTTTGGACAAAGATGGCCCGACAGCGATGTGAGCAATTGTTGGTTGCCTGCGGAGTCGTCCATCCGCAAGACATGCGAAATCATCGCGCCGCGATCGCTCAGCCACACGGCCGGCTGCTGGGTCGGCCGCCCGGCGTCGTTCCACCATCGGGCAAGGATTTGGGCGTTCCGGCCGATCGGGTCGACCGTCGCCACGGACAACGGTTGCTGTCGGACGGCGGTCGGCAACCCGGCGATATCGAGTCGATCGAAGCGGATTTCAGAGAGTTTGGCCGTCTGTGGTTGCGACATGGGGTTTGCAGGGCCGAAACCCAGCAACGGGCCGAGTCGGTCGGGCAGCCAGCGGCAAACCACGAGCTTTCCGCCCGACCGCACGAACCGATCCAATGCCGCAATACACTCCTGGCTCGCGTTCGGATTGTTCAACAACAAGGCGACGCAATGCCGATCGAGCGCCCCGGCCGCCACAAAATCTTCCCGCAAAACATCCACGTCGAGGCCCGCATCGGCCAACAGCAACTTCGTCGATCTGGTTCTTTGTTCCGTGGGCGTCGC
>JAJFVC010000012.1 GCA_021372005.1 Planctomycetaceae bacterium | reverse complement strand
GCTCTTTTCCCGTTGTGATAACTGGGAGCAGGCCGGAGCCAAATTGATCGTCACGCGATTGTGCGGCCGCTGAAAGCCCGAATTGACGATCGCCCGCTTCACGCGATGCGTGCTTTCTTTGACGGCCATCTCGACTTCCACCGGCAGCGCATCGATCCCGAACAGGGAAAACGTCTTCAGTTTCGCCAGCATGGGTGTCCTTCTCCGTGGGTCCGCCCAAGCTGCGATTGTATCCCCTTGTGCGAAGAAAAAAATACCCCCCGGTTGCGAGGAGCGTAGCAAAAGTTCACGGTCAAGATAGGCAAGATTTGGTTCAAATTTCACACAAAACTCACGCAAAGACGCTAAGGCGCAAAGAGAACCGAGATCGGTCAAGTAACCGCGATCTTTGGACACGTCGGTATTCTTCCATCCCTCATCTTTGCGGCTTGGCGTCTTGGCGTGAGACCTTGTTTTTCCTGTTACACACTCAAGCCGCCAAAAACTTTTACTGCACCGGTTGCGAGGAATCTGCCGTCGCGACTCCAAAATCTCGCGGATCGGCTTCGCGTTCTATTTTTCCGGACCGTCAGAGTTTAACATCGCGATGTGGCGATTGAAACGTTTGAGCTCAATTTGCCAACTTTCGCGTAATCTCGCGTTGCAACGACATCCGATAGCGAAAAGGTCGCCCCTTTGCGACGGCCTGCGAATCGTGCCATGCGCGGCCCGTTTTGTGCGACAACCGTGCCAAACCGCGTTGGTTGTCTGTCTCTTATTAATTCCGCATGGTGGAGTAATTCGTATGAAAACGGCTCGATGTTTTCTCTCAGGCATGATCGTTGCATCCTTAGGTTTTTGGACGGCCCTCCCAAGTCAGGCCCAAGAGGACGGGCCACAGTTGGACGCGAACCGTTCCTATCAAACGGTCTCCTATCGCTCCAATGAGGACTCGGCCTCGGACTCAAGTTCGTCGTCCACCGCAACGAAGGCGGACGAGAACGCCACGTCGGACGAGTCGACCTGCCGCTGGTGCCGCGACGGCAAGCTGAGCGATCCCTGGACGCTGCCCCAGCCCGCCTCGCTGAAAAACCACGGCATCACGGCCGGCGGTTGGATCGAAGGCGGAATCCTCAGCAATCAGTACGGCGCCCAACGCAACGGCCCGCTCGGGTTTGAACAGTACGGCGACGGGTTCAAAATGAACCAACTCTGGGGCTTCTTGGAACGGAAAACCAACACGGACGGATGCGGCTGGGACGTCGGCGGACGGGTCGACTATCTGTTCGGCACGGACGGCCCCTACACGCAAGCCTTCGGCGACCACACATGGGACTACGGCTGGAACAGCAGCCGCGACTACGGGTCCGCGATCCCGCAAGCCTACGTCGAGGTCGCCTACAACAATTTGACCATCAAAGGCGGACGTTTTTACACCTCGATCGGCTATGAAGTGGTTCCCGCCACGGGCAATTTCTTCTATTCGCATTCCTATCAAATGTTCTACGCCGAGCCATTCACCCACACCGGCATGTTGGCCACCTACAAAGCCAATGACGTCGTAACGGTGTTCGGCGGCTGGGTCAACGGTTGGGACGAAGGTTGGCAAGGCGCCGACTCCGGCTCGATGTTCCTCGGCGGCGTGACGTTCACGTTCTCAGAACGCACCAGCCTGACTTGGGCAACCACGGCCGGACGGATCGGCACGGGCCGCACTTTCGATGATGGCACGATCGGCGCCGACGGCGACGTCTACATGAACAGCTTGGTTTTCACCTGGAAGCTAACCGACAAGCTCACCTACGTCCTCCAGCACGACCTCGGCACGAACTACAACATCGGGGACGCCGACGCCCAATGGTACGGTTTGTCGAACTACCTGCTCTACAAATTGAACGATTGCTGGGGAGTCGGCGGCCGGTTTGAGTGGTTCCAAGATCCGCAAGGCGCACGGGTCGTCGCCGGCAACGACGGCAACTACTACGAGTTGACCGCCGGACTGAACTATAAGCCGCACGCCAACGTCACCTTGCGGCCTGAAATCCGCTACGATTGGTACAACGGCTCGATCGGCCCCAACGGCCGGCCGTTCAACGATGGGTCCTCGAACACCCAATTGTCTGGAGGTTTCGACTTCATCTTCACCTTCTGACGAAGAACCGTTTGGAAACCAACCCAAAGAGTCCCCACTCCTCGCATTCCGCGCGGGGTGGGGCTCTTTTTTGACGCCCATCTTCGCTGTTCCTCCCGCTTTCGCTCACTTTTTTCTTTTGCCACAAAAGACGCTCAGCCGAGCGGCGTTCCGCCTTTTGGCATGAGTCCCGAAAAAATAAAAATCGCCGCCCGACGCCGCCATTTTTTGCGTGCAAATCCATCGGCCATTTTTCGTCACAACCACTTATCGCAACAGCACTTACAAAACGCACCGGCTAATAAAAATATCTGCTATTTACGAAAACGCTGATACCGGGCAGAATACCGCCACGTCAGGAAACCTATTTTTCGGTGCGTTCAAGGACTAAGTCGGTTGCGGGCGACCAATGGAATCTGGTCGCTGAAGTCACGGAAGACCGACGCAACAGCAAGGAGTGCTTGAAGTGAAGAAGTCTCTTTCTTGGGCGGCGCCGCTCGCCGTCGTCTTGTCGTTGTGCGGTTTGGTATCGCCCGTCGCCGCTCAAAATCGCCCTGCGGCCGGTCCGAACGTCGCACTGTTGGACGTCAGCTACATTTTCAAGAATCACGCCCGATTCAAGGCGATGATGGAGGAGATGAAGGCCGACGTCGAACGCGCCGAGGTTCAGGTCAAAGGCGAACGCGACACGATCAACAAGCTGGTCGAGCGCCTGCAAGAGATTCACAAGGGCACGCCCGACTACAAGCAGATGGAGCAAGAAATTGCCAAGCGTCAGGCCGACCTGGCGGTCCGCGTCAATCTGCAAAAAAATGAATTCGTCCAGCGCGAAGCGAAGATTTACTACACCGTCTACCAGGAAATTTCGCAAGCCACCGATTACTACGCCCGACAGAACGGCATCGACATGGTCTTGCGATTCAACGGCGATCCGGTCGACACCGAGCAACCGCAAAGCGTTTTAGCCCATATCAACAAGCCGGTCGTCTGGTATCAGAAGCAACTGGACATCACCCCGGCGGTGTTGCAAGAGCTGAATCGAAACGCGATCAATCCGGGCCAAGCGGCCCGTCCCGGCGTCCCGTTCAACGGCATGAGGTAACACGGAGGTTCCTCGCGGAGGAGGCGGTCGTCGTCCTGATGGCCGCCTTCCATCCGGGTTCGGCTCGTCGGCGTTCGGCCATGGAGGGCCAACGCGACGATGCCCCTCCTAAAAAACTCTTCTCGCACCCTTGGTCACGGATGACAGTCAACTCGAAACGGCTCTTTTCGACAGCGAAACCGGCGGCCGACCCGAACGGTGTCCGGTCGTATCCGACTCGTGTCGACGCCACTTCCCATTTTTGCGGTTCCCTTGAGATGCATTCACGACGCAATCAGCAAACGATCGCCGCCCCCGCCTCGGTTTCCGGCGTGGGCTACTGGAGTGGCGAAGCCATTCGCGTGGAATTTCGGCCCGCTCCGGCCGATTCGGGCATTGTCTTTGTTCGCACCGACTTGGACGGTTGCCCGCGAATCTCCGCAACGATCCACAACCGTTTTGAAATGCCGCTTCGCACAACGCTCCGTTGCGGCGAGGCCAGCGTCGAGATGGTCGAACACATCATGGCCGCACTGTCCGGCCTTGAGGTGGACAATTGCGAAATCCACGTCGATCGTCCCGAAATGCCCGGCTGCGACGGCTCGTGTTTGCCGTTCGTCGACGCCCTTTTGGCGGTCGGGGTCGTCGAACAAAGTTCACCCCGGCGTCGTCAAGTCATCACGCGAACGATTCGCATGGGCAACGAGCGAAGTTGGATCGAGGCGCGGCCCTGCCGCTCGGACAAAACGATCCTCTCCTACGATCTCGACTTCGGCGCCGGTAATCCGATCGGCCGCCAGTCGCTCGAATTGTCGCTTTCGCCGCGTCACTTCCGCATGAATCTGGCCCCAAGCCGTACGTTCATGCTCGAAGCGGAGGCCGAGGCGTTGAAACAACAAGGGCTCGGCCAGCAGGCCACGTGCAAGGATTTGTTGGTGTTCGGCCCCCAAGGCCCGATCGACAACACCTTGCGATTCCCCGACGAGTGCGTCCGACACAAGCTGTCCGACATGGTCGGCGATCTGGCGTTGGCCGGTTGCGATCTGGTCGGCCGATTCGTCGCGTTTCGCAGTGGTCACCGGCTTAACGCCGAATTGGTCCGTGAGATTGTCGCGGAAGGGCAGCGTCAAGAAGAATGGAAACGATGCGCCTGAGCGTTTTTTGAATCCAATGTACCGGCCTCCCACGGCCGAAACTTGAGAAAGCGTCGCGTATTTTGGAGTCGGTCCTAGGAAACTAGCTCGCACTTCGCGAGCGGGAACAATCAGCACCGTGAAGGAGTCGCGGACATGGGCACTTTTTTTGCCGACAGCGCCATGATCGACAGCCGAGCCGAGATCGAAGAAGACGTCGAGATCGGCCCCTATTGCATCATCGGACCCAAGGTTCACATCGGACGCGGCACCCGGCTCGAAAACAACGTGACTCTGATGGGCGACGTCTCGATCGGCTGCTTCAACCATCTGTATCCGAACGTCGTCATCGGCGGCGAGCCGCAGGACATCAGCTACACCGGCGCCGACACGAAGGTCCAAATCGGCGACCATAATATCATCCGCGAGTGCGTGACGATCAATCGAGCCTCCGAAAAAGAGGACGGCGTCACGCGAATCGGCGACCACAACTTTCTGATGGCCTGCTCCCACGTGGCGCACGATTGCCAACTGGGCAACAACATCACGATCGCCAACGGCACGCTGCTGGCCGGCCACGTTCACGTCCACGACCATGCCTCGTTTTCCGGCGCCGTCGCGGTCCATCAGTTCGTCACGGTCGGCGGCTACAGCTTCACCGGCGGCCTGAGCGCCGTGCGTCACGACGTGCCGCCCTACATGCTGGTCGAAGGCAGCCCGGCCCGGCCGCATTGCATCAACATCGTCGGATTGAAACGCAACAATTTCTCGCCGCAGGTGCTTCAAGCCTTGGCCGAGGCCCACAAATTGCTCTACCGCTCGAAGGTCGGGCTGGAAAACGCCTGGGAAGTGCTTCGCGCCAACGGCCAATTGTTGCCGCAAGTCAACCATCTGCTCAGTTTCGTCCAAGGCCAACACGAAGGCATGCACGGCCGAGGCCGCGAACGTCGCAAAGCCGCGTGACGCAAAGGGATCAGGGACTCGTGGCTAGAGAAGTCCGTCCCTAATCCCTAATCCCTAATCCCTAATCCCTAATCCCTAATCCCCTTCCATGTCTCCGCTTCGATTTGCCGTGATTGGCGCCGGACGTTTGGGCGGATTTCACGCCCAAAAGCTCGCCGCGCGCAAAGATGTCGCTCTGACCGCCATTGTGGATCCCGTGCCGTCCGCCCGTCAACGCGTGGCGGAGGCTTGCGGCGCGACGGCGTTGCCCGATTTCGACGCCGTGCTCAACCAGCTCGACGCGGTCATTGTGGCCACCCCAACCCGTTTGCACTACGATGTGGTGCGCCGCTGCATCGAGGCCGGCGTTCACACCTTCGTCGAAAAACCGATCTGCCCGACCGTGGCGGAATCCAGCCACCTGGTCGATTTGGCCCGAATGCACAACGTTGTCTTGCAGGTTGGCCACGTCGAGCGGTTCAATCCGGCGTTCGAGGCGGTCGCCTCGCAGGTGTCCGCTCCCAAATACATTGAGGCCGTCCGCACCAGCGGTTTCACGTTCCGGTCAACCGACGTCGGCGCGGTACTCGACCTGATGATTCACGACATCGATCTGGTGTTGTCGCTGGTCGGCGGTCCATTGCGCAAAGTGGACGCCCTGGGCGTTTCGGTGGTCGGCGGGCACGAGGATGCGGTCAACGCCCGGCTGGAGTTCGAGTGCGGTTGCGTCGCCACGTTGTCCGCGTCGCGCGTCAGTCCCGAGTCAGTCCGCCGAATGCAAATTTGGTCGGCCCAGACGATGGCGCAGGTCGATTTCGCCGCACGAACCGCGTTGCTCGTGCATCCGAGCGAGACGCTGCGCCGCCGTGAGTTCCATCTCGATCAACTGCGGCCCGAGGAAATCGAGCCGTGTCGCCAGCGTTTCGCCGAAGAACATCTACCGCAAGAGCAACTGTCGTTCGAGCCGGTCGACGCCTTGGCCCTCGAGCAGGAGGACTTCATTTCGTCGATTCGGACGTCGAAAACTCCGCGCGTGGACGGAGCGGCCGGACGCAACGCGGTGGCCGTGGCCGAGCAGATTCTCGACCGCGTGCAGTCGCATTGCTGGGATGCGTCGTGGGACGGACCGGTTGGCCCGAAGGTCGAGCCGCGGCGTCACGTCATTCCCGCCCCACATTTCGATCGCTCGGCCCGCGTGAAGGCAGGCTGAAATTCCGCAGACCAAGACGCTCCGAGACGGCGCGGATCAAAAACAGCGGGTTGCCGATCAGATAGCGTCCTGCCTTTTGACGCGGCTGCTGGCACAGGAGCCAAAACCATTCGTGGCCGAGCCATCGCAGCCATCGCGGCGCACGGCTGATGTTTTTCGCCCAATGGTCGAACAGCCCTCCGATGCCGAGGCACACCGCGACGTTCAGCTCCGCCCGATGCCGCTCGATCCATCGCTCCTGGAGCGGATTGCCCATGCCGACCAGCAACACGTCGGGCCGTGCGGCGTTGATCTGCTCGATCGCCTCGTCGAGCGACGCCGCGTCGTTCAGGTAGCCGTGATGAAATCCGGCCAGCGTCCAACCGTCGAACGTTTTTCTTGCGTAATCGGCGGCCCGTTCGATGGTCGACGCGTCGGCGCCCAACAAGAAATACGAAAACCCACGGCCGGCGGTTTCTCGAAACAGCGTGGGCACGAAATCCGTGCCGACCATGTTTTGCTTTAATCGCACGCCTTGCAGCCGCGCCGCCCAGCGAACGCCGGTGCCGTCGGCGAACACGAAATCGGCGTTGCAGAGCGTCCGCCGAAACGTCGGATCGGCCGCCGCGAGATTCAACGTGTGGGCGTTGACGAAAAACACGCTCGTGGCCGGCGACGGCCGCCGCTGCAACGACGGCTCCAACCGCGCAATCGCCTCGCACTGCGTTTCATTGCGAATCGGAACCCCGAGCACCGCCAAATCCATTCGCGTCCTTCCGTCGAAAAATCGTTGCCACCCGAAAAACAACCACCGCAAGCATAGCCGCGCCGGCCCGAAGTGCAACCGAAATGCTTTTACGCCAGCAGTTGGCTGAGAAACTGCTGTGTTCGAGGGGCTTGAGGATGGTCGAGCACCTGAGTCGGCGCGCCGTCTTCGATGATTTTTCCGTCGGCCAGCACCACCACGCGATCGGCCGCTCGCCGGGCAAAGCCGATTTCGTGCGTCACGAGAATGAGCGTCAGCCCGTCGCGTTTTAGGTCTTCGAGCACCGAAAGGACCTCGTTTTTCAGTTCCGGGTCCAACGCGCTGGTGATTTCGTCGCAAAGCAGTCCGCGCGGCGACATCGCCATGGCCCGAGCGATGGCCACCCGTTGCTTCTGACCGCCCGACAACTGCAGCGGATAGGCCGTCGCCCGATCGGTCAATCCGACGCGATCGAGCAACTCCATCGCGCGGCGCCGAGCTTTGTCTTTCGACAGATTCAACACGCAGCGCGGCGCTTCCATGATGTTTTGCAGCGCTGTCAGATGCGGGAACAGTTGAAAATCCTGAAAGATCATGCCGAATAAGCGACGCACCTGCCGAGCGACAGGGCAGCCGTGATGGCTTCGATTCGGCAGCAGCGTGTGCGAGCCAACGTGGATCTCGCCCTCGTCGAAACGATTCAGTCCGTTGATCGAGCGGAGCAACGTCGATTTGCCGGCGCCGCTCGGTCCGATCAGCGCCACCGTTTGTCCGCCGTCGACCGTCAAATGGACGCGGTCGAGCACTCGGTGATCGCCAAAACGTTTGGTCACGCCGTTGATGACGACTCGCATGATTTTGTGACAAGACCGCCCGTTGCAGCGACGGCCTCAGTGTCCCTTTCCCCAACGTTTTTCGAGATAGCGCGACAGATATCCCAACGGCACCGACATCATCAGGTACAGCATCGCCGTGACCAGTCCGATCTCGATGTATTTCAGACTCGACTTAGCCAAGATCTGATATTCTTTGGTCAACTCTTCGACGGCGATGATGCTCACGATGCTGGTGTCTTTGAACAGTGCGACCAGATCGTTGGTCGTCGGCGGCAAAATCACCCGCACGGCCTGCGGCAAAATGATCCGCCGAAACACGTGCAAGCGGCTCATGCCAAGCGACATGCCCGCTTCCCATTGGCCGACGGAGATCGACGCCAGCCCGGCCCGATAAATCTCGGCCTGATAGGCGGCATAGTTCAGCCCGAATCCCAAAATCGCCGCCGCCATCGGCGGAAGCCTCAACCCGAACGGCAAGTGATAGGTCTCGGCGATCACCGGCAATCCGTAATACAGAAAATACAACAGCAGCAGGACCGGGATGCCGCGGAAAAATTCAACGTAGCCGATCGCCGCCGTCCGCAACACCCCGTGTCCGTAGAGCCGAGCCAACGCGATCGGCATGCCCAACACCATGGCGACTGCCATGCTCACCAGCGTCAACTCGACGGTGACGACCGCCCCGCGTAACAGCAGCGGAAAGTAGCGGTCAAAACTCCACCGGCGGCCCGACTCCGACACAAAATCCTCGACCTTGCCGCCGCCGAGCAACCGCTCTTGATGCTCGTTCCAGATGTTCCACTTTTCATAAATGCGGCGCAGCGTGCCGTCGGCCGCCAGTCGATCCAAGGCCGCGTCGAACCGCCGAGCCAACGACTCTTGATCCTTGCGGAACGCGATGCCGTAGCAACCGGGCGCGATGGCCGGCCCGACGTACTTCAAGTCCGGCTTCGGCTTGCCGTAGTAGGCCGCGATCGGCAGATCCAGCAGCACGGCGTCCAATCGGCCCAACGACAGATCGGTATACGGCTCCACCTGATTGCCGTAAACTTTCTTGGCGATGCCCAGCCGATCCAAAAGCCGCTCCGCGGCGGTGTCTTCCATGGTGCCGACCACCGCGCCGACCCGTTTGCAGCTCTCCAACGAATCGAACCGCGCCTCGTTGGCCCGGGCCACCAGTTGCAGCGTGTAGATATAATACGGCCGGCTGAACCGCAGGGCCTTGATCCGGTCGGGCGTCATCTCGACGCCGTTCATGGCGAAGTCGAAATCGCCGCGTTGCAGGCCGGAGGTGAGACTTTTGAAGTCGTATTGAACGAATTGGATCTTGCGGCCCAACTGCTTTTCGAGCGCCGCGGCAATCTCCACCTCGAATCCGACGTAGGTGTTGACGTCGTTGGGCGACTTGCAGATATACGGGGCTCCGCCTTCAGCATCGGCGGCCCAACGCAACGGCGGCTGCGGATCGGCGGCAAACGCGCCGGCCGTCCACCACGCCCAAACCCAGGCCAGCAAAACTATGCCCGGCCGATCGACCATCTTCCTTTATGCGGCTCTACTCGCCGATATAAGGCAGCAACGCCATGAACCGAGCCCGCTTGATCGCCTTCGTCACGGCGTGTTGGCTGACGGCCGTGCATCCGCTCTTGCGGCGACTGATGATCTTGCCCTGCCGGTTGGTGAGCTTCTTCAACAACTCGACGTCCTTGTAGTCCACGTACATCGGACGCGGCCGCTGACCGTCGACGAAAATCGGATCTTTCTTCTTGGTGCGAACCTTCGCCTTCGCACGCCGCTTGCTCACCTTGTTGACTTGAAGTCGCCTTGCCATGGGGTTCCCTAAAATGGAAAAACAACCAACCAAAAAAATCCGATTCGGCCCGATCCCGGGCAAACCATACAGTATATCGGAACCCGGACGGTCGACAAGGGCACTCCCCCCACAAAACCGCCGGAAAACCAAAATCGACACAACTAGTCCAAGCTGGTCGCCTCAACTAGCTCACAGCGAGGGGGGGGTGTGGGTAACCGCAATCTCATCAAGCAGCCTCTAGACACTCCTTGCCAGGCGCCTGCTTGGCATCCCCCCCGACCTCGTTCGATTTTACCCCCACGTCTTGCTCGACCGGACCATCTTCGCTCATTTGCACCTGCCGGGCCGACCAGGTCTCGGTCCACGCACACCCGGCCCACGAAAGCCCGACGCCAAACCCGATCAACATCGTCTGCTTGCCTGGCTTCAATCGACCCGACTGACGCAAATCGCGGATCAAGATGGGAATGGTGGACGACACCGTGTTGCCGTACTGCTCCAACGCCTCAGGCGTGTGTTCACGATCCAGTGAAAGCCGCTCGCGCAGGTGCTCAATCATGAAAAGCGTCGCCTGGTGCATCAGATACATGTCGACCTGATCGTGAGTCCACCGGGCGCCGGCCAAGACTCGCTCGACCAATGGCGGCACCACCTCCAGGCTGAACTTCACCAGCTCGGGCCCGTCCATATAAAGGCTGCTGGGCCAACGTTTTCGCTTGCGGGGCTGGAGGGCGTCCGATCGGGGACGCGCACCGCCCTCGGTCACCAACAGGGTGTTCGCCCCACGACCGTCCGTGCCAAACACGAACGACTCGAGCGACGGCGCCTCCGACGCCTCGACCAACGTGGCCGCCGCCCCATCGCCAAAAATCGTCCGCAACGAACGATCCGTCGGATCAATGTATTTTGAATAGGTCTCGGCCGTCACCAACAACACCCGTCGGGCAATGCCGCCGCGAATCAGCCCGTCGGCCAGCGACAGCCCGTAAACAAAGCCCGAACAACCGAGATTAAAGTCCAATGCCCCGATCGAGGTAGGCAGCCCGAGCCGCTCTTGCATCAAACAAGCCGTGGTCGGCAGCACGTAGTCGGGCGTTTGGGTGCAAAACAGCAGGAAGTCGATCGTGCTGCGGTCGATGTTGTGCTCGGCGAACAGTTTTTCGGCCGCCGCAACGCCCAAGTCCGAAGCGCACTCGTCCGGAGCGGCGATATGACGCTGCCGAATGCCGGTTTTAGCGAAAATCAGCGACATATCCCACTTCGGATATTGGGCTCCGAGAGTGTCGTTGTCCTCGATTTTCTCAGGCAAGTGGATCGCAATAGGGCCGATCGCACCGAATTTCATCGTCGACAACCTCCACCCGGACAACCAACCAGACTGCCCACCCAATCGCGATTTTCGAAACAGCAAGACAAAGAAACAGACACCCCCCGTCAAGCTAAACAACACATCCCCAAACAACCGCAAATATCTCCAACCGGAAATAAAGGATAGCGGATTTGCCCGATCGTTGCTAGTCCGCATTTTCCGTACGGGTCAGCGCCATTCATCTTCTGATTGAACCCACCGCCCCCTGCTGGCCGAAAGGAATCCTGTAGGGCCGTGCGCGATGGTGCGATGGCCGAAACAGCCGCCATGGAGGGGGGCCGTGTCGATTCTTCGCCAGTTACATCTTCTGTATCTTTGCTTTTTTTCCAAACCTGCATCCGATCGCGCGCTTCTTCGTGCGATTCGCCGAAACGGCGTCCAAAAGATCGTCGAGTTGGACGTCGCCGATGGAACTCGTGCCCGCCGGATGATCGACGTGGCCCGTCAGGCCTCGGGCGAGGACGTTCATTACGTGGGCATTGATCTGTTCGAGGGTCGTTCGGCCGACGATCCGCCGGGCTTGTCGCTCAAAGCAGCCTATCGGTCGCTGCGTACCGACGGGGTCCGCGTTCAATTGGTGCCCGGCGACCCCTCCGATGGTCTTGCCCGATCGGCCAACTCGCTCGGCCACGTGGATTTGCTGATCGTGCCGGCCCGATTCGATGCGCCGTCGTTCCGCCGAATGTGGTTTTTCGTACCTCGGATGTTGCACGACCGCACGCTGGTGCTGATCGACGAGACGCTGCCTGACGGTCGTCGCCGCCTACGAAAGAAATCGGCGTCCGAGATTGAGCAACTCGTCGCCGGCCAGGCCGCTCGCCGCGCCGCCTAGACAATATCCCTGCAAAGCCCCCCCTCGCCGCATTTTTTTGCGGCCGCGTCCCTTTCGGTTCGTCACGGTTCGCTCTAAAATGCTGCGCTTCACGGTTTTGCAGCAGATAGCCACAATCGCTCGATGGACCTGAATCCTGCTCAGTATGACGCGGTCAATACGCTTTCGGGACCGCTTTTGGTGCTGGCCGGCGCCGGCACCGGCAAAACTCGCGTCGTCACCTACCGCATCGCCGAGTTGATTCGCAATCGAATCCGGCCCGATCGCATCCTGGCCGTTACCTTTACGAACAAAGCCGCCGACGAGATGCAGCAGCGCGCCGCCGCCCTGCTCGGCAAACGACCGAAGGTCCGGCCAGAGATGTCCACGTTCCATTCGCTTTGCGTGCGCATTCTGCGTCGCCACATCCAACAACTCGGCTATCCGTCGGCGTTCGCCATCTACGATCGCGGCGACCAAGAGGGCGTGGCCCGATCCGTGCTGCGCGAAATCAAAGGAGGCGACGCGCTGCTTCGGCCCGGCGATTTGCTCTATCTGATCGGACGCTGGAAGACGGCCGCCGTTCGACCGGAGCAAGCGGCCGCGCTGGCGGAAACCGACAAGGAGCATCTTGGGGCCGCGGCCTATCGCCGCTATCAAAACGCGCTGAAGGCCGCCGGTTCGCTCGATTTCGACGACCTGTTGCTTTGCACCGAGGAGCTGCTGACCCAATTCCCCAAAGTGCGCCGCGCCGAGGCCGACCGGTTCGATCACCTGCTGGTCGACGAATACCAAGACACCAATGGAAGCCAATATCGCATCGTCCAATCGCTGGCCGCCGACCATCGCAATCTGTGCGTGGTGGGCGACGATGATCAGTCGATCTACGGTTGGCGCGGCGCCGAAGTGGCTCACATTCTGCGGTTCAAAAACGACTGGCCCGAAGCCAAGGTGGTCCGGCTCGAAGTAAACTACCGCTCGACCCGCGAAATTCTGGCCTGGTCAAACCGCCTGATCGCGTTCAACAAGCTCCGGCACGTCAAAACGCTTCGGGCCACGTGCAGCGGCGAGTCGCCCCGCGTTCGCCAGTTGAAGGATGAAATCGAGGAGGCGAAATTCGTCGTGGCGGACCTCGCCGATCGCATCGCACGGCACCGACGCCGCCCCAAAGATTTCGCCATCTTGTGCCGAACCAACGAGCAGCCCCGATCGTTTGAAATGGAGCTGCGCCGGGCGAACATTCCTTACGTGCTGATGGGCGGCATGTCGTTCTACGACCGCAAGGAAATCCGCGACGTGCTGGCCTATCTAAAACTGCTGGCCAATCCGGCCGATGAGGTCTCGCTGCTGCGAATCATCAACGTTCCGGCTCGCGGCATCGGACAAACGACCGTCAAAACGTTGCTCGACGCGGCGATCCATGCAGGCAAGCCGATGTGGGAGCTATTGCCGAAAGTGCGTGAAGTGCCCGGCCTCACGGCGACGGCGGTGCAGGCCGTCGAGCGGTTCCGCACGATGATCGAACGATTTCGCCGACAGATGAAAGAGCAGTCACCGCTCCAAGTGGTCAAAACGCTGATCCGCGACGTCTCGTACAAGGACGAGTTGACGCGGCTCTATTCCGAAGCCGACGAACAAGAGGCCCGCTGGGCGTCGGTCGAGGAAGTGGTCAACGCCGTGGCCGGCTATTCGCATCGAGCGACCGACCCGACGCTGGCGGGTTTTTTGCAGGAGGTCGCGCTGACGGCCAACGAGGCCGAGGACGACAAAGAGTCGAAACTCGAACGAAACGCCGTCGCGCTCATGACGCTGCACGCCGCCAAAGGGCTGGAGTTTCCCGAGGTCTACATGGTCGGTATGGAAGAGGGCACGCTGCCGCATCACCGCTCGGTGGCCGACGCCGGAGCCTCGGTCGACGAGGAGCGACGCTTGTGCTATGTCGGCGTCACTCGGGCTCAACGCCGCCTGACGCTCACCTTGGCGTTGGAACGCCGAAAATGGGGTAAATCGCGGCCTACGCACCCCAGCCGATTCTTATACGAACTGACCGGACAGGCCGACAATCCCAATTATCAGCGGGTCCAACACGGTCAAAAACCGCAACGACGCTGACCGCCGCGCGGATTCAACGCTGCGAATCGGCGATCTTCTCGGCCAACAGATCGAGTTGGCCTTTCAGATCGGTCAGCAGCAGTTGCGGCCCGGCGCCGCCGGCGAAATGCGAATAGAACGCGCGGGACGAAGGACTTTGCGTCGCGCTCAGAAGATTCGTCGTGTTTTGCAGGTCGTGGAGCTGCAGGTCGACGTTGTCAAGTTTTTGAACGGCCGCCCGATTGTCGCGCCACAGCCGGTCGATCTGCAACACCAGTCCGATCAGCAAGGCAACCTGCCCGATCATCGCCGCCGGCAACCCGATCGTCCAAAGCTCGGGCCGGCCGGCGACCATCGACCAACCGAGCAATACGCCGCCGCAAACAACCCCCATGGCGCCGGCGGACAATGCGATCCACGCCAGCACGCCGAGCACGACACTGCGGCCATCCGTCGTTCGTTCCAGCCGGCTCGGTCGTTTTTTTACAATCTCCGGCTGCGGCAGATGCCACGCGGCGGGCCCTTCGTGACCGACGTCAAATCGCACCAACTCGCGTTGATACGCCTCGGCCGTCTGGCGATGATCCGCGTCATCGGGCTGCAACACCCGCTCGATGTGCCGCAACTGTTCGCCCAGCTCCCAACCGTCGTAGGTGGTTGTCTGTTCGATGGGCACGGTCGACTCGGTGCGCATATCCTCGCCGCAACGAGGACAGCGAAGCCGCTGCTGCTCGTCCGCCGGAAGCGCAGGCACATCCTGTCGACAGTGTTTGCACCACATGGTGTTCTTAGAATCGGTCCTCAAGCCGATAAACTATACCGATTCCGTAGAATCTACTGGTAAAAATGCACCGCAAATGCGAAACTACACAAGATAGTCAAATTACATTCAAGTCCCAAAACGGCTTGTGTTACACCGTCGTCTCGATTATCCATGACGGTTGCGCGCCAATTGGCGATTTTTTCCATCCGTCCGACACCTCTATGTCTATGCCGATCACGATTCCCGAGTTGCATCTTGGTCCGGTTCCGATCGGTTTTCCGGTCGTTCAAGCCCCGTTGAGCGGCTACAGCGACTGGCCGATGCGCGTGACCGCCCGGCGATTGGGCGCTTCGTACACGGTCTGCGAGGTGATGCTCGATCGGTTTATCGTCAACGTGACCAAGGGCCGCAAGGCGAAACGTTTTTTGCGGGTCACCGACGAAGAGCATCCGTGCGGCGCGCAGTTGATGGGGGCCGTGCCCGAAGAGTTTCCGCCGGCCGCATTGAAACTCGTCGAGGCCGGGTTCGACGCGATCGACTTGAACTTCGCTTGCCCGGTCCGCAAAGTGCTGGGTCGATGCCGTGGCGGTTTTTTGCTGAGCGATCCGGCGACCGCGCTGGCCATCGTGGCCCGGGTGCGCGATGCGTTGCCGCCGCACGTGCCGCTGACGGTCAAAATGCGGCGCGGCATGGACGACTCGGCCGAAAGCCGGGACTGGTTTTTCGAGATTTTCGACGGTGCGTTTCAACTCGGCGTGGTCGCCGTCACCGTTCATGGACGCACCGTTCGGCAACGTTACGAGGGCACGAGTTCCCGCGAGTTCCTGCGTGAGGTGAAGCAACACGCCGGGTCGCGCGCCGTGCTGGGCAGCGGCGATTTGTTCACGGCCCAAGACTGTTTGGACATGATGCGAGAAACGGGCGTCGACGGCGTCGCGGTGGCGCGCGGGGCGATCGGCAACCCGTGGATTTTCGAGCAGGCCCGAGCGCTGGCCGACGGCGTCGCAATTCCGCCACCCCGTTTACATCGCCAGCGCGAAGTGATCGCCGAGCACTATCGAATGGCCGACGAATTGTATGGCCCTGCGCGCGCGTGCCGCGTGATGCGAAAGTTCGGCATCAAATATGCCCGGCTGCACCCGCAGCAACGGCAAGTGCGCGACGCTTTCGTGGCCGTCCACCAACCGAGCCAATGGCAGGCGGTGCTGGACCATTGGTACGCCGAAGACCTGCCGGGCGTACAACCGACTGGTCCCGGCGACAGTTTTTACGCCTCGAACGGTTAGGCCGGTTCGTTGTCTCCTCTACAGCGAAGCGTTTCGCAAAATGCCTTCACGTCGAGCCCGCCACAACGGCGTGTGACGAAACCGACGGCGAAACGATTCGTCGTCCATCGCGGCCATAGCCGACCAATCGACGGGATTCATACCCTCGCCCGGCCGAAAAACCGGCTCCCGACTGACCGGCGTCTGACGATTCCAAGGACACGCTTCTTGGCAGGCGTCGCAGCCGAAAAGCCGCCCGTCGCAGACCCGGCGAAGCTCCGGATCGATCGGACCGCGCAACTCGACCGTCAGATAGCTGACGCATCGTCGCGCATCGAGACGCCGCGATCCGACCAGCGCCCCGCCGGGACACGCGTCCAAACACTGCCGGCAGGAACCGCAGCGATCCTCGACCGGACGATCGAACGCCAACGGCTCGGTGGTCAACAGCCCGGCCAAAAAAATCCAACTGCCGAACGTTTCGTTGATGAGCATCGTGTTCTTGCCGATCCAGCCGAGTCCGGCCTGCTGGGCAAAATGTCGTTCCAACAGCGGTGCGGTGTCGACCACCGTGCGCACTCCGGCCTGCGGCTTGCAGCGACGATGGAAGTCGGCCAAACGATGAAGCCGGTCACGGATCAACTCGTGATAATCGCCGCCCCAGGCGTAACGCGAAACCCGCAACTGGCCCGGCCCGGGCTCGATCGGCTCGACGGTCCGATAGTTCATCCCCAACATCAAGACACTGCGGACGCCGTCCAACACCAACTCCAATCGGCCATAGGCGTCCAACCGATCGGCGAAATAGCCCATCCGCCCGGCGAATCCCTCGGCCAGCCAGCTTTTGAGCCGCTCCATCGCTGGACCCACCGCGGCCGGCGCGGCCCCGACCAATTCAAACCCCAACCGCCGGGCCTCGTCTTTCAACGCGTGGGTGAACTCGATGTCGTTCATTGGGGACTTTCCGACCGCCGGGGACTGGTTTACAATTCATTCTATAATCCTCGGGAGATTCCGCCCATGCGATCTTGGTTTGCCGTCGCGATGCTTTTGACGATTTTTCTTGGCGGGTGCGGCCCCGAACTGTCGCAGCAGGACCTCGGCCAAGTAGTGTTCGAGCTGCCCAAGGTCGCCGGGGCCGATAAACCCTACACACCACCTCCATCGAGTGGAGTAATATTCACCACCGAGGAGGATCACGAAACGGAAAAGTAAGGACAAATTTCCGGACAGGGGTCGAAATCGGTCTGGACAGAACGGTGGAAAACGCTAATCTGTCGGCCCCATGAGGCGGATCTTTTTCGCGGCAACCCTGATCGCCCTGCTGACGGCCGGCTGCAAAGACACGGTCCCGGTGGCTGATCCGTTTGTCAATCGAACCACCATCCCACCGCCCCCGACCGGCACGGCAACCGGACGCGTGCCCGACGCAAACTATCAGCCGCCATCGATGTCGCCGCCGTCGATTTCAGGCAACAACACCATGGCGCCCCCGTCGATTCAGATGCCCGGTACAGCGACCGCGCCTTCACCCGTCCCTGGTCCAACGGCCACGCCGGCGCCCATGGCCGGCACGACGCCCCCTTCGCCCTACCCCTCGAACTCTCCAGCGCCGTCCGGAACGAATTTCGCGCCGTCAGCAACTCCGAACTACAATGCGCCGCGTCCATCGTCGACCATGCCGCGTTCGGCGCCGGCAATTCCGACTCCAACTACCGGCACCACGCCCGGCGGCAGTCCCTATTTACCGCCCAATAGCAATTTCAACAGCGCGCCGACCGATCGCGGGACGTCGTGGCAACGAAACGGCACGCCGATCACCAACGTCTCGACGCCGTCCAACAACGCGCTTTTGGACAACCGATCGCCCTATCCGATCGACAACACGTCCACCCAAAACCAAAACACACGCGGCGGCCAGGTGCCGATTGTGCAAACGATCCAGCCGCGATCGCCAACCGGCACATCGGACCAGCTGGTCGACATCCTCGATCTGCCAAAGGCTCCGTAGTCTCTAGAAACCGCCCAACCTTCGGCATTTTCGCCGCCGCCCGACACCTCCCGTCTGCCATTGACCTTCGGCGGCCTTTTCCCTTATCCTGCCTGCCCTTATGGCTTTGATTGGGCGCTCATGGATGGGTCAGCGCACACGATGCAACGTCAGGACGGCGATCGTTCTGCTGATGGCGTTGTCCGTCGGTGGCTGCGCGTCGGGCGTCATCTCGCTGCGACCGATTCCCAAAAGCCCGCTAGCCGAAGAATTCGCCCTGACCTCGCATAGCGGTCCGAAGGCCAGCGGTCGGACGCTCCAGTTGTTGCGGGTCTACAATCTCGGCAACGGCCAGCAAGGCGACAACCGCCCGATGTTGGCGAAACTTCAAGCGTTGAACGATCGCGAACCGTCGGCCGACATCGTGTACGCCATGGCCGAATTGGCTTTCCTGGGCGGAAAACGCGCCGAGCCGTACGACAGTCGGGCCGCGATGGATCTTTACGGCGCGTCGGTGCTGCACGCCTACGACTATCTGTTCGACCCGCGATTCACCGGCACGCGCACGCCCTACGACCCACACTACCGCGGTGCGTGCGACCTGTACAACACCGCATTGGAGTCGGCGCTTCGGATCGTCTGCGCCAAAAAGGAACTCGTGCCGAACACAACCAAAACGATCCACACGGCCGCCGGCGAATGGGACATCCGCTGTACGCTCTCCAACACGCGGTGGCGACCCGAGGATTTTAAACAGTTCGAGTTTGTCTCGAACTACGAGGTGCCGGGACTGAAAAATTTGTATCAAACGCACGGGCTTGGCGTACCGCTGATCGCCGTACGACGTGAACTGTCCGACGGCGGCTCCACGGTCCAGGCGGCCGCCGCGCGATACTACCCGACCAAACTGAGCTTCCCGGTCACTGCGTTCTTGCGCCCGCTGTCGAAGATCGATCCGATGACCGGCCAGTTGGTCACGCGCAACCAATGTCTGCTGGAACTGTGCGACCCGCTGACCGACGACCAGACGCTCGTGGCCGGGCAACGGGTGCCGCTGGAAAGCGATTTAACCACGCCGCTGGCCTATTTTTTGTCCCGGCCGGAGATCGATTTGGCCAATCTGGCCGCGACGGCGGGCCTGCTGAAACCGGAACTGTTTTTTGAAAAACTCCGGCCCGGCGGACATGAGCCCGTCGTGGGCCTTTACATGATCCAGCCTTACGAACCCGGCAAAATTCCGGTGTTGATGGTCCACGGGCTGTGGTCCACGCCAATGACCTGGGTCGAGATGTTCAACGATTTGCGCAGCCAGCCCGAGATCCGCAATCGCTATCAGTTTTGGTTCTATTTGTATCCGACCGGTCAGCCGTTTTGGCAAAGCGCCGCGCAATTGCGACGCGACCTGGTTCAGGTCCGGCAAACGCTCGATCCACGTCACGAAGAGCCGGCGTTGGACCAGATGGTGTTGATCGGCCACAGCATGGGCGGTCTGGTCTCGCGGCTTCAAACCCTCCAAAGCGGCGATTCGTTTTGGCATCTGGTCAGCCGTGAGCCGATCGAACAAATCAAAGCCTCGCCCGAGACCGCGCAAAAACTCCGTGAAACATTCTATTTTCAACCGAACCCGTCGATCCGCCGCGTCGTCACAATCGCCACCCCGAGCCACGGCAGCCAGTTTTCCAATCAAACCACGCAGTGGCTTCTCAGCAAGCTGATCCACCTGCCGCAAACGCTGATCCAAACCCAACAAAAACTTTATCGCGACAACCCCGGGGCGTTCGTCGGCCAATCGCTGCTGTCGGTCGACACAAGCATCGACTCGCTGGCCCCGAACGGGCCGGTGTTCGCGGCCATGCAGAACTGCCGACGTCCACCGTGGGTCAAATACCACAACATCATCGGCGTGTTGCCCCAGCAATCGTTGCTCGGCAAATGGTCCGATGAGGGCGACGGCGTGGTTTCCTATGCTAGCGCCCACGTGGACGACGCGGCAAGCGAAATCACCGTTCCGGCCAACCATGTGACCGTCCAAACCCATCCGGCCGCCGTGCTCGAAGTGCGTCGTATTCTGTTGGAACACCTGGCCGAACTGGACGCGTCGAGCGTGGCGCGACTTGGATCGCCAGAGCCTCTGCGATAGCCACCACCCCCTCTTTTTAGCGGAAACCAAGACATTGCAGCGACCGATTCGCAACTCCAGGGCGTCCGTGCCGCACCTCTCCCCCCGTTCCGTAGTGGCATAATCGCCAAACGGCAATTATAATACCCGAGGGCGGCGGCAATTTCGGCAAAGTGCAAAACCCGGAGAATTACTGTGGCCAACAGCGAAGGCGAAAACTTTGACTTTGGCGATCTCAACGACCTGCCGCCGCTCGATCAGCCGCTCGACGAGTCCGAACTGCCAGCCGTCGATATGCCCACCGCTGAGGCCGATCTGACCGACCTGCCTGCCATGGAGGCCCCGTTGGACGAGATGCCTGCGGCTGAGACACCCTCGGCCGAACAGCCTTCCGAGGACAAGTCCGAGTCGACCGAACCGGCGGCAGCCGAAACTGCGGAACCCTTGCCCCACGAGTCACGCGATCTGTCCGCCATGTTGGAATACGGTGGCATCGGCTTGGGGGTCTTCGTGCTGTTGGTGCTCGGTTGGCTGAACCTGTTTTATTTCTCCACGGCGCTTTACATCATTTCGATTGGGCTGGTTGGCTACGGTATTTGGATAGGTCGCGCAACGAACAACATCTACACAATGTTCATGGCCTGTGCACTGCTGGCCGTGTTGACCGCCGTCTATTGTCTCTGGCTCGAATTGGGCCGCTACCAGTTTGAGATCAAGCCCAAACACGCCGGCCGAGCCGCCGTCATGCAAACGTTCGACGTTTCGCAGTTGGTCTGAGCCGGCGCCGGCGACTGCGCAAAAGCTCTGTTGCACGATTCCGGGCCAACGGTTATCTTTTCGCCCCCGGAATGTTCCTCGGAACTCGCACCATGGAGGGTGTGATGGCCCATGCGCAACAGAGCGTATTGATTGTCGACGAGTCGTCGGAGACTCGTGAAGTGCTTCAAACGGTTTTGGAGCGTCGCGGTGTGCATACCTTGTCCGCCGCGCGAACCGAGATCGGCCTGCAATTGGCCCAACAACATCACCCCGACCTGATCGTACTCGACCTGGACACGTTCGACGCGCCGGAGCAACTCGTCGGTCGGGTTACCGATTTGTCGCACCAGGCTCGTTATCAGCCACGGATGGTCCTTTTGGGCAGCCTGCGCGGTTGGCACGGCCGACGGCCCGAGGGCGAATTCGTGTCGAAGCCCTACCATTATGGCCCTTTGATTCGTAGAATCGAGGAATTGTTGGGCCACTACCAGGAGACACCGGGCCGTGCCGACGTTGTTCGTGATTCGCGGGACCGATCAGGGCAGCCGCTTTGAGCTGACCGAGCCGACCATCCGCGTCGGGCGGGATGCCTCGAACACGCTCCAGCTTCACGACAATGAGGTGTCGCGGCACCACGCGGAAATTCGCCGCGTCGAAAACGAATACACCATCTCCGACCTGAACAGTTCGAACGGTACGTTTGTCAACGGCCAGCGCATCCGCCAGCACGACCTGCAAAGCGGCGATCAGCTTCAACTGGGCAGCACGTTGATGCTTTACACCGGACCGGCCGAGGAGTCGCGCGAAGATCTAGCCCGCATCGTCCGCATCGGCCAACCGACCGAAGGCTCGCACATCGTCCATTCAGTCAGCCAAGCCGAGAGCAGCCAGATCTTCGATTTCGGCCAAAGCTCCTCACCGCACAGTTCATGGCTGGCTCGCGCCCGCAGCAACTTGCAGGTGATGTATCGCACCGCGCTGGCGGTGAGCCACACGTTGGAGATCGACCAACTGTTGCAGCGGATCATGGAGTTGATTTTCGAGTGGGTCGAGGCCGACCGCGGCTGCATCCTATTGATGGACGCGGCGACCAAGACGCTGAAGCCCAAGGTCTGGCGCACGCGAAAAGACGTCAAAACCGACCAGCGCATCACGATCAGCCAGACGATCTTGGACTACGTGGTCAGCCGCAACGAGGGCGTGCTGACCAGCGATGCCCGACAAGACGACCGTTGGAATCCGACCGGCAGCATTGTGCAGTTGGGCGTCCGCGAGGCCATCTGCGTGCCGATGCAGGGCCGGTACGATGTCGTCGGAGTGATCTACATCGACACGTCCACGCCCGCCCAACAGTTGATCGAACGGAGCGGCGCCACGAAGTTCACCGAGGACCACCTGAAGTTGATGATCGCCATCGGTCATCAGGCCGCGTTGGCCGTCGAGGACACCCGCTACTACTCGGCCATGGTGCAAGCCGAGCGGCTGGCCGCCATCGGGCAAACGATCGCCACGCTTTCGCACCACATCAAAAACATCCTACAAGGCATCCGAGGCGGCAGCTATTTGATCGACATGGGTCTGAAGGAGCACGACGAGGAAGTGACCCGCAAAGGCTGGGCGATCGTCGAGCGCAACCAAAATCGCATCTCGTCGCTGGTGCTCGACATGCTCACATTCAGCAAGGAGCGAGAGCCCAACCTGGCCCTGGCCGATCTGAACGACGTGGTGGCCGACGTGGTCGAGCTGACCCGCGCCCGAGCCGCCGAGATGTCCGTCGACGTGGTTTGGCAGCCCGGCCAACCGATGCCCAAACTGGTTTTCGACTCCGAAGGCATTCACCGCGCGGTGTTGAACATCACGACCAACGCGGTCGACGCCGTCGCGGATCGTCCGACGCCCGGCCGCGTCGAAATTTCCACGCAATACGCCGAGTCGGAGCGTCTGGCTCGCATCATCGTCGTCGACAACGGCCCCGGCATTCCGCCCGATCAAATGGAACACCTGTTCAGCCCGTTCGTTTCGAGCAAAAAAAGCCGCGGCACGGGCCTGGGCCTTCCGGTGAGCCAAAAGATCCTGCAAGAACACGGCGGCCGCATCCTGGTCGAAAGCGATCCCGACCACGGATGCCGGTTCCTGTTGGAACTGCCCACGACGCTCAGCCTGGAGCCCGCCAATCCCGCGGCGGCGTCGCAAACCATCGCCCAAGAGTCCGAATAGAACGACTTCGCGCAGCCGCGCGAACGGTCTCTTCGTCCACCGTCTCCCGATCGAAAATCGTTTAGCGCGTCCCGAGGCCCGCAAACGGATTGGTCCGTTTCTCGTGCCCCACCGTGGTCGACTCGCCGTGGCCCGGCCATAGGATCGTTTCGTCGGGCAGCGTGAACAGCTTCGAGCGAATGCCGAAGATCAACGCCCGCTGATCGCCGTCCGGAAAGTCGCTGCGTCCGACGCTGCCGGCGAAGATCACATCGCCGACAAACACGACCGGCGGCTCCTGGCCTTCCCACAGATAGACCACATGGCCGACCGAGTGGCCCGGGATCGTGCGTACTTGCCACTCAAACCCGGCCGCTTCGTAGGTGTCGCCGTCGTTGACCAAGAAGTCGGCCGTCGGGCTGACCAGGGGCGCACCAAACCCAGCCGACAGATTGAGCCACGGATCAGTCAGTTTGGGGGCATCGCCCGTGCCGATCACCAGCGGACAGTCCGGCCAACGCTTTTTGAGCGCTGCGTTGCCGCCGATGTGGTCGCTGTGGCCGTGCGTGTTCAAAATGGCCGCCGGCGTGAGATGTTGCAATTCCAAATGGCGGATTATGTTGTCCGGCTCCAGGCCCGGATCGATCACCACGCAATCGGTGCGGTCTCGCAATTTGGCAATATAGGAATTCTGTTCAAACGGGTGAGACAGAATCGTTGTAAGTTGTAGGTCAGGCTGCTTCACAAAACTGGACTCCCCACAAAGGCATCGACTAGGTAAGATATAACGATTGTAACTGAACGTTTTGCGAGGGCGATCGAAGCGGTTAGGCAAGAACACCCTCCGAAACCAAACATTGTAATTGTCATCGTCGGAATTTGCGATAAGGTCGAAGAAGGGTTGACGCGGAAAGCGGATTATTTTCAACCATTTTCGACAGGGGGGCTGATTTTTTCACCGGTTTTGTCCAATCGGGTGTCGACGGTGCCGAATAAGGTATTTTGGCATGGAGACCAACCAATCCCGATTGGGTCGCGTAGGACGCACCAGGATCGAGTTTCACGGAAGAACACGTTTTGGCGCCGTGGGGGCCTGCCTGCCCAGGGATTTTTTGCACGCCACCAACAAGTTTCGGCGCTTTACATGGAGGGGATTTTTCATGATTTTTAGATTGCGTCTGTTGCAACGTTGGGTGGCGGCCTGCACCATTTTCGGGTCAATCGTGACCGCTCAATATGCGTTGGCCGCGAAACCGGGCTCGTTGTTGCATCGTTCCAATACGAAACAAGAAGCCGCGTCGCCGGCCTATTCGTCGTCCTCTCCATCGACGGCCGCTGCGTCGAACGCCCTAGCCTCGCGGCCCGCTTACCAAGTGGCCGAGCGGTCTGAAGCCGCGCAATCCGCGTCCGCCGCGCCTCGGTTGGTTCCCGGCCAGTCGGGCGAGCATCCGTTGATGCCCGTGTTGCGTTGGGCGTACTCGGGCATTGGCAACGTCGAGAAAATCCAAGACTACTCGGCCACGGTGGCCAAACGCGAACGCATCGCCGGAAAGGTCGGCGACTATGAGTACATGTTTGTCAAGCTGCGGCAGCATCCGTTCAGCGTCTACATGTACTTCCTTGGACCGCCGGCCCTCAAAGGCCAAGAAGTTCTGTACGTCGAAGGTCAAAACGACGGCAACATGTGGGCGCACACCGTCGGCGTGACGAACAAACTGTTCGGCACCGTCTCGATCAAACCGGACGGCCCTGTCGCCATGCGAAACCAGCGGTATCCGTTGACCGAGTTGGGCATCTTGAACCTGACCCGACGTCTGGTCGAAGTGGGCGAGCAGGACGTCAAGTTCGGTGAATGCGACGTGAAGTTCTACGAAGGCGCGAAGATCAACAATCGCGTTTGCACCTGCATCGAAGTCGTCCACCCGGTGCCGCGGCGGAACTTCCGCTACCACTTGGCCCGCATCTTCGTCGACAAGGAGCTGAACCTGCCCATCCGCTACGAATCCTACGATTGGCCGAAGGATAAGGGCGGCGCTCCCGAATTGCTCGAAGAGTACACCTACCTGAATCTGAAATTGAACAACGGGTTCACAGACGCCGACTTCGATAAGAAGAACCCGAACTATAAGTTTCATTAATGCAGTTCGACCCTAAGGAAAACGCCACGGTCTCGCAAAGCTCTGACCATGCGAGGCCGCGGCGTTTTAGTATGTCTCGCTGGATCGGCGGCGCGATCCTGGTGGCGGTCGTTGCCGTGCTGTTGATGGCTATGTCTCTCGAAAATCGCCTGATTTTCCACCCCGTCGCCTATCCGGCGGGCAATTGGAACCCGCCCGGGTTGCGATTCGAGGATGCGTGGTTTCGCTCGGCCGACGGCACCCGGCTGCACGGCTGGTATGTGCCCAAGAAAAACGCGCTGGCCGCCGTGTTGTTTTGCCACGGCAACGGCGGCAATCTGACCCACCGGCTCGACACCATTCAGATGCTCAATCGCAGGGCCGGCGCGTCGGTGTTGATCTTCGACTACCGCGGCTACGGCCGTAGCGAAGGCAAACCGAACGCCGCAGGAGTGCTGGCCGACGCTCGGGCCGCAAGAACGTGGTTGGCCGAACGCGAAAAGATCAGTCCGCGCGACGTGGTCATGATGGGTGAATCGCTCGGCGGCGCCGTGGCCGTCGATCTCGCGGCTCGCGACGGCGCCCGCGCCTTAGTGCTCGAAAGCACATTCAATTCGCTACCCGACGTGGCGGCCTACCACTATCCTTGGCTGCCGGTCCGATGGTTCCTGCAAACCCGGTTCGACTCGGCGGCCATCCTCGGCCAATATCATGGGCCGTTGCTGCAAGCCCACGGCGACATGGATACGATCGTGCCGCTGCCGCTCGGTCGCCGGCTGTTTGAGGCCGCCAACCAACCGAAGCAATTCATGCTGATGCCCGGTCACGATCACAACGATCTGATGCCGGCCGACTATTTCGACGCGCTGCGGGAGTTTTTTGAAAGTCTCCCGAAGCCGTTTGAAAATCGTCCGCTCGGCCAGAACGACGCAGGCTAGCGTTGTTTCCGTTTCAGCTCGGCGTCGTGTTCCGTTAAAAACGCCTTGAGCTCGTCGGCGAAGCCCAACAGCCGCTCCCATTGCTCGACGTACAGTGTGACGGGCATTCGTTGCAGCCCGTAGAGACTCACGGCGCCCTTCTGGCTCACTTTGCAATAAAGCGTGCCGCGGCGGATGGTTTCCTGATCGGCCAGCAGCTTGGCGGCCTCATCGACCGAAAGTTCGCCGGCGGCCACTTTGGCCAAGACTTCTTCCTTCGTCATGCTCAGCCTCCTAAAGGGATCCGAATTATAACCATTCGTTGCGTCATCGTAGCGGAAACGCCCCGTCCACAAAAGGGTGGTTTTCGCAAGAATATCCCCAAAAATCGCCGCCGAGACGCTCGAGGCAAAAAAACAGCCGTCCAGCCAACCGACAAAACAAGAAAATCCCTACGACCCCACCCCTCGGGGCTAGTATGTGGTACGCTATTTTATCGTCTGATAGAATGAAATTCGTCATGGACACGGCCTCCCAGCTATTCGCCGCCCGCTACGTTCGCCGGCAAGTCAAACAGTTGACCGGCCAGTGGCAGGGCGTTCGTCACGCCGAGGACCTCGAGTTCATCCATCGAGCTCGGGTCGCCACCCGACGGTTGCGGGCCGCGTTGCGATTGTTCCACGACGGCTTCCCCCGACGCAAAGTCCGCCGTTGGCAAAAAACCCTTCGCCGCATGACCGCCCGATTGGGCCGGGCCCGCGACTGCGACGTGCAAATCGAGTTTCTCTGCGGGGCCCTGTCGTCGCTGGTCGACAAGGAATGTTTTCCGGCGGTTTCACGCATCCTGGTCCGACTCGAACGCCAGCGCGAACGATTGCAGCGTCCGGTGGTTCGAGCCGTCAATCGAATCGAATCGTCCGGCGTACTCCAGTCGATGCGTCGCGCGACGAAACGGATCTTGCGGACGACGCCGACGAACAACACCACGGTCGACGCGATGGCCCAGCCCCGCCGACGAATCCTCCGCCAACTCGACGCAATGCTTGGACATCGGCACTGCCTGGCTGATCCGAACGATCGAGCCGGCCACCACGCGCTGCGCATCGCGATGAAACGGCTCCGCTATACCCTCGAAATCGTCCGCCCGCTCTACTGCGGCCAGTTGGACGAGGCGTTCGACGGCGCCAAGCAGCTTCAAACCCTGCTGGGCGAAGTCCACGATTGCGACGTCTGGTGCGACCAGCTCGACCGGTTCGCCGTATCCGAACGTCGGCGATTAACCTCGCGGTTTGGCCGTCCCGATCGCATGTCGCATTTACAGCCGGGCCTCGACTATCTTCGCACCGATCGGCAGCGACGACGCGACGCGGTTTTCGGCCAGTTGATTGAAATCTGCGACGACCTGAACCGGCGTCAAGTTTGGCCGCGTTTGGCCGGCCTCGTGGTGGCTTACCAACCGTTGACGCCCGTGGAACCCAACGCCACCGCGTCTCAGAAACCGCCGTCGAACGACCCGCGGCCTTAAGCAAAAAAGAACGTCGACTATGGATCCAGGCTCCCAAAAACCGGACGCCGCACCCGCCACCGTCGTCGCCGCCATCGACGTCGGTGCAAACGCTTTGCGCATGGTCATCGCCGAAGTGTTTTGCGACGGCCGGATCGAAGTGCTCGAGCATCTGCAACGCGCGGTCCGGCTGGGTCAGGACACGTTTTGTCGCGGTCGCCTAGGCGGCGAAAGCATGAGGGCCGCCATCCGCGTGCTGCGCGATTATCGCCAACTGCTCGATCTGTACAAGGTTGAAAAACTTCGGGCCGTGGCTACCAGCGCCGTCCGCGAGGCGTCGAACGGCGACACGTTTTTGGACCGCGTCTTCATGGCCGTCCGAATGAACGTCGAGGTGATCGACACGTCCGAAGAGAGCCGGCTGACCGTCTCCGCGGTTCGCCAAGCCGTGGGTGACGCTTTGGGCGTCAATCAGCGTCAAACGCTCATCGCCGACGTCGGCGGCGGCAGCACCCTGCTGACTTTGCTGGAAAACGGCGAGATCGTCACGTCGCAAAGCCTGCGGCTCGGGTCGATCCGGCTCCGCGAGGTCTTCGCCACCACCGAGGAATCGCCGCAACGTTCGGCCGAGTTGCTGCGGCAGCACATCTCGAACGCCCTGGCCATGCTGCAGAGTTTTCCGCTGGCCGATGTGGATGCGTTCGTGGCCGTCGGCGGCGACGCCCGATTCGCCGCCCATCAGGTCGGACGGCCCACCGAGTCCGCCGACCTATCCGTCATCCATCCGAATGAGTTCGACCAACTGGTCGATCGCTGCGAACAGTATACGGCCGAGGAGCTTTCAAGAATTTACGGGCTGCCGTTCGCCGAGGCCGAGACGCTCAACCCCGCCTTGCTGGTCTATCAAAATCTGCTGCACCGGACGCAGGCCTCGCAGGTGATCGTTTCGCACGTTTCGATGCGCGACGGGTTGTTGTTGGATCTGGCCCGCGAGGTGACGGGCAAGGAAGACGCATCGCTGCTGGCCGGCGTGATCCATTCGGCCACGACGATCGCCGAAAAATACCGCGTCGATCTGGACCACGCCGCCAGCGTGGCCGAGCTGTCGGTGCGGCTGTTCGATCTGTTTCAGGCCGATCACGGGCTGACGGCGCGCCATCGGTTGTTGCTGCGCGTGGCGGGCTTGCTGCACGAAGTCGGCGGATTCGTCAGCAGCCGGGCCCATCACAAGCACAGCGAATATCTGATCGCCAATTCCGAGATTTTCGGGCTGAATCGGACTGAAATCGCCATGGTGGCCGAGATCGCCCGCTATCATCGTCGTAGCGTTCCGCGAGCGTCGCATCTGCCCTACATGGCCCTGGCCCGCGAATCGCGCGTCGTGGTGAGCAAGCTGGCGGCGCTGCTGCGCGTCGCCGATGCGATGATCCGCGGCCACCGTCGCCGGGCGTCCGACATCCAATTCCAGCGCCGCGGCGACGACCTGATCGTCAACATGCCCAGCGGTTGCGACGTGCTCCTGGAGCAGCGCGCATTGAAGACCAAGGGCGATTTGTTTGAAGACATTTTCGGCGTGAAAATCCGCCTGGAAGAAACCTGATCCCGCGATGCCCAAAGACCCGCTGAAATCGCCCGAACTGTACATCAACCGCGAGTTGAGTTGGCTGGAGTTCAACGACCGCGTGTTGCAGCAGGGACTCTGCGCGGAGTTGCCGCTGTTGGAGCGGCTAAAATTTTTAGCCATCGTAGCCTCGAATCTCGACGAGTTTTTCTTGGTTCGCGTGGCAGGGCTGATGCGGCGCCGCGCAGCCCGAAGCCGACGTCGCGATCCATCCGGTCGGATGCCCGCCGAGCAGCTTTCGGCCATCAGCCGCCGCGCCCACGCGATGGTCGCCCAACATGCCGAGGCGGTGCGCAGCGTGTTCAACGAATTGGCGGTCCACGGACTGTGCGTTTGCCGACCGTCGCAGTGGTCGCCGTTGCAGCGAAAATTTTTGCAGGTCCATTTCACCCAGGAAATTCAACCGATTCTGACGCCGCTGGCCATCGAAGAACTGTCGCCGCGTCCGCTTTTGCCTAACCAGCAGTTGCACGTCGCGGCGGTGCTGGCCGTTCCGAAGCCCGACGAGCCCGAAACGGCCGAGCGGCTGGTGATCGTGCCCGTGCCGAGTCAGTTGTCGCGTTGGGTGTCGCTGCCGACCGACCAAGGCGTGCAACTGGCCGCGATTGAGGATGTGATCGCCGAGCATCTCGCGGCGATGTATCCCGGCGGTTCCCTGCGGGCGTGGGCCGCGTTTCGGATCACGCGCGACGCCGACGTGGTGTTGCAGGACGACGAAGAGGTGGACGACCTGCTGCACGCGATGGAGGAAGTCGTGCTGGCCCGGCGACGTCGCAACGCGGTGCGATTGGGCGTCTCGGCCCAACCCGACGCCCGGCTTCGCGCGTGGCTGACCGACTGGCTCAAGCTGACCGACGACGAAGTCTACGAGACCGACGCCCCGCTGGAGGCTTCGGCGCTGATGGAGCTCGTCCATCGGCCGGGCTTCGACCCGTTGAAAATCGACGATTGGCCACCGCAAACGCCGCGCGATTTGATCGGCGCCGACGATCTCTGGCAGACCATCGAAAGCCGCGACATCCTGTTGATACACCCTTATGAAAGTTTCGACCCGGTGGTTCAACTGGTCGAGCAGGCGGCCGACGACCCGCACGTGCTGGCCATCAAACAGACGCTGTATCGCACCAGCGGCGACTCGCCGATCGTCCGGGCGCTCAGTCGCGCGGCGCAACACGGCAAGGAGGTGATCGCGCTGGTGGAGTTGAAGGCTCGCTTCGATGAATGGCGCAACGTCACCTGGGCCCGGCGGCTTGAAGACTCCGGCGTCCACGTAATCTACGGCGTCGCGGGCTTCAAAACCCACGCCAAGGCGCTGCTGATCGTCCGCCGCCGCGAGCAACACATCCAGCGTTTCGTCCACTTGGCCACGGGCAACTACAACGACCGCACCGCCCGGCAATACAGCGACATCGGGCTGCTGACCGCCGACCGTGAAATTGCGGCCGACGTGGCGGCGTTTTTCAATCTGTTGACCGGCTATTCCGAGTCGGTCGGCTGGACCAAGTTGGCCGTCGCGCCGATCGGGTTGCGACACAAGCTTCTGGATTTGATCGACCGCGAGGTCCAAGCCTCAACGCCCGATCGGCCCGGCCTCATCATGGCCAAAATCAACTCGCTCGAAGACCCGGAGATCTGCCGGGCGCTGTATCGCGCGAGCCGAGCTGGCGTGAAAGTACGGCTGAACGTCCGCGGCATTTGCTGTCTGCGGCCCGACGTGCCCGGCTTTTCCGACCACATCGAGGTCCGCTCGATCGTCGACCGCTTTTTGGAGCATGCCCGCGTGTTCTATTTCCGCAACGGCGGACACGACGAAGTGTATCTGAGCAGCGCCGATTGGATGCGTCGCAATCTGAGCAAGCGGCTGGAACTGATGTTCCCGGTCGTCGATCCTAAGCATCGGCGGCGGCTGATCGAAGCATTGGAGCTGTATTTTGCCGACAACACGAACGTCTGGCGGCTGCAAAGCGACGGGAACTATGCGAAAATCTCGCGCCATGGGCCCCGCGTTCGCGCCCAGCAGACTCTCTATCGCGAGGCGGTCGACGCGGTGCGTCAAGCTGCCAATGCTACGCCGCAATTCCGGCCTCTAACCCGTCCGGAGACGTAGTTTTCGGTTTTTGGCCGTCTTCCGAAATTTTTCCGGAACCCGCTAATTCCAGCGGTGTTGAATTAGCTTAGGGAATTTTTCCCAACGAGAATCCGCCCCCGCGGACTTCGGCCGTTCCGATTACGTTTTTGAATCGAAAATGGCATGCCGCGACGACTGTCGGTTTGCCCCGTCGAGGGCAAGCAGCCGATGCGACGGCGTACATGATTTTTGGAGCAAGGGAGACGCACGATGAGACTGGGAAGCATGTTGTTGGCGTTGTTGGTTTCGCTGACCGTGGTCGGCAACCTTTCGGCCGGAGAGAAAAAGCAGCGGCTCGAGAGACAGCACGCCGCTCACCGGGTCGCCGACCCTGTGGACGCGATCCTTCGCGGCGTCACGCTGACCGACGAACAAAACGCAAAGATCAATGCGTTGAAGGCGGAGTATGGTCCGAAACTGCTTGAAGCGCAGCAAAAAATGAACGGCGTCCTGACCGCCGAACAGAAAAAGGCTCGCAACGAAGCGGCCAAAGCCGCCCGAGCCGCCGGTAAGACGCCGCAAGAGACCCGCAAAGACATTGAGGCCGCCGTCAATTTGACCGACGAGCAAAAGGAAACCCGCAAAGAATTCGATTCTCTGCGCAAGGAAGTCCAAAAGAAAGCGATGGCCATCCTGACGCCCGAGCAGCAAGAGCAACTGAAGGCCGCTCGCCGCGAACATCACCACGGTCCGAAAGCGTAAGATTAACAACGGTCACCATCACCAGCCACGGACCCGTGTGATTGCGAGGCCCCTTTCCCCAAACGGAGAGGGGCCTTTTATTTTTTTCACGTAGCGGCGCCGTCGTTACGACTGCGGCCATTGCCAATCGCGCACCTCGGGCATGTCCTCGCCGTGTTCGACGATGTACTGCTTGTGCTCGATCAGCTTGTCGCGGATCGTCTGCTTCACGTAGGCCGCCTTCGGTCCCAGCCCGGGCACCCGATCGATCACGTCGCCGGCCAGGTGGAAACGGTCCAGATCGTTGATCACCGCCATGTCGAACGGCGTGGTGGTCGTCCCTTCTTCTTTATAACCGCGCACGTGCAGATTCTTGTGGTTGGTCCTTCGGTAGGTCAGCCGATGGATCAGCCAAGGGTAGCCGTGGTAGGCGAAAATGATCGGGCGGTCGGCCGTAAACAAGGCGTCGAAATCGGCGTCGGGCATCCCGTGCGGATGTTCGCTCGGCGGCTGCAACCGCATCAGATCGACCACGTTGACGACACGCATCTTCAGCTCGGGCAACTGACGGCGCAGAAAATCGACGGCCGCCAGTGTCTCCAACGTCGGCACGTCGCCGCAGCAGGCCATCACCACGTCGGGCGAACCGCCGCGGTCGTTGCTGGCCCACTCCCAAATGCCCAGCCCCGCCGTGCAATGACGAATCGCCTCATCCATCGCCAGCCACTGATGCTCCGGCTGCTTGCCCGCCACGATTACGTTCACATAGTTGCGGCTCCGCAGACAATGGTCCGTCACGCTCAGCAACGTGTTGGCGTCGGGCGGCAGATAGACGCGAATCACCTCGGCCTTTTTGTTGACCACGTGATCGATGAACCCCGGGTCTTGATGGCTGAATCCGTTGTGGTCCTGCCGCCAAACGTGCGAAGTCAGCAGATAGTTCAACGACGCGATCGGACGCCGCCACGGCACGCGGCGAATGGTTTTGAGCCATTTGGCGTGCTGATTGAACATCGAATCGACGATGTGAATGAACGCCTCGTAGCAGGAGAAAAACCCGTGCCGTCCGGTCAACAAATAGCCTTCGAGCCAACCCTGGCACTGGTGCTCGCTGAGCATTTCCATCACGCGGCCCTCGGGCGCCACGTGGTCGTCACCCGGCAAAATCTCGCCGGTGAATTGCCGATCGGTCACGTCGAACACCGCCGTCCAGCGATTCGATGCCGTCTCGTCGGGGCTGAACACGCGGAAGTTGCGGCTCGCGGCGTTTTGTCGAATCACGTCGCGGATGAAATTGCCTTGGAGGCGCGTGGCCTCGGCCTTCACGGCCCCCGGCTTTGGAACGTCCACAGCGTACTCGCGGAAATCGGGCAGCCGCAGCTCCTCTAACACCCGGCCGCCGTTGGCGTTCGGATTGGCGCCCATGCGACGATCGCCGCAGGGGGCCAATTCGGCCAACTCCGGACGCAGACGGCCCTGCGCGTCGAAAAGCTCCTCCGGCCGATAGCTTCTCATCCACTGTTCCAACAGTTTGATGTGCTCCGGACGATCCATCTCGCCCATCGGCACCTGATGCGATCGAAACGTGCCCTCGACCGGATGTCCATCGACTTGCTTCGGGCCCGTCCACCCTTTGGGCGAGCGGAACACGATCATCGGCCATCGCGGTCGTTTTTGGAATCCGTGGGTTCTGGCGTCCGCCTGAAACTGCTTGATCTCGGCAATCACGCGATCGAGCGTCGCGGCCATCGACTGGTGCATCGTCTCGGGCTGATCGCCTTCAACGAAATACGGCGTGTAGCCGTAGCCGCGAAACAACTCGTCCAATTCGTCGTGGCTGACGCGCGCCAGCACCGTGGGCCCGGCGATTTTGTAACCGTTCAAATGTAAAATGGGCAGCACCGCACCGTCGCTGGCCGGATTCAAGAACTTGTTCGAGTGCCAACTGGTGGCCAGCGGTCCGGTCTCCGCCTCGCCGTCGCCGACGACGCACACGGCCAGCAAATCGGGATTGTCGTAAACCGCGCCGTAGGCGTGCGAAAGCGAGTAGCCCAATTCGCCGCCCTCGTGGATCGAGCCGGGCGTCTCGGGCGCGGCGTGGCTCGGAATCCCTCCAGGAAACGAAAACTGCTTGAAAAGCCGCTTCATGCCCGGCTCGTCTTGCGAGACTTCCGGGTAAAGCTCGCTGTACGTGCCCTCCAGATAGGTGTTGGCCACGATGCCCGGCGCGCCATGCCCCGGCCCGGTGATGTACAGCACGTTCAAATCATATTGCCGGATCGCGCGATTCAGATGGACGTAAATAAAATTCAATCCCGGCGTAGTGCCCCAGTGGCCCAACAGCCGCGGCTTGATGTGTTCGCGTCGCAACGGCTCTTTCAGCAGCGGATTGTCGTACAAATAGATCTGTCCGACCGAAAGATAATTGGCCGCCCGCCAGTAGGCGTCCATTCGACGCAAAAGTTCCGAAGAAAGCGGTTGATCCATCGCATCGCCTCCTGAAAACAAGGAAAGTCCCCCTCTCCCAAAGAGAGAGGGTACTTCCGGAAAAAGCTCTCGCTTAAATTCCTAAATCCCCACAAAGCATCTGATACGTGTGCCGCGCCAGCATCACTTCTTCATCCGTCTTCATGACGCGGATCGTCACCGCCGACTGAGGGTCGCTGATCACCTCCGCGCCCGAGTTGTTTCGGTCCGGGTCGAGTCGAATGCCCAAGAACTCCATGTCCTTGCAAATTCGGCGACGGATCTCCGGCGAACCGGCGCCCACGCCCGCCGTAAACACCAACGTGTCCAAGCCGCCCAGGACGGCCGCCATCGAGGCCAAATATTTTCGGGCCTGATAGCAATACAGTTCGATCGCCTGCGCGGCGTACGGGTCGGTCGCCTGCAACTGCAACAGGTCGCGCATGTCCGAGGTGACGTCGGAGACGCCGATCAGCCCGGCCCGCTCGTTGACCAGATAGTCGACCGTCGCGGCGCTGCGGCCTTTTTCACGCAACAAATAGACCAACACCCCTGGGTCCAAATCTCCGGACCGCGTGCCCATGACCAATCCGCCGGCGGGCGTCAGCCCCATCGTCGTGTCGCAACCGACGCCGTCCCTCACCGCCGCCATGCTGGCCCCGTTGCCCAGGTGTGCAATAATCAGCCGTCCATGGGCCGCCGCTCGCCCGGCTGTTTCTTCCAACTTCTGCAAAATATATTCATACGACAGCCCATGAAACCCGTAACGTCGCACACCCTCGTGCCAAAGACTGCGCGGCAGCGGATAGCGTTGCGCCACCTCCGGCATATGACGATGAAACGCCGTATCGAAACACAACACCTGTTGGAGCGACGGATAGTGACGCTGAATCGCTCGGACCACGCTCAACTCGTGCGGCAGATGCTCCGGCGCCAAACGGATCAACCGCTGCAACGCCGCAACCACGTCCGACGACGCACACACCGGCTGCACATAGTCGGGCCCGCCATGCACCACTCGGTGGCCCACGGCGTCAAGTTTTCCCTCGGGCAACCGTTTTTCGAGCCAGGGCAACAACACCTGAATGGCCGTCTCGTGGTCGGGCAGCTCGTGTTGCTCCTCGACCAGCGGCTGCCCCTCCGCGTCGCGGCCGTGAAACCGACCGCCGTGCAAACCGATCCGCTCGACGCTGCCCGAAAACAACAACCGTTCCAACGCCGGCCCCATCCGATACACGGCCGCTTTGACGCTCGATGAACCGCTGTTGATCGTCAACACACAACACGAGGGTCTTTCGATCGTGTCCATTGCAGAATCCGTTCGCAAAAACGGGGAGACCGAACCGCCAGACGCCGTGACGACCTTGGGCGGATCCCCCAATCAATTAGAACCGCCCCGGACCGTCAGGCTCGATCTTGGCAAGATCCCGGACGCTTGTCAATATCCCAAGCGCACGGACCGGCCGCACAGAATGGCAGGCCGCCGGCCACCCACCGTCGCCCACGGGGGCGTCAGACTTTGGCCACCGACGGGGTTTCGGCCATGACTTCGGTCCGCACTTCGGCCGGCGCGACCGGTTCAGCATCGCAACGCGAGGCTGTTTCGCCCAACACCTGCTCGATCACATCGCCCGACGTCCTGGCCGCCAAGGCCGCCAGATAGTCGCGGAGCCATTGAACCGTCTCATCGATCGCATCGGCTTGCAACAAAATCAACTCGCCCTGATGCGCCGAAGCCAACGCCGCCTCGGCCGCCTTCGTGGCGCCCTCGATCTCCACGATCTCCTTGGTGCGCGAAGCCGATTCGAGCCCCTTGCGGAACAGCCCGACGATCTCTCCCCGGTCTCGACCCCGACGATAGTGGTCCTCGTAAAGCACGACGCGGTCAAACGCCGCGCCGAGCAGTTCGCCCTGGCGGATGATGTCGCAATCACGGCGATCGCCGGCCGTCGAATAGACGCACGTCCGCCGCTTGTGCGGGAAGTTTTTCAACGCGTCGATCACGGCGGTCAGCGAATGCGCGTTGTGGCCGTAATCCACCACGACCGTCGCCCCTTCGATGTCCAACACGTTGAACCGGCCGGGCACCTTGTCGATGTCCGCGGCGATCGATTCGGCCCGGACGCGAATCAAATCCGAAGGAATGCCCAAGGCCCACGCGGCAGTGACCGCCGCCAGCGAATTCTCGACTTGGAACGAAACCTGTCCATTGCGGGTCAGCGGCAATCGGTCGAGGCCCATCAAGACTTCCTCGCGTTCGCCGTCGGCCAACACGATCTTGCCGTCGCGGACGAACGCGGCCCGACCGCCGACGCTCCGATGCCGCGTGATGACCGGGTGCTGCCCGTCGATGGCGAAGAAAATCACCTCGCCCGGACAACGCGAAGCCATCGCAGCCACCAACGGATCGGCGGCGTTGAGCACCGCGTGACCGCTCGGCGGCAGTGCCTCGACGATGCACCGTTTCACCTTGGCCAAATCTTCCGGCGTGTGGATGTCGGACAATCCCAGATGGTCGCCCTCGCCGATGTTCGTCACCACGGCGACGTCGCAGAAATCGAACGCCAACCCTTCGCGGAGAATGCCGCCGCGAGCCGTCTCGAAAACCGCCATGTCGACGCTCGGATTCATCAACACGCTGCGAGCGCTTTGCGGGCCGCTGCAATCGCCGCTGTCGATGCGGCGCTCGTTCACGAAGATGCCGTCCGTGCAGGTCATGCCGACCGACTTGCCGGTGCCTCGCAAAATGTGCGAGATGAAGCGGGTCGTCGTCGTTTTGCCGTTGACGCCCGTGACGGTCACGATCGGAATCCGGCCCGTTTCGCCGGCCGGGAACAACATGTCCACGATCGCCTCGCCCACCGGACGCGAAATGCCCACCGATGGCTCCAAGTGCATCCGCAGCCCGGGCGCGGCGTTCACCTCGACCACGACGCCGCCCTGCTCGGCCAACGGACGAGAGATGTCCTGGGCCACCACGTCCACGCCGGCGATGTCCAGCCCGACCACCTTCGCGGCGTCCACCGCACAGGCCGCCACGGCCGGATGAACCCGCTCGGTCACGTCGATCGCCGTGCCGCCCGTGCTCAAGTTCGCATTGCGGCGGATCAACACCCGCTGATTGGCCGGCGGCACCGCGTCGGGCGTAAACCCTTGCTCGGCCAACACGGCCAACGCGATCGCGTCCAGCTTGATCTTGCTCAACACCGTGGCGTGATGATCGCCGCGGCGCGGATCGGCGTTCGTCTGCTCGATCAGTTGCGTCACCGTGTGGACGCCGTCGCCGATCACATGGGCCGGCTCGCGACGGGCCGCCGCAACGACCCGATCGCCTACGATCAACAGCCGATAATCATGCCCCGGGGCAAACCGCTCGACCAACACGCCGTCGCCCTCTTGATTGGCGGCTTCAAACGCCTCGACGACCTGCTCGCGGGTCGAAAGATTTGTGGCCACGCCACGCCCCTGGTTGCCGTCTTGCGGTTTTACCACCACCGGCAAACCGATGTCCAAGGCGGCCGCCCACGCGTCCTCGGCGTCGTAGACCGGACGCCCTTCGGGAGTCGCCACGCCCACGGACCGCAGCAACATCCGCGTCATTTCCTTGTCCTGAGCGACCGCCTCGGCAATAGCGCTGGTCCGGTCGGTTTCGGCCGCCTGAATGCGTCGCTGCTTGCGCCCTTGGCCGAATAAAACCAAGCTTTCCTGATTTAATCGGCGATACGGAATATTGCGGGCCTGAGCCGCCTGGACGATGGCCTTGGTGCTCGGACCCAGACAAACTTGCTGGCACAACTTGCGAAGCCGCGCGATTTCGCCCGGCACGTCAAACGGAAGATCGTTGACCGCGGCCATGCAAAGCCGATGCCCGACCGCCAGCGCCTCGCGGCCCACCGTTTCGTCCAGATATTCAATAATGACTTTGTAAACGCCCGTCTCGGAGGTCTCTCGGGCCTTGCCAAACCCAACTTCGGTGCCGGCAAGCGTTTGCAGCTCCAATACGACGTGCTCCAGGATGTGCCCCAGATAGGTGCCCGTCCGAAGACGCTGAAAGAAGCCGCCTCGCACACCGACGCTGCATCGGTGCTCGATCATCGTGGGCATCCATGCGATCAACCGATCGCTGAAGCCCGGCAGCTCCGTGGAAGGCTTATCCAATGCGCCCAGATCCACCCACGCCTCAAGAACCGGGAAATTCGCCCAAATATTCGGTCCCCGAAGCGCCAACACCTTACGGAATTCCATAGCAATCTCTCGTTGTATGACTTGCCAAAGGAGGCTGAAGCAGTCGTCCATCGAGCCTTCCTATAAACGATGTACGCTGCAAACAGTCAAATGGTTGTATCGGCTGGGTTCAAACGGCCCGATTACAACGGAAACTCTGATCCAGAGCGATCTCCTCTGCTCGACGACCCATAACACCCGTGCTAGGGACTTTATGTCAACGAAAATACCCCGGAAATGATCGGATCATCACAGAAGGCCGTCTAGCACAATCAGCCTACTTTTCCACGCTCCCACACCTTGCGCATCTGCGCACCGACGCCAATTTTTGATGCAACTATCCGATTGCCATTCTCTGGGCATCTGTTGGGAACGTCCCCGGATGGATGGATTTGGCTGGACGAAAACACTCCGTTCTGCCTAAAGCCATCGTTTTATTTAATCTTCCTAATCACAAAAAATCAACTAGGATGAGACTTTTTTGCCAATACAAGCCAACTTTTCTGAATTAACACAAGAGAAGCAAAGAAAAGAGGGCTCCCCAATTGCCAGCCTCTAGAGACGCCCTATTCAAGAATAGCCCGAAACCGTTTTGAGCTTTTTACGCCAAAAACCCCTCCAAAGAATGGTTCGATTCGTACAATTGCCTCATTAAAATTGACTGTTTTATCAGCCGCAGTAAAGAAATATTACGTAGAACCCATAAGCGCGGGTCGAACTACTTTATTATCTCTCGATCAAAACCACCCCCCAACTAACTCACAAAAACCCTTCCCACCTTCGTGACGATCGGTTCCATCCCGCCCGCGGCGAGGTCTGACGTGAATGCAGCAAATGAAAATTGGAACCAGATTTCCCCCGAATGGCGAGATTGGGCCGAAAAGCTGTTTTTGGTCGGTGAGACGCCCCTCTGCTGGCTTGAGTTCGATCTGGACACCCGGTTGTATTACGCCAAAGGGCTGTTGGTTCTGACCGATCGCCGGTTGATCGACGTCGGTTCGGACCAGACGCAGGCCCGTTCTTGGACGCTGGCCGAGATGAAGTCGCTAAAGGCCCGGGAACAGGCGGGCGTCGGATCGCTCGAATTGCTCGGGCCCGATCGGCTGCTGAGCCAGTGGCGTTACACGATCGGCCGCGCTCCGGCCGCCCATCAATTGGCAGCCCACCTGGAACGGCTCCGTCAGGGGCACCATGGCGATGGCGACGAATCCCACGAACCGGCGACCACCGTCTGCCCGAGCTGCGGCGCCATTCTGGCCGCCGACCAAAAGACCTGCCCCGACTGCGGATCGCTCAAAGACAAGCCGACGCTCGGATCGCTGTATCGTTTGGTGGGTTTCGCCGCAAAACACAAGGGTATGGTGTTGCTCGGATTCCTGTTGATGATCAGCAGCAGTGCGATCGGTCTGGTGCCTACATACTTGACCGGCCCGTTGATCGACCACGTGTTAATTCCCGCGTTTCGTGAAAAACCCGGCAGCGTCGCTTTTCATTGGGTCTGGCTGTTTTTGGCCGGATTCGTCGGCGCTTCGGTCTTGGCGTGGATTCTCACTTGGGCGCGCACCTACGTGATGGCCTGGGTGAGCGAGCGGATCGCTGCCGATCTGCGCGATCGGATCTATGGCCACATGCAAAGCCTGTCGCTCGAGTTTTTCGGCGGCAAGCGCACCGGCGACCTGATCGCCCGGGTCAGCACCGACACCGATCGGATCTGCTACTTTTTGTCGGTCTACGTGCTCGACTTCACCAACGACATTTTGACGTTGTTGATCATCGCCGGCGTGCTGTTGCATTTGGACGCGCAACTGGCGTTGGCCACGTTGCTGCCGCTGCCGGTCATCGCGTTTTTGGTCCATCGCGTGCGCAACCGTCTGCGTCGCGGCTTCGCGTTGGGCACCCGTGCCTGGGGCGAAATGACCAGCGTCCTGGCCGACGCCATCCCCGGCATCCGCGTGGTCAAAGCGTTCGCCCAAGAGCATCGCGAGGTGGAGCGATTCCACATGGCCAACGATCGGGTGTTTCGGGCCAACTGCCGTGTAAACGCCCTATGGTCGTTTTTCGAGCCGGTCGTCAGCCTGCTAACCGCGTTGGGGCTGGCCATCGTCTGGGGCTACGGCTCCTGGCGCGTGTTCCAGCACGATTTGACGGTCGGTTTTCTGAGCGTCTTCGTCGGTTACATCAGCCGGTTTTACGGCCGGATGGATTCGATGAGCCGCATGGTGGCGGCCGTGCAACGGGCCGGAGCCAGCGCGAATCGGATCTTTGCGATTCTCGATCGCGTGCCCAGCGTCGCCGAGCCGGTCCGACCGGTTCATCCCGGACGTCTGCGTGGCGAGGTGACGTTCCGCGACGTCGGATTTCACTACGGCGCCCGCCCGGTGCTGCGCGACGTGAACTTGACGATCCAGCCCGGCGAGATGATCGGTTTGGTTGGCCCCAGCGGTTCGGGCAAGAGCACGGTGGTCAATCTGGCATGCCGTTTTTACGACGTCAGCCAGGGCGCGATTCTGGCCGACGGCGTCGACATCCGTTCGTTTCCGTTGGCCGAATACCGTCGCCACATTGGCATCGTGTTGCAAGAGCCGTTTTTGTTTTTCGGCACGATCGCCGAGAACATCGCCTACGGTCGTCCCGACGCAACTCGGACCGAGATCGTCGCGGCGGCCCGCGCGGCCCGCGCCCATGAGTTCATCCTCCGCCTGCCCGACGGCTACGACTCGCTGGTCGGCGAGCGAGGCCAATTTTTGTCCGGCGGCGAACGTCAGCGCATCAGCATCGCCCGTGCCTTGTTGATCGACCCTCGCATTTTGATCCTCGACGAAGCCACTTCGTCGGTCGACACGGAAACCGAGCGTGAAATCCAACTGGCCTTGGAAAATCTGATCCAGGGCCGTACGACAATCGCCATCGCCCACCGTCTGAGCACGTTGCGCCGCGCCAACCGGCTGGTGGTGATCGAACGCGGGCGGATCACCGAGGTCGGCCCCCACGACGAACTGTTGGCCCGCAAAGGCACCTACGCCCGATTGCACCGAGCCCAATTCGAGATGAATCGCGGATAACCGCAAAAGAAAAAGAATCGCGACGCTCGCCATCGCCCCATAAGAACACGCCATGACCAACGACACCAAAACACTCGATTCCTTTAAGCTGGATCGCGACGTTTGGGGGCAACTCATTTTGACGTTGCCCGACGGTCGTCGACTGGAAAGCGTCGAGGTGGCTCGTTCGTTTCCCATCTCGGCGCCCGAGGCGTTCGTGTCGATTCTCGACGCGGAGGGCCACGAGGCCGTTTGCGTCGAAGAGCCGAGTCGCCTGCCGCCCGAGCTTTGGAGGACGTTGCAGGAAGAATTGGACCGCCGCGAGTTCGTGCCGTACGTCGAGCGAATTCTGTCGGTGTCGGCCGACGCGGACCCGTCGCAATGGCACGTCGTGACCGATCGCGGCGAAACGACTTTTTTGATGGAAGACAGCGACAATGACGTTCGCCGCTTGGGTCCGAACCAGATTTTACTGGTCGACACGCACGGCATCCGCTATCTGATCGCCGACACGCGCCGCCTGGACGCCACCAGCCGCCGCATCTTGGACCGGTATCTCTAATTGCATGGAACGGTGAACACGGCAAAGTTGGACGCCGTACCCATGCCCATCGCCGGCATGTCTTCGTCTGACGATCACAGCAGCGCGGTGCTGAAGTAGCGTTCGGCTCGATCAGGCAGCACCGTGGCGACGTTGCCTGAAACGCGACGGGCCAATTGCCGAGCGGCCCAGACGTTCGCGCCGGACGAGATGCCCACCAACAGGCCTAAATCGCGGCTCAGTTGGCGCGTGGTTTCGATGGCGTCCTGGTCCGACACCTCGAGCACTTCGTCGACCAACGAGATGTCGAGCACGGCGGGAATGAATCCGTCGCCGATGCCTTGGATCTGATGCAGTCCCGGTTCATGGCCCAACAACGCCGAGACGTTTTTGGGCTCGACGGCCACGATGCGAACCTCCGGCCGATGCTCGCGCAGAAACCGCCCCACGCCTTGCAGCGTGCCGCCGCTGCCGACGCCCGCTACGAAACACGCCACGTCGCCGTCCATTTGACGCCAAATTTCCCGAGCCGTGCCCTCGTAGTGGCAACGCGGATTGTCGGGGTTCTCGAACTGCTGCGGAATGAACACGCGCGGATCTTCGGCCGCCAGCGCGCAGGCCCGCTCGACCGAGCCGCCGATGCTTTCTTCGTCGGGCGTCAACACCAATTCGGCCCCCAACGCGAGGATGAGTTTTTTGCGTTCCTCGCTCATGCCCTGCGGCATCACGATCTTGACCTTGTAGCCCTTCAATCGTCCGATCAGCGCGACCCCGATCCCCGTGTTGCCGCTGGTCGGCTCGACGATGATCGAGTCGGGCTTCAGACGTCCGTCGCGTTGGGCCCCTTCGAGCATCGCCAGCGCGACGCGGTCCTTGATGCTTCCGCCGGGATTCAAGAATTCGGCCTTGGCAAAAATATTTTCGCCCTTGAGCCGCACCAACGGCGTGTTGCCGATCAAATCGAGAATGTTATTCGTGAGCATGCGAACATTCCTGAAAAACCAAGTTCCACCCGCTTGCTATTTTACTCCGTTCTCCCGCCAAAAAACACCGGAGGCGACGCCCCGCACATGGGTTGTGGGTCCGCGGACGTCGAAGTCGTAAAAAAAGTCTTCATGGCGTTCCGCTCGCCTCAGAGACCTTGGTGGCGGATCGAGGTGTTTCAGAATCGCCGGCCGGCGGAAAATCGGCTAAAGCGGTTCGGTCTTTCGCGGAGGCTTGGCGACGATCTGCCTCTGCGTTTTGAGATTCGTCGGCCTCGATCCGGAGGTAATGACGCCAGAAAGACTTTTCTCTCATGCGCGGCGCGCTGGTTCGCCATTTTTTCGCCGCTCGTCCGTTTTGGACAAGGAATCGGAGCGTCAGCCAGAAGCCCCGCATCAGAAATCGGACGCACTGTTTCCGATTTCGCCGCAAGACGACGTCGTGATCGCAATGGCTGTCGTGAATCGCAAGGACATCCACTTTGCCTAAAAGGCGCCAAGAGGCGTCCGACTCCTCGATCTCACCCGACGGCGCGGCGGTGCGCGGAGGAGTGCGATGCGTCAGTTGCCAAAAAAGACTGCTTAACAAAGAAAAGCCTTGCCGGATCAACGACGATGAGGCCGACGACGCGGCGACCGGTCGAAGCCCCGTCGGTCGCGGCAGCGTCTCTTCCGACAGCCGGTTGAAATGGTCCAAAACCTTCGCGTGGATCATTTCGGGATACTGCAACGACGACGGACCTGAAAGATAATCCGCCATGCCCTCGCAAACGGCCCACGTCTTGAAATAATCCAACGTCAGGAGGCGATACAGCAAAATGCCGACGAAGGCGGTGGCGAGCGACAGACGCGACACGGGGAAATGCAGGGCGATGGCGACCAGAATGTTGCGACGCGTGTAGTACTCGATCCAAGTGCGTTTTTTCAAGTAAAACGGCAGATGCCAAACGGCCGCGCCCGGCAGCGTGACGGTGGGAATCCCCGCCCTGGTCAAACGGCAACCGAACTCGAGATCGTCGCACCGGATGAACATTGGAAGCGGCAGACCCAATCTTTCGATCACCGAGACCGGGCACGCAAAAAACCACCACGCGTTGTAGTGGGGGTATTGAACGGCGGCAAGCGACCGCACATTTTCAGCGCGGTCCAGCGCCAGATTCTCGCCGCGTCGGCCCACGCCCATGCGGCGAGGCAAAACAAGCCCTCCGGCCTCGTACAAATCGGTGGGCCGCAACAGATCCAACATCGCACCGCCGACGGCGAATTCCCGTTTTGCAAGAGCAAAAAAAGTCGCGGTGCGGAAAACGGATTCCGGTTCCACCAGGGCGTCGTCGTCCAGAAGCAGCACATGCGTCCGATCGCCGTGCGTCATTGCTTCCAAGAGGCATCGCGTGAATCCGCCCGCTCCGCCGTAGTTGGCCTGATCGATCCAAGAAGTTCTAGCCGCCGCTTCCTCGGGCAGGTCGACGAAGTTCGGATGGTTCCTCACCTTTTTTGTGCCCTGGTCGACGACCATGATCTCCGACAGCCATGACGCCAAATCCGGATCCTCGGTCAGGGCCGTGATGTTCTTGAGCACAAAGGTCTCGCGGTTAAACGTGCAGTATCCCGCGACCAGGCGAACCGGCGCCGGCCGAACGTCCACCGCGACCCACTCCGCCGAATGGATCGTGACGGACGGAGAGCCCGCGGTCACTTCAAAAAACACCGTGGTGTGTGCTTCCGACGCATCGAACGGCTCGGGCACGCGCATCACGATCGTCCGATCGTCGCCCTCGAAATCCGACGAAGCAAGCTCGCTCGTCGAATTCTCATCCATCGTACGCAGCAGACGAAGCGTTCCTCGGCCGGAGACGCGGATGCGTAGCGTCAGTTGGCCCAACGTCGTATGCCGTCGCCAATAGGTTTCAAAAAAGCTATTGAAATACGAGTCGGTCGAGACCGTTGCGCCTTGCCCCAAGATGATCGAACGGCGTCCCTCGGGCCGAAGATCGACGCACGGCCCGCGATGCGAATTTTCCGCATGATAGTAGAGCGACGCCACGCCGGGATCCCGCGGAAACACGACGCGTTGGATCACCAAGTCCGCCATAGGACGCGTCTTTCGCTAAAATCCCAAGGACAAAAATCGCGACGACCGCTCAAGCCGCATGAGTCGCCGGCCTCGCCAAACCGCCGTCCGACGGCTCGAAAAACCCAACAACCTGCTCGCGGAACATTTGCAGCGCCGCGGCCACCGCGCGGTCCATGTCGAGATACTGATACAGGCCGAGCCGACCGCCGAAAAGCACGTGGTGCTGACGTCGCGCCAACTCCTGGTACGCGGCGGCCAGTTGCCGATCGCGCGGCGTGTTGATCGGATAGTATGGCTCATCCGCCTGATCGGCGAACCGCGAATATTCGCGATAAATCACCGTCTTGCCGGCGACGTAATGCCGTTCGGGATGATAGTGTTTGAACTCGTGGATGCGCGTGTACGGAACGTCTTCGTCCGCGTAGTTGATGACCGGCGCCCCCTGAAAATCGTCGACCGCAAGCGTCTGCTTCTCGAAATCCAGCGTTCGCCATCCGAGCTGTCCGAGCGAATCGCCGAAATAGCGATCCAACGGACCGGTGTAGACGATCAGTTGCCGGGGACTCACATGCTGACGCACGTCCATAAAATCGACGCCCAGCCGAATCTCGATCCGCGGCGAATCGACCATTTTCTGAAACATCGCCGCGTAACCGTCCACCGGCAGCCCCTCGTGCGCGTCGGCGAAATAATACGGCTCGAAATTCCATCGCACCGGCAGCCGCGTAATGATCTCGGGCGGGAGTTTTTGCGGGTCGGTCTGCCATTGCTTCTTCGTGTAACCGCGAATGAACGCCTCATAAAGCGGACGACCGATCAACGAGACGGCCTTTTGTTCCAAATTGGCCGGCCGCTCGATCGACTCCGAGGCAATCTGTTCGGCAACCAACCGCCGAGCCTCGTCGGGCGTCATGGCGCGTCCGAAAAACGCGCAGATCGTGCCCAGATTGATCGGCATCGAATAGACCTGCCCGCGATAAACGCTCAACACGCGATGACGGTAATTCGTAAAGCCGGTGAATTGCTGAATATATTGCCAGACCTCTTCGTTGCTCGTGTGAAACAAGTGCGAGCCGTAGCAATGATATTCGATGCCCGATTCGGCGTCGCTCTGCGAATGGCAATTGCCGCCGAGGTGGTCGCGCCGCTCCAGCACGCACACGCTTCGCCCCAACTGATTGGCAGCCCGCTCGGCAATGGTCAGACCGAAAATGCCTGCCCCGACCACCACCAAGTCAAAATCCTGCAACGATCGAGGCTTTTTCTTACCAAATTCCAACGAGTACTGTCGCATGGCGATCCTTCGCGCGTTGTGGGAAAGAGAGACCGGCTCTTTCAGAAACACCACACAACTCCCACGCCTCCGGCCTTGTCCAACCAGCCACGAGCCATCCTTGGCCCGACCGCCGATTGAATGGTCATTTTGTACCGGAAAATTAAGGCGTAAATCAAGCTCATTTCAGCTTCTATCGAGCAACCGGGGGGGATTTTGCCATAGACTCTGTTCTGTCAAAGCTGGTAAACTATGCCGACTTTGATCCGTCGATGCGTGGGCCGTTGCTTCGATGCCACCAGGAGATTCGATCGTGGAGCGACTGCAGAACATTGTCTTTCCCAATCGGGAACTGCAAGATTACCCAGAACTGTTCTACCATCGCCATGAGGTCCTGAAGCCAACCCGAAACGGAGTCCAATCGGAAGTCCGGCTGGTTTTTGATTCCTACATGAATGCCTTTGCGGTGCGAAAATGGAGAACCTACACCGACATCGGCGATTTATATCTGTGCCTGCGTTTCTCTGGGCGGGCCCGGGTGTCGATCCACGCCGCAACGTTGTATTCTCGGCATTGGAGCGAAACGCGACCTTTGGCTTCCCACGAGCTGGTTTCGCAGGGTGAGCAATTCTGCGAGATTCGGTTGGACGAGCCGTCCGATGCGATGATGTTGTATTTTGAGATCGCCACGACGGCCGGCGAAAAGTTCGAGTTGCACGACGCCTATTTTGGCACGGCCGCCCCGGCCCATCACGACGTCCGGATCGCCATCGTCACGTGCACCTATCGCCGTGAATCGTACATTCAAAAGAACCGTGAACGATTTTGTGCGTTTTTGGACGAGTCGCCCGATCGCCGCGAGGCCTTTCATTGGTATCTGGTCGACAATGGCCGAACACTTTCGCCGACGATCGAGAACGACAACATCCACCTTTTTCCGAACAAAAACACCGGGGGGGCCGGCGGCTTCACCCGTGGCATGATCGAAGCCTTGCGCGCGGAGGAACTTTTTACCCACGTCCTGTTGATGGATGATGATTTGGACTTTTTCACCGAATCGTTCGTCCGAACCTACAACTTGATGCGGTATGTGAAGCCGGAGCATCGCAACGCGTTCGTGGGCGGTTCGATGTTCGCCAACAACGCCCCGGCGACGATTTTTGAGACGCTGTCGTTTCGCAACGGCGCCTTGGTGCAAAAGTTGCACTGTCAACTCGATGCCAAACGGCTGCATCATGTGCTGATCAACGACCAAACGCCGCGGAATCTTTTCGAGACGCCTGAGGCGAACATGGACAGCGCCTGGTGGTACTGCTGTATTCCAACGGACAATTTGCGGTCGGGCGGGCTGCCGCTGCCGCTGTTCATTCGGTTCGACGACGTCGAGTATTCATGGCGTCATCATCGGGCGCATCACATCACGCTCAACGGAATTTGCGTGTGGCATCAGGCATTCGAGAATCGCTCGGCCGCGTCGGCCGCGATCAACGAGCGCTATTTTGCGCCCCGCAACATGTTCGTCCTCAACGCGATGCACATCGAGGGGTTTGGTTTGCGGTTTCCTCGCTATTTTTTCAATTTTTTCAAGTCGTGCCTCGCACAGTACGACTATCGCAGCGCGGAGATGCTGCTGGTGGCGATGCAAGACATCTTGCGGGGCCCCGATTGCTTGCGCGAGGATCCGCAAAAAACCATGGAACGGCTCAAAACCATCCCCGGCCCGCAAAGCTGCCCGATCGCGGCGGACCAACGACCGCTGTTTAGCGAGGACTTGCCGCCGATCGGACGCAAACGGCGATGGCTCTATCGGGCCACGTTCGGCGGCATGTTGCTGCCCGCACGGTTTTTCGCCGGCGACGAGACCCACTGTGCGAGCAATCGATGCGATCCACCGCATTTCGCCGTACGACAACGGGTGCGCGTGTTGGACGAAGCGACCGGGCAGTGCACGGTTCGGGAGTTTCAGCGCGGCACGATCTTTCGGCTCACACTGCGTTTTTTCCGCCTGTTGTGGCAAATGAAGCGTCGCTATCCCAGCCTGCGCGACCAATATCGCCAAGCGTTTCCGGAACTGACCGGAATGGAATTTTGGAGCCGGTACCTGGAACTCGCTCCCCAATCTTCGCGGGCGTCGGAGCGGGCCGAGGTCGCCGCCGGAGTGTGACGGACGTTGTGGAACAGGTTTTCTTGGTTTTTGTCTTTGCGATTGCGCCATGATCCGAGTCGTTCATCGTTTTTTTACACGAACCGTTCCGCCCTACCGCCGCATCTGGGACAAATTCGGCCGGCTCCGCGAGCGGCTCAACACGATCGAGCGTCTGTTGTACGAGGTGCGCGACGCGCAGAACGCGGCTCAACATGCGGCGTGGCGGTCCGAGTTGCTTCTGGCCGGCGATCTGGAAACCATCGCCGCGATGGACTCCGCGCTGGTGCGACGCTACGTTTTCGCCGCGGCGCACATTCCCAAGCACGCCCATGTGCTGGACGTGGCATGCGGATTCGGATTCGGCGCGTATTATGTGGCCACGCGCACGGCCTGCGATCAGGTGACAGGTCTGGACGCGCTGGAGAGCAACCTGGCCATTGCACAACTGAAACACGAGTCGCCGAAAATCGCCTACGTGCGGGGCGAGTGCGCCGAACGCTCTTTTTCCGACGAGGCCTTCGACGTCGTGCTGCTGCTCAACGCGTCGCGCAACCGTGGTTGGGACGAACCGTTGTTTCGCCGGTTCGCCGCCATGCTGTCCCCCGACGGAACGCTGATCGTCGCGATGGTCAACCGCGACCGCCTCGCCGAGCGTGATCCTTCGTTGGACCTCGTCGCCTATTCCGCCGCGCAAGTCCAAGCGATGGCCATCGGCGCCGGCCTGGCGGTCGAAGCCGTCTTTGCCCAACACGTCGGCGCGGATGCGCTCGTCAACGGCGACGACGGCGACTTGCTTGTCATGGTTCTACGAAAGCCCAAGGATCGAAAATCGTGAGGCGAAATCATGCTCCATGATCGCATTCAAGCCATGCGCCGCCGCGTTCGTGACCGCGGCTATAAGGTGTTTCGCAACAGTCCGCCGCCGTGCATCGTCGAGGAAGGCCGTCGACGCGGATTGTCGCTCATGCGTCGCGCCTCGCTGCTGACCCGTCGCATGTGCGAATGCGAACAGCCGCTGATCTTTCCCGACGAGCGAATCGTTTTCACGCGAACGATCGGGCCCATTCCGCCGTTGTTCGACCCCGACGAATTCGATGCGTTTTTCCCCGGTCGACAGCCGCGAGACTTGATGCCGATCAACAATCTGTGCGCCGACTGGGAACTGCTGCTTCGGGAGGGCCTAACGCGTCGCCGCGAAACCGCCCGACGCTCGCTGCAAGATGCGACCGGCGCGGATCGCGATTTTTTGGAGGGCGCCGTCGAGACGATCGACGCCGTGTTGGCGCTGGCCGAACGTTACGCCGAACAGGCCGAGGCGATGGGCAAGTCGGACGTGGCGGCCGTGCTGCGCCGCGTGCCGGCCGGACCCGCCGAAACGTTTTGGGAAGCCCTGCAATCACTGCGGTTTTGCCACGCCGTGGTGTGGCTGTCCGGGCACTTTCACGTCGGACTCGGGCGGTTCGACCAGTACATGACGCCGTATCTCGAACACGATCTGGCGACCGGTCGGCTTTCGGAAAACGAGGCCCGGCAGTTGCTCGCCGAGTTTTTCGTTTCGCTCAACAAGGATTCCGACATTTACGCCGGCATTCAGCAAGGCGACAACGGGCAAACGGTCATGCTCGGCGGCATCACGCCCGACGGCCGCTGCGCCATCCATCGGCTAACCTACTGGGTTTTGGAAATTTCGCGCGACCTGGCGTTGATCGATCCGAAAATCAACCTGCGAATCGATTCTTGCACGCCGCGGGACTTGATGATTTTGGCGGCGGAGCTGACCCAAAAAGGACTCGGCTTCCCACAATTTTCCAACGACGAACAGGTGATCCCAGGTCTGGTCCGCCATGGCTATTCGCTCGAAGACGCCCGAGATTACACAGTGGCGGCCTGCTGGGAATTCATCATTCCCGGCCGAGGCGCCGACGTGGTCAACATCGGAGCGGTCTCGTTTCCGGCCGCCGTCGACACGGCCATCCGAACCGCGTTGGCCTCGGGCGGCGACATGGCCACGATCCGACAACTTGTGCGGCGTCAAATCGCCGAACAGGTAGCAAGTCAGATCGAGGCGGTTCGCCCCATGGTCAAGCTGCCCGCCCCATATTATTCGATCTTTTTCCGCGACGCGCTCGAAAAAGGCCAAGACATCAGCCGCTGGGCGAAATACGACAACCTGGGCATCCACGGAGCGGCTTCGGCCGACGCCGCCGACGCCCTGGCCGCCGTCGATCGACTCGTGTTCCAGGACAAAACGGTTTCGCCCCGCGAGCTGCTCGACGCGCTGCAGTCCAACTTCGAACAAGCCGAACCGCTGCGGCAACGTCTGACGGAAGAAAGCCCCAAGGTGGGCAACGACGACGAGGCCGCGGATCGACAGTTGCAGTTTTTGTTCGAGGCGTTCGCCGACGCCTGCGAAACGGTTTCGCTGCCGGCGTCCTGCGCGTCGGGCCGAAAAATCGTGCGACCGGGCACAGGCTCGGCCATGTATTATCTCTGGCTCGCGCAGGGATCGCCGGGGCCGATGCGAGAACCGCTGGTCGGCGCGACAGCCAACGGACGCAAGGCGGGCGACCCGTTCAGCGCCAACCTCGCTCCGTCGCATTTAGCCGCCGTCGCCGGTCCGATCAGCGTGTTGAAGTCGTTCGCCAAAATCGACTATTCGAGAATCGCCAACGGCGGCCCGATCACCATCGAACTATGTTCCTGTGCATTCCGCACCGAGGAGGACACCGCCAAGCTGGCCGACTTCGTCATGCTTGTCACGCAATTTGGCTGCCAACAAATGCAGTTGAATACGCTCAGCCTGGCAATGTTGAAAGAAGCGCAACAGCACCCCGACCGACATCGAAATCTGATCGTCCGCGTTTGGGGATGGAGCGGCTATTTCTGCGAACTCGCCCCCGAGTACCAAAAACACATTTTATCGCGGCACGAGTACGCCGGCGCCTGATTTTCATCGCTTCCAAAACGCCGCCGCAACGGCTCAGTCGCCGTGGCGCGAACCGGATTCTTCCTGCTGCTGGTCCGGTTGGCGTTTCCACTCGAAGCCGGCCGAAGATTTCACCTCGTTGAGCCAGGACCGCATGATTTGTTGCTGTCCGGCCTGCGCGGCGGGGGCGTATTTTCCAAAATCGTCCACCGTGAACTGCTCCCAA
>JAJFVC010000095.1 GCA_021372005.1 Planctomycetaceae bacterium | reverse complement strand
CTTGGCGCAAATTCCGTGCTGAACAGACGTGCTATTCTTCTTTCTTTATGTTCGGTTATTGCCGTCGCCGAAATCATGAACCGTCCCGTTCGTCCGCTGCGTTGAGCGTCAAACGAATGGCGTGACGCCGGGGATGGCGATCGGATAGCGTCCGTCTTTGTCGGGCAGCACGGGCGGCTCGGCGTCGAAGGATTCAATCTTCGGGGCCAACGTTTGTTGCGAGTTGATCGCCTGGTCCCAGGTCAGGCACTGGCCGGTGTAGTCGACCATGCGGCCAAGGATGCCCATCATCGTGCTTCGGGCCAGGTAGTCGCCGTTGTTGATCGTCTTGCCCGAGCGGATCGCCGCGAACAACTCTTGATGTTCGACGTCGTACATGCTTGGTTTCGGACCGGTGTAGTGCCAGCGGGTTTGGCCCGTGATGCGATTTTTCAGAATATCGGCGCGGCCCTTAGTGCCGAAAAACTGATCCGAAATGTCCTTAAAACACCCGGCCATCTGGCGACAATAGGCGAACACCTGGACGCCGTTGGCGTATTCGTACACCACGGCGTGATGGTCATAGATGTCGCCGAACTTCGGATCGGTGCGGACCTGTCGGCCGCCGAGCCCCCAGGCCCGAACCGGCGGCTTGTCGTTCAGGGCCCAGGCCGCTTTGTCGAGGCTGTGGACGTGTTGCTCGACGTTGAAATCGCCGGAGAGCCACGTGAAATAGTACCAGTTGCGAAGCTGGAAGACCATTTCGGTCCAGTCGGGCTGCCGCGGGCGCTGCCAGAGCGTGCCGGTCAAAAAAGTTTCGCGGATCGTCGTGATGTCGCCGATCGCGCCGTCCAGAACGCGCTTCATGGTCTCGCGCACTCCGGCGTCATAACGCCAACAGAGCCCTGCGACCAGGTTCAGATTTTTCTTTTTCGCTTCTTCGGCCGACGCCAACACGCTGCGAACGCCCGGGGCGTCGACGGCGACGGGTTTTTCGGCAAAGACGTGTTTGCCGGCGTCGATCGCGGCCTTCAGGTGGGCCGGCCGGAAGTGCGGCGGCTCGCACAGCAACACCACGTCGACGTCCGAGTCGATCAGTTTCTGACCGGCGTCGAGTCCGACAAAACAGCGGTCTGGATCGACGGCCACCTTTTCGGCCACCAGTCGATCCGCGGCGGTCGGATCTTGAGATTGTTTCGCCACGGTCTTCTTGATCGCCGTCAGACTCATCTCCAAACGGTCGGCGAAGGCGTCGGCCATGGCCACCAGCTTGCAGTTTTTGTCGGCTCGCAGCGCGTTGACGGCCGCGCCGGTGCCGCGCCCGCCGCATCCGATCAGTCCGATCTTCAGCACGTCGTCTCCGGCGGCGTGAGCGCTTCGGCTGAGCGACAATCCGCCGGCCAGCGCGCCGACGGCCGCCGCGCCGGAGGTGGTCTTCAGAAAATCACGTCGGGTCGAGCAAGACGATGCGACAACGGAGGATCGTGAAGACATTAGCGAGGTCCTTCAGAATGACGGAGGGGAGGGGACGTTTTTGAGGCAGGGCCGTGACGCGCGGACGCAAACGTCCGAACCCACAGATTTAGCTTAACAGAATCGCCGCCGTGAAACAATCAATCCGTTTCCGAGGCTATCGCCCCTTCACGAAAAATCGCTGAAACTCGGCGTCCACTTTGGGCAACTCGCCGAACGCCTTGCGGAACTCATCGATCCGCTGCTCGGGCTTGTCTTGCATCAGCGTTTTTTTGGCCGACAGCGTGCGGAGATAGGCGACGTAGTCTTTTTCGTGTTTTTTCAACAGAAAATACGTCAACGCCCAGGCCTCGGCGTACGCGTCGACCGCTTGTTTCGCGTCCGTGAAGCGGCGATCGTCGCGGAGCAACGTTTCCAACGAATTGGCGGGCCGCGACTGCAAAAATTCCTGGAATCGTTCGAGCCGCGACGGGTTGACCGTGCCGATGCCGCTCCAGCCGCGCTTCGCGCCGCCGCGCAGGTCGGGCGTCTCGAAAAACATCGCGATGCCCTCGCTGAACCATCGCGGACAATCGCTCAGCCGCTGGTGCAGGCCGCAGTTGAAGGCGATCTGATGCGTGGCCTCGTGGACCACGGTCGCCACGGTTCGAGACGCGCCCGGCTGCGACAGAATCTGGTTGATCTTGGCCGACACGCCGCGACCGCCGCCTCGGCCGTCCGCGCCGGTGATGTCGTACATCGTCATCCGATTGGTCAACAGGCTGTAAAAGCCGCTGATCGACTCGCCGGCCTGGCCCAATTCCGACTGCGAAAATCGCAAGTAAGCGGCCTTGTTGGCGAAAACGACCGCCACCAGCGGGAACTTCGGCTCGCTGAGTTCGACGCCTCGACGGGTCCAGTAATTGTGAAACGCCCGATACAACTGCTCGAACAACGTGCCGCACCATTGGGCGTATTCCCGCGACGTGTCGTAGCAGATCAAGTAATGCGGGGTCGAGTAGATCTGAAACCCTTGCGGAAGCTCGGCCAACAACCCGCGTCCCAGCGCGTCACGTCCCAACGACGAAAACTCCGCGGCGTCGCGGGTTCGAGTCACCTTTTCCTCGGGCGGGATCAGCCAAAGTACGCCGTCGCGGGCCAACAGCGCTAGACCGCCGTCCTGGGCCTCGATCAACACCCGGCCGACCGCCTCGGACGTTTTGCCCTGCCGACGCACCGTCACGTGATCCATGCCCAACGCCGTCAGTCCGAGCGTCAGCGAACAAAACAGGACGCCGCAGAGTCGCGTGGCAGGGTGTCTGGATAGCATGGCAGAGGGGGTGTTTTGCAGAACCATGTGTGAACGCTTTCCTTTATTTTACTATGCGCTCGAACGAAACGCATCTCGAAAAGCGTAGTAGTCATTAGGGCATGGAGACACGAGATATCGGCTGCGGGACAGTGATGGCTTTTTCCTGAAGTCACTAAACGCCCCGTTTTGCCAAAAATATCCAAAATTTCGTCTTGGCGTGACGTGGCCCGATTGGTATAGTCCCGCCCGCTTCTCTTGGTGCGGACGTGGATGGAGAAAACAGGGTCGGTCCCCGAGTGTCGCAAATGATCATTGTTGACGGCCGCAGCATCATCGGGTGGTTTTTGGGCGGAATGGTCCTTCTGACGGCGGGCTGCGCCGATTTGGACATTTTCCCCGCCTGGATGCCGTTTCAGGGGCCGGTTTCCGATACGATGCCCGGCGTGGTGCCGCCCGGCGAGCGGATCGTCAAAATTCAGAAGTTGTCGGCGGAGGCCGGGTCGGCCAGCCCCGAGCAGAAACGCCAAGTGTCGCAGCAGTTGGCCCAGTCGATTCGCGACGAGAAGGATCCGTTGATTCGGATGGAGATTCTTCGGGCGTTGGGACATTATCCCGGTCCCGAGTCCGACGCGGTGTTGAAGGCGGCCATTGCCGACCCGGACGGTCAGGTCCGCATGGCGGCGTGCGACGCGTTTGGCAAGCGGCACGACGCCGAATCGGTCAAGTTGCTCAGCGAGACCTTGCGGAGCGACGTGGACGCCGACGTGCGTCTGACGGCGGCGTTGGCCCTGGGCGAAACCAAGAATCCGGCGGCCGTGCCGGCGTTGGGCGACGCGTTGAACGATGCCGATCCGGCGATGCAATATCGGGCGGTTTTGGCGTTGAAGCAGGTCACGGGTAAGGATTTGGGCAACGACGTGCGGCGTTGGCAGCAATACGTCAAAGGAGAGCCGATCGATCCGCCTCCGTCGATGGCGGAACAGTGGCGGCATCTTTTCTTTTGAACTTCGTCGACCGTTGGAAACCGAAAAGATGGCATGATGAACGCGTTGCCGTTGCTTTCGAGCGAAAAAAGCCTTAATATGGCCACAGTTGTTCAGGTTGCGACGTGCCCGTTGCGCATCTGCGAGCCTGGGCAGGTTCGGACGCCGTGGCGGTGGCCGGGCCAACACGGAGGCAACCGTGCCATGCAGCCGATTCGCGTCAACGATCAATTCAAAAACCTGATGGCGGTCGCCCGGCAGATCACCGGTTCGGCCGGCGCCGAGGCCATTTTAGTGCTTTTGGAGGGCCCGACCGATTGGGGCCGTCTGAAGGGCCTGGCCGACAAGTGCAAGATGGTCGTTGCCGCCAACACGTCGGAAGAGCTGGCCGGGGCTAAAGAAGCCGGCCTGACGACCGTCCAATTGGATATGTCCGACACCCCGATCTACGAGCGGCTCACCCAGGCGGTCCTCGAATCGCTGGCCGACGACTTGCTGACGCCCGGCTCGACCGTGGTGGCCCTTTACAGCGGGTTCGACGCCGATTCGGTCGATTCGCTGAGTGTGATCAATTTGGACGAGCATTTGAATCGGCTCACCGGCCGCGATCTGCGGCAACTGGAGACCCGCGTGCCGCTGGACACGTTGAAGATCGTCGTCGACCTAGCCGTCGAGATCGGCCGCGACGGACGCGAGGGCAAGCCGGTCGGCACGTTGTTCGTCGTCGGCGATTCGCGCAAAGTGCTCGGCAGCAGTCGCCCGGCCGGGTTCGATCCAGTGCGCGGCTACAGTCGCAAGGAACGCAATCTGGACGATCCACGCGTCCGAGAGGGCATCAAGGAAATCGCGCAGATGGACGGGGCGATCATCGTCTCGCCCGACGGCGTCGTCGAGGCGGCTTGCCGGTATCTCGACTGCTCGGCGGCCGACGTGACGTTGTCGAAGGGGCTCGGCGCGCGTCACTGGGCCGCGGCGGCGATCAGTCGCGCCACGAACGCCGTGGCCGTCACCGTCAGCCAAAGCAACGGCACCGTCCGCATCTTCCAAAACGGCGAGGTCGTGTTGCGGATCGAACCGTATTTGCGCCGTCCGATGGTGTGGCGCGAGTTCGAGTACGAGCCGCCGGCGGCCGAGGCCAAGCCGAAGTCCAAAGCCGATGGAGCGGCCTGACGGAAACTCGCTTGCGGGCGGCGGAATCTTTCGGTTGACCGTGTTTTTGTGGTCCTTTTCGGGGCATCCGCGATGGCTTTTCTCGAAAGTCCCTGGCCGATCCTCTCGTTGGGCGTCAGCGTCGAGGTACTTTTGCTGATCGTGCTGTTGTGGACGCGCCGCGGCGTGTTACTTGTGTGGATGTTCGGCGCGGCGTGCGTCGTCGGCGCGGGCCTGTTGGTCGAATGGCTGGTCGTGACCGATCGCGAGGCGGTCTGCAACGCGGTGAATGATGGCGCGGCGGCAGCCGAGCGGAATGACTTGAATCGCCTGCTCGAACATATCGCTCCTTCCGCCCGATCGGTCCGCGACGATGCCCGACGGGTGATGGAGCGGGCCGAAATCACCATGGTCCGCATCAAAGACCTGCGAGTCCGCGTCCAGCGAGACGCCAGCCCTCGCAAGGCCACGGCCCTGTTCACGGTCGTCGGCCAAGGCAACGACCGCCGCGGCGAGATGCCGTATCGGGCAATGATCTGCAAAGCAAAGGTCGATTTCCGAAAGGAAGGCGATCGTTGGCTGGCCGTCGGCTATGAGCTGGAAGACCTCGATCTGCAAAAAGAACTGCGCGGCGGACGTTAGCGATCACGCCGAGCGGCGACTGCCGAAAGGTCACGTGTTAGGGTTCTGAGTTGCTTGACCACAGCCGGAGTGGTGGCCACCCTGGAGCGACTGTTGCAGCGAGTCGAACTGTTCCGAAAGAGCCAACAGGCTCGCCTGGATCTGACGCAACGTAGCACCGCGGGTGGCCCTGATGAGCAAAACCGTGCAAATGGCGGCTGCCAGCATAAATGCGAGCAACGCCACGATTCCCCCAACGGTTGCAAGCAGGATCCTGTACAGTATGTGGCATTGCCATGCCGCCATCACCGCGGTCGAGGCCAGCGGGCCCGGCTTGGAGGGTTGCGGTTCCAGCTTGCAGACTTGTGGGTCCAACTCGGAGATTGCTCGCTGCAACCCGTTCATTTCGGGCACGACCTTTAGGTAGTACCAGCAGGCAGATAGGCAGAGCCCGATGACCGTAAACAGAAACAATCCGCTCGTCGTCCACGTAAGGATACGGACACGTCGCCGATCGCGATGCAAAACCTCCTTGGCAACTTCCCGCCCCTCGGCTGACGAAGTTGGCACAGAGCTGTCGATGGCCAGCAGTGTATCTACAAGGGCCTTTTTCTCTGCCGATGGTTCGTGCTTAGCGTTCATGTCAATCTCCTGTGTTCGATCGCCTGACGCAGGGCCGACTTGGCGTAGTACAGCCGCGACCGGACTGTGCCGATCGGACAGCCTGTCACCTTGGCGATCTGCTGGTAGGTCATGTCTTCTAAAAACCGCAGCACCAGGATTTCTCGCTGCTCCGGGCTGAGTTGGTCGAGGCTCGCGTGAATTTCCTGGGCATCTTCCTGGCGGAACTCGTTGTCTTCCGACGGCTCCTCGACGAGGTCCGAAACATCCAGTAAACGCTCCGGCGGTCGCACACGCCACTGGACTGACGCCTTGTTTCTGGCGATGCGGTAGAGCCACGCCGCCAATGCGGTCGGATCGGCCAGTCGCGGCAGCGATTGGAACACGGCTAGCCACACCTCTTGGAGCACGTCGTCCGCGTGGTCCGGACGTGGCAGAATGCGGCGAAGATAGTATCGCAACCGTGGATGGTAGTGAACAACCAGTTCTTCAAACGCACCTTCATCGCCGGCCTGACAGCGTAGGACCAAGAGCTGCTCGCGTAGTCGTTGGGCTTCATCGTTCATCAAGCGACCCAAACATGGGATTCGGCATCGCCCATATACATAGGTTGCGCGCTGTCGACGAGAAGTTCAGTCATTTCATCAGCGAATGGAATATTCTGTTCAACACCAACGGAAAAGGAGGGTACGGTTGATGGTCGACAAAACCGTCACCGCGCCGTGGAGATTCGAGCGGCCAGGTCGTCGTAGTCTTCGCCCTTCTCGGCGTCCAAGATGGTTTTTCCGCCGTCATCTCTGCCGTTGAGGCCGACGCTGTAGAGCAGAAATCCGCGGTCGCGCCGTTGATAGTGCAACGGGGCGTCGTTCTCGCTGAAAAGATCTTGCGGCACGAACGAAACGTATTTTGGCGCAAGCTCCGCGAGCTTTTGGGGAAACGTCCCGCGGTCGGCGCGATAGGCCGCCAGCGCGAGCGACAGTTGAGTCAGTTCTCGTTGTACGGTCCAACGGTCTTCGGCGTTTTCCGCCGACAACAGTCCCGGGACGGCCACGCGGAGGAGATCTACGACGCACTGTTCGGTGGCCGCTTTTCTCGGCCCGTTCCACAGCAGCGAAGACACTTGCGTCGAGTCGCGGGATTTTTTGGCCAACTGGTTTCTTTCGCGCTGCAAGCGGATCAAAGCTTTGGTGCGTTCGCGGCGCGTCGGGCGTCGCAGCGCGTCCACATAGCGGTCGACCCACTCGTTCATTTGCACCAGGACGTCGTCCCAGTTGACCATGACGACGTAGGCGGCGTCCAAGTATCGCAACAGGCCGGTCGGCTTTCGCATGCCGAACGAGGTCGCCGCCGGATCGTAGCCGCGGCGTATGTTGGTGATAATGCCATCGAGCACGAAATAGCGTTCGGACTCGGCCAGCCGGTCCGGCAGCGACGGGATGGTTGGCAAGTGGACGATTTGATCGCGCAGATCCCTCGCCTGTTGGGCGGACAAGTCGCCCTGCTCGATCAACCAACGGTCGCCATCGCAGGCGGCGTTGTCGATCGCAATGGCGAAGAGCATTTCCAGCAAGGTGGATCCGCGGCCGACGAGTCGCGCCAGTCGGTGACAGGCCAGCAAATCCTCTTGGGCCGCGGTCCATTGCCGCTGGTTGATCCGCAGCATGGCCCGAGCCGTCAAGGCCCGCGTCGCCGCTCGCGATGATTGAACGATGGGCATCAGCCCGTCCAATATCTCCAACAAAGAGTCGCCGATCGCGGGGATGTAAGACTTAGGGCGTTTCGACGCTTCGACCAGCAGGGCCAACGGCTTTTCGTTGGCGGCCAACCACTCGGCGATTTGCGGATGCTCGCTCGGCGACCAAGGCCGCGTCATCGCTGTGCCGAGTTCCGCCCGGAGTTGTTCGTAGCGCTCGAACTGTTGAAATTGATCTTTTTGCGACGCCGACTCGCCGCTTCGCTTCCGATCGAATTCAAACAGGTCGACAAAATAGTCGCCTTTTTCGGGCGGCGCTGCGATGCCGAGCTTGCGGAAATACTCCACGCGACTCGCCGGCTTGACGATCGGTCCCATGGCCCGACAAAGCAACACGACCGCGTTTTGGTCCGGCGTGACGCCTCGCCCCAAACGCTGGTCGAGCGCCGCCACGTAGTCGGGGTAGCCGTCCGGACGCAACGGCTCGGTGAGGTGCGTGGTCCGTGGGGAGACGGTCACCACGGTAAACGGTTTGGCGGGCTGCGCGGCGTCGTGTTCGGCGGTCGGCGGATCGCCGCGGCTTGCGCCCACGATCGATAACAGGACGAGCCACGTCCACGCCGCATGTTGCAGAAACCGTTTCATGCTCGACTTCCCATGGCAAGAGGGAATCGCGGCGGCGACTCACGGCGCCGGCCGGTCGACCATCAACTGTTCGGACTTCGGATCGTAGCGGTAGCGCTCGCCTTCGGGCAATTCAGGCAATTGGATCCGCTGTTCCTTGATGATCCGCTCCATAAATTCTTCGTGCGACTTCGGCGCGCGACCCTCGCTGGCCTTGAACAAGTTCATTGCTTGCGGAATCTGGATCTCAAAGGCCAACCGTTCTTTGGTCGAAAACAACGAAGCGACCGGCACCGTGATGACCGAAGCCGGCCCGCTGGTGTCGTAGCGCCCCTTCGCGCCGACGCCCACGGCGGCCTTCGTCGAGGTTTTGGCGGGCGTCTCTTGGGACGCATCCTTTGGTGTTTCCTTGGAGGCCTCGGAAGGCGGCGGTGGAGGAGGCGGAGGCGGGGTCTTCGGAGCGGGCGACGCCGATTCGGAGTCGGTCGTCGCCGCGGGCTTGGACGTGGAAGAGTCGCCCGGTCCGCAGCCGAGCCAGGTCGCCAAGCTCAACAGACACAGCACGCAACCGGTCGCCGCGAGGTTTTGATGCTTGTTCATCACGTCCTCCAGTTATGGGTTTGACGCATCCGGCTCAAAAAAACGCCATCGCTGCATGTCGGCCAGCACGGCCTGCCGCGTCAGATTGTAATCCAGAGGGGTCAAGCTGACCTGTCCGCCGGCCAACGCCGACAGATCGGTCGGATGGTCGGCGGCCGGGGCGGGCGGTCCGCCTTTGAGCCAGTAATACGGTCGGCCCCAGGGGTCGCGGCGTTTTTCGTAGCTGTCGTCATAGCGGGTTACGTTCATCGGCGCGACGCACACTTGCGGCGACCCGTCGAGCGCGGCGGTCGGAATGTTCAGATTGTAGAGTTGCGGCTCGGGCCCCTTTTGCGACAACACCTGCTCGATGATTCGTCGGGCCAACCGGGCGGCGCGATCGAATTGGGCGTGCTCCTCGAACTCCAGCGAGACGGCGAAACTGGTCACGCCGAAAAACGCCCCCTCGACGGCCGCGGCCACCGTGCCCGAGTACAACACGTTGATGCCCGCGTTCAGGCCGTTGTTGATGCCGCTGACCACCAGGTCGGGTTCGCCGGGGCAGAATTGCTGGATGCCGATTTTGACGCAATCGGCCGGGCTGCCGGTCACGGCCCATCCCCATCGCCGGTCGCCGTCCTCGCCGCCGCGAAAAATCTCTTTGACGTTTAGCGGGGTCAAGTAGGTGATCGAGTGGGCCACGCCGCTCTGTTCGGTGGCCGGCGCGACGACAACCACGTCGCCCAACGCATGCAACTCGCGTTCGAGGGCGGCCAATCCCGGTGCGTAAATTCCGTCGTCGTTGGTCAAAAGGATCCGCATGGGGTTCATCATAGTCGCCCCCAGAAGACGCGGCAATGGTCGGCCCGAACGCTTGTGGACCCACTAGCCGCCCCGCTCGGCGAGATTTATAATAATATGTTTCCCCCCGGAGGGTGTACGCTATGGCGCGATTGGCCGACGAAAAGGTGTTGGTTTTGGATTTCGGTTCGCAATATGCCCAGTTGATCGCTCGTCGCGTTCGACAGCAAAACGTCTATTGCGAAATCGTCCGACACAACATCACGGCTCAACGGATCCGCGAGTTGGCGCCCAAAGGCATCATTTTGTCGGGCGGTCCGGCCAGCGTGTACGAGGCCGGCGCGCCGAAGTGCGATCCCGAGATTTTCCAACTCGGTCTGCCCGTGCTCGGCATCTGTTACGGCTTGCATCTGGCCTGCCAATTGCTCGGCGGACAGGTGCAAAGCACGTCGACCCGCGAGTACGGCCGGGCGTGGTGCCGCGTGACGCAACCCAACGAGTTGTTCGTCGGATTGCCCGATCGGATCGAAGTCTGGATGAGCCACGGCGATCAAGTGTCGCAGGCGTCGGGCGAGTTTCTGCCGTTGGCCGCCACGGACACTTGTCCGCTGGCCGCAGTGAAGCATCGCCGGCTGCCGGTCTACGGTCTCCAGTTTCATCCCGAAGTGACGCACACGCCGCAAGGCTCGACGATTTTGGGCAACTTTTTGAAGAACGTCTGCGGCTGCCGCGGCACGTGGCAGTTGGGCGACTTCGCCCGGGAGACGATCGAGACCGTTCGGCGGCAAGTCGGCTCCGATCGGGTGATTTGCGGGCTGTCGGGCGGCGTCGACTCGTCGGTCGTGGCCGCGCTGTTGGCGCAGGCCATCGGTCCGCAGTTGTCGTGCATTCTGGTCGACAACGGGCTGTTGCGCAAGGACGAAGAGGAGGCGGTCGTCCGCGAGTTTTCGAGCCATTTTGCGACCGACCTGCACGTCGTCAAGGCCGAGGAGAAGTTCCTGACGGCGCTGGCCGGCGTGGTCGATCCGCAAGAAAAGCGCCGCCGGATCGGTCATGCGTTCATCGACTGCTTCAGCGACGAAGCGGCGAAGATCAAGGACGCGAAGTTTTTGGCCCAAGGCACGCTCTACCCGGACGTGATCGAAAGCGGCGGCAGCCCCGACGGACCGGCCGCGACGATCAAACTGCATCACAACGTTGGCGGATTGCCCGAGGATCTGGCGTTCGAGTTGGTCGAGCCGCTGCGAGATCTGTTCAAAGACGAAGTCCGCGCGTTGGGCCTGCAACTCGGATTGCCCGAGGAGATCGTCTGGCGTCATCCGTTCCCCGGGCCCGGTTTGGCCGTGCGCTGTCTGGGCGAAGTGACCAAAGAGCGGCTCGACATCCTACGCGAGGCCGACGCGATCGTGGTCGATGAGATCAAACGCGCCGGACTGTATCGTCAGACGGCCCAGGCGTTCGCGGTGCTTCTGCCGGTGCAAAGCGTCGGCGTGATGGGCGACGCGCGGACCTACGCCGACGCGGTCGCCGTGCGTTCGATCGACACTGAAGATTTTATGACGGCCGATTGGAGCCACCTGCCCTACGAACTGCTGGCCCACATCTCGACCCGCATCATCAACGAAGTGAAGGGCGTCAATCGCGTCGTGTACGACATCAGCAGCAAGCCGCCGGCCACGATCGAATGGGAGTAGGACGCAGGGGACAAGGGGCGGGGGACGAGACACGAAGGTCGAAGGTTGGGCGACGAGAGGAGTCATTCCCATGAGCCAAGCGGAATCGCCGGATTTCGAGCAATCGCTCAAGCGACTTGACGAAATTGTCCGCGCCTTGGAAGAAGGCGACTTGGGGCTGAACGAGTCGCTGGCCCGCTACGAAGAGGGCGTGAAGCTGTTGCGGCAGTCGTATGAGTTGCTGCAACGGGCCGAGCGCCGCATCGAATTGCTGAGCGGATTGGACGCCGAGGGCAATCCCGTGACTGAGCCGTTCGACGACTCCGCCACATTCCGCGCGGAACAAGACGGCGAAACGACCACATCGCGTCGCAGTCGCCGCCGTTCGGCGAAAAAAACGTCCGAGTCGGAAGAATCATGACAGCGTCTTCGGTCGAAGCCTTCCGCGAACTTGCCCAGCGATGGGGGCCATTGATCGACGCGGCCCTGTCGGCCAGAACCGATCTTGGTGAAGGGTGCCCCACGCGGTTGCGCGAGGCCATGCGCTACAGTCTGTTGGCGCCGGGCAAGCGGCTGCGGCCGATGTTGACGTTGTTGGCCGCCGAGGCGTGCGGTGGATCGGTCGATGCGGCGATGCCGGCCGCCTGCGCGGTCGAAATGGTTCATGCTTATTCGCTCATCCACGACGACCTGCCGGCGATGGACGACGACGATTTGCGTCGCGGACGGCCCACCTGTCACAAGCAGTTCGACGAGGCCACGGCGATCCTGGCGGGCGACGGACTGCTGACGCTCAGCTTCGAGGTGTTGGCCCGTGAAGTGCAGCCGCCCGAGCGGGGCGCCGCCTGTTGCGCCGCGCTGGCCCGGGCCGCCGGTCCTTGCAACATGGTCGGCGGGCAAGCCGACGACGTGTGCGGATTGGCTGCCGGCGAGGACGCAGGGAACGACGAATCGAAACCTCAATCCTCGTTGTCCGATCGGTTGGTGTTTCTTCATCGGCGAAAGACCGGGGCGATGATTGGCGTGTCCCTGCGGTTGGGGGGGCTTTGTTCCGATGCATCGGCCGATCAGTTGGACGCCTTGGACCAGTACGGACAACGGATCGGATTGGCTTTTCAGATCACCGACGATCTGTTGGACGTGCGCAGCACTCAAGAAATCGTCGGAAAACGGGTCGGCAAGGACGCCGAGCGGGGAAAACTGACCTTCCCCGGGCTGCTTGGTCTTGACCAAAGTGCCCAACATGCTGAACAATTGATCGCAAACGCGTGCCGATGTCTTGAACCGTTTGGCCGCCGTGCCGAGGGGCTTGGGACCGTCGCCCGTTATGTGTTGGACCGAGACCGTTAGGGTGGTGTTTCAAAAATCGAGCGTCCTTTGGCGGATGCGTCGACAGTGAGTTTTGGGATAAGGGAAAACGCTCCAAAGAAACGATGGTTCGACTGCTCCCGACGATTCATTCACCGGCCGACCTGAAGAAGCTGACCCCGAAGGAGTTGGACCAGTTGGCCGTCGAGGTGCGCGAAGAGCTTTGTCAGTTGGCGGCTACGCGCACGGCCCATTTTGCGTCGAATCTCGGCGTGGTTGAACTGACGTTGGCCTTGCACACCAGCTTCGACTTTGGCCGCGACCGATTGATTTGGGACACCGGCCATCAGGTGTATGCCCACAAAATGGTGACCGGGCGGTTCGATCGGTTTCAGACGATGCGGGCCAAGGGCGGGTTGATGGGCTATCCCAATCCGGCCGAGAGCGAGTACGACATGTTGATGACCGGTCATGCTGGTTGCAGCGTCAGTACGGCGCTGGGGCTCCGGTGCGGCGACGACCAGTTGCGGCCCGACGACCGTCGCTACGTGGTGGCCGTGGTGGGCGACGGCGCGTTTTCTTGTGGCACGATCTTCGAGGCGATGAACAACGCCGGCGGGCTCAAAAAAAACCTGCTGGTCGTCTTGAACGACAACAAAATGTCGATCTGCCCCCGGGTCGGCGGACTGGCCGAATCGCTGGATCGGCTCCGCATGGCCACATTCTACACCGGGCTGAAGACCGAGGTGCAAAAAATGCTGGCCCGCATGCCGGTCATCGGCGATCCGGTCGAGCGGTTCATCTCGCAAATGAAAGATGCGATCAAGGCCGGGCTGCTGGGCGGCATGTTGTTCGAGAACCTGGGCTTCCGCTACATCGGTCCGGTCGACGGCCACAACATCCGCCAATTGCAAAAATATTTTGCAATGGTCCGACAGTTCCAGGGGCCTGTGCTGTTGCACGTGGTGACCGAAAAGGGCCACGGATTTCAGCCGGCCGCCGAGGATCCGACTACGTTTCATTCGCCGGCCCCGTTTCATCGCGAAAACGGCACAGTCGTGCCGATCCGAAAGTCGGCGACCCAACCCAGTTTCACCCAGCGGGTGCGCGACGCCGTGCTCGATCGGATGCGAGCCGATCCGACCGTGGCGATCATCACGGCCGCAATGTGCCAAGGCACCATGTTGGAGCCGATCCGCGAAGAGCTGCAAAATCGGTTCTTCGACGTCGGCATCTGCGAATCGCACGCGGTGGCGTTCGCCGCCGGGCTGGCCAAGGTCGGTATGCGGCCGATCGTCGACATTTACAGCACGTTCATGCAGCGGGCCTACGACCAGATTTTCCAGGAGGTGGCCCTGCAAAACCTGCCGGTCGTGTTGCTGTTAGATCGAGCCGGACTGGTCGGCCCCGACGGTCCCACCCATCATGGCGCGTTCGATCTGACGTACTTGCGACCGCTGCCAAACATGACCGTGTTGGCTCCCGGCGACGCCGCCGACGTCGGGCCGATGGTCGCTTGGGCCTTGCAGCACGATGGGCCCGTGGCCATCCGATACCCCAAAGCGCCGGCCGAGACGGTCGATCGTCCGATCGCGCCGGTCGAGCTTGGCCGGGCCGAGACGATTCGCTGGGGCGCCGACGGCGTGCTGATCGCTTGCGGCGCGACGTTGGCCACCTGCGACGAGGCCGTTCGACGCCTGGCCGCCGACGGGATCGACTTCGGACTAATCAACGCCCGATTCGTCAAGCCGCTCGACACGGCGACCCTTCTCCGCGCGGTGGCCGATGCGCCGCGCACGGTCATCGTCGAAGAAGGCGCGCTGATGGGCGGATTTGGCAGTGCCGTGTTGGAATCCGCTTCGTTGGCCGGCGTCGACGCCGGCCGCGTCACGCGCTTGGGCATTCCCGACCAATTCATCGAACACGGCGCCCGGGCCGAATTGCTCGCCCAACTGGGGCTCGACGCCCAGAGCATCGCAGAAACGTGTCGAAACGAAATCGCGACCACGTGCCAAACAACGGCCGACCCCCGATCGAATCCCCATGCCGCACAGTAAAAACGAACCGCTGCGAGCCATTCTGCTTGGCGCCGGCCAACGGCCCGAGGTGTTGGCCAAGGCCCAACAGCTTCGGGAGACCGTCGAGCGGTTTGCGCAGATCGTTTGCACCGATTTCTCGGGCACCGAGGATCTCTCGCAGATCGACGCCGATCTGACCGTCGTGTTGGGCGGCGATGGAGCGATTTTGCGGGCCGCGCGGCAGATGGGCCACCGGCAGCGTCCCGTCGCGGCGGTTAACCTTGGAAAACTGGGTTTTTTGGCCAACATTAAGCCGCACGACCTGCCGAACGTGCTCCGGGATTTTGCCGCCGACAAGCTGTCGGTGGTCGAACACTTGATGTTTGAGTGCACGGTGCTGCGCGGCGGTCAGCCGTTGGCTCGACAGCTTGGGCTCAACGAGACCGTGATCAATTCCGGGACGCCGTTCACGCTGATCAACGTCGATCTTTACGTCGACTCGGATCTGGTGACCACCTATAGTTGCGACGGTTTGATCATCGGCACGCCGGTCGGTTCGACGGCGCATTGTCTTTCGGCGGGCGGGCCGATTTTGCAGAAGAGTTTGCAGGCGTTCGTCGTGCTGCCGCTGAGCCCGCACACGTTGACGATGCGGCCGGTCGTGGACTCCGCCGATCGGGTCTATGAAATGGCGGTCGAACAGCCAAACGCCGGGACGTCCGTAGTGGTCGACGGCCGGTTGTTGTGCCGATTGCAGGCGGGCGATCGCGTTCGGGTGGAGCGATCCGCGGCTCAGTTCAAGCTGATCGCGCATCCGGGCCATACCTACTATCAAACGTTGCGGGAAAAACTTGGTTGGGGCGGACGACTGAAACTCAACGCGGAAACTTGACCGGCGATCGGAAGGACCGCGACGAAGGGCCGTCCAAAAATCCCGATTCGCCGATCGCGGTTGTTGCACTTTCTTTTGAAACATCGATCGACTCGAAAGGAATCGAGCATGGCTTTTTCTTTGCACCACGCCGCGGCGTTGGTCCTTTCGTTGGGGTTGGCCGCACAGGCCGCGGCCGGCTCGCCCGAAAAGTACACGCTCCGCTATCAATTTCATCCGGGCGAAACGGTTCGCTGGGAGGTCGAGCATCGTTCGAACGTCCGCACGACCGTTTCGAAAAACACGCAAACGGCCGAGACGTTGAGCCTGTCGGTCAAGCAGTGGCGAGTGACGGACGTGAAGCCCGACGGCTCGGCCACGTTCGAGCACGGCGTCGAGAGCGTCGATATGCGGCAGAAGTTGACCGGCCGCAGCGAGGTTCGTTACAACAGCCGCACCGACGCCAAGGTGCCCGTCGGGTTTGAGGACGTCGCCAAATCGGTCGGCCTTCCGTTGCTTCGCGTGACGATCGACGCCCACGGCAAGCTGCTGCACCGCGAACATCTGGCCGGCAAACAGTCGGCGAAGGCCGAAGGTTGGATGACCATCCCGCTGCCTGCGGAGCCGGTGGCCGTCGGACACACCTGGTCGCTGCCGCAGACGATTGACATCCCGTTGGAGTCGGGCGGCGTCAAGCGGGTCAAGGCGATCCAGCAGTTCACGCTCGAAAGCGTGCAGACGGGCGTGGCGGTCATCCGCGTTTCGACCGATGTGCTGACGCCGATCAACGATCCGGCGGTCGAGTCGCAATTGGTCCAACGCGAGGCGGCCGGTCTGGTGCGGTTCGATCTCGACGCCGGCCGGGTGCTCAGCCAGCAGTTGGACATCGACAAGCACGTGGTCGGTTTTCGCGGCGAGGCCAGCAGCATCCACTACGTCAATCGATTTTGCGAACGTTTGCTGAACGATCCGATTAAAACGGCGGGAAAAGATAAAGCGAGGGATTAGGGATTCGGGGATTCAGGGTTAGCGATTGGAGCGAATTTGCCGTTGGGGGGCGGCTGCCTCTCGCCTAATCTTTAATCCTGCGATCGTTTTTCTGCCGATCCTCAGCCCTATGGGGATCAAGAAAAGCATTCTGTATGCCGGCGGATTGGCCTTGGCCACGGGCATTCCGTTCACGATGTATTCGGCCCCCGACATGGCCAAAAGCGTTCAGCGGGCGTGGGTCCATGCGACCACCGCTTCGACGCCGGCCAAAACGTCGACGAACGTCGTGACCGAGCCTGCGCCGGCCGGCGCGGCCCAACCGATCGCGGCGGCGACCAATCCGAACAGTTTGGCGGCGATGCCCATGCCGCGGCTCGACGAGGTGCTCCGATTCGATGCGACCGTCGAGTGGGTCATGCAGCGATGGCCTCGCGTGTCGACCGGGCTCCCTTATTTGCAGTTGCAGGGCTATCGCGTCCCGTTGGTGACCGGCACCTCGTTGGACGATCTGGCCGGCTCGTTGACCTATTATTTCAACGCCCATCAGCAGGTCCAACGGATTACCCTGCGCGGCACGACCGGCGATCCGCGCAGCATGGTGGGGCTGCTGGCCGACCGCTATCGTTTTACGCGGCGGCTCACCAACGACCCGAGCATCGTGCTCTATGAAACGGTCAACACGAGCAACCAGTTGGCCGGCTCGCTCAAAATCCGCTCGGCCAAGGTCGTCAAGTCCGATCAGCCGTACAGCCGGTTCGAGTTCGATCTGGTCATCGATCGAACCGAGTAGCGGCTGCCCGGCGTCTCACACATCGGTCGGCCATCGCTCGGGCGTCGAGAGGCCGGCGATCGTCAAAAAGCCCGCCAACAACGCGTAGCCGTGCGGCGTCAGAATCGACTCGGGATGAAATTGCAGCCCGACTACCGGAAACTCGCGGTGTGCAAAGGCCATTAGCACGCCGTCGTCCGACCACGCCGTCGCTTCGAGGCCGTCGGGCAGCGAAGACTCGTCGATCGCCAGCGAATGGTATCGGCCGCCGACGAGCGGATTGGGCAACCCGGCGAACAGCCCGCGTCCGACGTGGCGAATCGGCGACGCGCGGCCGTGCATCGGATGGCAGCGGACCACGCCGGCGCCCAACGCCTGCGCGATCGTTTGGTGTCCGAGACAGACGCCCAGCATCGGCACGCGGGTGTGAAAACGCCGGACCAACTCCAGCGAGCAGCCGGCCGTTTCGGGCGCGCAGGGACCGGGCGACAGGACGATCGCCGCCGGTTGGAGCCGTTCGACGGCCGACGGGTCGATCGCCGTGTTGCGCACGACGCGCGTGGCGTGCCCCAGCCGTTCAAAATGACGGGCGAGGTTGTGCACGAAACTGTCATAGTTGTCGATCAGCAGAATCATGGGCTGCGCACGGCCTGTAAAATTCCTTGGGCCTTGTCCAAGGTCTCTTGGTATTCTCGTTCGGGATCGGATTGGGCGACGATGCCGCCGCCGACGGGAAATTGCCACCAACCCCGGGCGGCCGTCACCGTGCGGATCAAAAGGCTCGTGTCCATCGCGCCGTCGAATCCCAGATAGCCCAGCGATCCGCAATACGGCCCTCGGGCGGTCGGCTCCAACTCGGCGATGATTTGCATTGCGCGTGGTTTGGGCGCGCCGGTGATCGAGCCGCCGGGAAACGCGGCCCGCAACAGATCGAGCGACGAACAGTCGGCCCGCAAACGCCCACGGACGGCCGAGACCAAATGAAACACGTATTGATACGTCTCGACGCCGCAGAGCTGCGCGACCCGCACGCTGTCGGGCTCGCAGACGCGCGACAAATCGTTTCGGAGCAGGTCGACGATCATCACGTTTTCGGCGCGGTCCTTTTCGCTGGAAACCAAATCGTCTACGGTCTTTTGATCCGCGGCGGCGTCGCCCGTTCGCGGCCGCGTGCCTTTGATCGGGCGGGTCTCGACCAGGCCATGGCGAACCGTGAGGAATCGCTCGGGCGAGGCGCTGGCCACCTGAAGACCGCCCAGATCGAAGTAGCCGGCCATCGGTGCGGGATTGATCCGACGCAGCCGGCGATACAACGAGACGGCGTCCTCCGTGGCGGGCGTCATCAGTCGCTGCGACAGATTCACTTGAAACACGTCGCCGGCGTGAATGTAATCGATCACGCGACGCACGATGTCGAGATATTGCGATCGAGAAAAATTGCTCGTCACCGAGGGCCAATCGGCCAACGGATACTGCGGGGTCAGCAACTTGCGTGGCAGATAGTCTGACGACGCACGCGTCGCCGGCGGGTCGAGATCCTGCTCCAAACGATCTCGCATCTGCCGCAGTCGTTCCGCCGCGCGCCGACGCCGCCGCGACGGATCGAGTTCCGGAAACCCTTGCGAGACGAGCCACGCTTGACCGGACCGATGATCCACGGCCAACACGACGTCGTAGCATCCGACGGCCAGCGCCGGCGCGTGGAACTCGTCCACGCCGGCCGACGGCGCCGATTCGAGACTGCGCCCCAATTCGTAACCGAACAGCCCGGCCCAACCGCCCTGAAACGGCGGCAGTTCGGGCCGCGTCTCCGCGTGAAACGGCGACATGCGTGTCGCCAACGCGGCCAACGCATCGCGTCCGTCGGCCGGCCATTCGAGAAAATCGAACGGATCGGCCGCCAGGAACGAATAGCGGCCCAACTGCGGATCCGGTCGCGCGCTGTCGAAAAACACGCAGTGGGGGAACCGAGCCAACCGCAGGAACGCGCGATCGAAGTCGGGCGGCTCGATCGGTTCGACTATCGGCAACGATTCGGACCAACGCATGGAAAAAACGGTCTATAACCCGGAAAAATCGGAAAGACACCATTGTAACCGCTGCCGCAGGATCCCGCAATCCGGGCGTTTTTCAAAGCTATGCTTGAAAAGATCCCTATAGGCCGCCCTTCTGGCGTTTCATGGACCGCCAAAGTACAGTATGGGTATGAAACTCAGCTCGATTCCGCAGATTTATCGCCACTTGGGTCGCTGGTACGAAATCCTGGCGGTCTTGAGCAAATATGAATTGGCCGCGTGGGTTGGGCGCCTCGGACCTGACTATACGAAAGATCTACTGAAGTCGCGCGGCGGCGAGGCGATCGCCCGACTGCCGTGGCAGACGCGGCTGCGCATGGCCATGGCCGAACTAGGCCCAACGTTCATCAAGCTGGGCCAGATCCTCAGCACGCGGCCCGATCTGGTCGGCGTCGCGCTGGCCAACGAGTTCCAGCAGTTGCAGGAAAACGCCCCGGCCGATTCGCCGGCCGTCGTGCGACGCCTGATCGAATCGGAGTTGGGGCGTCCGATCGAGCAGGTGTTCACCGAGTTCGAGCCCGAGCCCATGGCCTCGGCGTCGATCGGCCAGGTCCACGCGGCGAGGCTTCCGTCGGGCGAGGCGGTCGTGATCAAAGTGCTTCATGCCGACATCGAAAAGAAGGTGGCCGTCGACATGGACATTTTGGCCGGACTGGCGATGTTGGCCGAGATGCTGCCCGAGTTTCGCAGTTATCGGCCCGCCACGATCGCCGCGGAGTTTCAGCGGTCGATGCGACGCGAGTTGGATTTTGGACGCGAGGAGCGGAACCTGCAACAGTTTGCCCACGATTTTCGCCGCGATCGGACGGTGTGCGTGCCGAAACCGTTTCCGGAAATTTCCACTCGGCGCGTGCTGGTCATGGAGCGGCTCGACGGCATCAAGCTTTCGGAGCCCGAGCGACTGGCTGCCGCAGGCATCGACTCGAACGAGCTGGCGCAGCGCGGGGCGGCCATCTATTTAAAGATGATTTTCGACCACGGGTTTTATCACGCCGACCCGCACCCCGGCAATTTATTGGTCCTGCCCGACGGCCGCCTCGGCATGTTGGATTGCGGCATGGTCGGGCGGATGGACGAACGGCTGCAAGAAGGCGTCAGCGAGCTGCTGCTTGCCCTGGGCAACTTGGACGCCGAGCACATGACGGCCATGATCGTGCGGTTGGGCAAGACGCCGCCCGACCTGGATCGCTCGGCCCTGTGCATCGACGTGGCGGATTTCTTGTCGTACTACGCCAGCCAGTCGTTGGACAGGTTCGATCTGAGCGGGGCGTTGAACGAAATGTTGGAGTTGATCCGCCGGTATCACATCATCTTGCAGGCCCGGTTCGTGATGCTCCTGAAGGCGATGGTCACGCTTGAAGGAACCAGTCGGCTGCTCAATCCGAAGTTCAGCCTGGTCGAGGCGATGCAGCCCTATCGCCGCAAGTTGCTGCTCCGGCGTTTTTCGCCGCGGCGGCGGCTCCGCAAAATGTACCGCTTGTATTCCGAGCTGGAGCACCTGCTTGACATCCTGCCGCAAGGCATCGCCGACGTGTTGGAGCAGATGCAGGGCGGGCGGTTCGACATTCACCTGGACCATCGCGGGCTGGAGCCGTCGGTCAACCGCCTGGTGTTGGGGCTTTTGGCCAGCGCGCTGTTCGTCGGCTCGACGATGCTGCTGAGCCGCAAGCTGCCGCCGCTGATCAATCTGCCGCCGTTGCTGCCGGAAATGTCCGCGCTGGGGGCCGTCGGCGCCGTGGTGTCCATTGCCATGGGACTGCGGCTGTGGCGGGCGATTCACAAGTCGGGCAATCTCGACCGGCGAAATCGCGATTGAGACCATGCGGCGGTCCACGATGCTTGCACGCACCCCCTTGGCGGTGACGTTTTTCGGAAATCTCCGCCGGAATTGCCCTTGATCCCCCCTGACGGTCTTGCTACGATCCGACCCGCTTATCGTGTTTTTGATGTCGTCTCAAGGGGCTTCGAGCCGGTTTCGTTGGGGCCATTTCGGAGGAAACCATGCCACGGGCATTCAAAGTGTCATGGTGGGGAATAATTTCGATCGCAATCCTTGCGGCCGTAGGCGGCTGCGCGGACAACGCCATGGTGCTCAAGGGTCGGCTGAGCCAGTCCGAACAGCAGCAGGCGTCGTTGTCGCGGCAATTCCAACAACTTCAAGACCGGGCCAACGCGCTGGAGCGCGACAATCAGGAGATGAGCACGCTGGTGGCCCAGTCGCGGCAGCAAGCGAAGGCCTCGGAGGACCAACTGGCGGCTGTGCGCGACCAACTGCGCACCACGACGTCGCAACTGACCGAGGTCCGCAATGAAAAAGAAGGCAGCGACAAACGCGTGCAGGCGATGACCGCGTCGATGCAGCGGCAAGGCGGCGTTTCGATCGCGCCGAACAACAGTTTTCTGCAAACGTTGCCGGCCATCAACATCGCGGGTGTTTTCGTCCGCCGCGACGGCGACGTGATCCGCGTCGAGCTGCCCGGCAACAGCCTGTTCGAGTCGGGCAGCGCTCGGTTGCGGCCCGGCGCCGTCAATCTGATTTCCGACGTGGCCGCCGAATTGGTGCGCACCTACCCCGATCAAATCATCGGCGTCGAAGGCCACACGGACAACGATCCGATCGTCGGCAACCAGCAACTGCGAAACAATCACGAACTGTCGGTGGCCCGAGCGCTGACGGTCTACGACGTGCTCGTAAGCCGCACCCGGCTGCAAGGCAATCAGTTGTTCGTCGTGGGCCACGGGCCGAATCATCCGATCGTCTCGAACGCCACGCTCGAAGGCAAGCAACGCAATCGCCGCGTCGAGTTGGTCGTTTATCCCGATCGAAAGAACGGCTGAAAAACGTCTACGCAGCACGTCCGCGCGAGACCATCGCCTCCGCCCTGCCCTATCCGCGGTTGTCTTCCACCATGCGCGCCAACCGGGCGACCTGCACGCGGACGCCTTCCAGATCGGGGTTCAAACGCAGCGCCCGGCGAAAACACTCCAGCGCCGAGATGGTGTTTTGCAGTTGGAGATACGCTTGGCCCATGCTCGTGGCCGCGACAAAATGATAGGGATTGATCTCGAGCGTCTGGTGGCAATCGCGGATCGCTTCGACCAGACGGCCCAACGCGGTCTGGGCGACGGCTCGCTGATACCACGCCTCGGCGAACCATGGCGCACGGTCGATCAACCGCGTCGCTCGGGCGATGGCTTCTTTGTGCAACTGCGCGGCGTTGAGTCGGACGATCACGTTCAGCTCCAGACGCTCGGACTCGTTGCCGGCTCGGGTCCAGATCTCGCGGATGCCGTTTTGCGCCATGGTGCGGACGGTCCGATCGTCGTCCAACAAGGCGCAGCCGAGGGCGTGGTTGGCGTCGTATTGGCCCACATAGCCCAAGGCCAGCGCGGCGGCGCGGCGGACTTCGCGGTCGGGGTGCCGCACCAATCGCTGCAACGTGCCGGATGTGTAGCGGCGCGTCACCTCCGCGATGAACTCGGCGGTGTTGGGCTGGTCGAGGTATCGACGGTACGAAACCAGCAACGCCGGCAATCGGTCGCAATGATCGTCCACGCCGCATCCCCCCAAGAATGACGCATCCAAAGCTATTTTCGATTTTAATCAGGGGACGGGCCCAACGCCAACGAAAATCCAGTCGCTCGGCGGACGTTTTTCCCAACAAAACGCGACGTAAAATAACAAGGCGACACAAAGATTTGCGAAACCCTTCGCTGGTGGGGTTGTTAGGGGACATTTCACTCGCATGATCTTCAAAATCTTTCAACGGCTGCTGCTGGCGACGCTGACGCTGGGCGTAGTCCTTGGCGGCTACGAATCGATCGGCGGCACAACCAAGGCGGATCGCCACAAGCGACCGGTCGCGACGGTCAACGTGACGTGGTCGGGCGTGCCGTTGCGACGAGCCGTCGAGGGATTAGCTCGCGCCCAATCCGTGGCGATTGTGATCGACCGTCGCATCGATCCGAGCCGGCCGCTGACGTTGAGTCTGCAAAACGCCACGGCCGAGCAAGTGTTGCGGGCGGTGGCCGATCAGTGTGGGGTGGGCGTCTCGCGGTTGGGCAACGTCTATTATCTCGGCCCTTCATCGTCCGCTGAACGACTGGCGTCGGTTGTGGCGGCGTTCGGCCGCAAAGTGCGATCGTTGCCGACAGCCTCGCAACGGGCTTTTTTCCAGCGAAAGCCGTTGGTCTGGGACGATCGGACGTCGCCACGCGAGTTGCTGGCCGATTTGGCGCGACAAAATCATTTGGAAATTCAGGGACTGGACCAAGTGCCCCACGATCTTTGGGCGGCGGCCAACTTGTCGGCCTGTACGTTGATTGAGCGGCTCAGCCTGATCGCCATCCAATTCGATGGCGCCTTTGATGTGGTCGATGATGCGACCATTCGCTGGACGCCGTTTGGATCGTAAGGCGAGGCATCGCCCCCGCCGGTCGTGACGATTCTACGGATTGTGCAAGATTCTCCGGCTTTTTCACGTGCAATTCCGAACACCGTCGGTTGCTTGCGCGGTTTGCCCCCCCGGTTTTCGTAACCTATGTTTTGCGCAAGATCGCACTCCAGGCGAAAAAGGAGCATTTTTCATGGCTATTACCGCAGACACCACGGCTCTTCACGAGAACCACACTTATCGAACCGGCGAGGGCACGCAACTGGTGGGTTTTCGGCTCGGCAGCGAGGAGTACGGCATCGAGATCACGAAGGTTCAAGAGATTATTCTGTTGGGCGAAATCACTAGCGTTCCGCAGGCGCCGGATTTCGTCAAGGGTCTGATCAATCTGCGCAGCACGGTGATTCCGGTGATCGATCTTCGGCTTCGGCTCGGCATGTCCGAGCAGCCGCCGACCGAAGAAACGCGGATCATGGTGGTTCACGTGCATGAAAAAACGCTGGGGCTGGTCGTCGACGCCGTGAGCGAAGTGCTTCGCGCCACCTCGGAGCAAATCGTTCCGCCGCCGTCGGCCGTGACCCATTCGGGACGCGAGCCTGTCAGCGGCCTGGTCAAGCTGGATGACCGACTGTTGATCTTGCTCGACGTCGATCGACTTCTCGACATGGGCGACACCCTGATTGCCGAGGCGGCGTTGGCTGCGGTTTGATCCACATAGTCGCGGGGCGTTCGGACGAACATGGGACAGGGCTGCGCAACATTGACGAACGCCGGTTTTCCTCGGCTCGTTCAGTTGACCGAGACGGAACTGCTGCAATTCGCCGAGCTGATCTATCAGCGCGCCGGCGTCCGCATCTCGCCGCAAAAACGATTGTTGCTTTCGAATCGTTTGCGGCGGCGTCTGAAACAGACGGGCATGACGAGTTTCGCCGAGTACTATCGCCATCTCGGCAGGCTTCGACGCGGCGACGCCGAATGGGACGCGATGCTTCAGGAAGTGACGACGCACGAAACCTATCTGTTTCGCGACGACGTGCAATGGAACTGGTTCCGCAAGGCGTATCTGCCGGAGCGCGAAGCGGCGGCTCGCCAAGACCGTGCGGCGCGGCAACTGCGGATTTGGTCGGCCGCGTGCAGCACGGGCGACGAGGCCGTGACCGCGGCCTGTTGCGTCGCCGCCGGGCTGACCGATCTGTCGCAATGGCGCGTCCGCATCTTGGGTACGGACATCGGCGTTGGAGCGATTGCCCAAGCGAAGACCGCCACGTTCGGCGTCCGGGCCATGCATCAGACGCCCGACGAGCTGCGCCGGCGGTTCTTTGCAAAATCCGCGAGCGACGACGCCTGGCGGGCGTTGCCGATCCTAACCGATATGCTCGCGTTTCGCCGCCATAACTTGATGGACACGCCGGTCGAGCGGTCATTCGACCTCGTGTTCTTGAAAAACGTGTTGATTTATTTCGATCCGGCCTCGAAGGCCAAGGCTCTGCAAAACGTCTGCGACGCGCTCGCGCCCGGCGGATTGCTGGTGGCCGGCGCGGCCGAGGGCGTGGCTGATCTGCTGCGCGGCTATCGACGCGTCGAGCCGTGGCTGTTTCAAAAACCGGCGACATCCATCGCGCATCGCCGCCCCACCGATTCCTCCGCATCTCGATTCCGCTTTCAAGCGACCCAATCATGACCGACCGACCCGTGCCGCCGTGTGACGAGATTTTCGCCGATCTGCAAGATGATTGGGACGGCGCGTCGCGATACCTCGCCCTGTTCATCGACGAGGCCGACCAGACGCTCAACGATCTGGTCGATGCGTTATTGACGCTTGAGGCCGGCGGTGGACGCGGAACGGTTGAGCCGTTGTTCGTCGCCGCGCATCGCTTAAAAGGTTCGGCCGCTTCGATCGGACTGAATCGGGTGGCCAAGCTGGCGCATTTTATGGAAGACGTGTTGCAGTCCCTGGTCGACGGCAACCATTCGCTGACTCCGGAGATCGCCGACGCGATGCTGGCCTGCACCGACGGCTTGCGGCAATACGTCGACGCGATGAAGTTCGGATGCCCCGGCGGCGATTCGTTCAGCCCATTGGCCGGCCAACTGGTCGCCGCTCGACGCATGTTCGATGAACAAAAGCGGCCCGAGGCGAACGCCGCCGAAGAAAATAGCGCGGCTCGCCGGGTCGAGTCGCTTCCGAAACCGGAACTGCACCGGCGCGTCGCTCAGTCGCTGCTCGAAGGCGAGGCATCCGCGGCGTTGGTTGGTTGGGTCGTTTTCACGCCCGGCTGTCCGCATGTCGGCCTAAAGGCCCGGCTCGTTTACGAAAAACTTTCTCGACTGAGCGAAATTCGCTACTTCGACCCGTCGGCCGACCAGCTTGAATCGCTCGATGAACTGGACGCCGTGCGGTTCGGCGCCGTCACAGAACGAGCGCCGGACGCGCTGGCTCGGATGTTGCGAGTTGCGAACGTTCAGGACATCCAGATCGAGCGATTGGATCCGCCGCCTTGCGACCGTGCCCCCGACGGAGACCGTTCCGCGGATCTTGTCGAGCCGCCCAAGGGTGCGTCTTCCGAGTCGCCGGCCGTGGACTCGAATGCGATCCGACATGCCGAAACGATTCGCGTCGACATCGAGCGGCTCGACCGACTGATGAATTTCGCCGGTCAATTGGCCATTCATAAGGCTCGCACGGCGCAGATCGCCGAAAAGCTCAAACAGCTTGCCTACGTCGGGGCGGTGACCAAAACGCTCGGCGCCGCGACGCTTCGCGCCGATTCGGAGCATATTGCGTTGGGTCGCGTGCGGCGGGATGCGGAAGAGGCGGCCGGCCAACTGGAGGCCATGACGCAAATCCGCGCCGGTGTGAACGAATTGTTCGAGGCCGTCCATCAATTGGACCGCATCAGCGACGGCATTCACCAAAGCATCATGGATGCGAGGATGGTGCCGATCGGTCCGTTGTTCACCCGGTTTCATCGCGTGATCCGCGACATCATGCGAGCCAATGGCAAGGACATTCGCTTGGTCATCAGCGGCGATAAGACGGAGCTGGACAAGCGGATGATCGATGAATTGGCCGATCCGATGATCCACATGGTGCGGAACGCGGCCGATCACGGCGTCGAGTCGCCGGCGGAGCGCGAAGCGGCGGGCAAACCGCGTCAGGGCACCATTTCGCTCGACGCGTGCCATCGCGGCAGCAACATTGTTATTCGCGTTTCGGACGACGGACACGGCTTGAATGCGGATCGCATTCGGGCGAAGGCCGTCGAAAAGGACCTGGTTGCCGCGGCGGACGCCGAGCGGATGACGCCGCAGCAGATCCATCAATTGATCTGGCTGCCCGGCCTCAGCACGGCCGAACGTGTGACGGAGATGTCCGGACGCGGCGTCGGCATGGACATTGTGTTGGCCAAGATCGAGGAACTCAACGGGACGATCGACATCGACAGCGAACCGGGCCGCGGCACGTCGCTGACCATCAAGCTGCCGTTGACGCTGGCGGTTCTTCCGAGCCTGCTGGTCGAGGTCGACGGCGATGTGTTTGCGATGCCGCTGGAGTCGGTTGTCGAAATTGTTCGCATTCCGAGCGACGAGCTTTCCCTGGTGCGGGGGCTGCCGACCGCGTCGATCCGCGGCCGAGTCGTTCCGGTTTCGACGCTGCGTTCGACGTTCGGCGGTCCACGCCGCACGTGGCCGGTGGGCGACGCGGTGCTTTTGACGATTGTGGCCGAGGGCGACCGCTGGCTCGGACTGGCCGTCGACCGCGTGCTCGGCAGTGAGGACGTGGTGATCAAGTCGATCGCCGAAAACTATCGAAACGTCGCCGGAGTGGCCGGGGCCAGCATCTTGGGCGACGGACGCGTGTCGTTGATTCTCGATCCGCCGACGTTGATCGAAATGGCTTCGTTGGGGCCGTGCGGCTCGGAAAAGCCGGTTCGGCCGCGGGAAGTTTCTGCGGAAACGCCCGGCGCCGGCGGCGTGTCGATTTCCATGAATCATTCACCCGATTGCCTGAAGGCGATTCATTCCTGAGGAGGATTGTCGATGTCTGGACTTGTTTGCTCCGAAGATCTGAAGCTGCGGCTGTTGCGGCAACTGTTTGCGTCGGCCACCCACGACGCTTCGGCCGCGATGTGCCGTTGGACCAACAGCCTGGTCAGCTTGACGCTCGACGAGGTTTGCGAGATCCCATTGGAAAACGTGTGCGGCGAGCTGAACTTCGGCGAAGAGCCGCTGACGATGGTCGTGCTGCACCTCGAAGGCGAGGCCGGCGGGTCGCTACTGTTGATGTTCAACGAGGAAAGCGCTCGAGGGTTGGCCGCTTCGCTGCTCGACGCGCCGGTCCATTCCGGCCCCGGTTGGAGCGAATTGGAACAGTCGGCGCTCAATGAGACGGGAAACATTCTCGGCTGCGCCTACGTCAATGCGATCACGCGGCTGGTCGACTACCCGCTGGTTCCCTCGACGCCGCATTTTGTGGTCGATTACGGCGCCAGCGTGTTGCAGGAGGCGATGTTGGGACAGGTGGCGATGAACGATTCGGTGTTGATTGGTCGGACCCGGTTTCAGCATCGCAATGAGGAGGTTAGTTGGTGGTTGTTGTTTGTTCCGACGGTCGCTTTGCGCGAAGTGATCGAACGGGCGCTGCTTGCGAAGGCGTAAACGTCGTCACAAATCGAGAATCGGAGAAAGGTGACATGGCTTCTTGTTGGACGGAACAACGACGAGATGAAATCAGCGTCGGGATGGGGCAGGCCGTCTTTCAACGCGAACCAGCTCAACTGACGGCGATCCTCGGCTCCTGCGTGGCTATTGCGATGTACGCGCCGAAGTCGCGGGCGGGCATGCTCGGCCACGTCGTGCTGCCGAAATCGACGAAGGAAACGGCCTACCCAGCCAAATTCGCCGATACGGTCGTGCCGTACATGCGGTCGGTGTTCGAGCGGCACGGGATCCCTTCGAGCGATCTCGTCGCCAAGCTCGTCGGCGGCTCGTGCATGTTCGGCCACAAGAGCAAGTTTTTGGACATTGGCGACGGCAACGCGCAAGCCGCTGTGGAGGCGCTCGCCGCCGCTTCGATTCGGTTGGTGGCCAGCGACGTCGGCGGCAGCTCCGGACGGCGCATTTGTTTTGATTTGACGACGGGGGAAATCGTCGTCGAGTTCTCGGGGCACCAGATTCGGACCCTTTGAGAATGGAATTGCAGACGGATGGATATTTCAAGGTTGGACGGTCATGAGAAAATCACTGGGCAACTTTTGATAAGTTCTAAAAGGCAGGAGCTTCATCACTATGGCTAAAACGTTGTTGGTGGCGGATGACGCGGCGATCGTCCGCGAAAAGATCAAGGAAGCGGCGCGACACGCCGGATGGACCATCGCCGGTGAGGCGCGCAACGGCAAAGAGGCGATCGAACGCTACGCCGCGACCCGTCCGACGGTTATGACCCTCGATTTGGTCATGCCCGAGTATGACGGCATCTACGCACTGCGTGAAATTCTGGCGATAGATCCCAATGCCAAAGTGATCGTGGTCAGCGCATTGGGACAAAAAAACATCTTAAAGGACGCGTTCAAACTCGGCGCCGCCGATTTCGTCGTCAAGCCGTTCGACGCGAAAGTGCTTGCAAGTACGATCGAACAGTTCGCCGCGCAAGAAGAGGCCGTCGTGTGCGCCTAGGCCAATTTGTCGCAACGGGACGGATGCGATTTCGGGAGACAAAACAAAAAAGACCCCGAAGGCGTTGAAAGGCCTCCAGGGTCTTTTTTGTTGTCGTCGTAAAAAATCTCGCCGTGTGGGACGGCTGGAGATTAGTAGCCCGTGCCGGGGCCGGGATTCACGTTGCCGACCATGTGCAGATGGTCGTGATCGATGTAGACCACTTCTTGGCAATCCTCGTCCGTGTTCTTGTAAGGAAGCGGCCAGCCTACCCAGGTGGTTTCGGTGAAGTGGACGATGCACTTGTAGTGGGCGTGATGCAACTGGGCCGGTCCGACCAGCGGATACACGCGAGGCGGGTCGATGTAGTCGGCGATCGGCTCCTTCACAATCCGCACGTTGGACCGCTGGGTTTCGTACATCATCGGCAGGCCGCCCTGGACCGGTCGCGCTTTCTCCAACGCCCGCATCACTTCGTCGTCCGACGGCTCGTCCAACGCCGTGGCCGGCGTGTTCGGCGTCAAAGGACCAAGCACCGGCATCCGCTCGTAACGCTCATGCTCCCAGAATTTGTCTTCAGGCAGTTTTTGGAAGTATGGCGATACGGGGATCGGAAAGGCGAGAATCCCCAGGTTCGGACCGGCGACCGTGCTGCACCCCGAGGTGCAAACCAGCGACAACAGCCCGAAAACCCCAATGGCGACACATGCGTGTTTCGTGGACATCCCTGTCTCCTCGACTGAATGGATGGGACCGAGCCCATGCTACACTCTTATCGTGTTAAAATGTGCCGAACTTGCGGGTTTTTTGGTTTGTATGGAAAAAACAGGACTGGAAACCATCGGTTGGCTCCCAGTCCTGTGGCGGGTTCACGATCTTCGTTATTTGACCTGGCTTAGCGATGCCAGCAGCTCGCCGGTTGGTCTTTAAAGTCCAGATACCACCAGCCATCGTCCCATTCCAATGTCACCTTGCGCCATCCCATCGGGACCTGCGGATAGGGGTAGAAGGGACCGATGTACGGCCAGGCCGTCGGCGAATACTGCTTCGGATAGGTCACAGCCGCGTAGTTCGGGTAAGCGGCGTAGCTTGGCCAAGCGTAGTTAGGCATATTCGGCTGATCGCATCGGGCCGGGGCCACGCCGGCGCCATTGGCCGCCGTGTACATCGGCAGCGGGCCGCCGTTGGGCGCGCTCGGACCACGGACCGACTGCATCGCTACTTGGGGCTGGGCGACAGGCTTCACATGGCTCGGCACGGCCATCGGTTGCGGCATTTCCGTCGATTCCTCGGCCGAAACCGTTTGGGCCGGCGTGGCGTTGAACGAGCTGGCCACTTGGTCCGCCTGTCCGGCGTTCGGTTGCTCCGAGTGACGGCCCAGCATGCTGCCGAGCCGTTGAGCCAAACTCTTATTCGCTTTTTGGTCGCGGAGCGGGTTTTGGCTGTCCGTCGAGCTTTCGGCGGTTTGAGCATCCGTCGCATCGTCCGAAGCGATGGTCAGATCGTTGACCACGCGGTTGACGCCGGGCGTCTGGAACACCAAACGCAGGGCCGCACTCATTTGGTTCTGATCCGAGACCCGACCGCGAACCCAGGCGGTCCCGTCCTGGAACTTCACGCCAATTTTGTAGTCGGTCAGTTGGCCGCTGTTGCGCAGATTTTTCGCAATTTGCTCGGCAACTTCTTGATTGCCGGCCAGGGCCAGTGTTGGGACGACCGCCATCGAAACGGCCATCACGAAACCCGTGACAATTCGTCGCATGTTATCCCTCCTCTGAAGATCACACCCGCGGACAATTTCCCCGGGGAAATAGGTAAAGTTGGCATGGCCAGACAAGCTCCGGAGTCTGCGGAGCGTTGGCAAGGAGGACCTGTCGCGCCGTGTCCTAGGCACGGTGGACAGGATTGCGGAGTCGCCCCCCTTGGCAACCGCCGAATCCGAATTGCTTTCTGCCTGAATATAGGTTTCGGTTGCTGGTTCTACCGAAAGGAGGCTTTTTTTCGATTTTGCTGGTCTGAACGGTCGTAGGGGCGATTCCGAACGTCAATCTGGAGAATCTGGTAGAACAAATCCGGCTGTCTACCAGGTGGCGGCTTCGCGGCCTTTGCGGAAGTCGCAGGTGACCGTCAAAATCATCGTGGCCAAGGTGGTGCAGCAAAGCAGCCAGCAGCCGGGGCCCACGGTGAATGCGGCGACCGTTGCGCCACCCATCAAGGGCAATGCGATGAAGAACAAATGCTGCCCGAGGGCTTGAAGCTTGGACCCTTCGCTCAATCGAGCGGCCCAAGCGCTCAGAAAGCCGAACAATTGCACAGAGATCAAAAGCCACGCGATCGTGGGAAAGTCGAGTTCGTTCATGGGGGCGGCAGAGTCCTTTCTGTCGCCGCCCATGATACGCAACGGTCGGAGATGCCGAAATAGCAGTTTCCGTCCTCAAGTGTGCCGGATCGCCGGTTGTGCCTGCCCCCCCGGAGTGGGTTTCGGACGTTGAGCGACGCTTTTACTGCACCAGCTTCTTGATTTCCGACTCGGCATCGGCGATGGCCACGTTGCGATTGACCACTTTGCCCTGCGGATCCACCAAGATCATCGTCGGGACGGTCAGGATGCCCAGCGAATTGGCAGGCCGGCTGTCCAGACCGCCTTCCTCGTAGATTTGCTGCCAGGGCAGCGGATTGTCGGCCAGGTAGGCGTTCAAATCCTTGAGGTTGTTGTCGAGACTGACGCCCAGAACGGTGAACGAGCGGCCGTATTTGTTCAGCAGCTCCTTCAGCGTGGCCATGTCGGCCTTCGAGGGGTTGGACCACGTGGCCCAGTATTGGATCAGCACCACCTTGCCGCGATAGTCGTCCAAGCTGACGCTGCCGCCCGCCGGCGTTTTACCGTCTAGCGAGATTGACTTGCCGACTGAATCGAGCCGTAGCTGGGCCCCGCTGGCTTTTTTGGCCGCCGGGGTATCTCGGAATTCTTGGACGATCCGGCCGTACCACTTCCTGGCGTCGTCGTCTTGGCCGGAGAACTCCTGGCTGATGGCCAATTGGAGCATGGCCTCGGCGGCGTCCGGGGCGGTCGGATAGTCGCGGACGAACTGTTCGAGCGTCTTGAGCCACTCCGATTGAATCTTTGAGTAGTCGGCCTTCGGCGCCTGCATGCTCAACACATAGGCGGCCGTCATCTGTCGAAACTTTACGTAGCTGGCCAGCGTCTTGTCCTGGTCGTTCTTACTCAGTTTTTCAAACAATTTCTTGAGGCGATCGGCCCCATCGGGACACGTGCCCGACTGAACGGCCGCGCCGATCATGTCGGCCAGTTGTCGAATCCACATCGCACGGTCTTCGGGGTTTTTGGCCGCCGCCGCGATCTGTTCGAGCAGTTCGGCCCGGCGGTCCAGCACGCGGCGATGTTCCTCGGGCGTGTCGGCCTTGGCGCTTTCGCGGTCCAGCGTCTCCAAGTCGGCCAACAGTTTTTGGGATTGCGAGCCATCGCCGCCGTTCGTCACGGAATCGTGTTGACGCGCCAACGCCGTTCGGAAGAAAAAGCCCGTCGCCGCGGCGGCCTGTTCGTCGCCGACCGGCACCGGCATGTCGATTGCGCGCCAGACGTCGCCCACCTGCACGAGCGTGCCGATCTGCACCTGGCCGTGACGAGACCCTTCGGCCACGATGGCCATGACATTTTCATAAACCCGCAGATCCTTGGTCGATTGATCGGTTCCGGCCGGCACCACGCCCGGTCGATTGGCGCTGAATTGCACCCAACCGGTGTCGCGTGTGACGGTTTTTTGCCTGGCGGTCATGCCCTTAAAGCCCATCACGGCCTTGTCGGCTTTTTCGGCGATGCTTTCGGCCCGAGCTTTGCCCAATCCGAGCGTTTTCAATTCAGCCGGAGTCAACATCAGTCGTGCGAAACGGTCGGCGTCGTGCGTGGCGATCGCCGCGATCACTTCGGCCGTCACCTCTTCCGCCGAAATGGCTTTCCACGAGTCGATCACACCGTCCTCGTTGGCGTCGATGGCCCAGCGGCTGCCGCCGGTGTGAAACCAGCGATATTGGTCGGGCTTGCCGTTGAAGTTCGTGTCAATGTCGCGGTAGACCTCCAGGCCGTCTTTGTAATAGCTCCATTGGTCCACCACGTTGTCGTTGTTCGTGTCGACGAATTTTCGTAGGATGACGCCGTCGGGGCTCTCAACGATCCAGCCTACGCGGCCGTCGAGCTTTTTGGCCTGGATTGTGCACTTGGCGGCCTCTTCCGGACTTGGGCGATCGTAGTCGACGCCCGACTGAACCGGCATGAGCTTCAGCGCTTGTTCGGCGGAAGGCGATGCCGCCCAGGCTCCCAACGGTTGCCAAGTAACGGCCACAACGAACATCCACCAACTCGCTCGAAAACAACGGCATTGCATCAGTAGGTTCCTTCCCTTCAGAGATCGCGTCTGATCTCTTACAGTTTCGGCCGATTTTGGCGCGAAACATGAGTCGATTGCGCAGACTTTGCCGGTCGCGCAGAATTTACTGGCGCGAGATCGCCGCTTTTGGTCTAGGGTGTTAAGATAAGATAGATAGGCGATATGCGGTGTATCACCGACGGAGCTCGTGACGCCCCCCGGCCCAGCCATTCCATGAAACCCAAGCGAGACTGCTTTAGGAGCAGCCCATGCTCGTGCCGCAGTTGTAGCAGAGATAGCAGTTGCCGTTTCGGACCGTGATGGACCCGCAATTGTCGCACGTGGGGGCGTCGGTCTGGAACGAAGCGAACTGCTCGCTGCGAGACATGGCGGAACCCGGCGACGGAGCCGTGACGTTGGCCGTGGCACGTTCCATCACTGCGATGCTGGCGACGGTGCCGTTGCGCTTGGCGCCGTTTTTGGAGCCATGTTGCCCGTTGCCCGAGACGAGTCCCGAGCCGTTGGAAGAGCCGGACCCGTTTGACGATCCATTGCCGTTGGCCGATCCTTGGGCCTTGTTAGGCCCGCCAGCCGTCGTGGCGGCGGGCCGACGCTCTGGTTCGATGTCTCCCACGGCGGGAGACACGGCGGATTCCACGGGCGGAGCGAGCACTTTGCTGTTCGCTTCCCGATAGCCAGGCAAAAAGGTGTTGCCCAACCATCGGAAGATGTAATCGACCAGGCTTTTGGCGATTTTGATGTCGGGGTTTTTCGTAAAACCCTGCGGCTCGAACCGGGTGTGCGAAAACTTGTTCACGTACACTTCCAGCGGAACGCCGTATTGCAGGCTCATTGACACGGCCGTGCTGAAGCAGTCCATCAGGCCGCTGATGGTGCTGCCTTCCTTGGCCATCGTAATAAACAGCTCGCCGGGCCGTCCGTCGGGATACAAACCGACGGTGATATAGCCTTCGTGGCCGGAGATGCTGAACTTGTGGGTGATCGACGGCCGGGTGTCGGGCAGCCGTTCGCGGCGCGGCGCGGCGACCAGTTTTTCCGCCGCCTTGTCCGATTTCGTCTTGGTCGAAAGCGGCTGCACTTCCTTCGAGCCGTCGCGGTAGATGGCCAGCGCCTTCAGTCCCAGCCGCCAGCCCTCCATGAGCGCGTCGGCCACGTCGTCCGGCGTGCTTTCTTTCGGCATGTTCACGGTCTTCGAGATGGCGCCGGCGATGAACGGTTGCGCGGCCGCCATCATGCGGATATGGGCGCGCCAAGGAATCGAACGCTGACCGTTTTTCGGCGGAAACGCGCAATCGAACACCGGCAGGTGCTCGGGCTTCAACTCCGCGGCGCCTTCGATCGTGTCGCGTTGGTTGATGTAGTCCAGGATGGCCGCCACTTGGGCATCGTCATAGCCCAAAGTCTTCAGGGCCAGCGGGACCGTTTGGTTGACAATCTTTAGTACGCCGCCGCCGGCCAATTGCTTGTATTTCACCAGCGCGATGTCGGGTTCGATGCCGGTGGTGTCGCAGTCCATCATAAAGCTGATCGTGCCGGTCGGGGCCAGCACCGTTGCCTGCGCGTTGCGGAAACCGTGCCGTTTGCCGTGCGTCAGCACGTCGTCCCACAGGTCGCGGGCGAACTGCTGCAACGATTTTGGGCAGTTTTTGATCTCCTCGACCTTCTGCCAGTGCATTTCCATGACGTGCAACATCGGGTCGCGGTTCTTTTCGTATTCCGAAAACGGTCCGACAGCCGCGGCCAGTTCCGTGCTCGTGCGGCAGGCCGCTCCGTGCAAAATCGCCGTCAGCGCGCCGCACAGTCCCCGGGCTTCGTCCGAATCGTAAGGCAGCCCGGACGCCATGAGCAGGCTGCCGAGGTTCGAGAAACCCAATCCCAACGGGCGAAACTTGTGGCTGTTCGTGGCGATCCGCTTCGTCGGATAGCTGGCGTGGTCGACCAAAATCTCCTGGGCGATGAACACCAACCGGCAGGCCGACACGAACCGCTCGGCGTCGAATTGTCCATCTTCGCCGCGGAACTTCATCAAGTTGACGCTCGCCAGATTGCAGGCCGAGTCGTCGACGAACATGTATTCGCTGCACGGATTGCTCGCGTTGATCCGGCCCGAGTTCGGGCAGGTGTGCCAGCGGTTGATCGTCGTGTCGTATTGCACGCCCGGATCGCCGCAGCACCAGGCCGACTGCGCCATGCGCTGGAACATGTCGCGGGCCTGATAGACGGGGCCCGACTTGCTCGGGTCGGTGACCCAATGCGTGGTCCACGGCCGATCCGCCTCGACGGCCTTCATGAAATCGTCGCTCAGCCGGACCGACAGGTTCGCGTTTTGGAACAGGACCGTGTCGTAGGCCTCTTGCGGATCGTAGCCCTGTTCGACCAGGGTGCGGACCTTTTTCTCCTCACGATTCTTGCACTCGATGAACTCCATCACGTCGGGATGCCAATCTTTGATCGACTGCATCTTGGCGGCCCGGCGCGTCTTGCCGCCGCTCTTGACCACCGCCGCGATCTGGTCGTACACCCGCATAAATGACAGCGGACCCGACGGACGCCCGCCGCCGGACAGCTTCTCGCGGCAGGAACGCAAGGTCGACAGATCGGTGCCCGTGCCGGACCCGAACTTGAAGAGCATGGCCTCGCTCCGGGCCAGCTCCATGATGTCTTCCATGTTGTCCTGCACGCTTTGGATGAAGCAGGCCGAAGCTTGTGGGAACTCGTAGGGGTTTTCCGGCTGAAGGGCCTCGCCGGCCGTGGCGTCCCAATGCCAGTTGCACATCGCCCCCTTGATGCCGTACTGGTGATACAGCCCGACGTTGAACCACACCGGCGAATTGAACGACGCGAACTGATGCAGGCACAACCAGCACAGTTCGCGATAGAACCGCTCGCCGTCCTCGTCGCCGGCGAAATAACCGTCCGCGACGCCCCAATCGGCGATCGTGCGGCAAACGCGATGGATCAATTGGCGAACGCCCTTCTCGCGCTCGGCCGTGCCCACTTCGCCGTAAAAATATTTGTTCGCCACGACGTTCGTGGCCAATTGGCTCCACTCGATCGGCATCTCACAGTCGGTCTGCTCGAACAACACCTCGCCGCCTTCGCCTTTGATCGCGGCCGTGCGCAGATCCCATTCGACCGTATCGAACGGATGGACGCCGTCGTCGGGACAAAACATCGCCGGAACGGACAGCCCAAGAACCGACGGCTTCGTCGCTTTCAGCGTGGGTTGCTCGGCCGTTGTCACCGAAGCGCGCGCGGGCGCGCGATCGACCTTATCCATGATGATGTTCCTTGATTCCGTAAGGAGGCGATAAAAATGGTATCCATCCCACTATATATTGTACGGATGGGTCGAATGACCACAACATACAGCCGAGAACGTCCTAATGTAGCGATTTCTTGACGTTGGTCAACAGGGCGGCGCGGAGTTGTTTTAAGATGCCATGCGCCAAGCAGTTGCGGCGATCGGCTTTGCTGGCAATGCTAGCGCACACCGCGAGAGGATGTATCGGAAATGCCTTGTTTTCCAGTAGTTTGGGAGTTTTCGGACACTGCCTGACTGTGAGTTTGAAAAATCGGGGGGCTGCGAAAACTACACAGAATCGGTAGCCGTTTTTTGGGCCCAATCGGCCAACGAGCGGCCCGCTTGCCGGCATTGGTCGAGCACCGTTGGCGTTGGGCGATATTGGGACCGGATTGGATCGCCGAGCACCTGCCAGTCGAGCCGGTTGCGCAGGATCTCGTCGATGGCTTCGGCGGCTCCCTTGCCCCAGCCATAGGAGCCGAACGCGACGGCTTTCTTGCCTAAAGGACGCAATCCCTCTAAATAATTGAGCGTCGCGGCCGCCATCGGCATCATGTTGCGGTTGAGCGTTGCGGAACCGAACGCCACGGCGGCCGCATCGAGCGTTTCGGCGGCGATGTGCGTCAGGTTGGAGCGTCGGATGAAAATCAGTTGGGCGTCGATGCCCGGCTGCGAGGCGCCTTCCCAGATCGCCTGGGCCATTTGGGCGGTGCTTTCCCACATCGTGTCGTAGATGACTAGCACTTTGGGTTTCGGTCGGTGGTTGGCCCAGCCGCGATAGGCCTCGACGATCTCCGACACGTGGCGGCGCCAGATCAGGCCGTGGCTCGGTGCGATCATTTCGATCGGCAGCGAGGCGACGCCGTCCAGAACGTTGAGAACGGCCTTCGCGTAGGGCATCACGATGTTGGCGTAATAGGTTTGCGCCTCTTGCATCACGATGGCCAGGTCGGCCTCGTCGTCAAACCGCGCGCTGGTGGCGTAGTGCTGGCCGAAGGCGTCCATCGAAAACAGCAGCTTTTCCTCGGGCACGTAGGTGAACATCGACTCGGGCCAGTGGACCATCGGAGTTTCGACGAACCGAAGCGACCGACGGCCCAGCGGCAGCCGATCCCCGTTGGCGACGATTTGCGTTTTCCAGTTCCGGTCGCCGAAATACTGACCGAGCGTCGCGGCGCACTTCTTGTCGCACACCAGCGTGGCCTGCGGCAGCGCGTCCATCACGCGGGCCAACGCGCCGGCGTGGTCCGGTTCGGCGTGATTGCAGACGACGTAATCGACCCGAGTTAAATCTGTGTGCGAGACGACGTTGCGCAGCAGTTGCTCGGCGAACGGGGCCTTGACCGTGTCGATCAACGCGGTCTTTTCGTCCCGCACCAGATAGGCGTTGTAGGTGGCGCCGCGCTCGACGTCGTAGCTGTGAAAATCGCGGATGGTCCAATCGACGACGCCGACCCAGTCGATGCCTTTGCGGAGCGTGGTGTTCATGACGGAGGCTCAAAAGAACGTTTTTTTGTTGAGGAGGACAGTTGGGAATGGATAAAAAACAGCCGTTGCGCGGCGGCGCCGGATCAACGCGGATTGTCGACCACCGCGGCTTGATAACCGGCGGCCTCGACGGCGGCCAACAATTCGTGTAGATCGACGTCCGTGCCGGCGACAACCGCTCGGCTCTGCGCGGCGCTGACCTCGACGCGGGTCACGCCATGGCAACCGCGTAGGGCTTTCGAGACCGTCGCTTCGCAATGGCTGCAATGCATGCCGGCGATGTCCAGTCGGACACATGGTTCGTCGGGATCGCGCCCGGAAGTTGCGCGGCGATGGAGCCGCAAGAATTTTGAGGCGAAAGACATAGCGAGCATCCCCAACAACAAGGCGGCCCAAACGTTTAACCACCACGAACCGACCATGGCTTCATGGTCGTGCGGCGTCGACGACAACATTTCCAGATGAAAGTTGGGCAACAGTGCGTTCAACGCCAATCCGCCGAGCACGGCGCTCAAGGCGATGGTCAGCAGATACAACACGGCGTTCCGACCGCCCAACACTTTCCAAAGCGTTGCGATGGTGGCCGCATTGGTGGCCGGTCCGGCGATCAAAAACGCCAGCGCCGCGCCGGGCGAGGCCCCCAAGTGCAGCAATCCGACCGCGATCGGCACGGACGCCGAGGCGCAGACATAGAGCGGAATGCCCAGGGCCATGGCCAGCAGGATCGACCAAACGCCGCCGCCGAGGTAAGCGTGCCACTGGTCGGGCGAGGCCAACGCGCCGATCACGCCGGCGATTAAAATGCCGATCAGCAACGGGCCGCCAATGTCGCGGGGCAACGTCAGAAATCCGTACTCCAACGCGCGGCGAACGACGCCATGTCGTCCGCGATCGGCGCAACAGGCGTCCGTGCAGACGGCCGGTCTCGACGATTCCGCGTCTTCTGGCGTCTCCTTGGCGTCGTCGAACAGCATGACCAGCAGTCCGCCGAGCAGCCCGGTCAACAGCGCCACGACGGGCCGGTAGACGGCAAACACGCCGCCCAGCAGCGAGTACGTCACCGCGATGCTGTCCACGCCCGTCTGAGGCGTCGACAACAGAAACGACGTGGTCGCGGCTCGACTCGCCCCATGGCGACGAAATGCCGCCGAGACGGGAATCACGCCGCACGAGCACAGCGGCAACGGAACGCCCAGCAGCGACGCCTTCCAAACCGGCCCGAAGCCGCGGCCGCCCAGATGACGCTCGACGAACTCCGGCGAGACGCACACCGACAGGAACCCGGCCACTAAGAAGCCGAACAACAAATAGGGCGACATTTGGCCCAGCACGAGCCAACTGCCGCCCAAAATTTCTCGAAACGCGTCCATGACCAATTTGAAAAACGGGTGCTCAACGCCGCAGCGCGATCGGCTGCGTGCGTTGAGCCGAAATCCGTATACTATTGTAGCCTAGCCGGCGTGTTTGGCCAGATAGGACGCCACGCCCTCGGCCGTCGGATGCATCGCCTCTTGGCCGGCGTGCCAGTTGGCCGGACACACGTCGCCGTGCTCTTCATAAAACTGCAGCGCGTCGAGAATGCGCAAGGCCTCGTCCACATTGCGGCCCAACGGCAGATCGTTCACCAACGCGTGACGCACCACGCCTTGCCGGTCGATCAGGAACAGACCTCGCAGCGCGACGCCGGAATCCAGCAGGACGCCGAAGCTGCGGGAAATCTCCTTGGTCAGGTCCGAAATCAACGGATACTGGATCGGTCCGATGCCGCCGGCCTTGCGGGGCGTGTTCTTCCAGGCGAGGTGCGTGTAGTGCGAATCGACCGAGACGCTGAGCACCTGTGCCTTCTTTTGGACGAACTTCGCCAGCGCGGCATCGAACGCCACGATCTCGGACGGGCAGACGAACGTGAAGTCCATCGGATAGAAGAACAACACGACGTACTGTCCGCGATAGGACGACAGCTTGACTTCGGCGAACGAATTATCGGGCATCACCGCATGCGCGGTGAAATCCGGGGCTTCTTTCGTGACTAAGGTGCACATCGATATGTTTCCTTTCATGGCTAAACTCTTGCGAAAATGTGTTTTGATGAACGGCGTTACTTCGCGCCGCGCTGGCCGAGCTGTTGGTCGATCAGATGCAGTCCGACGCCGCTGTCGCCGACTCGCTTCAGTTGCGAGACAATCAGTTGTGCGGAGGCCTCTTCTTCGACCTGTTCGCGGGCGAACCATTCGAGGAAATCGTGGCTCGCACCGTCGCGTTCCATGGCCACCAGGTTCATCAACTCGTTGATCATCGCGGAGATTTTCACCTCGTGGGCGTAGGCGTCGGTGAACACCTCCAGCGCTGAAGTCCATTCGGCCTTCGGCGACTCGATCGCACTGAGGTTCACCCGACTATTGCGATCATTCACGTAGTCGAAAATCCGCATCGCGTGTTGATGTTCCTCACCGGCTTGGACCACCATCCAATGGGCCATGCCCTTCAGGTCTTGCGACTCGAAATAGGCGGCCATCGAAAGGTACAGGTATTCGGACGCCAACTCCGCGTTGATTTGCTGATTCAACGCTCCGTGCACTTTGGGACTCAACATAATTGTGCTCCTTCTTACGTTTCTTTTGAAATAGAGGTACGTTCGCTTCGTCGGGCGCTGCAGGCCGGACAAAGCCCAAAATATTCCAGCCGCCGCCCCAAAAATTGGTAACCTCGCCAATCATGGGTCGGCGGTTCGACAGGGTCAAGCAACGGTGCGAAAACATCGTCCACCCGCCCGCAATCGACGCACCGGAAATGGTCGTGAGGCTGAACGTTGCCGTCGAACCGCGCCTCGCCGCCGGCCTGGTCCAATTTCCGAACCAGCCCGGCTTCGACCAGACGCTCCAAGTTGCGGTACACGGTGCCTAGGCTAATTTTAGGCAGTCGGCAGCGGACAATCTCGTACATGGTCGCTGCGGTGGGGTGCGAAGTGAGCTTTTGCAGCTCCTCCAAAATCACCGCCCGCTGTCGTGTGTTGCGTTGGAATTGTTCAGTGGTCATTGGCTCACCTCACGCTAATAGATATTATTATTGATAACATCAAAAAGTCAATAGAAGTTGACAAAAAATACGGAAAAACCACTCTGTGGATGGGTGGTTGGGATGGTGGCACGGGCGCGAACCGTCGGAATGCGTCCGAAAGAGCCCTGCCATGGCCTGCGCCGCCAGGCTGCGTCAACGCACGGCGCTAGACAGGAAAAACCAACGAGGCCAGCGCATTCCGCGAGCGCGGCTGTTCTTTAATGAGGGCGAAAAAGATTCAAAAACTACCCGATTGAGATCTTGTTGATCTTCACGCGGGTGTAAAGCTGACGATGGCCGGTCTTGCGGCGATAGCCTTTGCGGCGACGGGCCTTTTGGATGGTTATCTTCGGACCTTGCGCGACCGAAAGCACCTCGGCGGTAACCGTGGCGCCTTGCAGCACGGGTTGTCCCACTTGCAGCGACTGGTCGTCTCGATAGGCCAACACCTGATCGAACGTCACTTGATCGCCGGCCGAGAGGTCGCGGTAATCGACGTCAAGCTCTTGACCTTCTTCAACTTTGAACTGGCGTCCGCCTTCCAAGATAATCGCGTACATGGGGATATTCCTGAAAACCTATTCGGGTCCAAATCAACAAACCACGACAACCATCGCCCCAAATCCAATCAGACCGTTTCCCAATCGGGACGGGACTGAACCCTGAGACAAACCGATAAGTTTAACAAAACCGGCACGGGTTGTTCAAGGGGAGGTGGCGGCCGACTTACGGAAACTTCACTTCACGTTGTTCGGCGTCCCGACACTCGATCAACAGGTATTCCGGCGCAACTTCTTCTACGCCAATGACTTGCACGGTCATTTGGCCTTCCTGTTCGAGCCGCGACAGTTCGAGCCGTTTGCGATTGTTCAGGTAATCGGCCACATCCTCGGCCACCGAAATCGTCACCCGACGGATCGCCTCGCGCTGACTGGCCAGGATCAACAACCGCACGACGTCAATCGCCATGCTTTCGGGGGTTTTTACAAAACCGGAGCCTTTGCAGCTTGGACACTCGGTGAACGCGCTGCGTTTGGGGTTGGTGCGGATTCGTTGCCGGGTCATTTCGATCAACCCAAAGGGGCTCGTGCGGAGGATTTTCGTCCGCGCCCGATCGCGTCGCACCGCGTCGCGCAAGGCCCGCTCGACGCCGCGGCGATGCTTTTCCTTGCGCATGTCGATGAAGTCGTTGACGATCACGCCGCCCAGGTCGCGCAGACGAATCTGCCGGGCGATCTCCTTGGCCGCCAAGATGTTCATCTGAAAGGCGGTCTCTTCGGCCGAATCGTCGGCCCGGAAACTGCCGCTGTTGACGTCGATGGCCACCAGCGCCTCGGTTTGATCGACCACGATCGACCCGCCCGAGCGCAACGGCACGCGGCGGCGGTGAATTTTGGCGATCTCTTCGTCCAGATTGTACTTGCAGAACAACGGCTCGCGGCCTTCGTAAAACTGCAAGCGATGGACATACCGCGGCATCGTCATCTGCAAAAACTCTTTCGCCCGCTCGTGGGCCGTCGGCTCGTCGATGTAGATCGCGTCGACCTCGCCGGTGAAGATGTCGCGGATCGTGCGGATGATCATGTCGCTTTCTTCGTAGATGACCGACGGGCTCGGCTGGCGTTTGATTCGCCGTGCGATGACCTTCCACAGACGCAGCAGATAAGCCATATCGCGAGACAGCTCCCGCTTGGTCCGATCGCTGCCGGCGGTGCGGACGATGAATCCGACGCCCTTCGGCGGCTTCAGCTCCAGCATGATGTCGCGCAGCCGACGCCGGGTCGCTTCATCCTCGATCTTCCGCGAGACGCCGACTCGCCCCAGGGCGGGCATCAGGACCAGATATCGGCCCGGAATGCTGATGTACGTCGACAGCGTGGGCCCCTTCGTGCCGATGCCTTCCTTGATCACTTGGACCAGCACCTCGTCGCCGCGGCGCAGAATCTCCTGAATGGGCGGCTTAAAACGCGGCCGGCCGCCGAACCGATGATTGCGGGGACGCGGGGTGTGCTCCTCGGCCTCGTCGTCCGCTTCGTCGTTTGAATCGCCGTTGTGCGGGCGCTGCGGAGCGCCGGCGCCCATGGCCTTCGCGGGATCGTAGCCGCCTTGGCGGAAATACTGGGGCTCGATGTCGCTGATGTGCAAAAAGCCGTTGCGTCCGACGCCGAAATCGACGAACGCCGCCTGGATGCTCGGCTCCAGGTTCACCACGACGCCCTTGTAGATGTTGCCTACGTAATTGTCTTGGCCGGAACGTTCAACATACAACTCTTCGAGGATTCCATCCTCCACGATCGCGATCCGGCATTCTTCCGGCTGCGCGACGTTGATCAACATTTCCTGCTTCATCATATCGCTTTCTTGTTCGGCAATACCGACCAATGCACATTCGTCCGGAAAAGCGGCGATGAGTGTTCATGCAGCCACCTCTACGGCCGTTCGCCGCAGACGAGCTCCTTGCGATTCCAAATCGGCCGCGTCCAAAGCGGCCAACACTTCGCGAGGTCCGGCGCTGCCTTGAGCTTGCACTCGCAACCGCATCGACAGCGCGCCGTCGCCGAGCGAAAGCTCCGCGATCGACGCGCGCAGGTCGATCGGCGGGCGACCGCGGTCGCGCTCGATCGGCCACGACGCGGCGGCCAACAACCGTTCGATTCGCTCGCCCAACGCCGCGCGGCGCTCGACCGGAATCGAAACCTCGTAGGAGGCGCTTCGCACCTGAGCCTTTCGGCTGCCGTCGGGCAGGATCTCGATCGCGCGGAATGCGAGTCCCGACGGCAACTGCGGCGACACGCGCCCCCGCAACTCGTCGGATGAAAGCCTTTCGGCCAACTCGAACTCCATCACTTCGTCGACTCCTTCGATCCCGACCGCCAGGGCCAAGGGGAACGTCATCCTCGGTTTCGGATGGAACCCCTCGCTGAAACTCAGCTTCAACCCCGCGCGACGAAACGCTCGCTCCAAACACCGCATCAAATCGCGATGTCCGATGAACCGCAGGTCTCCCTGCTTGGAAAAACGAATACGCACTCGTAATCGAACCATGCGTTCGACTTTCCTCGCCACTGCCGTTGCCGGCGAGGAACCTTTTTTCTTGATTTCACATAAGCGCCACAATTGTCTCGCGAGCGCTCGTTTCACACTCTGTTTGATTCCACACCGCGCCGGCGTCGGTTTTCGCCCTTGCGAGGTTATTCCACGATCTCTTGCACCCGCTTCTTCGCCTCCTCTTTGAGGAAGCTTCGCACATCGCGGGCGTTTTCCATCGTCATGGCCCGGGCGGCGACCGCCTCGCATTCGGCGATCGTCACCTTGCGGCAGACGTTTTTCACTTCGGGAATCGCGCTGGGCGTGGCGCTGAACCGACGCAGCCCCAGCCCCAGCAGCAGCATCGTGTACAGCGGGCTGCCGCTCATCTGCCCGCACATGTTGATCGGAACGTTCTTTCCGATCGCCGCGCGAATCGCCATCGAAATCAGCCGCAGCACGGCCGGATCGGCGGGATTGTACAGCCCGACGACGTCTTTGTTGCTCCGGTCGACCGCCAGCGTGTATTGGATCAGGTCGTTCGTGCCGATGCTGAGGAAGTCGACCTCTTCGACAAACCGGTCGATCATCATCACCGAGGCAGGCGTCTCGACCATCATGCCGACCGGCACCTTGCGGTTGAATTCGATGTGACGCTCCTCCAGATCCTCCATCACGTCGGCCAACACCATCTTGGCCTGACGCAATTCGAGCATCGTCGACACCAGCGGAAACATGATCTGCACATTGCCCGTCGCCGACGCCCGAAGCACCGCCCGCAACTGCGTCCGAAAGATCGGCAGGTTCCGAAGCGCCAAGCGAATGCTCCGCAGCCCAAGGCACGGATTGCGCTCGTCGTCAAAATGCGACATGTTCGGCATTTTGTCGGCGCCCATGTCAAACGTGCGAATCACCACAGGCTTGTCGCCCATCGCCTGGACCACGCGGGTGTAGGCTTGATAATGCACTTCCTCGGTCGGTTCGGCCTCGGCGCCGAGGTACAAAAACTCGGTGCGGTAGAGCCCGACGCCGTCCGCCCCGCGGTCGACGCAGTGATCGACCTCGTAAGGGAACTCGATGTTGCCGAGCAATTGAACCCGGACGCCGTCACGCGTCTCGGCCGGCAGATCGCGGAGCGGCTCCAACCGGGCCGCCAACGTGCGGATCTCTTCGGCCTCGTGACGATACTTGGCCAGCGTCTCCTCGTCGGGCTGGAGAATCACCAGCCCCTTGTCGCCGTCGATGATGACCTGATCGCCGCCGGAGACCTCGGTCAAAAACGGGCCCGTGCCCACGACCGCCGGAATTTCGAGTGCCTCGGCCACGATGGCCGTGTGGCTGCCGGGACCGCCGATCTCGGTCACGAATCCGCGAACGTAGCGGCGGTCCAAATTGGCCGTCTCGCTGGGCGTCAGATTGTGGGCCAACACCAGCACGGCGGACGTCAGATGTGCGATGCCTTCGCGACGCCGGCCCAGCAGGTGGCGCAGCAACCGCTTTTCGATGTCGAAAATGTCGCTGGCTCGCTCGGCTAAATAAGAACTTTCCAGCCGCTGGAACACCTGGGCGTAGCGACGCAACGTGCGGCTGACGGCGTACTCGGGCGAGTAGTGCCGTTGGCGGATCATCTCCTCCAGTTCGCTGCGGAGCCGCGAATCCTGGAGCATTTGGAGATGGGCCTCGAAGATGGCGCCGTATTTTTCGCCCAATTCGGCGGAGACCGTCTCGCGGTGATGCGCGATTTCGGCGGCGGCCGCCGCGACCGCTTTGTCGAGTCGCTCGACTTCATCGACCACCGCGTCGCGCGCGACGAACCGACGAGGGATCCGAAATCCCTCGTTGTCCATCACCAGCGCTTCGCCAATGGCGACGCCAGGCGAAACGGCAATCCCTTGAAGCTTTTGCATAGTTTTCCAATGTGGAACGGTCCGGTCGGCGTCAGGCGTTGTCGCCGAAACGCCCGGCGAACAACGGTTCCAGTCCGGCAACGACCATTTCGGCGTCCGGTCCTTCGGCTTCGATCGTCACCGTCTCGCCCTGTCCGGCGACCATCGTCAGGATCTGCAGCACGTCGGTGCCGGCCACCGGACGACCGTTTTTCACCAACGTGACGCGAGACTGACCGCGGCGCACGGCTTCGGCGATGGCGACGGCGGTTCGGGCATGAACGCCCGAAGGATCCGTCACGACGACGGTGCGGGTTACCGAGGGCTCCGACATGGCTGCTGCTCTATGACCCGAACTGGTTGTTGTCCGCTTCGTTCAATAGCTGCTGGACGTCCTCCACGCTTTTGGCTTGTTTGAGGAACCGGCAAAACGTGTCATCGCGAAGCTGACGGGAGATGTTTTCCAAGGCCCGCAAATGGTCGCCAGGCCGATCCGGCGGCGAAATCAACAGGAAGAACAGATGGACCACTTCGCCGTCGAGACTGGCGAAGTCGACGCCCGAACTGCTGACGGCCACCGTGCCCACCAGGTGATCCACGCTGGGATGCTTGGTGTGGGGGACCGCGACGCCGCGACCGATGCCGGTGCTGCCTAATTCTTCGCGTTTGAGAATCGCCTTGATGATGCTCTCGGACTCGTCGGCTTCGACTTGCCCAGCCTTGCACAACGCTCCGACCATCTCACGAATGGCCCCTTCCTTGTCGTGTGCGGTCAGTTGCGCGAGGATGGCGTCGCGACAAATAAAGTCGGCAAATTTCATGCGTTACCTTCTCCTTCGTGGCGCGACGGTCTCGGCCCGCTCGTGGGCAAATCAAAGACTGGCCGCCGGCCGCTTGTCTTAAAGCGTCGCCCGACACCGTTACTCCCGGTGCCCGACGCCGCGATGACGGTCTTGGACTTTCTCCTTGTGCTTGCGCAGTTGCTGCTCCATCTTTTCGGCTACGGCGTCCACCGCGGCCAATAGATTCTCCCCCTGCGCCACGGCGACGAAATCGTCGTGCTTCTTGGCGGACACCTTCAGGTCGACTGCGGGTTGATCGCGATGCTCCAGATCGATGGTCAGCTCTATCGCGCTGACGCGGTCGTAAAGGCGGGGGAGTTTTTCCAGCTTTTCCCGAATCGTGGCCTGGGTCGCGTCGCTGACGTGCCCGTGCCGAATGGAGATGTTCATCTGCACGGAATCCACTCCTTGGTGAGAGCAAGTAATTCTAGCGATTTATCGCCGGCGACACAAATGCAAACCGTGTCGGCCCGGCGGGACGTTTTTCCCGTCGTCTCTGACAGTCTAGCTTCTTATGAGCCGAGCGCAAGGGGGTGCCTCGAAACCGCCCTCAATCGATCCCTAAATTGTCACCCCAATTTCACGGCCGTGTGTCGGTAAAATCGAAAATTCTTGAGAAGAAACCATAATGGGTGGTATTGCATCACGTTTAGGGGGTATTTCAGGAGTCTTTTCGATGTCGTCGCACAGAATCCCCGGCATGCAGGGGAAACATGGGATTGGATCGTCCTTGGTTGGAGAAACCGCGGCTACGGCGATCGCTTGCTTGTGACGGGGACCTTGGGTTCGGCTACGGAGCCGCTGGCCGCGTCTGGTTCTCTCAGGCGGATTTCACCGTCCTTCAATCGCTCTTGCCAGCGGCGCACCGGTTGTTGGCGTTTGGCCGGCGGCTGTTCGGGTCGGTACATGCTGCCGCCGATACCGGTCAGATCTTTCAGGTTCCAATAGCCCAAAACCCGAACGGCGAGCAGTTCGTTGTTCAACGCTTCGACCAGCTTGGTGTCTTCGCCCGAGGTCAGATCGTCGTTGCTGTAGCTGCAAAGCATCCGAAACATCTTGTCCGCTTGCTGGGGGAATTGTTTTTCCAGCGTGCGTCGAACCGCCCTGGCCGATTCGCCGTCGCGGGCGACCGCTTGACGCAGTTCGTCGACGTAGTCGGACCAGTCGAGTCGGTAGGCAGCGTCATTCAGCACCATGGTCATGTCCTGAAACTGATCGATAAACGCAAGGCAGCGCATCGCCAACCATCGAACCTCCTTTTGCGGACGCGAGGCGGAGGACAACTCCAACAGCGTGACACGCGCCGATTTGTCCGGCTGCCACGAACTCGGCTGCGCGATCACCGGCGCGGTTCTGCGGTCCACCGGACTGATCGGCTCTGCGGCGATCCAATTGGGCGGATTCTTCGCTGCGGGGGCTGATGTCTGGCCGGCGTCGAACTCGACCCATTGCGGAGCCTTCAGGGTCAGATCCTTCGTTTCAGGGGCCGATTCGTGCCAAAGAACGTTGCCCGAACTGATGTAAAGATCGGCTGTCACCGGCAGCGAGTCCGACGTTGGGTCCGAATCCGGCGGGACGCGACGCCGCACGTCGATCGCCGCCACCGCCTTGACGTCGGAAAAGGTTAGCACGCCGATGCGGTTGCCAAACGCCACGCGCACCCGCGTATCGGCCCGCGACAATGGTGACATCACCACTCGGCCGAACGCCACGCGAATCCCCGGTGGATCCTGTTCCCGGCCCGGCAACAATTCCAACCGCGTGCCGCCGAGGATCTCCAGCGTCACCCCGCTGGCGAGCGCCAGTTTGACGCGATAGGTCGGCAGCGCCACGAGCCGTTGCGGCGTCAAGGTTTCATTGGACTCCACGCGAGTCCAGTCGTTCTTCGCGCTTTCGCGCAACAAGATCTGGTCGATCGAGATCATGCGGGCCACCGGTTCGACCGTCGCCGGCGATTCGGCCGGCTTGGTCGTCGAATCCTTCGATGGTTCCGAGCGATGCTCGGCCGCCGGCTTGGTTTTTGGTTCCGTGGTCAAAGGGGCCGGTTGGGCCGTTGTTTCAAGATCCCGAGGGCGTGGCGACTCCGTCGGTGCGGGCCCCTGGTCCGGCTTGGCCGTGTCGCGTTTTTCAGGCAGAGGATGCTCGAGGCTCGACGGCTTTTCTGCCTGCTTTTGGGCCGGTTCGACCGAGGTGGTGGCGGGTTCCGATGACGTCTGCTCCGGTGACGCGAGGTCAGTCGCCCTAATTTTGTCGGGTTGAGTGGGCTCGTTAGTCGGTAGGGACGCCGAAGGGGCGGGTCGAGCGGCTGGTGCCTTGGTCGACACGGCGGTCTCCTTGCGGCCGAACCACTTGCTCAGCGGCTTGCCGGGGCTCAACAGCAGCCCGACCACCACAAAACCTAAAACCAACACCGCACCGACTGCCGTCGACCACCATGAACGCCGTCGCCGCGGCTCGCGCAAGTACTCAGGCACCATCGGCCGGACGGGCTGAACGCTGACATCGTTGTCGCCGAGCTCCAACTGTGGCGGGACGATCGTCGACACGGAACCGATCGGCGGCGGAGGCGGCGGGGGTGGAGGCACTGGTATGCCGCTGGCCACTCGATCCCGCTGTTGGTACATCCGCTGGCGAGTGGCCGGGTCGATCTCGGCCGGCTCGCCCAACACCAGCGTGAGAATCTGGTGACATGCGGCCACCTCGGCCAAATGCGTGTCCGAATCGAGGCAGATCTTCTCGAACTCGCTGACTTCGTCCGGCCCGAGCGTGTTGTCGAGGTATTCGGCCACTGCGTTGGCGTCGACCTTTGCATTGCGGTCCGTCAGGCTTGGCGCGCCCAGGCGAAGCCGCTGCATGACGTCCCGAACGCGCTCGACCAGATTCGAGGCGTAGGGGCTTTCTTCGATTTTTTTGGCGATGTTCTCGGCGTCTTGAGGCTCCAAAATACCGTCGAGATAGGCCAGCAACGTTCGCAGCGTCAGTCGCATGAGATCACCTCCTATTGGATATTAGTGTCTCCATGGGTGGATTTTCGTACAAAAAACCTCAAAATAGATTCCAACAAGGCAAAAGACATGGGTTCCCGTGCGATGCCGATGGGGCGTTCCACCCCTGCTTTGGTCGGAAGTTCAACAGACTCCCATTGATTCCTTGGTTGATCGAACTCATAATCAATAGGCAAAAATTCAACCCCGTGGACGGGAAACAGAAAGGCGGGAGAACTTATGGTCCCACCATCCAAAACAAACGCCGGACTTGGCACCGTGGCCCTGCACGCCGGTCAGCAGCCCGACCCGACGACCGGTTCTTGCGCGGTGCCGATCCACATGACGAGCAGCTACGTTTTTAAGAGCGCCGAACACGCCGCCAACCTGTTCGCATTGAAGGAGCTCGGTTGGATTTACACCCGGCTGGGCAACCCGACCACGGACGTGTTCGAGCAGCGGATGGCGGCGCTCGACGGCGGCGTGGGCGCAGTGGCCACCAGCAGCGGCGAACACGCCATCGCCGTGGCGCTCATGAATTTGGCGCATTCCGGCGGCCATGTCGTCTCGGCCGCGGCGTTGTATGGCGGCACCGTCACTTTGTTAGGGCAGACATTCAAGCGGTTGGGCATCGACGTGACGTTTGTCGACGCCACGCAGCCCGATGCCATTGCCGGGGCGATTCGGCCCAACACCCGGGCGGTGTTTATCGAAACGCTGGCCAATCCGAAAAACGACGTGCTTGACTACCGAGCGATCGCCGACGTGGCCCATCAGGCCGGCGTGCCGCTGGTTTGCGACAACACGGTGCTGACGCCGCTGCTGTTCCGTCCGTTTGAGCATGGGATCGACATTGCGGTTTACAGCGCTACGAAGTTCATTGGCGGGCACGGCACGAGCATCGGCGGGGTGATCGTCGACGGCGGCCGGTTCGATTGGGGACGCCAGCCGGATCGCTGGCCGCAGTTCACCACGCCCGACCCGTCGTACCACGGCATGGTGTTCCACGAGGCCCTGGGCCCGCGGTGTTATATTACGACCTGTCGCACCCATTGGCTGCGCGATTTGGGCGGAGTGTTGAGTCCGGCCAATGCGTTTTTGTTTTTGCAGGGGCTCGAGACGCTGCATCTGCGGATGCCGCGCCACTGCGAAAACGCCCTGGCGGTGGCGAAGTTTTTGGAGGCCCATCCGCGTGTTCGTTGGGTCAACTACCCCGGACTGCCGTCGCATCCCGGCTATCAACGGGCTCAAAAATATTTGCCGAATGGTTGCGGCGCGATTTTGGGATTCGGTGTTCAAGGCGGGCCCGCGTCGGCGCGCCGTTTCATTGAAAAAGTCAAACTGGCCTCGCACCTGGCGAATATCGGCGACTCCCGAACGCTGGTGATCCACCCGGCCAGCACGACGCACAGCCAGTTGACGCCCGACGAGTTGACGGCCGCCGGCATCACCGACGATTACATCCGCGTCAGCGTCGGCCTGGAGGACATCGCCGACATCACCGCGGACTTCGATCAAGCCCTACAGTAAGGGGAGAGAAAGCAGGGAGAGTCTCACGACGTCGCGCGGCGTTCTGACCACGATCCACGATCCATTATGCCAAACGACCAATTTGACAGCAGCGACAGCCTCCGCAGCGCGAGCCCGCTGAACCATCTGCAAACCGTGACGTTTCGAGAGCCGCTTCGACTGGAGTTGGGACGCGAGCTGTCCGAAGTGACCGTAGCGTTCGAGACCTACGGACGGTTGAACGCCGCCGGCGACAACGCGGTGCTGATTTGCCACGCGCTGTCGGGCGATTCGCACGTCGCCAAGCACGACGAGGCCGACGATCCCGGCTGGTGGGACATCATGGTTGGGCCGGGCAAAGCCATTGACACGGATCGGTATTTCGTGATTTGCCCGAATTTTTTGGGCGGCTGCCGCGGTTCGACCGGCCCGAACAGCATCGACCCGGCCACCGGGCAGCCCTACGCGACGGACTTTCCGGTCGTCACGTTGGGCGACATCGTCGAGACCCAACGGCGACTGATTGATCACTTGGGCATTCATCGGCTTCGGGCGGTCGTCGGTGGATCGTTGGGCGGCCACGCCGCATTGACCTGGGCCACGCGGCTACCCGAGCGGCTGGTCGGCACGGTGGCCATCGCCACGTCGCCCCGGTTGACCAGCCAGGCGCTGGCGTTCGACGTGGTTGGGCGAAACGCGATTCTACGCGATCCGACTTATCACAAGGGCCGGTATTACGATCTCGAACACGGGCCGACCGTCGGGTTGGCCATCGCCCGGATGTTGGGCCACATCACGTACCTCTCGCGCGAGGCGATGATGCAGAAGTTCGACGCCCAACGGCTTCGACCGCGCGACGTCCACACCCAGTTTGAAACAAAGTTTGCCGTCGGTTCCTATCTGGCCTATCAGGGCGACCGTTTCGGCGAGCGTTTTGACGCCAACAGCTATCTGACGCTCACGATGGCCATCGACCTGTTCGACCTGGGGGCGACGCGCGAGTCCTTGCGCGAGGCGCTCGACCGGTCGACGTGCCGCTGGCTGCTGATGAGTTTCAGCAGCGATTGGCTCTTTCCGCCGTTCCAGTCGCAGGAGTTGGTCGACGCCCTGATCGCCGCCGACAAGCCGGTCAGCTATTGTTGCGTTCAGACCGACTGCGGCCACGACGCCTTTTTGTTGCCCAACCAGTTGCCTATTTACGGCGAGATGATTCGGGCGTTTTTGGAGAATCTCGGTGATGGGACGGACGGTGCGGGCGCGGGCCGGACCTCGGCGGTGGACTGCACGATGGCTCCGCTGCCGCAGCCGCCCTCTTCGAGCATTTTTCACCACCACCGGTTGGATTACGAAAACATCTTGAACCTGATCCCGCCGGGCGCGAGCGTCCTCGACCTGGGCTGCGGCACCGGCGGACTGCTGGCTCGGCTGCGCGCGCGCGGCCACAAACACTTGGTTGGCGTGGAGTGGGATGAACAGGCCATTTTGACCTGTGTTCGACGCGGGCTCAACGTCGTCCAGGCCGACTTGAACAAAGGGTTGCCGGCGTTCACCGATGGCCAGTTCGATTTTGTCGTTCTTTCCCAGACTCTGCAAATTGTGCTGGATGTATCCAAGCTGTTGCACGACATGCTACGGGTGGGGCGTCGTGGGATTGTCAGTTTTCCGAACATCGCGTTCCGCAAACGCCGTGACGAGCTGGCCAAACTCGGCCGTTCGCCGCAAGTTCAGGCGGATCAAGGGTTTCAGTGGCACAACACACCGTATCTTCGCTGGCTGTCGATCGCCGATTTCGAGGATTTCTGTCGGCAACAGGGCGTTACGATTCACCAGCAGATCGATTTGGACACCGAGGCCGACGTGGTGATCCACGACAATCCAAACCTGAACGCCGACGTGGCGGTGATGGTGCTGAGCCGCTGAGGCTCTCCCGAAAGAAAAAACCGTCTGGACATCGGCCCGAAAAGATTTCCGGCAAAAACGGTGCAATCGGCATTCCTGGCGTGCCGATACGTGATACAGGCTTGCGCGGCCGAGACGGTTGACTTGTTTCCTTCTCATGGGGCAACGTCGATTGTCGCCGTGGCTTTCTCTCCAGGAGTCCGACACTATGCAAATCAAGGTCTATGTCCCCAAGGTTATCGAGATCCCCAGCGAGTATTTGCCGGCATTGGCCAAACGGGCGGCCGACAGCTTGGGCGAACGCTCTCATGAGGTCTCAGCCACCCGGGGGCATCTGGTCCGTCAAGCCGTACAAGATGGGCTGCTTCGGGAGTTTGACCCCCTGCTAGGCGAAGACGGCACGGTCGACGTGGTTTGCGATCCCGGCATGGAAATTCCTTTGGAGTTTGACAGCCGGACGCTCACCCTGGCCGAGTTGCTTGACGCCCTGCAATACAAACGCACGCTGGGCGAGTCGCAACCGTCGGCCGAAGCGGCTTGACGCGGTCTTTTGGAGTTTCCCGCGAAAAAGGGAGCCGTGCGACGGGTTCCAGTTGGTTTCTCCCTTGGGGATGCCACGCGCGCTGAGTGAGAAATCGCCCGCGATCAGCCAAGCCGACGACCTTTCAGGCAGACCAACCAGAATGCGAGGCCCTAGTCGCGAGCCTTTTTACGGTGCGTCTGCACAAGGATTTCGGTGGCCAAAAAGCAGATCGCCAAAAAGCTCGCACCGACGACGGGATAGACGATTTCGACGGGCATGGCGGGTCTCGGGGGGCAAACTTGTGAGTCCTCCACTTCCCATCGGCCCGCACCGTGCGACGGCTGAACCCCATCGGCTTCGGGTTCTTCGACCGGCATGGACGCATTGGATTACCTAATCGCCCAAAATTTCGCCATCTCCGCAACCTCTCTTGGAAGGCGATCCGGTCTGGATTTTAAAGCCGCGCCGGCATTGAGTGCGTGTCGCGCGAACGTGTAGCGTTATCGGCAGCGTGAGTCTGCGGTTCCGAAAGCGATCGACACGCTAAAGGTTTGTGAAATGCGCCCTAATGCGAGGCGCCGCGGCTGCGGCGGTCTGACTTTTGTTGGAGGATTCGCACCTCCAAGTCCGCCTGCGTTTTTTGGGCCCATTGTTCCAAATTAATGCACCATTCCAGGGCCTTTTTGTCGTGCAGCGGGAAGTCGGCAATGCCGTGCTCTCGGCTTCGGTTGGCCATTTGCCGCAGAATTGCGGCCAAATCCAACATCCGCAGAGTAAGCCGGTCAAGTTGGTCGGGATTGTAAGTTTGCAAAGTCATGGACGTTATTTTATCTAGAATTTCCGATTTTGTCCATGGAATCTTGTGCATTTTAAGGCACGGTCCGCTTGACGCCTTACGGTCCGGACTGCTAGGCTGATTGGTTTCGCACTGGCTCCAACCGATTCCATTCATCGCCGGCGCGTCGGAAATCGCGTGGTTTTGCAGGTTGTGCGCCACGTTGGGTCCGCCGTAGTTCGGTTTTTACCCCCGCTGCCCTCATGCGCCGCACTGACATCCGCAACGTAGCCATCATCGCGCACGTCGACCATGGCAAAACCAGCTTGGTCGATTGCATGTTGCGACAAAGCGGCCGATTCCGAGATACCCAACTGGTCGGCGAACAGATCCTCGACTCGAACGATCTGGAGCGGGAACGCGGTATCACGATTCTGGCCAAAAATATCGCGATTCCGTACCAAGGCGTGAAAATCAACATCATCGACACGCCCGGCCACGCCGATTTCGGCGGCGAGGTGGAGCGGGTGTTGCGCATGGCCGACGGCGCATTGGTGTTGGTCGACGCGGCCGAGGGCCCGATGCCGCAAACCCGGTTCGTGTTGGGCAAGGCGTTCGAGTGCGGTTTGCGTCCGATCGTCGTGATCAACAAGATCGACCGGCCCGACGCCCGGCCGCACGAAGTGGTCGACGAGGTGTTGGATCTGTTTTTGCAGTTGGGCGCCGACGACACGCTGGCCGATTTTCCGTATCTGTTCGCCAGCTCGAAGTTGGGTTTCGCCACGGACGATCCGGCCAAGCCCAGCGACAGCATTCAACCGCTGATGGACCTGATTTTGGAAAAAATCCCCGGTCCGGACGTTGATATTGAGCTGCCTTTACAGATGTTGGTCACCACGCTCGACTGGTCCGATTACGTCGGGCGGATCGCCATCGGCCGAGTGCAGTCGGGCACGATTCGCAAAGGTCAGAACGTCGCACTGATGCAGGCCGACGATCGGATCGTGGCGACCAAGGCCGTGTCGGTCTACGTGTTCGAGGATCTCGGCCGCGTCGAGGTGCACGAAGTGGACGCCGGCGACATTTGCGCGATCGTTGGGCTCGAAGGCGTCGAGATCGGCGACACCGTGGCTTCGCCGACCGAGCCGCACGCGCTGCCTCGTTTGAAAGTGGACGAGCCGACGCTGAAAATGACCTTCGGCGTCAATTCGTCGCCGCTGGCCGGACGCGAAGGAAAATACTTGACCAGTCGCCACCTGCGCGATCGGTTGATGCGCGAGCTGGAACGCAACGTGGCCTTGCGGGTCGAACCGATTCCGGGCACCGAGCAGTTTTCGGTCGCCGGTCGCGGCATTCTCCATCTGTCCGTGCTGATCGAGACCATGCGGCGCGAGAGCTACGAACTGTCGGTGGGCAAGCCGCAGGTGATTTTCCGCGAGATCGACGGCCAGATGTGCGAGCCGTTCGAGACGCTGGTGGTCGAGACGCCGTCCGAACGGACCGGTCCGGTGATGGAGCTGGTCGGCGAGCGCCGGGCCCAGTTGGTCGAAATGACCTCGCACAACGACTATACGTTCATGATTTTTTCGATCCCCGCCCGAGGGTTGATCGGTCTGCGGACCCGGTTGCTCAACGCCACGCAAGGCACGGCGGTGATCCATCATCGGTTCGATGACTATCGGCCCATGGCCGAATCGATCCCCGGTCGCTCGACCGGCGTGCTGGTGTCGATCGCCGCGGGCAAGGCGGTGGCGTTCGGGCTCGACAGCCTTCAGCAGCGGGCCGAGTTGCACGTGTCGCCCGGCGATGTGGTCTACGAGGGGATGATCGTCGGCGAGAACAGCCGGCCGGAGGACATGAACGTCAATCCGACGAAGGAAAAGAAGCTGTCGAACATGCGCGCCGTGGGCCACGATCGCAACATTCTTTTGAAGCCGGCCCGCAAAATGTCGCTGGAAGAGGCGCTGGAGTTCATCGCCGACGACGAGTTGATCGAGGTGACGCCCAGTTTGATTCGGTTGCGCAAAATTCTGCTGAAGGAAACCGATCGGCGTCGGGCCAATCGTCAGGCCGCCGGCTGACCGGCCATTCACGGCTTTCTCGCGCGGTTTCTCGCGTTGGGTCGCCCGCGGCGACTGTGTCCCTTTTTTGCCGACTTTTGGGGCTCCCAATTTTCGGCAAGCTGCTATAATGCCGACCGAGGTTTTTGGGGCCGCCTCTCGTCTTTTTGTAAGAAAAACAACTTTCGCACGCGACGATTCCTGGCCGACCAACGCAACATGAAGAAAACAAAACAATCCATTTCCCATTCTCCGCAAGCGCAAGACGCCTCGCCGCGCGTCGATCGGCCGTGGATCCGTGCGGCGTGGATTGCGGCCGGAATCGTCGTCTGCCAAGTGATTTTGTTCGGTCCGTCGCTGGTTGGGTGGAAGGTTCTTCTGCCGTTGGATTTTTTGGCGAGTCCCGGCGTCTATCTGCCGCGATCGCCGGAGACCGAGAGCTTGTCGCCGCATAATTTCGTGCGGTCGGATCTGGTTTTGATGGGCGAGCCGAATCGCCAGTATGCAGGCCGGGAGTTTCACGCCGGGCGGCTGCCGCTTTGGATGCCGTATCAGTTTGCCGGCTGTCCGTTCGCGGGCTTTTCCAAATATTCGCCGTTCGAGCTACTAGGCTATTGGATCACCTCGCCGGTCACGTTGGCCTGGAGCCAGTTGTCATTGGCGCTGTGGGTCGGTGTGGGCGCGTATCTGTTTTGTCGTTACGGGCTGCATGTAGGTCCCTGGCCTGCAACCATTGCGGCATGGTGCTGGCCGATGGCGGGCTTTTTTGTCTTTTGGCAAGGCTATGGCCCGGTGTTCGCCGTGGCGTGGTTGCCGTGGCTGTTGTTGGCCGTCGATCGAACCGTTCGTCGAACGGGCCCTTGGGCGGCGCCGTCGCTGGCCGTTGCCACCGGGCTGTTGCTGATCAGCGGACAACTGGACGTGTCCGCCCAAGTGTTGCTGACGTCGGGGCTGTACGCCGTTTGGTGTTGGATCGATCAATATGGCCGGCAGTGTTTCAGCCGGGCGGCATGGCCGGCATTGGCGGCGGTGACGATCGGTTGGCTGCTGGGCATTCTGTTGGCCTCGCCCTACTGGTTGCCGATCGTCGAGTACTCGCGGACCGGCTCGCGCATGGTGCGACGCAGCCAAGGCGAGGAAGAACGTCCGCCGGTGGGCCTCGAAGCACTGCCTGAAATCGTTCTGCCCGACGTGTACGGTTCAACCCAAACCGGCAGTTTTCCGATCTTTCCCAAAGGCCAAGGCAACCAGTTGGAGAGCGCGTCGACGACCTACACCGGCTTGCTGCTGACGTTGTTGGCCGCGCCGTTGGCTTGGTGCAGCCGCCGGCATCGTTCGATCAACGTGTTTTGGGCGATTTTGGCCGTGCTCGGCGTCAGTTGGTGCTTGGACATTCCGCTGGTGGTCGATGTGCTGCGGCTGCCGGGTTTGAAAATGATGTCGCACAATCGATTCACGTTTGCTACATCGATGGCGCTGCTGGCGATGGCGGCCGTTGGGTTGGACTCGCTGTGGCGCAATGAGGTTCGGCCTCGTTGGTGGTTTGCCGTCTGGACGGGCCTGCTGATTGCGATGTCGCTTTGGTGCGTTTGTCGGACGGTCGTGCCGCCGGAGCCGATCGCCACGCACTTGGAAGGGGCCGTTCGTTCGGGCCAGCAGGTGCCTCGCGTGCCCGACGTGGCGAGCGTGCGCCGCATTCAGGCGGGTTTTTCGACCAACTACGCCGCGGCGGCCGCCTTGTGTCTGGCCGGTTCGGCGGCGTGGCTGTTGATTTGGCGGCAAAAAACTTCGCGATGGCTGTTGCCGGCATTGGCAGGCCTGATGGTGGCCGATCTGGTTTGGTTTGCTTTCGGACGCAGCGCGCAGTGCGATCCGTCGCTGTATTATCCGCGAATCCCCGCCTTGGAACAAACCGCGGCCGCCGGGCCGGGACGAATCTTGGGCGTCGGATGTCTGCCGGCGGCGCTGGCCGAAACGCATGGACTCCGCGACATCCGCGGCTACGACGCTGTCGATCCCGCACGATTGATGGACCTGATGCACCTGGCCGTTGCGCCGAACACCGCGTCGCCCATGTACGCGATGACGCAATGGTTCATTCCGCAGATCCGCGTCTCGCCGCAGGGCGACTTGCGGCTTCCGCCGGTGCTGGACCTGTTGAACGTCCGTTGGTTGGTGTTTCGGGGAGAGCCGCGGTCGCCGCTTCGGCCGCAATTCACCAGTCCCGACTATTGGGTCGTGCCGAATCCGAACGTTTTGCCGCGAGCGTTCGTGCCCGAGCGGGTCGAAACGGTCGCCGACGACGCCGAGCGGCTGGTTCGCTTGGGCAACCTCGGGTTCAATCCTCGACAGGTCGCCTACGTTGAGCAGCCGGTCGAACTGCCCGAACGCTGCCGCGGCAAAGCCAAAATCGTCGAAGAAATCCCCAGCCGCGTCACGATTTCGTTGGACATGGAAACGCCGGGCCTGGTCGTGCTCGCCGATCTGTGGGACGCGGGTTGGAACGCCTATCTCGACGGAAAACCGGTCCCGGTGTTGCGGACCGACCACGCACTGCGCGGCGTCGTCGCGCCGAAAGGCCGCCGCACGCTGGAGTTTCGCTACGAGCCTCGCAGTTTTGCTTGGGGACTGCGGTTTTCCGGGCTGGCCGCGGTCGCGCTGGCGGGTTGGGCGGGCGTTTCGCTGCACCGCCGACGAAAGACCGCCTGACGCCGCGACCTTTTTGCGATGGGCTGAGCCGCCGGCCATTGCGCCGCAATTTCACTGTTGGGGCTGTTCGCGATAGGGTTGTTTTTTCTCGTAAAGCGACAATCGTATGCGAACCGACCGGACCAGATCGGTCTGATGTTGTTCGGTGGCCAGGCGGATCGCCTGTCGGGCAATCGCTTGCGCTTCGTCGAACCGGCCCGCTTCGGCCATTGCCGCGCCGAGCGTGTCCAACCGTGTCGGATCACGGCCGCCGGACAGCTCGACCGCGCGACGCGCGAGTTGAATGGCCTCGGCCCCGTTGCGCACGGATGCCTTCGGACAGGTGGCCAACGTCCAGGCGGCTTGGTCCAGGGCACCGACGTCGTCGGGCCGTTGGCGGATCGCCTCGCACCAATGCGCGAGCGCCTCCTCGAAATCACCGCGTTCGCTCAGCAGCGCGCCGAGATTAAAATGGGCGTCGGTCAGCGTCGGCCTTCGTTGAAGGACTTTGCGAAACTCGTCGATCGCGTCGTCGTTTCGTCCGCAGGCGGCCAACGCGACGCCCAGGCTGTAACGCGCACCGTCCATGTCGGGATCGGTCTCCAACGCTTGTCGAAATTGCCGGGCTGCCGCGTCGTTTTGTCCTTGCTGGGCTAGCGCCGTTCCCCAGTTGAAATGCGCTTTGGCGTACTGAGGATCGATCGTCAACACTTTTTTAAACTGTTGGATGGCCGCGTCGGTCCGCCCTTGTTGCGACAGCGCCGCGCCGAGATTGTTCAAGGCGTCGGTGTAATCCGGCTTGACGTCCAACGCCGCGCGATATTCGGCCATCGCGGCGTCCAACTGACCGCGAGATGCCAATTCGACGCCAAGATGGCTGTGCGCCCGGGCGTTGCGGGACGTGCATTGAACGGCCTTTCGCCAAAGCGTCTCGCTGTTGAGCCAAGAGGCGGTCTGTTGCCAAGCGCAGCCCATCAGGACCAACACTGCCGCAGAGGCGGCCGCGACGCACGTCCGACGCCAGCCCGGCCGCGCGAGGCACGCTTGCCGCATGGCCCAGGCGACGGCAATGCAAAGCCCAATCTGCGAAAGATAGGTGTAACGATCGGCCCTCGCGTGGACGCCGACCTGCACCAGTCCGATCATCGGGACCAACATGCCGACGTACCAGAACCAGCCTACCGGCAGGTAAGGCGAACGCCGCCGCGCAAGAATCGTCGTCATGCTGAGGATCGCCAACAGGACGGCCGCCGCCAGCGGTTTTTCCCAGCCCAGCGTCGCGCCGGGATGAGGATAGAACACGGCCAATCCGGCGGGAAAGAAAAACTGTCCGAGGTAGGCTACGTAAGCAACCATCGCATTGCCCAATCGCAGCGAAAAAGGAATCAGCTCCAACGACATCATGGCGGAACCTTGGGCCCAGGGCGTCACGAGGCACGAGGCCAAGGCCAACAGAAACAGCGGCAACTTTTCGAGCAGCAATGCGGACAGTGGCCACCGGTCACCGGTCACTCTGTCCAGCGGCCAGTAGTCCAGCAACAAGAGCACAAACGGCAGCGTCACCACCGACGGTTTGCTCATGAGCCCCAAGGCGAACCATACGACGACCGCCAGATAACGCCGCCACGAAAACCGATGTTGTGCGTAATTCGCATAGGCCCACAACGTGAGCATAAAAAACAAACCGCTGAGTAGATCCTTGCGTTCGGCCACCCAGGCGACCGACTCGACGCGCAGCGGATGTACGGCGAACAGTGCCGCCGCCAATGCACTGGGCCACGTCGCCCCGGTCATTCGCCGCAACGCCAAGAACAAGATCGCCGCGTTGATCGCGTGCAGCAGCACATTGGTCAGATGGTGTCCCCAAGGCCGGAGACCGTAAATCTGGCAGTCGATCATGTGGGAAATCAGCGTGATCGGATGCCAATTGCCGGCGCATGGGACGGTCATGGCCCAACGGAGATTCGAGAGCGACAGTCCTTCGACGACCCGCGGGTTTTCGGTGACGTACAGGTTGTCGTCGTAGTGGAGGAAATCGTGCGTGACGGTTCGGCCGAACACCAAAAACACCGCCAAAACCAACAGTCCGCAAATCGCCAGCGGCGCAAAAGACCGGGGTGGGGCGATCGGCGCCGGAGTCGTTCGATTCGGTTGCTTTCGACGTCGTTGAGCGTTCATGGGGCGGCGTTGCCTCTGTGAGGCGTTGATTTTTTCGACGGATCATTTCGGTAGGCGTTCCAGCGGCGTCGGAGTTCGGCGGCGGCATGGACGTCGCCACGACGTTCGGCCAACACGGCGGCGCGTCGGGCCGCCTCGACGGCGTCGGACTTTCGACCCAAACAGGCCAACGCCCAAGCTAGGCCATCGTAAGTTTCGATGCTGTCGGGCCGCAGCCGCAACGCCTCTTGAAAAGCATCGACGGCTTCTTGGAAATGACCGTCGCGGGCCAGCGATACGCCCAGCAGGCGATGGGCTTCGTCGAAGTCGGGTTTCAACTGCACCATCTTGCGAAACTCCGCAGCGGCCTCGTCGTTGCGGTTTTCATCGAGCAGTGCGAGCCCGAGATGGTGATGGGCGATCCCATTGCGCGAGGTGTGGGCCACCGCTTGACTCCAGAGCGACCGGCTGTCGCGCCAGTAGGACACTTGTTGCCATGCGCAGATCATCAGTTCGAGCGTCACGATCGCGGCCACCGCGACGCCAAGCCGCCGCCGACCCGGTTGCGCGCCGATCCAATCGGCCGCCCCCCACGCCAATCCGACCGATAGTCCGATCTGCGGTAGATACGTATAGCGGTCGGCCATGGCCTGCGAGCCGACCTGCACGAGCCCGATGACGGGGACCATCATGCCGAGATACCAAAACCAGCCGACCGGCCAGTAAGGACATCGCCGCCGCGCGCGCCAACTCGCCGTCGAGATGCTTGCAAGCAACAACATCGCTCCGAATATTTTCCAACCGGGTAGACCACCGTTGGAATACGGATAGAAAACCGACAATCCCACCGGATAGAAAAACTGGCCCAGATAGGCCACGTAGGCGACCAGGGCGTTGGCCACGCGGTCCATCAACGGAATGGTCGCCGTCGACACGATCGCCTCGGTCTGCGCCCAATGGGTCAACGCGGACGAGACGGCGGACAGGGCGATCAGCGGCAGCTTTTCGAGCAGCAATGTGGTCAGTGAACGGTGGTCGGTGGCCACTCGGTTCAGCGGCCAGTAGTCCAACAGTAAGAGCACAAACGG
>JAJFVC010000082.1 GCA_021372005.1 Planctomycetaceae bacterium | reverse complement strand
CAAGCTGAAAGCGATGCTGTTGGAGGAACAACGTCAGACGATCGTGGGCCAGCGGCTTCGCACCTGGGCCGTGGGGGCTCTTGCGGCATTGGGACTGCTTGGCGTGGCATTCGGTTATTTGAAGGCCGATTTGGCAACCGGTGGCCGCTACCGAACCCGCTTGCGATGGGCCGCCGCCGGCGTCATACTGATCTTGACGCTCGCCGTAATGGCATAAGTTTTTCAGAGGGATTAGACGGAAAATCGAAGCCCGCATCATTTTATTCTAATCCCTAATCCCTACTTTCCCCTCCCATGTCCGCCGATGCTTTGCTGATCCGCCGTGTCCGTCAGGGCGATAACGAAGCTTGGGGCGAGTTGATTGCGCGGTTCGAGGGTCGGTTGTTGGCCTACGTGGAGCATCGAACCGGCAACCGCGCGGCGGCCGAGGATCTGGTGCAAGAGACGTTTCTTGGTTTTTTGACCAGTCTGCCCAACTACGACCACCGGCAGCCGTTGGAAGGTTATTTGTTTTCGATTGCGGCCCACAAGCTGACTGACTATTTGCGTCGCGAAGGCCGGCGTCCCACGCTGCCGCTTTTGGCGCGCCGCGGCACGTCGGGCCCATGCGAGCCCATCGGCCACGGTCGTCCAGCCAGCAGCATCGCCCGGAGCGTCGAGCGTCGCCGGCTGGAGGAGGACTCGCTGGCGGCGGCGTTGACCGCGCAGATCGAGCGCTGTCGACGCCATGGCCAGTGGGATCGGCTCGAATGTCTCGAACTATTGTTGGTGCGAGGCTGGTCGAACAAGGAGGTTGCGTCGCGGTTGAAGTTGACCGAACAGACGGTGGCCAACTACAAGTTTGAGTTGCTGGAAAAACTGCAAGCCGCCGTCCGATCGCAACGGTTGCCGAAGGAAGTGTTTCCGGAGTTGTACGAGTGAGTGGGCCGCCGACCATGGAGCGACGACGTCATGTCCGATTTTTGTGAATCCGACTTGGAAGCCTATCTGGACGAATCGCTGCCTTCGGAAGCGATGGCAAGCGTGGAGCGGGCGTTGCGAGCGGACCGGTCGCTGGTCGAGCGTTTAGCGGCCATTCAGGTCCGACGCGACGAAGGGGTCCATTCGTTGGGCGAAATCTGGCGGCGTCATCGGTTGAGCTGTCCGACGCGCGATCAACTGGGCAGCTTTTTGCTGGGCGTTCTGCCCGAGCCGCAAGCCCGATATATCGCCTTTCACGTCGAGACGGTCGGTTGCCGTTATTGTCAGGCGAATTGGGATGACTTGCGAGCCCAACAGACCCAGGCGGAGTCGGCGGCGGCCCAGGCGCGCCGTCGCAAGTATTTTCAATCGAGCGCCGGCAAGCTTGCCAAACAGGACGGCGGCTGACGGATTGACTCGCCCGTGTTTCGTGTTATTGTTTTTCGGCTTTCACGCAGCCGTTGACCAACGGGGCCAGACGGGCCAGTTCGACGTTGTTCTCGATGCTGGTCGGCAGACGCCAGACAATGAAGACGGTGGACTTGCCTGCATCGCCCAAGTAAAGCTCCAGCACGCCGGGCATGCTCGGATACTGCGATTGGCCGTCCTTCTTCTTGTAATAAAAAACTTGATTGGCCGGCAAGCGGAGCTTTTTCCACGTGGAGACTTCACCGTCGGGCGATTCGGCCTGCGCGTCGGCCCAGTTGATCGGTCCGTTGGCCTTGGCGGCTGTGAACGCGGCTTGCATTTGCGTAGTCAACTGCTGCAACGGAACGGGCAGAACGCCGACGTAACAGTAGTACGGCAACTGTCCGCCCGTGGAGTCTTGAATAAAGCCCTCGAACGTTTGGTGGCCGTCGGGCAGAGGCAACAAACCGGGGCTCAAGCGTCGTGGGTCGCCGGAGGTGAGGGCTGACATCTTTTTCGGCACGCGGAACGAGACGTTTGCGCCGGGCAATTTTTGTTCGTTGCCCAAATCGGCGAATCGGGCGAGGGCCTGCGCTTTCAATCGGGCGTCGCGGCCCGATAGACGTTTTTCATACTCGCCGGTCCCGCAGCCGACCAACACGGCCAGCCCGCCCAGCAACCCAACCGACGCGACCCCACGAAAAACCGCCAACCGTGAACATTGCCGCATAGAACCGCGCCTTTGAAGTTTCATGAGCATTGCGAAAAAAGCAAAATCGCCGAACCTCTCTATTTTATCGGCCAGGGGCGTTTGCCGCAAGAATGGCCGATGGCTTGTTGGTCGCCCCTCGCCGTGCCATAATCGGTGCGGTGCGACGGGGCGGTTCATTTCGCTTGACCATCGGAGGGCGCCATGATCTATCGGAAACTCGGTTCGACGGGGATCGACATTTCGGCGGTGGGGTTCGGCGCATGGGCCATCGGCGGATGGATGTGGGGCGGCTCGGACGAAACCCAAGCGGTCGAGGCCATTCAGGCCGCATTGGATCATGGCGTGACGTTGATCGACACCGCCCCGGTCTACGGTTTCGGCCGCTCCGAACGATTGGTCGCCCGGGCCATCCGCGGCCGCCGCGATCGGGTCGTGTTGGCCACCAAATGCGGATTGATCTGGGACCGCGTCGAGGGCGAATTGCATTTTCATTCCAACGCCGACGGCATCACGTCCGGCCCCTCGGAGCGGGCCGTCTACAAATGCCTGCGGCCGGAATCGATCCGCGAGGAGCTGCACGCCAGTCTCCAGCGATTACAGACCGATTACGTCGACTTGTATCAGACCCATTGGCAAACGGCGACCACGCCCGTGGCCGACACGATGGCCGCGCTGTTGAAGCTCAAAGAGGAGGGCAAGATCCGAGCCATCGGCGTCTCGAACGCCACGGTGGATCATCTGAAGCAATATGGTCCCATCGATGCGGATCAAGAACGGTTCAGCATGATCGACCGCGCGATGGAAACCGGCGGCGGCTTGGAGTACTGCCATGGGCATCAGATTTCCGTGCTGGCCTATTCGCCGCTGGCCAACGGGCTGCTGACCGGCCGGTTGGCGCCGGATCGGCAATACGGGCCGGGCGATCTGCGCAACGGCAAACCGCGTTTTTCATCGGCCAACGTCCAACGCATCAACGCCGCGCTCGAGCGGTTGCGTCCGATCGCCGAGCGTCATCGGGCGACGCTTTCTCAGTTGGTGATCGCCTGGACGATCGCGCAGCCGGGCCTGACCTGTGCGCTCTGCGGCGCCCGCAACGCCGTGCAGGCGGCCGAAAACGCCGCCGCCGGCCAGATCGAACTTTCGGCGGAAGAGTTGGACACGATGAACCGGATCGTGCGGGAGTAGAGGGGCGAGTGACGCAACCCTTTCTAGGGCAGTGGCTTACAAAACACTAAAGATATGCTGCTTTTCACTGAAATAGTACGCAATGAGTCCAACTAATCGAGCCAATCCTTCGCTTTCAGCCGGGCGGGGGTGTAGTGCTCGGTTACGTAGCTGATGTCCTTGCTGATGAGCGCTTCGACTTCCAGCTTGAAGCCGTTGTCCAGCAGTTGCTTGATTTCTTTCTGCCATTCCTTTTTCGGCGCGAACCATGGATAGCCGGCGATCTGCTTGGCCCGCTTCCGATCGGTGTCGTTCAGCGCGATCTTTACGCTGTCGGACAACTGGCATTCGCGGAAATCTTTGGACCGCAGTCCGATGAACTTCGCGTCGGGAATGGCCATCCGTTGCGACTCATAGGCCAGGTTGATCGAGCCCTGTTTGATGACGCTGTAGATATAGTATCCCCATGGGTCGTTATCCAGCAGGCAATAGATCGGCAATTTCAGTTCGTTGTGCATTCGGTGTAGCAGCCGGCGGACGCCGCGCGGGGGCTGCCCGCTGCCGTGCGTCAAAAGGCACTTGTGCTTGCGCCAGAACTTGTCCTCGTTGAACCGCTGCCAGACCGTGTCTTTTTCGACGTGGAGGATGAACTTCGCGTCGCATCGCTTGAATTGGATCACCTCGGGCTCGACGATCGACGGGATGCCGTAGCCGCCGGACCCCATCCGCGAACAGTCGATGTCGTCGCCCGTGTCGGTGAGCACGAGGTCGCCCACCATCTCGCCGCGTTTTTGGGCGTACAGGTGCAGTTCCTCGCGCAGACTGTTCAAAAGCACCTCGCAGTCCTCGATCACCGGATCGCACTCACTTTGGTCGGAAAACGTTTCTTCCTTGGTGCCTTCGATCGTGTGCTTCAAGAGGTAGTAGAGACCACGGATGCTGGTGGTCTTGCCCTGTTCGACCAATTGCGTCACGCCGCTGGCCACCAGCATCGTCTGCATGTAGCTCTTGGCCTGCGACAGATTGAACAGATGGCGGCGGTTGGTCGCCCGGCCCATCTCGATGAACCGCCGCGACTTGTTGTATTTCACGTTGGACAGCGAGCGAGTCGGCACGTCGACGTAGGGATCGCGACGTCGGCCGGCTAATTCGACGACGGTGTCGGCCAATTCGGTCAGGCGTTGTGTGGTTTTCGCGTCGCGGGGGGGGAGTTTGGTTGCCATGAGTCTTTTTTCTTGGTTCGTCGTCCGTTGTTGGGGAATCGGTCCTTAGCCGGCGGCGGCCGAACGGCCCTCTGTTTGCGATTCTTCCGACACAATGATTACGTGGTCGCCGAAATCTTCTTCCTCGATCGGTCGGCCGCGTTCGTCGAGTTCGACGTCCGCCTCGGCCGTTTGCCGCTTGGCCACTTCCAACAGTTGGTCGTACAGCTTTTTGCGATCGGCGCGGTTGATCCGGCTGACGGCCGCGGCCACCTCGCCGAGATAGCGCAGGAACAGATTGCGGCGCTCGCCCTCGTGACGCACTCGCAATCGCCGGCGCAGATACATGCCCAGCTTGCGGCCGACCGCTTGCAGTGCCATTCGCAGCTCCTTCTGAATTTCGGGATACGCGGCGACCGCCTCTTTCGACTCGTTGGTGAACGGCACCCAGACGCTGGCCATGTGGATCATCACGGTCACCGGCCCGTTGGGCAGCGAGCCGCGTGACTGGCTCAACCCGTAGGCCCGCCAGTTGGTGCCCATCACGGTTTGGGTGATCGCGCAGGCCCCGGCCTGAAATTGCAGCGGCACGCGGTTGGCGTAGCGCAGCACGTTCATCGACTGGCCGTCGCTGAGGTTGACGTGCTGCAGCGCGTCGTAGAGCCGGTCGACGTCGGCCGACTTGAGCCGGCCCGGCGACACGCGGGTGCCGACGTTCGCTTGGGTCAAAATCTTATCGGCCGAGTCGGCGCCGAGCCCCTGGAACGTCGTGATCAAAAATTGCCGCAGGGTCCGGGCGTCGCTTTCTTCGAGCAGTTCGGTCAGTGCATCGCGCGTCACTTTGGCCACGGGCGAAACGCCGCCGTAGGCCAGGCCCACCTCGATCTGAAACGGATTGCCGCGATAGACGGCCGGCGGTCGTGTGGCCGCGGCGTAAAACTCGCCCGGCACCACGTGCCGCAACCCTTTGAGAATCAGCTCCTCGCCGATCGGCACGATGCAGTCGGTCGACGGCGCGGGAATTTTAGTCTGCTGAATCGCTTGGAACAGAAGATCGGCCTCGTGGCGGCCGGCTTTTTTCGGGTTGGTTCGGGTCGAGAGCTTGGCCTCGCTGCAAAGCCGCCGGGCGATGTTCGGGCTGATCCGCGAAAACGAATCGGTCAAAAATTGCGAGACGGTCGACGTTTTGGTTTCGTGAAGCATCGTCACCAGCCGACCCAGCTCGACGCCATAAGGGTGCGGCTTGATTTCTTTCGGCTCGGGCGGCAGTTGGTTCGTCACCCGCGGATACTCGACCTCGTTGCCGTCCGGGTCGCGGTAGTGGATCGTCACATGCGGGTTGGCGATCGCGGTTTCTTCGAGATACTCGTCGACGCTGCCGCGGCCGCGTTGGTATTTCGCCTCCAGTTCGATCGTCACGCGGGTGCCGTGCTCCAGGTCGATCCACTCGATGCCGTGTTTTTCAATCAGCTTTTCGCCCAGCCCGTTCGGCGGGATCTCGACGCCTTCGCCGCGGCCGTTCAGAATTTCCGGCTGATTGCGTTTCGTGTCGATCTGGATTTCGTAGTAGTGGGCCGGCTCGGGCTGCGACACTTTCGAGATGATTTTGACCGGTTTGCCGGTGGTCAGCAATCCGTGCATGCCGGCGGCGCTGATGCCAATGCCCTGTTGGCCGCGGCTCATGCGCAGCCGGTGAAACTTCGAGCCGTAGAGCAGCTTGCCGAAGATCAGCGGAATTTGTTTTTTAAGAATGCCGGGCCCGTTGTCTTGCACGCCCACCTTGAAACGGTCCGGGGCGGTGCGTTCGATGTGGACCCAAATCTCGGGCAGGATGCCGGCCTCTTCGCTGGCGTCCAGGGCGTTGTCGACGGCCTCTTTGACCGTGGTCAACAACGCCTTGCGAGGATTGTCGAAACCCAGCAGGTGACGGTTCTTGGCGAAAAACTCACTGACGGAGATATCGCGCTGGCTGGCGGCCATCGACTGGGCGGTGGCCCGACGTCGCGGACGCGCGGCCACGGCGCCGGTGGAATCGGCCGGCGCGGCGGAGGGTTCTTTAGGGGTGGCGCTGACGGTCAATCTCGTGCTCCTTGCGGCAAACTGAGGGAATTTGGCCAATTATAACGATTTTGCGACAGGCGGGCCACACGGTTTTCTTCGGATTCTCGGCAAATCAGGGCCCTTTTGCCCACACGGCACACAAAGATTCACCCGCAAGACCGTCACCTGCCGAGATTGGTATCTGGCGAGGAAACTCAAAAGGGGAAACGTGGGATGAGCCAGAAAATTTTCTGTAAAAAAATGGGCGCTGCGTGGGCCGCCGTCGCGTTGGCGATCGTGTGCGGACTGTGGACGGCCGCACCGGTTCGCGCCGAAGTGATCCGCCACAGCACGTCCGGCGACTTGTTCCACAACCAATACGCGCCGCCGGTGGGATGCAACAGCACGGGGGCTCAGTTGTATCCTTGTCCGCGTCCTGCGCCGGCTCGCGTCGGACATACCTATATCACCTACCAGCCGTTGATGCCGCAAGAGTTTTTGTATCGGCATCATCGCTGTTACATCACCAAGCATCCGGACGCTCCTTCCACGTGGACGTCGGTGCATTGGCACTAAAAAAATCGCAATCCGAAACCGAGATGGTTTCCGACGCGGATAGGGAGACGTCATGAAGCGCGTTTCAATGGTTGCGGCCGTTTTGGCGATCAGTTGTCTTTGGGCCGATTGGGCCGCGGCGGGGCCCGGCACAATCAAAGGTTGGGTCGCACGTCGTCAGTCGCAGACCTATCCGTGGCACGGCGACTATTACGACACCGCTTGGGGCACGCCCGTGGCGGTGGTTGCGCCGCCGACAGCTGAGAGCCAAGCCCATTTGGGTTGGGGCGTTGGTGCGACGCGCGTCACGCCGATCCAACATCAGTTCGGACGAAACTATCCGGGACCGAGCGAGTTCCATCGGTCGTGGTTCCGTCCGACGCCCGCTTGGCCCTCCAGCACCGACCAGTTTGGAGACTATTATATTCGTGGTCCGTGGTGAGCGATCGCGTCAAGAAAAGCATGCGTAGTCCGTGGTAAACCGCCGCCTCAAGAAAACCGTGTTCGGTTGATCCGTCCGTTCGAGCAGCCTTCACTGCCACACAAGCTCGGCAAGAAATGCGGTGTTGGCCTAAAATCTCGGAAGGTCGATCGTCTCGGAACGGAAACCAGGCGGATTTTATAACCTGTTACCCTCCTTTGCTGACCAGGACGGCTCGATGAAAACCGGGCCGTCCTGTTTTTTCAACTTCAAGACTTGCGACGGACGTCGAATTCGTTATGGAAAACCTCTGGGCTGCCTTGATGGGTGTTGTCGAAGGAATCACCGAGTTCCTGCCCATCTCCTCGACGGGGCACCTCATTCTTGTCGGCCACGTGTCGGGATTCGATCGCATGGTGGGCAAGCCGGCGGCCGACGCCTTTGAGGTGATCATTCAGCTCGGCGCGATTCTGGCCGTCGTGGCCGCGTATCCCGGTCGTTTCACACGGCTGTTGCGTTGGCGGGACAACCAGGGGTTTTCGGGCCTGCGAGGCATCGGGCTGCTGTTGGTTACGACGATCCCCGCGACGGTTTTGGGATTGACGATCCACCGTTGGATCGAGGAAAAATTGTTTTGCCCAACGATGGTCGCCGCCGCGCTGGCGGTCGGGGCCGTGGCGATCCTGCTGGTCGAACGCTGGGCGCCGAAACCGAAACGTGAAGGGCTCGATGCACTCGACTGGCGCGACGCGTTGCACATTGGGCTGTTTCAATGTTTCGCGCTGTGGCCGGGCATGTCGCGGGCTGCTTCGACCATTTTGGGCGGCATGATCTCGGGCGTCGAGCGAAAGACTGCCACGGAATATTCCTTTTTCGCCGCCGTGCCGATCATGATCGCCGCCACGGTGTTCAAGCTGCACAAGAGTCAAGACGTGTTGACCGGCCATTTCACGATGCTGGCGGTCGGCTTTGTCGTGTCGTTTGTCGTGGCGTGGCTGGCCGTGAAAGGTTTTGTTTGGTTTTTGGGCCGGCACACGCTCGTGCCGTTCGGATGGTATCGGCTTGCGTTGGCCGCCGTGGTGTTTTGGTGCATCGGCATGTAGAGGGATCCGCAGTCCGACCGTTTTCCATGGCGGCGGGGCTGAACCATGAGGCCATCGGGCCCTCCGGGGTGCGGTTTTCTTCTATAGCCTGCAAAAAGTTAACCGCGTTCAGGGGGGTTGTAAACTCCCAACCGTCCTGTATCTTTAATTTCCATGCAGGAGATTCTCTACGGCTACCGACTGAATCCGATCACGTGGGCCTACATCTCCGCGCTGATGATGATCGGCATCTATTTCAAGTTTCAACGCTTCTGGAGCGTGCGAAACTTGGACCTGGTCGGGCTGTTGGCGTTTTCGCCGGCCCTGCTGTTGATCTATTACGGCCTGTTGCGAAACCAGCGGGAGTTGATTCAGACGGGCTATGCGTGGTTGTTCGTCGTCGGCGGCGTGTTCTTGGTTCGTTTGCTGTTGGATCCGGTCATGGTTCGCCGCCCGCTGTTGGAGCCGAACCTTTCGGCCGGCGGTTTGACGTTCACCGGGCTGGCGCTGATGGTGTTTTTGATGGCCAACGTCATCACGGCGCCCAGGGAGCGCGTCGAACAATTACTGGCCGAAAAAAACGTATCCGAGGCGACCAATCCGGGCTTCCTGCCTTTCGAGCGGTTCAGCAAGCTGTCGACCCAGGCCATTCTCGACGTTAAGCCATCGTCGTCCGGCGGAACGCATCCCACACTGAGCCAGGTGGCCACCTGTCGGACGGCGACCATTTTGGCCCACCTGGCCGTCGTGATGGGCATCGTGTGGATCGGTTTTTGGCACTTTGACAACCTGCACACGGGCGTGGCGGCCGGGACGCTTTATTTGCTGACGTTTTACACCAGTCAATTGACCAGCCAAGTGGATCACGTTGCGCCGGCGGTGCTGCTGGTCTGGGCGGTGGCGGCCTATCGCCGTCCGTTGCTGGCCGGTCTGCTGCTCGGGTTGGTCGGCGGATTGATTTATTATCCGCTGTTCTTGTTGCCGTTGTGGATCGGGTTCTACTGGCGTCGCGGACTGTTCCGGTTCACGTTCGGCGCGCTGGCGGCGCTGACGGCGCTGGTGGTCGTGTTGGCGTTGACGGCGTCCAACAGCAGCGAGTTTGTCGCGCAACTTGAAGAAATGTTCGGCGTGCGGAGCCCATTTCAGGCGAAGCTGTCCGGCTTCTGGCAAATCTACGCCCAGGAATATCGTTATCCGATGTTGGCGGCCTTTTTGGCCCTTTGCGGCAGTTTGGCCATCTGGCCGGCGCAAAAAAATCTCGGCACGCTCTTGAGTTGTTCGACGGCGGTGATGTTGGCCTCGCAGTTCTGGATGGCCGATTCCGGCGGACTTTACATGGGCTGGTATCTGCCTCTGCTGATCTTGACCATCTTCCGCCCGAACCTGGATGATCGCATGGCGTTGTCGGCCGTGCGTCCCTTGTGGCGTCGCAAAACGGCCTGATTCGGTCACGAAGCCGCAGCCTGTCCGATCCACCGTTGTTCTTGCTCGGGGTTCAGGCCGTGACGCATCGCCATGGTTTGGACGGACATCGCGCCGTTTTTGACGAGAATCTGATCGGCCTGGGCGTCTTTCAACCGGTCGCGGACGGCCAGACGAGGCGGAATGCCTCGGATTTCGACCTCGTCGATCGCGGCGGCCGGCGCGCGACCCGATGCCACGGCGTGTCGAACCGCCTGCCAAAGCAACGCGATGTCGTCTTCGAGCATCTCATATTGGAGCCGCTCGAACATTTTGACGGCCGGCCCCTCGGCCACCATCGTCGACGCATAGTTGGCGTTGCTGGCGTCGCTGGTCAGCATGAACTCGGGCATCACCAATCGGCTGGCGATGGCCCGCAGCTCGGCCTGCAACACGGTCACGTAGCGACCGGCGTCGATGCCCGCCGCGGGAAACTCATAGTCCGTGCCCGCCATGGCGTCCAAGATCGTGCCGGGCGCGTAACGCTGAAAATGGCTGGTTCGTCCGGTCGCGGCATGATAGATCGTCGCATCGGCCTGGCCGGCCACGAACTGTTCCAATCCCGCGCCGGTGGCGGCGCGATGCTTGCGAATCACCGCGATGGCCGATTGGATTTCCGCCACGACGCTCATGTTGCGGAGTAATTTTTCGGCGCGGCGCAGGTTCTTTCGCACCGGGAAAAACAACGGTAGCCCGCGTTTCACGTTCGCATCGACGTTCGCTTTGCGATGTTGCACCTCCGAGGCGTCGACCCATCGGGCGTCGATCCAATAGCCCAGCACCGTCTCGACGTCCCGCAGCTCGGTGCGGATGCCAAAGGAGTCGGACGAGCCGGTCGGGCTGGAAACCTGGGCCGGTTCGACGAACCGCACCCGTGTGGTCCCGTCGGCCAAGGAGAACAGCCGCAAAAAACATTCGCCGTCGCGGTCCGTGCGTCGGACAATCTCTTGCTGACGCTTGTGCCAGTGGTTCAGTCGTACGAACTCGTCGAGAATCGCCTGGACCTGAAAGGCCAGCGGTTCTGCGTTGGGATCGCGGCGAGCGACAGCCCGGTAGGTATGGCCGCTGCCGACGATGTAGCTGATGCGGTTTTCGTGGCCGTTGATGGCGAACTCATTCGAGACGGCCAGCGCGCGGCACTGGTCGCGGATCTGGGCCAATTGTGCCTCGTCGAGGTAGGGCATGCCCAGCGCGCCGCCGGCCAATGAACCGCCGAGTCGGGTCCACGGGAGACCGTCGACATCGCAGACGGCTTCGGCCGGGTCGACGAATCCGTCCCAAAGTTCGTCGAAGGCTTCCAAAAGCCGGCGTTCCAAGCAGGGGGGTCGCGGGTCGCTTTGGGCGGCGGCCGTTTTTTGATGCGTGGGGGTTGACGCCATGACAGCGGTTCCTGGGGTTGTGTGCGTGTCACGGCATCCTAGGGTCTGTCGAGGCGAGTTTCAAGAAAAGTTTTTGGGCCAACTTGGCTGCGGTCGGCGATCGTTGGGCCCGCACGGCCGTCGTCGGCGTTCTGCGAGGGGGGACTTGGCATGCTTTACAACTTTGGTAGAATGTCCGCCACGATCTTTCCGATGAAAGGATAGTTGCGATCGTTGTTGGGAATGACGGGGAGTGTGTAAGTCGTTTTAGAGGAAAGGCTTAAGTGTGTCGGTCCAAAAAAGTTTTTAGGCGAACGCGCCCGAAAACGCCGTTGGAATCGCGGTTCGACGAAAAAAACGCCTCCTTAGCTCAATTGGTCAGAGCATCTGACTCTTAATCAGAGGGTTGAAGGTTCGAGTCCTTCAGGGGGCACTTCCCCGTCCTCCCACACTTTTTGAAGATCCGCTCGTATGAAAATCGCCGTCGTGGGAACCGGTTATGTCGGGCTCGTGACGGGCACTTGTTTGGCGGAGACGGGCAACGACGTGACGTGCGTCGATTGCGATCGCAAAAAGATCGAGATTCTCAATCGCGGTCACATTCCGATCTATGAGCCGGGGCTGGCCGAGCTGGTCGCTCGCAATGTGGCGGCCGGACGAATTCGCTTCACCACCGATCTGGCGTTGGCGGTTCAAAAGGCAAGGCTTGTGTTTCTGGCGGTCGGCACTCCGTCGGGCGACGACGGCACGGCGGACCTTTCGGCCCTCTGGTCGGTGATCGAACAGATCGCGCCCCATCTGGGCCCGACGTGCATCGTCATCTGCAAGAGCACAGTCCCGGTCGGCACAAACGCCAAGGTGGCGGCTCGCTTGCAGGAACTGACCGGTCGGGCGGTCGACGTGGCCAGCAATCCCGAATTTTTGAAGGAAGGGATGGCGATCGAGGACTTCATGAAGCCCGACCGCGTGGTCGTCGGCGCCCGGCGGCTCGAGGTGGTCGACGTGCTGCAGGACTTGTATCAGCCGTATCTGCGGACGGACAAGCCGTTTCTGGCCATGTCGCCCGAGAGCGCCGAGATGACCAAATACGTGGCCAACGCCCTGCTGTCGACGAAAATCAGCTTCATCAACGAGATGGCGAACGTGTGCGAGCGGGCCGGGGCCGACATCAACGAGGTGCGGCGCGGCATCGGCCACGACAGCCGCATCGGGTTCGCCTTTCTGTTTCCCGGCGTCGGCTACGGCGGCAGTTGTTTTCCGAAGGACGTCCGCGCGCTGGCGTCGCTGGCCCGTTCGTTGGGCATCGACCCGCGGATGTTGGACGCCGTGCACGAGGTCAACGAGCGGCAAAAAAATGTGTTGGCCCAAAAGATCGAGACCTATTTCGACGGCAAGCTGTCGGACAAGGCGATCGCCGTTTGGGGGCTGGCTTTTAAGCCCGGCACCGACGACATCCGCGAGGCGCCGGCCCTAACGTTGATCGACCGGCTGCTGGCGGCCAAGGCGACCGTTCGGGTGCACGATCCCGAGGCGATGGACAACGTTCGGGCGGTGTACGGCGATCGGCTGGTCTATTGCCAGCGCCGCGACGACGCGCTGCTGGGCGCCGACGCCTTGGCCATCTGCACCGAATGGAAGCAGTTCGTGCATCCCGATTTCGAGGAAATGCGACGGTTGATGCGGCGGTCCGTGGTGTTCGACGGCCGCAATCTCTACAATCCGCGGCGCATGCGCGAGGCCGGCTTCACCTACTTCAGCATCGGACGGCCGTCGTAGACCGCGGTCTACGACGACGAGAATGTTGGATTGCTTATCCCACTTGCAGCATCCGTTGCAGCGCTTCCAGCGCGTCGCGGGCAATGTTGGGCTCAACCTCGATCACGTTGACCGGCGCGCCGGCCGCGAGATGATCCAACGCCCAGCACAGATGCGGTAGATCGATCCGATACATCGTTTCGCAAAGCGTCGCGGTCGGCCAGAGGAAGTGGATGTCCTGCTCCGGGTGTTGGTTTTTGAGCCGATTCACCAGATTCCACTCGGTGCCGATGGCCCAGCGCGTGCCGGGCGGCGACTGCTCGACGGCGTGGAGGATCTTGCCGGTCGATCCGACCTCGTCGGCCTGTTCGACCACTGCCGCCATGCACTCGGGATGCACGAGGATTTTGATGTCGGGATACTGTTGGCGAAGCATCGCCACGTGCGAGGGCAAAAACGCCTGATGAACGCAGCAGTGTCCTTGCCAGAGAATGATACGGCTTTGACGGATCGCATCGGGCTGGCAGCCGCCCAAATGCTTTTCGCGAGGGTCCCACATCGGCATCCGGCCGAGCGGAATGCCCATCGCGCAAGCCGTGTTGCGGGCCAGATGCTGATCGGGGAAGAACAACACCCGGCTGCGACGAGCCATCGCCCATTCCAACACCGCCCGGGCGTTGGCCGACGTGCACACGATGCCGCCGTGACGGCCGCAAAACGCCTTGATCGCTGCGGTGGAATTGACATACGTAACCGGTGTTACGTCGTCCATGTCGATCAACTCGCCGAGTTGCCGCCAGCAATCTTCCACTTGGGCCACGTCGGCCATGTCGGCCAGCGCGCAACCGGCGGCTAGGTTCGGCAGGATGACGGGGATACGTCGGCCGTCGCGCTGTCGGAGCCGCTCGGGCCGATTGGCCAAGATGTCGGCCGTTTCGGCCATGAAATGAACGCCGCAAAACACAATGGCCTGGCAGGACTCGCTCTCGGCGGCCATTTTGGCCAACTGGTAGCTGTCGCCGCGCAGATCGGCCAGCGCGATCACCTCGTCCCGCTGATAGTGATGGCCGAGGATCAGCAGCCGCGGGCCCATTTGGTTGCGGATTTGCTGGATGCGATCGACCAGCGCGGCCGGCTCTTGCGACTGGTAGGCTGCAAGTTCGGGGTCCGGCGAGTTGTGCGTGGCGAACGACATGGGCGAGATCACCACTTCAATCCAAAACGATCGCCGGTCGAGTGGCCCAATCCACCGACCAGCGGACCAGTCGGCTTGGCATGTTTTTTGGACTTAGCCGGCGTGTTCGACGGTTCGTCGCCGTCTTTTTTCGCGGGTTCGGGCGGCGAGGCCAACGCCTTCATTGACAGGCTGATGCGTTGGGCCGAGGCATCGAACGCCAACACCATGACCTCGACCTGCTGGCCTTCCTTGACGACGTCCGAGGGACGCCACACCCGTTTGTGCGACAGCTCGGAGACATGCACCAGTCCTTCGATGCCGGGTTCCAATTCGACGAACGCGCCGAAATCCATCAGTTTCGTCACGGTCCCGGTCACGACACTTTGTGGCGGATATTTTTGGGCCGCGGCGACCCAAGGACTTTCTTGCAGGTCGCGGTAGGCCAGGCTAATTTTGCCGGTCTCGGGATCGACGCGGTCGACCCGCACTTTGATCGTCTGTCCTTCCTTGAGCACGTCGCTTGGATGCTTAACGCGGCCCCAAGCCAGTTGGCTGACGTGCACCAGGCCGTCGACGCCGCCCAGATCGACGAACGCGCCGAAGTCCATCAGCTTGCGAACGACACCGTCGAACGTCTGGCCGGGCTGGATCGAACTGAGCAACTGTTGCCGAGCTTGCTCCTTTTCGCGTTCCAGCACGGCTCGACGGCTCAGCACCAGATTGCGGCGATCCGGGTTCGCCTCGGTGATGACGCACGTCAGACGCTGATCGACATAGGGGGCGAGGTCTTCGACGCGATACAACGACACCTGACTGACGGGAATGAACCCGCGAATGTGATTGACTTCGCATTCGAGTCCGCCTGTGTTGTGGCCGGTCACGCGCACCTCGACCAGCGCGCCTTCGGTCAGGTCGGACCAATCGTCGACCTGCACGGTCTGGTTCGGCAGCGACAACTCATACAGGCCGTCGTCGGGATTTTGACGCTGAACGACCACGCGCAGCTCGACGCCGACGTGCGGCGGGACGTTGCACAACCGCAACGGCAAAATGCCTTGAGCCCGTTGGCCGAACTCGACGAACACATCGTCGCGCCGCACGGCCACCACGCGGCCGGTCTGCGTCGATCCCGACTCAAACCCCAGCCCGTCGGCCGGCTGGCCTTGCGAACCGTCGTTGAGCAGTTCGGCCATCGAGAGGCCGTCCAGGGCATCGCTCAGTTCCGAGTCGACGTCGGACGCCGCGGGAACCTGAGACGGAACGGCAGAGGCTGGCGTCGGGGCTTGGACGCTTGGGGCCGCAACCTGGGGGCGGGGCGTCTCGGCTGTCTCGGCGACGGCCGGTCGTTGCGGTTTGCGCTCGCCGCGCGGCTTCTTTTCTTTCCGCTTCTGTTCGCCTTCTTCGATCGGTTTCCAATCGCGCTTCGGACGCGCCCGATAGGCGGCGGGATCCCGCTGCGAGCCGATCAGGATGCGTGGCCGCGACGAGGCCGAGGATTCGACTTGGGCGACCTCGGCGGTTGTGGAGGTTTCAACAGACGGGTTTTCGATCGCGCCTTCAGCGGTTTCGACCGGATGGGACAGATTGCTGGAATCGCTCAACGCTCGTTTCCTCGATACCCACAAAATACGGTGTTCCAAAAATCCAGGAATCTCGGTATTTTAGCAAACAACGGGGGCGGATTCCAAGGCCCGGCAAAAAAGTCGCCCCCCGAATCAGGTTTTTCTTACAAGCAACCACCCGTGCGTAGGGGTGGTGAAAACGAAAGGCCAAGCCATGCAAGCGACCTCGAACGTGATAAGTGCAGGTCCACAAATCTTTGCGATGTTGGTGGGCTTGATCGTGTGGGGCGGCATGATCATCGGCTGGATCTTCTTTTTGGTGGCCGCATGGCGTGCGATGAAAGCCCACGAGTCTGTGGCCGAAAGTCTGCGCAAAATCGCCGACCGAGATCGGTGAAGTCGGGTCAGGCGTGGTGCTGTTCCGCGGCGCTGGCCATGACCAGCTCGCCTTTGAGAATGCCCTTCAAGCCGCGCAATTGCGAGGCGATCTGTTGGAGTCTTTGCGCCGGTCCTCGCAAGATGATGACCTCCAGGCACAGGCTGTGCGTCAGATGGGCGTGCAGCGTTGAGACCACCAGTTCGGTGTTGTCGTGTTGCAGCTTCGTCAGGTGATCGCGGAGCTGTGGGCGGTGGTGGTCGTAGACCAACGTGAGCGTGCCGGCCGCCTCATGCGTGTCGTTGGTCCACGCCTCGCGGGTCAGCGTGTCGCGCAACAATTGGCGAATCGCCTCGCTCCGCGTAGCGTAGTGCTGCTGCTTGCAGTAACAGTCGAACTGTTCGAGCAGGTCGTTTTCCAGAGAAACCGAAAAGCGAGTAATCTCGGACATTTTTTTGTTTCCCTTGGTGTGAAATGACCGCGGCGGCGAAACAACGGTCTCCAATCCCTAATCCCTAATCCCTTCTCATCAAACGCCCGGATCGCCGCTTCGACCACTTCGCGAAGCGGCACGCGATGTTGCTCGGCCGCGCGGCGGCACGATTCAAACTCGGGCGACCAGCGCGGCCGACCGTCGCGCGACCAGCCGATCTTGCCTTCAACCGGACCCCACGGCGTGGCGACCGTGTGCGACTGACGCCGCAAAACGGTTCGGGCGACCGTCCAGCGTCGGATGCCCAAAGTCGTCGTCTCACGAAACAAAACATCTTCGATCGCGGCGGCGTCCGACGGTCGGCACAGCGCGGTGAGCATGACGCCAGGCCGATTCTTTTTCATTTGGATGGGCGTCGTAAACACGTCCAACGCCCCGGCGTCCCAAATTTTTGCGATGCAATAGCCGATCAGCTCGCCGGTCGTATCGTCCAGATTGGTTTCCAAAACCGTTACCGGTTGAGAATCGTCGGTCGGCGCGTCGGTCGACGGACCCACCAGCAGCCGCAACAGGTTCGGGCGATCCAAAAAATCCTTACGGCCGGCCCCGCAGCCGATCCGCTCGATCGTCATCGCCGGCGGCGGACCGAACCGTTGGGCGAGCGTGGCCAGCAGCGCGGCGCCGGTTGGCGTGGTCAATTCGCCCTCGGTCGCCGAGGCGGCCAGCGGAATGCCGCGCAGCAACTCGGCCGTGGCGGGCGCCGGAATGCTGCATGTGCCGTGGGCGATCGTGATCGTGCCCGTGCCGGTGGGGACCGAAGAGGCCTCGACCCGATCAATGCCCAGCAGATCCAAACCGACCGCCGCGCCGACGAGATCGGCGATGGAATCGGCCGCGCCGACTTCGTGGAAATGCACCCGATCGACGTCGACGCCGTGGACGCGGGCCTCAGCTTCGGCCAACCGCGTAAACACGCGCCGCGCCATCTCTTTGGCCCGTGGGCTGAGCTGTCCGGCGTCGATCAGCGACAAAATCTGATGCAGGTTGCGGTGCGTCGATTCCGGCTCGCAATCGACCGTAGCCTGCACGGCGCGGAAGCCGTTTTTGCGGACTTCCTCGACCCGCACGCGGCAGCCGGGCAGACCCAGCGAGGCGATGGCGGCGTTGATGGCGTCAAGATCCGCGCCGGCGTCGACCAGCGCGCCGAGCGTCATGTCGCCGCTGATGCCGCCCAGGCAATCGAAATAGGCAATTTGGCTCATACGGGCATTGTCGCCTGGATTCGTGGCCAAAGCAAGATACGGGCCTTAGCCTTTGGCGGCCAACATCGCGGCGATCGTTTGCGCGTTGACCGGGCGGATGACGCCGCGCTCGCAGATGATCACCGTGATCAGCTCGGCCGGCGTGACGTCGAACGCAGGGTTGTAGACGGCCACGCCGTCCGGTGCGGTTTGACGTCCAAAACCGTGGGTCACCTCGCGTGGGTCGCGTTGTTCGATCGGGATGGACCGGCCGTCGGGAATCGACAAGTCGAATGTGCTGCTCGGCGCGGCGATGTAGAACGGAATGCGATGGGCCGCGGCCAGCAGGGCCACACCGTAGGTACCGATCTTGTTGGCCGCGTCGCCGTTGGCCGCAATGCGGTCGGCGCCGGTGATCACGGCCTGCAC
>JAJFVC010000066.1 GCA_021372005.1 Planctomycetaceae bacterium | reverse complement strand
GGTCAGCTTGCAGTATTGGCTGTTGCAGCCTTCGATGCCCATCCACACCCAGGAGACGCCCAGCCGGACCAACTGGTCGATCGTGTAGGACCGCAGCACGTTGGCCGAGGTGAACACGTAGAGCGACCAAGGTTTGTTGTGTTCTTCCATCAGTTCCAAGAGCCGCAGGGCGCGCTTGCGCTGCAGCAGGAAGTTTTCATCCATCATGAAGAACGAGCGGACGCCCATTTCGCTCTCCATCTGCTGCATGACGTGGAACAGTTCGTCGCCGGTCTGATAGAAGTTGATCGAGTGGCCCTTGCCGCCGAACATGGCCGAGGTGGAGCAGAAGTTGCAGCCCAACGGGCAGCCGACCGAGGGAATCACGGTGGCGGCCACGTCACCGCGCCGCTCTTTCAGGCCGACGCCGAGGTTTCGGGTGCCGACGCCGGAGGTGATCAACGGGTGGCGCAGCGGGCGGGTGGCGTCTTCGCCCAAGTAGCCGCGGTACCATCGGACGCCCTCGCCGCGGACGATGAAGTCGGCGTCGATTCGCTTCGACAGGTCGGGAACGTTGGCGATGTGGCCACCGACCACGATCTTGGCGTTGGGCTGATACTGGCGGATCAGCTCGCACATCTTTTTCACTTTTCGTTGATTCGGAATGATCGACGAGATGCCGATGATGTCGTATTGCTGCGTGCGGAGTTCCTCGATGAACCGGTCGAGCGTCGGGAAGTCGAGCAAGGTGCATGGTGCCGAGATGTTCGCCTGGATCAGCATCAGGCCCCAACTGCGATGGAACATCCGCAGCGAGAACGCGCCTTGCGTGCGTGTCACTTGGTTGTGATACAACTCCATCGGGTTCAATTGCCGGCTGCCGTACTCGTCATCTTGGCCGTAGGGTCCGAAGACGCTGGTCAGAAGGACGCGGGCCCGTGTGCCGGCCGGATGAACGTCCGACGGCTTAAACGGCGACGAATCGAGCGATACCAAAGTGGCATTGACCACGATAAGCTCCAAAAAAACGACTGGATTGACTTGTTGATTTGCCCTGCCGCATGTTGCTTAATTATAAATCTTGTCGCCCAATCCCCAATGTCTACTGTGTATTGGTTGTGTAATAGGTGCGTAATTGTTTTGAACCAACCACGCGCCGGGAGGGTTGAATAGTTCGTAGGGGCTGTTTTTGTTGGTCGCAGTTGACGATTTTGCCCGCCGTATGGTGGGAAGTGTCGTCAGTCTATCTGAGGAGATGACTTCCCATAGTTCGAGGCAACATAACCCCCCCGTGGCTTGACGTTGCGGCGGCCGGTCTGTTAGGTTTGATGAGATCATGTCGCGACGTTCTCTCAGCACGCCGATTCTGTTGGCGATTGTGATGCTTGCCCTGCTGGCGATTTTGACCGTCGGCTGGGTGTTGGTCATCGTGGTCGGCGCGAAAGAAGCCGCATGGCCGGGCGTGTATTGGGCGCTTTTGGCCGTCGGCGCCACGTTCATCGTGCTTTTGATCGTCGGCGTGGTGCTCTATTTGATCCTTTCGATCAAGGCGATCAACCTGACCCGCCGGCAATCGAACTTCATCGACAGCGTCACCCACGAGTTGAAGTCGCCGATCGCCTCGATGAAACTCTATCTGCAAACGCTCAGCCGCCATCAGGTGGATCAGCAGTTGCAGGTCGATTTTCATCGGTTCATGCTCGAAGATCTCGAACGGCTCGACCACCTGATCAATCAGATGCTCGAGGCCGGACGATTGGACGCCGATCGACCCGAAGAGGAAGAGAGCGAGGATGTGGAACTGAGCAAGCTGCTTTGCGATTGTGCGGGGACCGTATGCATGAATTACCGCGTGCCGGCGGAGACCATCCAGTTGCATTTGCAGCCGTGCGAGGTTCGCGGGCGGCGGGTCGATTTCGACATCCTGTTTCGCAACTTGCTTGACAACGCGGTAAAATACGCCGGCTCGCCGCCGAAGGTCGAAGTGTGGGCTCAGCCGTCGTCCGGTGATCGTGTTGCGGTGCGCATCGTCGACAATGGTCGCGGGGTCCCCTATCATTTGCGGCGGAAAATTTTTGGCCGATTCGTTCGGCTTGGGCTCGAGTTGGAACGCGAAAAACCCGGCACGGGCCTCGGATTGTATATCGTCCGAACATTGGCTCGTCGCTATGGCGGCCGCGTCCGGGTGCGAGATCCTGAACGAGGGCCCGGCAGCGTGTTCGAGGTCCAATTGCCCGGCCGTGCGCCGTTGGCGGCTGCGGAAGAAAACAAATCGTAAGAGACGGATCGAGCGCATGGCCGACAACGAACACATCTTGGTGGTCGAGGACGAGGCCCATTTGGCCACGGGCATCAAGTACAACCTGGTGGCCGAGGGCTATCGCGTGACCACGGTGGGCGACGGTCCTTCGGCGCTGCGGTTGATGCAGGAGAATCCGGAGAACGTCGATCTGGTGATTTTGGACCTGATGCTGCCCGGCATGAGCGGCTACGCGGTGTGCGAGGCGCTGCGGGCGTTCGACATGGAAACGCCGGTGTTGATTCTCACGGCTCGCACGTTGACCGAGGACCGCACCCGCGGATTCGACGCCGGCGCAAATCAATACCTGACCAAACCGTTCGACTTGGACGAGTTCCTCAGCCGGGTCAAAAATCTGCTATGTTTTCACGGCCGCCAGTCGCGGCAGCATCAGCAAGTCGGCAAAGTCGTCGAGTTCGCGTTCGCCGATGCGAAAGTCAATTTCGACACGTTCGAGGCGACTGTGCGAGACGAGCCGGTCCGGCTGACGCAGCTCGAAATGACGCTGCTCCGTTATTTTGTCGAGAACGAAGGCCGCGTGATTCCGCGGCGGGAATTGTTGGAGAACGTCTGGGGAATGCCCGGCACGTTGAACACCCGGGCGCCGGATCAGTTCATCCGCCGACTGCGCAAGGCCTTTGAGCCCGACCCGGCCGAGCCAAAACATTTTTTGACGATCCGCGACGCCGGCTATCGATTCGTGGCCGAGCCGGAACAGCCGTGAGCGGCGGTCAACGTTGCTAAGGACACCAAAAGGCCTCATGCAATTAAAACTCATTGCTTGTGAAATTTTGTATCGTGAGTTCTGCGCGGCAGTGGCCCGATCGGTCCACCAGGTCGATGTGGAGTTTTTGCCAAAGGGGTTGCACGACATCGGCCAGACGGGCATGTCGGCCCGGTTGACGGAAGCGGTCGAAGCGGTTGACGAGTCCCGATATGACGCGATCCTGTTGGGCTACGGACTTTGCAGCAACGGGGTGGTGGGACTGCGGGCCAAAACGATTCCGCTGGTGATTCCCCGAGCGCACGATTGCATTACGCTGTTTCTCGGCGATCGGCATCGCTACCTCGATTATTTTCACGCGCATCCCGGCGTGTACTTCAAAACGAGCGGCTGGATCGAACGCGGCGCAGGGCTGACGCAATTCGGTCTCGACGCAATCGATCGGAACGCGGGGCTTGGTCAAACGCTCGATGGATTGGTGGCCCGCTACGGCGAAGACAACGGCCGATTTCTTTTCGAGCAGCTTGGCAATCTGACGCGCAACTACACCGGGTTGGCGTTCATCGCCATGGGCGTCGAGCCCGACGACCGATTCGAGCGGCAGGCCCGACAAGAGGCGGCCGATCACGGTTGGACGTTTGAAACGTTACAGGGATCGATGGCGCTCGTGCAGCAGTTGGTCGACGGCTGCTGGGACGCCGAGCGATTTTTAGTGGTCCCGCCCGGCGGTCGCGTGGCGGCCAGTTTCGACGCCCAGATTGTTCGGGGGGAGGTCGAGGAGCGGGTTGGCGGGATTTCGCGGCATTTTTCGGGCGAAAAGACGTCCTAATCGGTCGTCATGCTCTTGCGGCGGGACCCAATTGCGACCTATACTTAAGACACGGAAAATCCCTCGCGGCTGTTTTTGGCAGGCGTCCTTTGTATCGACGCCCCGCTCGTTGGGGGATTGTTAATGAAAAGCCTTTTGGGGACTCATGCTCAAAGTCACTCTGCCCGACGGAAAAACTCTCGAGTTTTCTTCTCACGTTCGACCGATCGACATCGCCGCGCAAATCGGTCCGCGGCTGGCCAAGGCGACGCTGGCCGCTGAGGTGGACGGCACACTGGTGGGAGCCAATGATCCGCTGCCCACCGACGGCGCCGTCCAGTTGCGGCTGATCACCGGCAAGGATCCGCAGGCGCTCGATCTGCTTCGGCATTCGTGTGCTCACCTGATGGCTCGCGCCGTGATGCGGTTGTTCGACGGCGTGCAGTTGGCGTTCGGTCCCACGGTGTCCGGCGGCTTTTACTACGATTTTCAAATGGAGCATCCGCTCTGTGAGGCGGATTTCCCCAAGATCGAGGCCGAGATGGCCCGGCTGGCGAAAGAGGACGAGCCGTTCGAACGGATCGAGATGGGGCGCGATGAGGCTGTGCAGTTCTTCCGCGATCTGGGCCAGGGGTTGAAGGTCGAGCATTTGCAGGAAGGGTTGGCGGTCGAGCCGACCGTCTCGTGCTATCGGCAGGGGGAGTTCATCGACTTGTGCCGAGGTCCGCACGTGCCCAGCGCCGGCGCGATCGCTGCGTTCAAAGTGCTCTCGGTGGCCGGGGCCTATTGGAAGGGCGACGCCTCGCGCCAGCAGTTGCAACGGTTGTACGGCACCGCGTTTTTCAGCAAGCAAGAGTTGGACGACCATCTGCGTCAACTGGAAGAGGCCAAGCGGCGCGACCATCGCGTGCTGGGTCGGCAGTTGGAGCTTTTCTTGATTGACCCGAAGGTTGGCCAGGGGTTGGTTTTTTGGTTGCCCAAAGGCGCGGCGGTCCGCCATGAATTGGAAAATTTTCTCTACGGTGAGTTGATTCGCCGCGGATATCAGCCGGTTTGCACGCCGGTGATCGGCAACGTTCATCTGTACGAGACCTCGGGCCATTATCCGTATTATAAGGAATCGCAGTTTCCGCCGATCGAAATGGCCGACGGCGACCGCTATCTGCTGCGGCCGATGAACTGCCCGCATCATGTGACGATCTATCAATCGAAGCCGCGCAGCTACCGCGACCTGCCGCTCCGACTGGCCGAGTTCGGCACCGTACATCGGTTCGAGCAGTCGGGCGAGTTGAACGGCATGACGCGAGTCCGCGGATTCACGCAAGACGACGCTCATATTTTTTGCACCGAAGAACAGGTGGCTGACGAGTTCCGCGGCTGCATCGAGATGACCCAGTTCGTTCTGAAAACGCTCGGGCTGGACGACTATCGCGTCCGATTGGGTTTCCGCGATCCGACGAGCGACAAGTACGTCGGCAGCGCGGAGACGTGGCAGCGGGCCGAGACGGCGCTGGAAAGCGTCTGCCGCGAGATGGACCTGCCCAATTTGCACGTCGAGCGCGGCGAAGCGGCTTTTTACGGACCGAAGGCCGATTTCGTCGTGGCCGATTGCATCGGGCGGCCGTGGCAGTTGGGCACCGTGCAGCTCGATTATAACTTGCCAAGCAAACAGCGGTTTGCGCTGGAGTACATCGGCGCGGACAACGTGCCGCACCAGCCGGTGATGATCCATCGGGCGCCGTTTGGATCGTTTGAACGGTTCGTCGGCATGTTGATCGAGCATTTCGCCGGTGCGTTCCCGTTGTGGCTCGCGCCCGAACAGGTCCGCGTGATGGTCGTTAGCCAAAAGGTCGAATCCTACGGCCGCGAGGTCCAGCAAAAGCTGGCGGCGGCGGGTCTGCGGGTCGGCGGCGATTATCGAGCCGAAAAGATCGGTGCAAAGATCCGCGACGCGCAACTGGAGTTGGTGCCGTACATGTTCGTGATCGGCGGCCGAGAGGCCGAGCAGGGCCAGGTGTCCGTGCGGGACCGGCTCGAAGGCGATCTGGGCGCGATGTCGCTCGACGCCGCCCTCGGCAAGTTGCAGGCGGAGATTCAGGCGAAAACCGCGAGAAAATAAGGGCGGGTCGCCTGCGTTGGCGGTGGGCCGCCGGGGGTCGGCTCCCAGCTTGACACACCCCCGTGGTCAGGGGATACTACAACAGTCATTCAACGCATATCCAAAAGTCCAAAAGGTGTATGATTTATGGGAAAGTGGAGGCCGCCGGAGGCGACGAACAAACAGCGCATCAACGAACAGATTCGCATCACCCCGGTCCGCGTGATCGGTGCGGATGGTGCGCAGTTGGGCATCTTGCCCACCGACGAGGCAATTCGCCAAGCGCGGGCGGCGGAGTTGGACCTGGTCGAAGTCGCGCCCGGTGAGCGGCCGCCGGTCTGCCGGATCATGGACTATGGAAAGTTCAAATACCAGCAGAAGAAGCGCCAACATAAAAGTCACTCGCACCAAATGAAGATCAAGGAGATTCGCGTTCGTCCGAAAACGGGCGAAAACGACATCCAGGTCAAGGTGAGCAAGGCCCGCGAGTTCTTGGAGCACAAGGACAAGGTGATCGTCACGGTGGTCTATCGCGGCCGCGAGATGGCCCACGTGGAAGAAGGCCGTAAAGTGATCGACGACGTCATCGGCCAACTGGCTGACGTGGCCAAAGTCGAGGCCGCCCCGGTCCATCACGGCCGCCGCATGATCTGCACGTTGGCCCCGAGGTAACGCATTGCGGTCGACCGCGTCGCCATGGATCGGCGATTGCCGAAAGGCGCGAGAACGAGATGCCGTCGAGGGGCTACCGTATCGACGACGAAGGATCCCGGTCTCCGTTGACGCCCCAAACGCCCACCGGCCGGCCTTTTTGCCAAATGATGCCGTCTTGATCGACCTGCAAATCGTCGCCCAACGGTCGCAGGGACGCGGTCGGCGACCGCGGCGTCTGCGTGTGTTGCTCGACCTGCAAAACCCGTCGCTCGAGTTTGTCGACGGCGTCGCTCAATTCTTTCACGCGCTGCCGAAGCGAAGCCAACTCTCGCAGGATCGCGCGGGACCCGTCTTCTTGCGTTTGCGAGGCGGTTTTGGGCGGTGTTTGCGTCGCACCGAAACAGACGCCCAGAACAACGAAACCGGTCAACGCGACTGCAAAAGACATCCAGCGCAAAGAACGCATGGCCATCTCCTTTGTGTGCAGGAAACCGCAAATCCGCCGCACCCCCCTGCCAAGCATTTTTGCGACAGGATTATAGACGACGCCTATCGGCGTGAAGTTCCCAAAAAATCGGGCGTCAAAACCGTAGCGATTCGGGCACCATGTCTTTTACGCGATCGAGCCAACCGCTGCGTTCGGGCGGTTTTTCTTCTTCGGAGGCCGGTTTGGCCAGCGCGGTCTCCGCACCCGGCGGAAGCGGCACGTTTTCGTTCAGGAATCGCGGCCAGTAGCCGTCCAACATCCGTAAGCAGCCGGCGATTTGGCCGTTTTGCAGATTCACGTTGGCCAGCGTGATCAACTTCGACAGCTCCAAAAGCTCCGACTTACTGAACGCCAGCGAGTAGGTTTGGATGTCGTCGATCCACACCTCGCCCCGGCCCATCAAGTCGAACCGAAGACGCAACGAGGTGAGCCCTTCGAGCGGCAGGTCGTCCACTTGAAACACGTATTGGCTCCACTGCGAGGCGATCGGCACGGCCGGTTGTCCCGCGTCGGCCGGTTTTCCGACCGCAGCGAACCGATAGTAGTCGCGTCCGTGCAGTTTCGCGTCCAACGCCAGGCGGAGCGACGGTTGTCGATCGGCGTTGGGCACCCGCAGCCACACCGACATCGACAGCCGGCCCGTGTTGGGCGCCGCGATGGGACGGCTCACCAAACAGGCCACCGCGCCGGTGCTCGCCAGATGGGCCGATTGCCGGCCGCCGTGGCCTTGCTGGGTGTCCAACTCGATGGTGACGCCGCCGCGCGTCGTAACGGCCCAATCGGGGATCGGACCGTCATGCGTGACAGGGCGCTCGAAATCGCAGTTGGCCGGCACGGGGAGCGGCGGCGGATTGCGCAACGCAGCCGCTCGGGCCCCGAGTCGCCGGATCTCCATGCCCAACGACGCCTCGACCGTCTCGGACCACGTAACTTGCGGACCGGTGAACCGCACATCGGGTTCCGACAATCGCACGGCGATCAGATCAAACGGCTCCAACGCCGCCTCCCAAGAAAAACCTTTCTCGCCGTCGGACTGCATTGGGTTGATCTTGCGCCGGCCGGTCAACTCCTCGAGCTGACAGTCGGCGCCGGCCTCGATGCGAATCCGCGTGGTTGCGGCGAATGGGGCGTCATTGACGACATAGAAATAGGTGCGTCCACCGAACTCGCCGCGGCGGAACACCACCGGCTTGGCCGTGTCGTCCGGACCGGTCTGGCCGACCGATTGGAAGCGGATCGCCGGCAGCGCCCGATAGGCGGCCGCCACGTCGCGGATCGATTCTTCTTGACCCATCGGCAGTCGCCAGCCGCCGTCGAACATCGCCTGGGAATCGAGCGTCGCCAAACTATGAACGAACCGCTGCCGATTGCGGTCGCCCGACGGCGACGGTTGTGCGATCATCCACAAGGCCGCGGGCTTGAACGGATTTTTCGCGTCGAACGAATCCAGTCGGACTTCGCGCGGGGCGTGGAAGAACAGGCTGCCGGTCCATCGGGCGGGTTGAAAGAGCCGGTCGAAATCGGTCATCTGCCGCACTTCCAGATCGACGGCTCGCACGCCCAGATCCGCCTCCGAAGCAATGCGTTCGGGCCGAAGCAGCACGATGCCGCTGCGATCGCCCGGCGAGGCGAAGAATCGAGCGTCGATGCCAACCTGCAACATGGCCGCCGCCACGGTGGCCCGCCGCGGCAACGTCGGACGCAGCGAGGCTTCGGCCTCGGGCCCGTCGAACATTCCGGCCCCGGCTAAATAAAGCCGAGCGTCGGGCCGAATGGCGGTGAGTTCTTCACGGACCTTGTGATAGAACGCGGCCACCTGAGCGGCCCGCCATTCTAACCACGCCCGGCGTTGAGGGCCCTCGGTCAGGAAAACCACTCGCTTAGCGAATCGTTGCGGCCCCTGGCCCGGCACTCGCGTGTCCGTTTCGTGTTCAAATCGGGCGATGGTTGCGTCGTCCACGCCCCAGTCGGGACCCAAAAGTTGCGCATAACCGTCGGTCGACAACCGCACGGAAAGTCCGGCGAACGACGGATGCCGACCGTAACGCTCAGCCAATTCGCGCAGCACGCCGAGCATTGCCTGTTGAACGCGAGGATGCAACAGATTGTAGTAAGGGGCTAGACCGCGCTGGGGTGGCGACGTTTCGCACCAGTCCGCGCCCTCGGCGCCGATCCAACGCAATCCCTCGGACTCCGATCCGCCTGCGCGGTGCAACGCCTCCAGTTCGGGCAGCGGCGCGGCGAACTCGACCATCGGGATCAGCCGCAAACCCTCGCGGTCGAATTGGCGGAACACCATTTCGAGCACGTCCTTGCGGACGGGGTCTTGGGCCGAAGCAAAGAACGCCCCGGTGTCGTAACGCGGCGTCGGTGCGATTCGCTCGCTCGGATAAATCGAACTGCCGTCGGCCAGCACGCCCAGCATCAATCCGTTGCAGCCGGCGTAGCGCAGATAGTCGACCAGCCGACAGCCGCCTTCATAAAAAGTCCACCAATCGTCCAAGCAGCGGCCGCTCCACGGATCGACGGCCTCGTCGGCCATGAAGTTTTCGGGGATCAGCGGGCGGTCGAGATACGCGGCCAGCAATCGACGGTCCTTCGGCGGTTCCTTGGATGCAGCTCGAACCAAACGGTCGCCGGCCGGCAGCACGCGGATCTTTCCATAACGGGCCGGCGCATGGTCGCGGCCGTTGCTGACGAGGACCAACGGAGCGGAGGTGCGCGGCCAGAAGATCAGCCGATGTTGTTGCCATCGCGGTTGGCCGGGCGATGCGGTCGGCGAGGTCTCGTTGTCGACGCCCGAATCCAATCCGATCGGCGTCAACGCGCCGGCGGCGTTGGGCTCCACGACGCTGATGTTCAACGTCTGCGAGGCGTCGCTGGGGTAGTCGATTTCCAAAAGATACGGGCTGCCGGGGTGCGCGATCGGCAGCCAGTAGGCTTCCCAACTGGCGTCGGGCGATTCGGCGTTGGGACGCAGCAGGGCCAACTCGCCCAGCGCGTGACGCTCGATCTGCATGCGGTCATTCCCGAGCGGCCCCTTCCAGAGCCGAGGCAGCCGACCTTTGGCCAACTGCAGTTGCGGCAATTTGTTGAGCTTTTCAAACCATCGTGGATTGGCCGGGTCGATTTCGACCAGCGAGCCGGCGTCGCGGTCGGCCCGAGGCGGTGCGGGCGCGCGAGGCTCCAACACCAGCAATTGCACGCGGCGCTCGGCCAACGTTCGTTTCCAGTTCAACGGCTGGCGGACCGCCTGCGACCAGTTCGGATTGTTGACCGCCGAGATCAGGAGGTCGTAGACGCCTTCGTTTTCGGGCAGACGGACTTCCAGGGGGATTTTTTGCTCGCGGCCCGATGCGGCGTCGTATTGGGCTGACCAGAGCTCTTTGCCGCCGCCGAGCAATTGAACTTTGATCTTGGCTCGTCCGCCGTCGGCCAACGGCAACACGTGCGGCTCGAGCGCACCGCGCAAAACCTCGCCGGGTTCAAACACCAAATGATCGCGCGAAAAACGCACCCGGAGCGAATCGCCCGGCGTACGCATCAAAAGCACGCGGTTGCCGCGGCGATCAAGTTCCTTGTTGACCGGATCGCGCAACAGATCGGCCAGCGGCGTTTCGACCACGGCCGACGCCGAGGGATCGTCGGACGCCGACAACCGGACGATCAGTTTCGCGGTCAGCGGCGCGGCGATCAGCAGATCGACGCCGTCGTAGCTGCGGGGGCTGCAGTGTTGGATCTTGAGTTTTCGGTGGTTGGGCGAATCCGCGTCGAGCCACATCGCGCCGGGCTGATCGGCTTCGACGCCGAGAGAAATCGGTTCGGACATCGCGCCGTCGCTGATCGAAATTTCTCCTTGCCAGACGCGCTCGGCGCCGCCGCCCCACGCGATGCGCACACGGAGATCGTCCGCGCGAATCGCTGTGGTCGACGCCACCAGAGCGCAAACAAAAAACGTCGCGGCGACCGCGGTCCTTGCGATCGGCGTGTGGCGTGCTCGCGATGTTTTCGGACCTCCGTGTCCGAGCATCATCGGCCCCGTCTTGTAAAACTATTCCCACTTGTGCGTTGCCGTCCGTTCTTCTTTTGAGAACAGGCTCGGCATCGCGTGCGGATCCGTATCCGAGGCATCCTAAGAATTCGGGGCGGATTATAATGTCAAACCTTGCCCGACCACCATGCCGATTCGGCGCATTTTTGGAGAAAGCAAGTGGCTGAGTTGGGAAGATGGGGTGGATGGGGGTTTTATGTTGGCGTGATGCCCATGGATGGGAAGCAAAGGATGGGCAGCAGCAGGCTCGCCCAACCGATCACCTGGCGCCACAGTCCCAAACGACAACGATCGTCGGCGGTTGGCGGATGATCGGCGCCCAGCAACGTGACCAGGATCAACATGACGGTCCAACCGTATTGTTCGGTGACCAAAATCATCGCGATGCCGGCCAGCAGCAGTCCGCGAGCCAAAAACTTCGCGTGATCGCCCAGCAGTGCGTGCGCCACGTGTCCGCCGTCGAGTTGACTGATCGGCAGCAGATTCAAGCCGGTCACCAGCATGCCCATCCAACCGGCCATCAGAAACGGGTTCAACTGGTTCAGGTACATAACATTCGGCGTGGGATAATCGGGTCGAAGCCAGGCGATCATCGATTGCAGCAACAGCGGATTGTGAAAGCACAATCCACTGCCGGCCATCGGCGTGGTCGGCAACATGCGGATGCCGAACCAGGTGATCGGCAGCGCGACGATCAGTCCGGCCAGCGGACCGGCGACGCCCAAATCGAACAACTCGCGGCGATTGGCGCGAAATCCTTCCATGCCGATCACAGCGCCGAGAGTGCCGAAGGGCAAGATCGGAACGGGGATGAAATACGGCAGGCTGGCGGGGATGCGATGTCGCGAGGCCATCACGAAGTGGCCCATCTCGTGAGACAGCAAGATGCCCAGCACGGCGGCCATGTAAAGCAGTCCTTGCCGGCAGGCCATGTCGGCCACGGCCAATGCCTCTTGCATTGCGGTCCAAGGCGATCCTTGCGGCAGATTCGCCACGAACGACAACACGCCGTGATACAGAAGGCCCAAGTGGCCGATCGGCCGCCACGCGACCGATCCGACCCAAAATGTGGAGAGGCACGTCAGAAGGAACAGCAACAGCGGCAACACCAGGTGACGTTGCGGCGGCACGGAGGTCTCGGCGACGGGGGCGACGGAAGACATAGGCAGGTTTGGGGGAAGTGCCGGATCGGAAAACGCCATCTTAGCATAAAAACTGGGATACACCAATATGGAGGGGACCGCCGAGACGGATTGTCGTCGGCCCGTCGGCGCAGTACACTGAATTTTTTGCGAAGTCTTCGGTTTTTTGGGTATTTTTGCCCGTCTGTCCTTTTTGCGGTTTCCTTTGGTTTCATGAGCGACCCCTATTTTCAACGCCTGTTTGCCCAACGCATCGGCGGCGCCCAATACGGAAAGGGCACCGAAATCTATAAGTTTGAAAAGATCAAGCGAGCCAAACGTAAGGCGTTGGCCGACCATCCCGAACGCATGTTGGTCGATTTCGGCATCGGCGAGAATGACGAGATGGCCGATCTGGCCGTGCGTCGCGTCATGGCCGAAGAGATCAACAAGCCGGAGAACCGCGGCTACGCCGACAACGGCATCGCGGAGTTTAAGGAGGCGGCCGCTCGGATGATGCGGCGCGAGTTCGGCGTCGAGTTGGATCCGGTCGCCGAGGTGAACCATTGCATCGGCACGAAGCCTGCCTTGGCGATGTTGCCGGCCGCGTTCATCGACCCCGGCGACGTAACGCTGATGACCGTGCCCGGCTATCCGGTGGCCGGCACGCACACGAAATATTACGGCGGCGAAGTGCATCGGTTGCCGCTGTCGGCCGAGAACGATTTTCTGCCCGACCTGGATTCGATTCCCGCCGAGGTACGCCGCCGCGCGAAGTTGCTGGTCATCAATTATCCGAACAGTCCGACGGGCAAGGCGGCCACGCCGGAGTTCTTTGCCAAGGTGGTTGAGTTCGCCAAGGCGAATGAAATCGTCGTGGTGCAGGACGCCGCCCACGTGATGTTCAGCTTCGATGCCCCGCCGCTGAGCTTTCTGCAGACGCCCGGCGCGCGAGACGTTGGGGTTGAGATCCATTCGATGTCGAAGGGCTGGAACATGATCGGCTGGCGCATGGGGTTCGTCTGCGGCAACGCGACGATCGTTCGCGCGTTTGCCGACGTGAAGGACAACAGCGATTCGGGCCAGTTCAAGGCGATTCAAAAAGCGGCGGCCGCGGCGCTCGACGATCCCGAGATTCCGCGCGTCACTCGGGCGAAATATCGCCGCCGGCTGGAAAAACTGATCGCGGCCTTGCGCCGGTGCGGGTTCGATTGCCGCATGCCCGGCGGCTCTTACTTCCTTTACACGCGCAGCCCGAAAGCGATCGCCAGCGGGCAGCCGTTCCCGACGGCCGAGGCCTTCAGCCAGTATCTCATCACCGAGCATTCGATTTGCACGGTGCCGTGGGACGACGCCGGGGCGTATTTGCGGTTTTCGGTCACCTACGAGGCGGCCGACGAAGCGGCCGAAGACGCCCTGATGGCCGAGACCGAACGCCGACTGAAGCAAATCGGCCCGGTGTTTTAGAGACGATGCAAAACCGCTGGATGGTTTTAGGGTCGAGAGAATCAAACCCTCAGGCGTCGCCGTAGGGGTTTTTCTTGTGCGATTTCCCGTTGCCTTCGGTCGCTTGGAGACGACGCAGTTCGGCCTCCAGTCTTAGCTTGTGGACCAGCGTTTCGTGGGTCAGACGTCCGAAATAGTGCTTCGTGGCCCAGATGTCCACGGCGGCCAGCAAGGCCAGCCAGCAGACCAACAGCATGACGCCGAGCCAGAAAGCCAAGGCTACGAGGCCCGGAGGGATCCCATAGCCGACCAACACGGCCACGGCCAACAGCGCCACCATCGCGCTGGTCTGCATGCGGCGTCGGAATTGCCGCCAGCGATAGTCGCGTTCTTCGGCCTCCGACGGTTCACGCTGAAACGCCCGCCACGCTCGAACATGCGAGACGATCAGCACGGCGGCGACCAATAACAGGAGCGACGAAATCAGAATGGCGAGAAAAAGATCCATGAAAGTATTGGTTGAAAAAGAGGCCAGGGGGTGGCGATTGCGATTCCGTAAAACCGTCCGCCAAGGAACCAAAAAAATCGCGGGATGAAAAAACGTTACTGCACCGTCTTGAGCCACTCCAAAATCACTCGGCCGACTTTGCCCAGACTCTCGGCGGAACATTGCGACGGTACGTCCCGTTGGGTGTGCCATTCGGGATAGTCGAAGTCGATCACGTCGATGCACGGAATTTTTCCGATATTGTGCAGCACGACGTGGTCGTCGTCCACTTCGTGTTTGGGTTTCGCAATAAACGCGTCGACGCCGAGTCGCGCCGCGATCGCCCAAAGATCAGCGACCAGCGGCCGAGTGTCCGGCCACCACAAGCTGTTGCGTTCCTGATAGAGCTGTAAGTCCTTGTCGCCGACCATGTCCAGCAGCACGCCCCAGCGATACGGCGGCTGCGGCTTGTTTTTCAAGTACGCCCGGGCGAAGTACTCGGAACCCAAAAAGAACCGATCGCCGTCGCGGAATCGAAACTCCTCGCCGTCGAGAAATACGAAATCGACGCCCACGCCGGATTTTTGCGAGGCCAGATGGCGGCCCAACTCCATCAGCACGGCCACGCCGCTGGCGTTGTCGTTGGCGCCCACGAAAACGCCGCGCGGGTTCTCGCGGTCTTCCATCGGAAAGGGCAGCGTGTCGTAATGAGCGCACAGCAGCACGCGGGTCGGGCTCTGCGGCCGCCAGCGGACGAGAATGTTCGTCATCGGCACCCAGGAGCCGTCCACCGGATGGCGGACGCGGAACTTTTGATAGGCGATCTGCGCTCCGAGTTTTCGGAAATGCGTGATCAGCAGTTGTTGTTGCTTGGCCATGCCCGGACTGCCGCTGGGCCGCGGTCCGATCGCGCAGAGCTGTTCGAGATGCTCAAAAGCCTTTGGGCCGTCGAAGGAACCGTCGGTCGAAGCGACGGGCGAGCCGGCCGCATAACTACTCGAACCGTGACCGCCGAAGAGCATCCATGCGGCGATCGTCGCGACGCCTAACAACGCGACGGCTGCCGCATGGACGGCGCGACGACTACGAAAGGAATGAAACAATCGCACGGGATTCTCCCCCCCAAAGCGTTGAAGCCTTATGCTATTTTACTGTTTCGATCGCGGCAATTCCAATTCGGCCCAAACCAGCGGATGGTCGGAAGCGACATTCCTGCGAATGCCCGCCTGGGTGCAACGAAGCCCTCGTACAAAAATCCAATCGATCCGCTCCGGCATTTTCGTTGTGGATTTTTCGCCCACGACGTCGGAAACGCCGTGCGTGTGCAACAGCCGTTGGATTTCGGGATCGTCGGCCGTGCTGTTGAAGTCGCCGGCGAGAACCGCCGGTTCGGCCAGCGAGAGATACATCGCGATGACCGATTGCAGTTGGGCGTGTCGGTCGGCCTCGTAGCGTTGGTTGATGTGGGTCAGCAGCAAGTGGACGGTCGTCGCTCGACGCCGGGCGTCGCGGAACTCCAAGTTGGCCAACACCATGTTGCGATAGCTGGGGTCGGATCGCCGGGGCAGGGGGATCCATTGCCAAAACGTCACAGGCGCTCGGGTGAGTAATCCATTGCCAAACCCTCGATAGTACCATTGCACATCGGCCGGGGCGAACAGCCACTGCATGCCGAGTCGCTGTCCCAGTTGAGCCGCCTGGTCTGAAGACGCGGACGGAAATTGGCCGTGAACCTCATTGAGCGCCACGACGTCGAGTTCGCGCAAACACTCGGCGGTGCGATCGAAATCCTGGCGATCGTCAAGGCCGACGCCTCCGTGGATATTGAACGTGCCAAGTCGGAACGTGGGCTTTCGCCAGAGTTTTTCTTGCCGTTCGCACCGGTCGAAGGCGGCGACGCTTGGCGAGTTTTTCTCGTCGGCGTCGGTTGGCGGAACGTCAAACGCCGGTTGGCCAAGGTTTATTCCGGCTCCCGGCTCTGGGGGGGTGTTTTGGTGGGCTTCCCGCAATTCATGCCAAAGAATCACGACAAGAAGGAGGATCAGGATGACGCTTATTCTTCGCATGATCTTGTCTTGCTGCGAACCACGTTTTTGGCTATTCTGTCGCGCGATCTATCAAGCCAATCGGCTCATTATGATAACGTGGCTCCAACTTGCGACCAAGTCCATGATCAACGTCGACTCAATCCTCGATCTGCACGAAACGACCGTTGTCCAATGGCATTCGCGGGAAATCGACAATCCCTACGCCGGTTTTTTGCAGTTGGTTTGCTTGCAGCACCAGCAAAACTTTCGGCTCTGGCACCAGGAAGACATCGCTCGCAGTCCGGACGTGAGCGACGCCGACATGGCCGAGGTGAAACGGGCGATCGACCGGCTGAACCAGCAGCGAAATGACTTGATCGAGCGGATGGACGACTTCCTGGTGGCCGAGTTGTCGGCCCTGGCGGTCGTGCCCGCTGCGGACGCCCGCTTGAACACGGAAACGCCGGGCAGCGCGATCGACCGGTTGTCGATCCTGGCCCTTCGGTTGTATCATATGGAAGAGCAGGCCTGCCGCAGCGACGCCACCGATGAGCATGTGGCTCGGGCGAAAGACCGGCTGGAGATTTTGCATCAGCAACGACGCGATCTCGCCCGATCGCTCCGCGAGCTTCTGGACGACATTTTTGTCGGTCGGAAGCGGCTGATGGTCTATCGCCAGTTTAAGATGTACAACGATCCGACGATGAATCCGTATCTGTACGCCGCGCGACGTCCGGCGGCGTGACGTGGTCGACGGACGTTTCCTCGCTCCCCGTTCGACGTCTTTTCGAGAGACCCTTCATGTACGACAAGCAAGCGTTGATGGAGTTGATGCGGCAAAAGGCCCTGAAGTTCGGACATTTCACGTTGGCCTCGGGCAAACAGGCTACCTATTATTTGGACGGCAAGCAAGTGACGCTCGATCCGACGGGCGCCCGGCTGGTGGCCGAAGGGTTTTTGGATCTCCTGGCCGAGGGACCGCGTCCGGACGCCGTGGGCGGGATGTCGATCGGGGCCGATCCGATCACCGCCGCCGTGATTACGATGTCGGCGGTCCGCGGCGAGCCGCTTCTGGGCTTTCTGGTCCGCAAGGAATCGAAAGGACACGGCACCAATCAGTTTCTCGAGGGGCCGGTGCGGCCGGGCCAAACGGCCGTGATCGTCGAGGACGTCGTCACCACAGGCGGCTCGTCATTGAAGGCAATCGAACGGGTCGAGGCCTTCGGCATGAAGGTGCTCGGCGTGTTGGCTATCATCGATCGCATGGAGGGCGGCGCCGCGGCATTCGCCAGTCGCGGCTATTCGCTGTGCAGCTTACTGACGATCCGCGATTTCGGGATCGAGCCGCCGGCGTAAGCGTTCGAGTCCCTTTTTCTTGAAAAAAGATTGCCCCCCGATTGTCTTTTTGAAAGACGAGGGGTACACTCAGCAACACAGTTTCCCGGTCTCTTCCCCTTCGGAGAAAACATGATGGATTGGAACGTCTACCTGCGAGTCAGCGCGTTGATGTTTTTGGAGTACGCGGTGTGGGGCGTGTGGATGCCCGTATTGGCCCTGCGGCTGCTCGGCCCGATGAAGATGACCGGCAAGCAGGCCGGCTGGATCTACGCGACGTTCCCGCTGGCGTGCATGTTCGCTCCGTTTGCGTCGGGCTACATCGCCGACAAGTGGTTCAACGCCGAGTGGATCATCTTGGTGGCCCAGGCGGTCGGCGCGGTGCTGCTGTTCGTGGTGGCCAAGCAGAAAAAATTCTGGGGAATGTTCTGGGCGATGTTGTTGTATTCGATCTGCTACACCGCCACGCTCCCGCTGGTCAATAAGGTCTTGTTCGAGCACATCCCCGGCGACGCGATGGTGAATTTCCTGGGGTTGCCGATTTCCATTCAGTCGTTGGTGTTTCTCTGGGCTCCGGTCGCCTGGGCGTTGATCGGCTATTTCCTGACGGGCATGCGGCAAGCGTTTAAGATGGGCGGCGACGGGCCCGATGCGCTTTATTTGGGAGCATTTCTTTCGGCCGTCATGGCTCTGGTGTGTTTGATCCAGCCGGCCACAGCGCCGAAGCTGGCCAGCGCGGCGGGTCAAGCGGTCGCCACGGCCAACCCGATCGTCGAGGCCCTCCACATGTTGACCAACGTCAACTATCTGATCTTCATGGTCGCCCAGTTGGTCGTGTCCGGCATGATGCAGTTCTACTTCCTCGGCACCGGGCAGTTCATGCAGGATCGCGGCATCAGCGGCAAGAATGTCTCGGCGGTGATGGGCCTCGCCCAGGTTTTTCAAGCCCTCGGCACGATGTTCTTGCTCGGCGTGGCAATCGAGAAGGCCGGGTTTGCATGGACATTCGCTATCGGGGCGGCCTGCTGGGCCATGCTGTTCGCCAGCTACGTGTTGAGCCGGGGCCGCCTGGTCATCAGCATTTTTCAGGCGTTTCACGGACTGGCTTACGTGTTGTTCATGATCGCCGGTCAGATGTTCGTCGGGGCCATGGCGCCCAAGGAAATCACCGCATCGGCCCAGTCGTTGATTTTCATCGTCACGGTCGGCGCTGGGTCGTTCATCGGCACGCAGATGGCCGGCGTCGTGATGGAAAAGAACTGCGTGGACGGCAAGTTCCAGTGGGCGAAGATTTGGAGCGTGCCGCTGGTCATCACGCTGGCCGGCGCGATCGTCTTCGCCACGTGCTTCAAGGTGCCTTCCGTAAAGGATTTTCAAAAGAACAATCCGGAGGAAACCAAGGCCGTGGCCGTCGTTTTGCGTTGACCGGCTGAAGGAGAGATTTCCTTGCATCCACGAAGGACGCGAAGCGTTCAAAAACTTCGCGCCCTTCGTGGATTTTTTTATCGCCCCATCAAGAAACGTCCTGCACCCATCGTTCCAACATCTGGAACTGTCGCTCGAAGGCGTGTTGCTCGACGCCGTAGGGGCTTTTAAAGAAACTGGCCAGAAACGGCATCCGACCCATGTGGCCGCGGCGACGGGCCAGTTCGGTCAACCGGATCAGGTCGAGCGTCAGCGGCGCGGCCAACGCCGAATCGCACCCTTGCCAGGTGAACTGTAGCGTCATGGGAACGCCCAAAAAACCGGTGAAGTGGATGTGGTCCCACGCGGTCTTGCGATCGCCCAGGTCGGGCAGATATTCGATCGACACCAATGTGTTGGGTCGATAACCGAGAATTTCCGCAATCAAATGATCCTTGCTCAGAACCTTTGATTGCTTGTTGTTCGGATCGTCGAGCACTAGGCCGTCGCGGTTGCCGAAGATATTGTGGCCGACCCAACTCGTGACCTGTAAATTGCGTCGGGCGAACATCGGCGCCAGCACGCTTTTCATCAGCGTCTCGCCGGTCTTGCCGTCGCAACCGTAGTGACGCGTGCGACGGCGCTGGGCCAAGTCGTCGATCGCGGCCGGCGCGGATCCGAGCGACGGCGTAAAGTTCAAATACGAATGGCCCGCCTCCAA
>JAJFVC010000024.1 GCA_021372005.1 Planctomycetaceae bacterium | reverse complement strand
GAAAAGGGCGAACGGCGGCCGACCGAGCGTCGACGGCTGCTCTTCATCCCCAATCCCTAATCCCTCATCGCTCTTCTTCCCGTTCCGGCATTAGCTTGATGGAGGTGTTGATTTCCGTCGGCATCCTGTCGATCGGACTGCTGGGCGTGGCGGCGTTGATTCCGGTCGGCAAGCTGGCGATGATCGAGACCGAGAAGTCCGATCGAACCGGGGCCTGCGGCCGAGCCGCGTTGCAAGAGGTCCGCATACGTGGCCTGTGCAATCCGGATCTGTGGCAAGGCGTCGCCGGTACGCCCCCCGTCGTCATCATCGACCCGCTGGGTTGGAACAATGGACTCAATTCCACCAAACTCGGCGGCTCTTCCGGCATCCTGAATCGCTATATCTTGACCACAGCCACCTCTTCCTCAGCGGCGACACAAACTTTGCTGGTCGATTCGCTCTGCCGCTGGCATGACGATCTGAATTTCTCGCGGCCCGACGAAGTCACCGCCGGCACGGCTCCGGTCGGCAGCCGCCCCGTGCCCGCCGCGTTCGACACAAATGGCAATCCGGAATATCACGGCAATTTTTCTTGGTTTTTGACGATCGCTCCGCAATATTTCACAGCGAATGGAGTAACCCGTTACTCCGGAACGTTCAACGTCGCCGTTGCCGTGTGTTATAAGCGGGTGCTTTCGACCGACGGCGAAAAGATCGCCACGGTATCGTCCACCGCCCACGTCCCAAGCATTGCAAACGGCGGCGGCGACGTGACGTTGAGCGGAAAATGGGACGTCCCCAACAACCAATGGGTGATGCTCTGCAAAGCGAACGGCTCGGCGGTGGCTTGGTATCGCGTCGTCAATCAACTCTTCGACAACACCGACACCACCTTGATGCTGGTCGGGCCCGATTGGAACGGCGCTGCCGATGATCGAGTGATTATCATCGACGGCGTCACGGGCGTTTACACCACCACGGTGCGTGCGAATTGACAACAACAATTAATAATTAAAAAACTCACGCAAAGTCGCCAAGGCGCAAAGGGCGGTTGACGGTTGGATTGCGAAATGGCCTGCCTTGCGAATTCGCGTGAATTGGCTTTCAGAAAAAAACCGGGCCGAGGGCAAACGGCAGCTTGCGGCGGAGGATACGAGTCATGGATACGCAAAGTAGAGAAATAAGAGGAGCGGGAAGAGAAAAAAATATGCGATCGTTCGATGTTCGCCCCACACGGCGCGTCCTGCGACGGCCCTTGTCTCCTACGTCCCGTCGCGGCGTGCTGCTGCTGCTGATTTTGGCCCTGCTGGCGATGTTCGGCCTGATCGGCATGGCGTTTGTCGTGATGACGGGCCAGGCCCAACGGAGCGCGAAAAGCATCGAGCGGATCGGCCAGACCGACTCGACTACGACCGTCGACGCCGATCAATTGCTGCAACAAGCCGTTCGGCAAGTGCTCCGCGGCAGCAACAACCCCACGTCGGTCATGGGCGCGCACAGTCTGTTGGAAGATCTTTATGGAAACGAATACTTAACGGGAATCATCTCGAATGCGGCGGCGAGCGGTATTCCGGAGTTAGTCAACCTGAGCATTGGCACGTTGACCACCAGTAACTTAACGAGTGAATACCAAGTTCCCACCGACTATGCAAAGCTCGTCTTGCTGGCCCAACACGTCGGCGGGGTGCTGACCATCACGAGCGTACCAACCGGGCAAGACACGTCTCTTGTTGGCCAAAGCACGCGAATTGTCGCCAGTTCCGACAGCGCCCCCCTCGTCCAGATCACCGCGTTTCCCAATGGCAAGCGGCCGCCGATCGGTTCGCAATTCACCATCAACGGGAGTCCATTCAGCGGCACGGGGTTCGGCTACAATCCGAACTCCGGATTGCTCGATTTGCGATACGATTTTTCAACCGGTTCATTATCATCCGCCGTCGGCACCCTGACGGCGCTGCTGCCGAACATTTCACCGGCGTTTTACACAACCGGAAGTGCCTCGGCGGTTGCCGGCGCCCAAAACAATCGCGGGAATCCGCCGGGCGGGGCTAATGAAGACTACGACGCGGCCGACTTCCAAAACCTGCTGCTGGCCGCCCAAGTGCAAGTCGGCGCCGCCGTCACCACGCTGCCGTCGCTGCATCGCCCGGCGCTGATCAACTATTGGATGCACAATAATCCAACAGGCACTTATGCCAACTTCGCCGACTTTTGGAAATCGGGCACTGCCAATAAGGCGTTGGGACGCAAGATCATGCTGCGACCGATCGGCGCGATGATGGCCAACCAGACGTCTGCGCTGGGCACGGCCGACAGCGTGGACCATCCCGACTTCACCGGCAGCAATCCGAATTTCGACCCGATCGACTCAACCAAATGGGACGTGGACAACGACGGCGACGGCAAGCCGGACAGCGTGTGGGTCGATCTCGGACTGCCGGTCCGCACAACCTCCGACGGTCGCATGTACAAGCCGCTGTTCGCCATCCTCTGCGTCGATCTGGACGGCCGGTTGAACTTGAACGCACACGGATGTTTGGCTCAGACGGATGCTGCTCGTTATAACCCCGACGGCTCGCCGGTGGGCACCAATGTCCAAACGGAACTGGAGTTGTCGACCGGAACGGGAACGGGCTTTTCCTTCACCAACGGCGCCGGCGGCGGCATGATCGCCACGGTACAATTGCCGCGCGGCCAGGGCTACGGTCCGGCGGAGATCAGCTTGGCTCCGCTATTCAATAATTTGAGCGACTACGGAAATCTCTTGACCGGCACCGCCACCATGGAAGGTCGTTATGGCAAGGACAAACGCGGGCCGGGGTTCTGCGACCAGACGGGCAACACGGTAAGCGGCCTGAGCCTGAATCGCTGGTATGGCTACTGGAATCCGAATTTTGGACCGACCTGGTCGTGGTGGAACTTTTTGAATGGGGCGTTCGTGGCCGACGCCTATGGGTCGCCGCCGGACACTTACGGCAATGGCGCCGTGGCATTGGACGTCGCAGGACGGCCGTTGTATCTGTCGATGGGCGATTCGATCTTGAATGCGCCCTACGAACTGAACCTTGGCTCGGCGGTCCCGCGCGGGCAATCGACGACATCCACCGTATCCACGCCGGACGCCCCCTTCAGCCCCGCCGAGCTGGAGCGCGTGTTGCGGCCGTATGACCGAGACACCGCGACGTTGCCCGCACGGTTGACGACCTTGGCGCCCAACTTGTCGCCAACCCATCGCCTGGACGTCACCACGGACAGTTGGGACATTCCGTCGCCCGCTCCTTTCCGTCAGACCAGCGGCGGCGTCAAGAAAAATTACCCGACCATCGCCGAGTTTCTGTTGGAGCAAAACGTCCCAGCGACCCAACTCACCAACTTGTTGCCGCTCGACATTCTGTCGGGCCGAAAAATGGACGTGACACGGCTGTTGAGCCAATGCACTCCGAACGGCAACGTGACGTTTTACACCAGCAACGGCACGACAGGCACCATCAGCGTTCCGCAGTGTTTCTCGCAGGACGGAAACGTGACCGGTCCGCTGGCCGACCGAAAACTAGTTGCCCGCCAACTGTACGCTCGATATTTGTACGTGCTGGCGCTGCTGTGCGACGACGCCTATTGGGCCGCTGGGGCCAGCCAGGCGGAAATTGCCAGGCAAACGGCTCAATGGGCGGTCAACGTGGTCGACTTCCAGACGAACGATTCGGCCATGACGCCGTTTCAATACACCGTGAATCCCTTCGGCGCTGCCTGCTGGACCGCGTCCACAGGCACGCCTGACACCGACATCAATGTGGTCTGGGGCTGCAAACGTCCCGAATTGCTGATTAGCGAGACCTTGGCGTTTCATGATCGACGAACGCAAGATGAAAAGAAAGACACCAAAGACAATTCCGAAAGCGCCAACCACACTTATTCTAGTGGCACCGATGGCAACTTCGACCAAAAAGTTCCGCCGCGTGGTGCGTTGTTTATTGAATTGTTTAATCCTTGGACCAATCTGGAAGCGCCGCCGACCGATTTGTACCGCCAAATCGGCGCGACATCGAGTCCTTGGGGCGTCGACCTCGATCGTGTCGCGCCGAACGGCAACCCTGTGTGGCGAATGGTGATTGTCGACGGGGCGGACGCGGGCAAGGATCCCGATGACCCCGATCCCGCGAACCAACCCACTTACGAGCGCGCGGTGTATTTCGCAGCGGGCACGGTCGGCACCGCCACCGTCACGCTGCCGGCCGACACCAAGGCCCCGGCGGCCTCGACGAACAACTATGTGAAATATCAGCCGACTCCGAGCGCCGCAAGCCAGTTTGCGCCGATCCTGCCCGGCCGCTACGCCGTCATTGGCCCGAACGGGACTACGTACATTGGCCGAGCCACCGACGGCAGCACCAACAACACGCCCTACATTGGATTGACGCCGAACACCAATCCCGATGCGGCCGTCGATCAAGTTCACACCATGTCCGGCACAACGACTCAGGCCCCGGCCGAGAATACCCGTCGTGTCGTAGCCATCACCATCGAGCCTGCCGCAGGACAAGCAGGCGGCCCGGATAGAAGTTTCTGTGTCTCGGAACCTATTGCAGGTTACGAAGATCACTATGTAAGTTCTGGCGGTACGGCAACCTATGGCACAGCCACCGGCGAATATGTGCCGGCGAATGACATACCGATCGATACCTTGACGCCGGAAAATGCGGCAACAAGCACGACGAAATTCACGCAAACCTTCAAAGTGATTTACCTCCAGCGACTGGCCGATCCCAGCCGAAATTTTGATGCGACGGGAAATCCCTATCGCACCATCGACGCCATGTCGATCGACCTCCAGTCGTTCAATGGACTGCAGGCAGGCGAGCCCCCCAGCCCTGAAGAAATTGTCCGTTTTCAGACTCGCGAACGAGGCGCTACGGCGGGCGCTGCGTCGAGCAATCTCTGGCAAGCGGAGACAAGCGGAACAACCTCCGGCACCACCAGCACGGTCGACCCCGACTTGAACGGCCAAGTCTTCCCATATCGTCTGGTCAACACGTTGAGTTATCTGAATTCGTGTTTCGGAGCAACGGCCGTTTCCGCCACGTACGGCGACCGATACGTCGGCGATCCCCAAACGCCGTTCCCTTGGCTGTATTGGCCGAATCGTCCCATGGTCAGTCAGATGGGGTTGTTGCTGACACCGGGCTTGCGGTCCTCACAACTGTTAGCCAACACGACAGTTGATACAGCCGACGGTCCTTACACGGTCAACGTAGGAACCGGGTCCAATCCGTTCTCACTTCCCAAGCCGTTCCCCTATTTGGGCGGTATGTTCCAGTCGCCGACCGCCGGCGATTCGCCTGGTTTCTATCGAATTCTCGATTACGTGTACGCCCCTTCACGTTTTGCGGGAACTGAGACTCAGTTGTGGAATTACACGTTGCCCAAGCTGAAGAACAACCAGATGTATCCGCCTTTCAATCGAATCTCCGCCTATCGAGAGCCCGGACGCATCAATCTGAACACGCTTTACAGTCCGACGGTTTGGGGAGGGTTGATGGCAAGTTTCTCCGCAACAGCCGCCAATATGGCGTCGTTCAACGCCTTTTTGGCGAATCGTCGCGGCGACACCGCCGGCACGACCACCGCCGCCAACCAGTTGAGCCTGCCCGGCAACGACGATCCGACGGAATTTCCACGTCCCTTCCACAGCGGCAGCACCGCGCTTTTGGTGCCTGGCGTCAACTCTTTGAAGCCAACACGGGAAATCAACGGCACGTTGCTGCGTGAAGGCGTCACCCCCCCCAATCACGCACTGCTTGAAGTCCCTTACACTATAGCCGCAACGGACACGGATAAGAATCCTTTCTTCCGCTATCAAAACCTCATGCGGCTCGGCAATCTGGTCACCACGCGATCGAATGTCTACGCCGTGTGGATTACGGTCGGGTATTTTGAAGTCAAGTCCGCGGAATCCGTGCATCCTGATTCGTCAGGCTGGACTCAAGCACAACGTGAGGCGGTGTTCCCTGATGGTCTCTGCCTTGGCCGCGAGTTGGGCTCCGACACCGGCGAGGTCGAACGACATCGGGCGTTTTATATCATCGATCGCACCCTGCCCGTCGGCTTCCAACGCGGTCAAGATCTGAACGTCGACAAAGCCATTTTGATCAATCGGTATATTGAATAGTGGCCAGTGGCTAGAATTTCGAGTATCCGCTATGAGACTTTCACTCTAATCACTGGCCACCGACCACTGGCCACTAGTCATTGCCATGGATCGCTCGCTTCGCCAATGCGTCGACGATTTGCAAGCGACCGGACAATTGGTTCAGGTCGACGCGCGGATCGACGCCAACCTTGAGGCAGCGGAAATTCAGCGGCGGCTGTTTCGGGCGGGCGGACCGGCCGTGTTGTTTCGCCGGGTGGTCGGCTGCCAGTTCCCGATGCTCTGCAATCTGTTCGGGACGATGGACCGCATGCGGTTTTTGTTTCGCCATGCGTTGCGGCGGCTCGAACGGCTTGTGGCGTTGCAAATCGATCCGGCCGATTTGATGCGGCGGCCCCGGCTTTATTGGAAAACGCCCTGGGCCGCGCTGCTCACTCGCCCGCGAAAGGTCCGCACCGGGCCCGTGTTGGCCCACGAGACGACGCTCAATCGGTTGCCGCAACTCAAATCGTGGCCAGACGACGGCGGCGCGTACGTGACGCTGCCGCAGGTGTACACCGAAGATCCCGATCGGCCCGGTTTCGCGCGAAGCAACTTGGGCATGTATCGCGTGCAGATCTCCGGCGGCCGATATGAACCGAACCAGGCGGGGCTGCACTATCAACTGCATCGCGGCATCGCGGCCCATCATGCCGCGGCGCTTCGGCGGGGCGAGTCGCTGCCGGTCAACGTGTTTGTGGGCGGACCGCCCGCGATGACCTTCGCCGCCGTGATGCCGATGCCCGAGGGAATGAGCGAGTTGATGCTGGCCGGCGTCTTGGGCGGTCATCGCGTGCCGATGATTGGCCGCGACGGGCGGTTGCCCATCTGGGCCGAGGCCGACTTTTGCATCGTCGGGCGGATCGACCCCCAAAAACCGTTGAAGCCGGAAGGTCCGTTCGGCGACCACTTGGGTTACTACAGTTTGCAGCACGATTTTCCGGTGTTGCAAGTGGAGCGCGTTTATCATCGGGCCGACGCCATTTGGCCGTTCACCGTGGTCGGGCGTCCGCCGCAAGAGGACACGATGTTCGGCCGATTCATCCACGAGTTGGTCGGACCGGTGATCTCGAAACACGTGCCTGGCGTGCGGGAAGTCCACGCGGTGGACGCGGCCGGCGTGCATCCGCTGCTGCTGGCCGTCGGCAGCGAGCGTTATGTGCCCTACGAGTCGCCGCGATGTCCGCGCGAGCTGCTCACCGAGGCCAACGCGCTGCTGGGCCACGGCCAGATGTCGCTGGCCAAGTATCTTTGGATCGCAGCCCATGAAGACGATCCGACGCTGAGCGCACAGGATGTGCCTGGGTTTTTGCGACACGTGTTGGAGCGAGTCGATTGGCGGCGCGACCTGCATTTTCAGACCTGCACCACGATCGACACGCTCGATTATACCGGCGGCCGGTTGAACGAAGGATCGAAACTGGCGATCGCCGCAGCGGGCCCTCGCATGCGGACGCTGCCGACCGCCTGCGACCGCGTCGCGTTGCCGGAAGCGTCGGGGTTTCGTCGCCCGAAGGTGCTGTTGCCGGGTGTTTTGGTGATTGAAGGCCCGACGGTCGTGGGTTCAACCGTGCCGGCGGAGGCGATCTCGCAGTTTTGCAGCCGTTACAATCGACACGACGCCCTTTGCGAGTTTCCTTTAATTGTTGTGGTGGACGACAGCGATTTTTCGACGAAAACGCTGGAGAATTTTCTGTGGACGACGTTTACGCGGAGTAATCCGGCGTCGGACGTTTTCGGGATCGAGGCGTTTTGTGAGGACAAGCATTGGGGTTGCTTCGGATCGCTGGTGATCGACGCGCGTCGGAAGCCGCATCACGCCCCGCCGCTGGTGGAAGACCCGGCGGTCACACGCCGCGTGGATGCGTTGGCGGCCCCCGGCGGCCCGTTGCATGGTATGATTTAGGACGATGTTTGAACTGAATCTCGCCGCCTGGCTGTTGATCCTCTGGTTGTCCGTGTTGGGAGCGGTGTTTGGCAGTTTCTTGAACGTCGTCATCTATCGGCTTCCGTTGGGATCGAGCCTGATTCGCCCGCCGTCGCACTGTCCGAAATGCGGCAAGCCGATTCGCTGGTACGACAACGTGCCGGTGCTGGGCTGGATCGCGTTGGGCGGCCGATGCCGGCAGTGCCACAATCCGATCTCGATTCGGTATCCGGCGGTCGAGGCCGTCACCGGGTTGTTGTTCGGCGCGTTGGGCGCAGTCGAGATGGATCGGCTCGACACGAGCTATCCGGTGCACTTGACGCTGTTGTGCACGTTGCTATGCGCGGGCCTGATGGAGTACGACGGCCATCGTCCGCCGTGGCGGTTGTTTTTGATATCGCTGGGGTTGGCCGTCGCGGCGCGGTTCGGCTGGCGACTCTCCGGCGGTCCAACGTTGCCCGATTGGACAGCCGACTGGAGCGGTCCGACGGCCGGTCTCGCGGCGGCAATCGTTTGGGCCGTGGCCCTGTTGCGTCAACAGTCCGTCGGCTACGGGTTGGGGCTGATCTGCGTCGTGCTTTGCCTGGGCGACGGTGCGTTGCCGATCGTCGCCGTGTCGTTGTGCCTCGAGGCGGCGCAATGGGCCATCCATGCAAAGCGACGATGCCCGCCATGCCTGACGCTCGGCCTGCTGACGACGGCATGGCTGCTTGCCGGCGGCTGGTCGTTTGGGTAAAATAAGGAATCTTATGCCCCAACATTCCGACGATCGTTTGTCGCGTATTTTGGAGTCGCCGAGCTACCGCGTGGCCTATCGCGACGTGGATTTTTTGGCTCGGCCGGAGTTGCGCGCAGCGCGATTGGAGCTGGAGTTGCTGAAGCCGGAGATCTATCTCCGCGAGCACAACATCCGTTCGACGATTGTTGTGTTCGGCAGCACGCAAATCATCGAACGCTCGGCGGCCCAACGACGCCTGGACGACGCGCAGGCCCGGTTGGCCCAATCGCCCGACGATCCCCGCGCGGTCCGCGACGTGATCCGCGCCAAAAACCTCTTGGAGCGGAGCCGCTTTTACGACGCGGCTCGTGAGTTCGCCCGGTTGGTGTCGGCGGCGTGTCAGACCAATCACGAGCGCGACTATGTGATCGTGACCGGCGGCGGGCCGGGCATTATGGAAGCAGCCAATCGTGGCGCGTCGGACGTTGGAGCGAAGTCGGTCGGACTGAACATCCGTCTGCCCCACGAACAACAACCGAATCCGTACATCACGCCCGACCTCTGTTTCCAGTTCCACTATTTCGCCATGCGAAAGCTGCATTTTTTATTGCGGGCGAAGGCGTTGGTGGCGTTTCCGGGCGGGTTCGGCACGCTCGACGAGTTGTTCGACGCGCTGACGCTTCGCCAGACTGGGCGGATGCAGGCGATCCCGATCATTCTGTTCGGCCGAGAGTACTGGCGTCATGTGGTCGACCTGGACTTCCTGGCCGATCAGGGCACGATCGCCGACCAAGACCTGCAATTGTTGGACTTTGCCGAAACGGCCGACGAGGCGTGGGCGATCATTCAGCGAGGAGTCCGCGGCGATTCCTAAATTCTGGAAAGCATCGAACAAACACAACTGACCGACGTGACGGGGCATCCTTCGGGACAGCGATTTCAAAGACATTTCACCTTTTTTGCGGGAGCAATTTTCTATGTTTCGAGTTGATCGGACGATCTGTTGGACGGTGGCGCTGTGCATGGTGGCCTGTATGGGCTGGGCTGCGGACCAAAAGTCGGCGCCCGTCCAAAAACCCGCCGCATCGGCCAAATCGGTCGAACCCGCCGCAAAAAAGACGGAGCCCGACCGGTTCGCCGTGCCCGAAGGCACGCCGCAGCAGTTGATCAGCTATATCAAAAAACTAATCACGGAGCCGCCCCGCGACGAGCAGACCCGCGAGCAGACCCGCAAGATGCGCGCGGCGATTCTGACGGCGGCCAACCGCATCCTGGCCGGCAAGCCGAACGAAGAAGAGATGGAATTCGGCGTGCAAGTGAAGATGAACATGATCCCGCCCGAAGAGCTTCCGGCGTTTGCCGAGGAGTTGAAAAAAGGCGGCTTTGGAAAGTTCGCCCGTGAAGTCGAAGGATTTCGGCTTCAGATGGGACTGCGAAGCTCCCTGATGGACGGCCGCGACGCCATGAAGAAAGCGATCGTTGCGGCGGTCAAATTTCTCGAACAAGCGCCGCCGCAACCTGCCGATGTTAGTTTGGCGTTCTTGGCCGGGCGTTTGGCCGAATTGACCGGCGACGACAAGCTGGCGCTCGAGACGTACCAATCGCTGGCCAAGACGTTTGCCGCCAGCAAAGATTCGAGAATGGCGGAGTTCAGCAAAGTGTTGGACGGCATCTGTCGTCGATTGTCGCTGGTCGGTCAAGAAATGAAGATCGAGGGTAAACTGCTGAACGGCCAGCCGTTCCAGTGGTCGAATTTTGCCGGCAAGGTCGTGCTCGTCGATTTTTGGGCCACGTGGTGTGAGCCGTGCCTCGCCGAACTTCCCAATTTGCTGAACTATTATGAGCTCTATCACGGCAAAGGATTTGAGATCGTCGGCATCAGCTTGGACCAACGGCGAGCCGACTTGGAAGAGTTCATCAAGAAGAACAAAATTCCCTGGCCGATCATGTTCAGCGACGATTCGAACAATTCGACGGCAACTTATTACGGCGTGTTGTCGGTGCCGATGATGATTTTGGTCGGCAAGGACGGTCGGGTGGTGGCTTTGAACGTTCGCGGCCCGTCGCTCAAGAAGGAGTTGGAAAAGTTGCTCGGCCCGGTCGACGCGAAGGACGCCCCCAAGAACGCCTCCTCGGACCAGAAGAAACCCGTTCTTCAGTTGAAGCAAAAGGCCGCGCCCGAAAAGCCGTAACTTGCCACGCCGGCTGCAAAACGAATCGATTCGGCCTGCCAATGTCCTACGATTGCGTCGTAATCGCACGCATGTAATCTTTCGTGCGCATAAAAATCGCCACGTTGTTCATTGTGGACAACGTGGCGAAAAAACTCAAACTTCCCGCCGATTGCGACTGGATGCGTCGCTGCGAGACGAGCGAAGGTCAAGCGTGCTTCTGCACTAGCTGTGAAGGAGACCTTGGCTCACGCTAATTGTTTGGCACCTCCGTCGGAATACCAGGCAGGAAGTTCGATTTCATCGAGTTCGTTCACCCATACTATCGGCAGAATCCACGGAGCCGTTGCAGTCGAAAACCGCGAAAATCCGGCCTATGGATCTTGCCTCTCCGGCTAATTCAAGGATAGCTCAAGAAATCATCCAACAGGACCGACCGCGGCGACGTCCTATTTCAAAATCTGCTTGAGCATTTTCGGCAATTCGGCGAAGTGGAACAGCCGGTTGTACTCCAAAAGGCCCGCCAAGGCCCGTGAGTGAACGCGAAATCCACGTTCCTCCAAGATCGCGATGGGGTTTAGGCCGCCGATCATCACGACGCCAAGCCGCCCCGGCGTCACCGGCCACTCCAACACGGGCTGGTCCGGCCAACCGATCGCCATGAATCCGCCCAACCCGATCGCCGACACCCGCTCGGCCACTTGCATGGCCAAGTCGCGGCAATTTTCGGGCATCTCGCGAAAACCCGCCCCAATCAGCCCGTTGCCGTCCCGAATCGCGCCGAGGTAGTCCGTCATGCCGCTGCGAATGAACACCTCCAACGGATCGATGCTGGTGCCGTCGTAATGGATCATCTCGACGAACCGGGTCGGCTGTCCGTCGCGCAGCTCCAACAGCCCGCCGAATCGCGACGTGGTAGGCACGCCGTGTTTCATTAGCACGCCGTTGAGCGTGATCGAGCAGACCGTGCAGAAGCCCAATTTGTCGGGCGGAACGGTCCAACCGCCGAGTGTTTCGCCCGGCCGCAACAACGCCAGCAGGTTGCCCATCGCGTAACCGCAAGCGAACACCTTGCAGACGTCTTCCTTGCAGAGGTCGAGCTGCTTTGGATCGACCAGCGACATATTGACCACCACCAGACCGGTGCGCGTGACGGTGTCGAACGTCATGCTGTAGGCCATCTGATCGATTTTGGCCGACAGGCAGCCAACCCTTCGAAAGGTGTCGATGGCGTGCAGTTCGGCCATGCCTTTTTCAGTGATGGCCCTTCGTTTGCCGCACGGCACGGTGAGCCCCTCGGCGTCCAACTGGGCCAGATACAGGCGGATGGTGCGCTCGCTCATCGTGTGGCCGGAAGCGGCCAAGAACTGCGCCAGATTGGCCGAATTGGCCGGGCCGCCGATTTTGTGCAGTGCGGCCAGGATGGCGACGCTGTTTCGTTCTTTTTTATCCATGGCTATGGTCTGGGACGGTAGTCTGTGGAAAACCGACGGTTCGGGCGATTTCTTTCCTTGGCCATCGAATATGGCAATTCTACCACGCGCAAGGTTTTTGCGCCAATTATTTCGCTGTTTTTTGACACTAGAAAGACATCTTGATTGGCAGTTTTGCCGTTTATTTGCTTTCACAAGTCTTTCAGAAACTTGGCACAAACGCCGTTTTCGCCGAAATACTTGAGTTTTTCGACTTGTCTCGGTACAATCCAGACGTTGGAGTTCCGGCGCGTCGTTGCCGATTTGTGGCAATATAGTTGACTTTCTACTGCGTCAGGACGCCAATCCCATCGCTCCGAGATGACCCTGTAAACCTCCATTCCATCACCCTTTGTCCCCCTTGAAGAGTTCGAGGAACCGCATGGCAACGGCAATCGGGCTTTGCGTTCGCTGCAAAAAGGGCAAAAGCTGCCGCCTGCGTCAGCGGGGCACCTGGATCACGGAATGCGATCTGTTCGCCGAACGACCGCGACCGGCCGCGACAGCCACCGGTAACTCCAAAACCTTTGCGACCATCAACCCAAGGAAAACAAAACCATGAGCCCTGCTGTCCTGGAACATCTCCGTTCCGCCAAATCTTCGCCGACGAGCATCGACGATTTCATGAATCACGTCGTCGCCCAAAACCCCAATCAGCCGGAGTTCCACCAAGCCGTGCGCGAGGTGGTCGAGTCCGTCATGCCCGTAGTCGACGCCACGCCGGCCTATCGCAAGGCTAAAATCCTCGAACGGCTCGTCGAGCCCGAGCGGGTTTTGATCTTCCGCGTGCCGTGGATCGACGATCACGGCGAGGTGCAAGTCAACCGCGGCTATCGCATCGAGATGAACAGCGCGATCGGTCCCTACAAAGGCGGACTCCGCTTTCATCCGACCGTCAACCTCGGCGTGCTGAAGTTTTTGGCGTTCGAGCAGGTGTTCAAAAACAGCCTGACCACGCTTTCGATGGGCGGCGGCAAGGGCGGCTCCGACTTTGACCCCAAAGGCAAGAGTCACCATGAGGTGATGCGGTTCTGCCAGTCGTTCATGACCGAGCTGTACCGCCACATCGGGCCCGACACCGACGTGCCGGCCGGCGACATCGGCGTGGGCGGACGCGAGATCGGCTTCTTGTTCGGCCAATACAAGCGGATCACCAACCGATTCTGCGGCGTGCTGACCGGCAAGGGGCTTGAGTTCGGCGGCTCGCTGATCCGGCCCGAGGCGACCGGCTACGGCTCGGTGTATTTCGCCGAGGAAATGTTGGCGACCCGCGGCGAAAGTCTCGCGGGCAAGACGGCCGTCGTCTCCGGATCCGGCAATGTGGCCCAATACACCGTCGAGAAGCTGAACCACGGCGGCGCGAAAGTCGTGACGCTGTCCGACTCCGGCGGCACGATCGTCGACCTGGACGGCATCAACGACGAGAAGCTGGCCTGGGTCATGGACCTCAAGAACAACCGCCGCGGTCGGATTTCTGAATATTGCGAACAATTTAAGAGCGCCCAATACCTCCCGAAAGAAAAGCCCTGGATGGTCAAGTGCGACATGGCGTTCCCCAGCGCTACGCAAAACGAAATCAGCGCGGACGACGCCCGCATGCTGGTCAAAAACGGCTGCACCTGCGTAGCCGAGGGCGCGAACATGCCGACCGTGCCGGAAGGCGTCGACGTGTTCCTCGAAGCGAAGATTTTGTACGGGCCGGGCAAGGCGGCCAATGCGGGCGGCGTGGCCACCTCGGGCCTCGAGATGACCCAAAACGCCGGCGTCATGCGCTGGCCGCGTGAGGAGGTCGACCGCCGGCTCCGCGAGATCATGCGATCGATTCACGCCAA
>JAJFVC010000019.1 GCA_021372005.1 Planctomycetaceae bacterium | reverse complement strand
TCGCGTCAAATTGCAAAAGCGGCGTACTGGCAACGAGTTGTGATTCATTTTGCGAATCTCCACGATTCCCGACGCGTACTCGCTGCGCCGCATTTTGCGCCGTCTGTGCGCCGCTTTCTGCGCCGCTTTCCACTGGGCCGGCTGTGGCTTCGGCAAAGTGGGCGTCGGTGGTTTGATAGTAGTGCTTTCGGGCGACGTCTTCGCTGTTGCCCAACCAATCGCAAACAACGTGGGAGGGAAACCGTGCCAGTTTCTTCGCCAAGCGTGGCTCAAGGTCCGTCACCCACTGGGCCAAGTCGGCTTCCATAGGCCGGTTCAACATGAGGCATTCCAACAGTTGCTCCACGCGGTATTTGATGCTTTCGGCCGCTCGTTGGGACACCTTGCCCAACCGAATTGTCGGCCGCCGTCCATCAGGAGCGACAAACAGAATCCGCCGGCAACCGTTTTTATCCTTTGCAATGCTGGCCATAATCTATTTCCCTGTCGTCTCAGGCTTCCGCCCAAGGATGATCTTCAGTTGTAGGAACTCGCCCAGGGCATTCAACGCTTCCATCGAAAGGCCGCGATGCCCGTTGTAAAACTTTGCCAAGGCGCTTTCGTCGATGCCGGTTTGCTTGGCGATTTCATATCGCGTCAGGCCACAATCATCGATTGCCTGTCGCAATTGGTCAGTCATCAAGTTGGTTCGTTTCTTTTTCATGTTCACGATCCTACCTAATGCTGGCCTATGTGTCCAGTACCTTCACATACCAAAAAGGAAAATCCAGAAATCGCCCGCAGCCGGCACAGTCCCGCCGTACCGATTGCCCATCGTGGATTGGTACGTCTCGCCTGGTCGTCGAACCGCACCGACATATCGGCGTGGCCGTCGACTTCATTGTTGTCGCGGCTGGCCGGCTCGGATGATCCGCAGATGCGTGCCTTCATTATGTGGCAAATCGAGCGGGCGATGGTTCTATCTCGCGCGTCCGGGGTCACCAGCGATTATCTGACTCGTCTCCGCACCGCGCCGGACGCCGCTACCCTTCGACAATTCATGCACGGCTATTTCGGACCGGCATGGACGCATCGCGTGCTTGGTCTTTGACGAGGTGATGCGATGGAAGACTTCAGTCTCGATAAATGGATCAGCGGCTTCGCCGTATGCCGGCGCTGCGGGCATGTCTGGACGGCGGTGGTCCCCTACGGCCAGTTCTTCAGCCTCGAATGTCCTGTTTGTCACAACCTCGTCGGCGAACTCACTGAGGCACACCTATGCTGTTGATTCTGCTGGCCTTCGTCTGTGGGTTCTCGCTGGATGTGGTGTGGACGCGATGCGTCAACGACATCCAGGCAAAGCGGGCGATCAGCGCAGCAAATATGTCCGTGCTGATCTACTTCTGCACGTTGGTGTCCACCGTGTTGATCGTCGAGAGATGCGTCCTGGCGTGTGCCGCCTACGCACTTGGCGGCTGGGTCGGCACGTATGTCGCAGTGAAGAGGAAAACGTAGCCGTGCGACACCGATTGATCCAGGGCGACGTTCTCGACGTGTTGCCGACGCTGGGCGACTTCCCCTGTTGCTTTCTGGACCCACCGGACTCGCTTGGGCTGAAGCTCAACGGCTATCAGGATCGGCCGCGTAAGGGCTACATCGACTGGCTCGCCGACGTGATGGCCAAGACGATCCCGCACTGCGGCATCACCTGGCTGAGCTACAACAGCCTGTGGGACTTAGCGGTAAAGCATTGGGCGTACAACTACGGCGAAACGCACCGCGATATCGAGATCAAACCGTTCTACCAACACTACACCTTCTTCCAGTGCAACAACAACGACTGCGCGCCGGCCGAGCGGCCGATGCTCCGGTTTCGCCACAAGCGCGCACCCATCTATCCGAACCAGATTCGGGTGCCGAGTTGGCGGCAACTCAACGGTGACAAGCGGGCCGCCTCCGGCGGCAAGGTGCCCGGAAACGTATGGGACTTTCCGCGGGTGACCGGCAACAGCCGCCAGCGCCGGGCGTTCCATCCCACACAACTCAATGAAGGGCTGGTCGAACGGGCCACTTGCCGGTCGTACAGCGCGGGGGCCTCCTGCTTGAATCGCTCGTAGGCGTCTTGCCAGGTTCCGGTCTTCCAGGAGCCGAAATAGTATTCCTTTCTCCGAATGATTTTCGCCCACTGACCATTCCGATGAGGGTAGAGGGGGAAATCGGAATACGGCTTGGCAGGCTTCTTGGCTTTGGTAGAATGGGGCATAATGGCTCTCCGATTAAAGGATAGTTCAGGCCGAACAGCATTCTCCACAAGAGGGGGTACTGTCGTGTTCACCTGTCGTGTCGGAGATTGCCACCAAGGAGGGGCGAGTAACTTCAGTCGCAAGCCTTTAATTAGCAAGTGCTTACGACGACTTTGGGGAATAGTGTAACGGCAGCACAAGTGACTCTGGATCACTTAGTCAAGGTTCAAATCCTTGTTCCCCAGCTCTGTAAGGCTTTGTGCAACAACGAGTTGCGCAAGGCCTTTTTTGTCCTCCAAGATGAAGAGCGAAAATCAGGCGCCCCAGCAAGAAAACGGGGAGGCCTAGTGGTGAACGTTCATGGCCCGGCGGTTCACGGTGGGGGCCCGCGGTGCCGAAAACGATCGACACGCTACAGGTTTGTGAAATGCGTCCTAATGTTCAGACGGCCCCATTCCTTTTAGATTTCGCCGGGTGGTTTGGATCCGTTATAAGTTTGGCGTTTCGTCCTCCGATTCGATCATGACCGGGCAGATCGACTGGAGCGAGCCGATCCGCAGGATCTCGGGCCAGAGGCACGCCACGGTCACGACGACCAGCATTGTGCCGACGCCGCCGAAAACCGCCGAGAGCATCGCGCTGCCGAACAGCCAGGTGGTCAGCCCGGACTCCAATCCGCCAAGATCGTTCGAGGCGACGATGAACACGTTGTTGACGGCCGACACTCGGCCCCGCATTTCGTCGGGCGTAAGCATCTGGACCAACGTGTGACGCACAACGACGCTGATGTTGTCCAACGCGCCGACCAGGAACATCATGGCCATCGAGAACCAGAACCAAGTGGACACTCCAAATAGGATGGTGGCCAGCCCGAACCCGGCGACCGCCCACAACAGTGTGACGCCCGCCCGGCGCATCGGCGGCAGGTGGACCAGCATCACCGCCATGCACGTGGCCCCAATGGCGTCGGCGCCCTGCAGAAATCCGAGCCCCAGCGGGCCGACGTGCAAAATGTCTTTGGCAAAAATCGGCAGCAGGTAAGTCACGCCGCCCAGTAGGACCGCGAACATATCGAGCGTGATGCTGGCAAGAATCAGCTTGGTTTTCCAGACAAACCGGATGCCCGCCACGACGCTTTCCCAAGAGATCTCCTGTCCGTCGCCGACAGCCTGCCGATGACGAATCCGCCAAACGGCCAGCAAGGCCACCAGCCGCCAAACGGCCACGGCGACCAGCGCGGAGGCCGGATTGTGCCAAACGGCCAGGATTGCCCCGCCGATGGCCGGACCGGTCACCGAGCCCATATAAAACATCGTGCTGTTCCACGTGACCGCATTGGTGAACGCTTCGCGCGAGACCAACTGGGGCAGCAACGCCGCACGCGACGGGCTGCCGACCGATTGGGCCGTCGCATTGAGCGCCAACAGGACGTAAATCCACACCGGCGAGCTGTTGTGCCAAACCGCCGCGATCAGCCCGATCGACACCACGACGTTCACCACAAGCGTGTCGATCCACAGCCGGCGACGATCGAACCGATCGGCGAGCTGTCCGCCGAAGATGGCCAGCAACATGATCGGCGCGGCTTGGACCAGGCCCATCATGGCCAACGCCAACGCGGCGTCGGACGAAGAGTAAAGATTGACGAAATAGACGGCGATCGCCAGCCGCTCGATCTGCTTCGAGAACGTCATGGCGAACCAACTCAGCTCAAAGCACCGAAAATCGGGCGTTCGCCAGGCGATGTAGGGATCTTGTTTCGTTGGGGGGTGACTCATGGACTTTGGGTTCAAACCGAGACCCCAAGACCACCGGGCCTCGCGGCGATGTTCGGCCGAAGGCAAGTTGGTTGATGATCTTGGAGCAGATTCTCTATTCTGACCGAACCGATGGTTGCTTGCAAGGTCCATTGCCACCCGGGGTACGGCTGCTTACACTGACTGGTTGGTTTAGACACATCTCCCCCACAACGAGTTCGATCACCATGCCGGAAGTCATCCTGAAGCCTCGCAAAGCCCGACCTTTTTACGGCCGGCATCCTTGGGTGCTCGATTCGGCGGTGGATCGGGTCGAAGGCAACCCGGCCGACGGCGACGTGGTCGATCTGTTGTCCGACAAGGGAAAGTTCATCGCACGCGGCGTGTTCAACCGCCAAAGCCGAATCCGCGTGCGGCTCTATACGTGGAACGCCGCCGAGGCGCTCGACGATTCGTTCTGGCGACGCCGGCTCGAAACCGCCCTCGAACTGCGACGGCAACTCGGCTACGACGTCCCGAACGGCGCCGCTCGATTGGTTTTCAGCGAGGGCGACGGGCTGAGCGGTCTGGTGGTCGATCGCTACGGCGACTATCTTGCCCTGCAAGTGACCGCCAAGGCCATGGCGGTTCGTTTGCCGTCGATCCTTACGATGCTGGCCGAGCTGACGCATCCGCGCGGCATGGTGATCCGAACGGAACGAGGCGTCAGCCGTAGCGAGGGGCTGGAGCTGCGCGACGGGCCGTGTTGGGGCCAAATGCCCGACGGGCCGTTGGTGATCGTCGATCAGGGGTTGCAGTATGAATTGGACCTGGCCGAGGGCCAAAAGACGGGCTTTTACATCGACCAGCGCGACAATCGCGTGGCGGCGGCCCGATATTTGCGCGACCGCCGGGTGTTGGACATGTTTTGCTACAGCGGCGGATTTGCGATGGCCGCCTCGGCCCACGGCGGCGCCCGCGACGTGTTGGGCGTCGACGCCAGCCAAAAAGCCGTCGAGTTGGCCGCATCGAACGCCCGGCGCAACGGGCTGACCAACGTGCGATTCCAATGCGGCGATGGTTTTGAGACGCTGCAAGCGTTGATCGACGCCGGCGAGCGTTTTGACGCCGTGGTGCTCGATCCACCCAAGTTCGCCCGAAGCCGCAGCTCGCTCAACGAAGCGATGCGAGCCTATCACTGGCTGAACCGTTTGGCGATTGCGTTGTTGCCGCCGGGCGGAGTGCTCGTGACGTGCAGTTGCTCGGGCCACGTCAGCCGCGAGGATTTCTTGTATATGTTGGTGGGCGTCGCTCAGCAAACCGGCCGCGAAATTCAGGTGCTCGAACAGCGCGGCCCCTCGCCCGACCATCCGGTCAGCGCCGCGTGCCTGGAGAGCGAGTATTTAAAGTGCTTTATTTGCCGGGTCGTCTGAAGCCGATCGTCCCGCGGCCTACTGTGGGCGTCCGCTCGCCGGCGTTCGTGTTGTTGTTACGATCGTTTGGCGAGCATTTCCATCACGCGCGTGGTGATCGCCTGAATCAGGGCCTCCTGATCGGCGTTGCCTTGCGCCGCGCTCGAAGCGGACGGTTGCGGCGGCTCGAACGCCTTGCGCTCGACGCCCGCTTCTCGCCAACTGTTGCGAAAAGCGTCGTTCGCGCAGATATCGCAGTTTTTCATCTCCGCGCGCGGATCCTGCAGTCCCCATTTTTGCTTCAGGTCCAACAGCGCTCGGGCCTCCGGCTCAGTGAAATAGTTGACCGACCCCAGGCCGCGGGCCAACATCAACATGCGGCAGTAGGCGTCCAAGATTTCCGTCCACCAGTAGGCCTTTTCGACCGTCTCGCCGAAACTGACCGTGCCGTGGTTGGCCAGAATGATGACGTTCGACTTCTTCACGAACGGCAGGATCGTGTTGGCGAACTCCTGACTTCCCGGGATTTCATAGCGGGCGATCGGCACCTCGCCCAGGAAAATTTCGACCTCGGGCAGCACGCACAGCGGCACGGGCTCTCGGGCGATGCCGAACGCGGTGGCGTGCGGCGGGTGGCAATGGACGACCGACTTCACTTCGGGCCGCTCCCGCATGATCGCCAGATGCAGCTTGATTTCGCTGGTGGCCTTGCGTTTGCCCGAAATTTGCTTGCCGTTCATGTCGACCACGCAGATGTCGTCGGGCTTCATGAATCCCTTCGAGATCAGCGTGGGCGTGCAAAGCACCTGATGTTCGTCCACCCGACAACTGATGTTGCCGTCGTTGGCCGCGGCAAAGCCCTTCTTGTAGAGCCGGTCGCCGATGTCGCAGATTTCTTGTTTGATTTTATGGATGTTGATCATAGTGCAACCTTTCACTGGATTCACTGCACCGACGAAATCTCGGACGGCTCGTACTCCAACCGATCGAGAATCGCCGCATTATACGCATCAAGGGGTTTGACGTCGGGGTGGAACGGCATCGCGGCTTCGCGGCCCTCGCTGATGGCGATGCGGCTGCCCAGTCCGGCTCCATGCGGATCCCACACTACAATCTCTTCGAGCGGTTCCGTCGCGCGGCCCGCCAAATCGTCCCAACTCAGCGGTCCGACCAGCTTGAACACGCCGCCCTGCAACGACGGATGCGCGACGCTCAGCGTGACCGTCCCCAACACGTCGGCAATTCGCATGACAAAACGCTCCTCTAACCAAGCTCCGCACGAAAAACCTTCGGGCACGCGCGCACGCCCAATCGGCAAAACTCGGCGATCATCTGTTTCAATCGAAAAAACGTGCACGGCGACGGATCGACCACCAGCAGATTCGCGCCGACCTGCGCCGAAGCGGACGCCACGCCCGCCGTGTCGACGGCGCTGATGGCCCGAACGCCGCGACGCCGATTGGCCAGGCACAACGCCGTGGCCGTATGCCGGGTCAGCAGCGCGGCCAGCGTGTCGGACTCGGTCAGTTCGGTTGCCAGTTGATCCGTGGCTGCAATCAGGCAATCCGTCTCGCGGGGCTCCACCGTCAATCCCTCGCACGCCAATCCGGCCGCCAACGCCGCCATGTCGACGTCGACGCCCATGGCGACCATCGTCAATCGCGTCGCCTGCGCCGGCGGCGGAGCCGTCGGATCGGCCCACTCCAACGCGATGCCGCGGCGAATCAACTCGTCGCGCACCGACGGCGTGACGATCGCCCGTCGCGGGACCGACACCCGTCGCACCGAGTCCAGCCGGCCCGCAAGGTCGTTCATCGTCACCACCCGGACATCCAGCGTCAGCGATTGGGCATCGGACGTCGGAGCGGCGACCTGGGACGCAATGGCGACGGTCTTGGGCGCCGTCGCAACGGCGGTCCGAGGCGCAACGTCCAACTCCGCGAGCACGTCGCGCACAATCCGTTCGATATGTTGGAGTGTCGCGTTCACGGATCACAAATCCCCAAAACAGACCATCGCACCGGCGATTGCATGTCGCCGACCATCTCTCGGGCGCCGATGCCATCGCTGGTGATCATTACCCGATCGCCTCGTCCAGCGCCGAGCGCATCGACCACCAAAATCGGATCGCCCTCGACCGTCCGGCCGTCGGCCTGCAACGCCATGACCAATAGCAACTTCCAGCCTTCCATCGAAGGATGTTTTACCGTTGCGGAAGCGCTGCCTAGGACGCGGCCGACGTACATCGTTCAGTTCCCCAAAATGTGCAAATCGTCGACCATCGTGCAGCGGCGTTCCCGCGTGAAAGTCAACGGCGTGGTGATGCCTTCCCCGGTCGGACCGGCGATCGAATAGGAGCCATACCCCTCGCCGCCGTTGCCCAATCCCGCCAAACACGGGCCGTTTTTGACAAAAATCGTCGTGTCCAACGCTTTGCCCATGCGCGTCATGTTGCGGACGTTGTTCGAGTGAATCAACGCCGTGTGGTGAAAACCGTGTTCGTACAGCTTGGCTTTTTCGATCGCCTCGTCCACATTACGACAGCGCACGAACGGCACGAACGGCATCATTTGTTCGACCGGCACGAATGGGTTCGACTCGTCGGTCTCGCCGAAAAGCATTTCGACCTCGGCGGCGACCGTCTTGCCGGCGGCCCGGGCCAGCACGGACGCGTCCTTGCCGATGAACTCTTTGGCGGCCACGTCGTGCTTGTGGGTACCGTCGCCCACGGTGGCGATGGCCACGCGGCTAAGCGCGTCGATCTCTTTGGCGTTGAGCCGCACGGCGCCGGCGCGTTCCATGGCGGCCATCAGCGGGTCAAAAATCGAATCGACGGCGAACACTTCCTTTTCGGCGATGCACAGCAGATTGTTGTCGTAGGCGCCGCCTTTGATGATGTCGCGCGCCGCGCGGTCCAAATCGGCGGTCTCGTCGACCACGACCGGCGGATTGCCCGGCCCGGCCACAATGGCTCGCTTCGGCTGCTGCATCGCCGCGCGAGCCACGCCCGGTCCGCCGGTCACCATGATCAGATTGACGCTGCGGTGCTTGAACAGCAAGTCGGCCGATTCGAGCGTCGGCTCGGTAAGGACGCACATCAGGTTGTCGATGCCCAGGTCGCGGTAGATCGCTTCGTTGAACCGGCGAACGCCTTCGGCCGCGATGCGTCGCCCGCCCGGATGCGGATTGAACACGACGGTGTTGCCCGACGAAATCATGTTGATCGCGTTGCAAGTGATCGTCGGCAACGAATGCGTGACCGGCGTGATGGCGCAGATCACGCCGAACGGGGCGTGCTCGATGACCGACAGCCCGTGGTCGCCGCTGAACACTTCGCTGCGGAGAAACTCGACGCCCACCGCGCCGGCCGCGCCGATCAGCTTGTCGATTTTGTGTTCGAGCCGCCCGATCTTCGTCTCCTCCATCTCCATCGTGCCCAACTCGACGCGCTGCTCGACCGCGATGCGTCGGATATGCGCCACGATCCGCTTGCGGTCGTCCAACGTTCGCTTCGAGAGCATCTCAAACGCTTCGCGGGCGGCCGCCACCGCTTGATCGACGTCGGTGAACAGTCCGAACCGTCCCTGAGCGCCGCCGCCGACCGGCGCCCCGCCCAATCGCGTCAACACCTGCTCCACCACGCTGCGCACCAAAGCCTCGTCGACGTGCATGATCCGTCCTCTCGTTTTTTCCTCGCCGCACGATCGCGGCGGCTACGCTATTTTTCCTTGTCGTACACCGACGCATGATCGATGTGTATGCTGTCGATGATGCCGATCACGACGGTGTCGACCGGCAACGATTTCGTCTCGGGCGTGAGCCGGGCGCTGGAACCCTGGGTCAGCAGCACTAACTCGCCGACGCCCGCCCCGACCGTGTCGACCGCCACCATCACGCGTCCGGTCGTCGTCAACCGTTTGCGCGTTTTCGGATCCAGCCGATACGGCTCGACCGTCAACAGTTTGTGGCCGACCATCGACTCCACTTTTTCCGTCGAAACCAGCGATCCGGTCACTTTGGCGATCAACATGGCGATGGCCCTTTTTCAGAAAGGAGTTTCGCGGCCTGTCGGGCGACGACGATTTCCTCGTTGGTCGGAACGACCCACACCTGCGTGCGACTTTGCGGCACACTGATTTTCGCCTCGCCCTTGGCCGCCCGATTGGCCTCCGGATCGATGGCGATGCCCAACGACTCCAATCCGTCGCTTACGGCGGCCCGCACGACCGATTGATTTTCGCCGATGCCCCCGGTAAACACCAAAACGTCGGCGCCGCCCAGCTCGACCAGGCACGCGCCGAGATAACGCCGCACGTCGGCCACGAACACGTCGAACGCGAGCTGCGCCCGGGTGTCGCCGCCGGCGATCGCCTCGACGAGATCGCGCATGTCGTTGCACGCGCCGCTGAGCCCCAGCAGTCCGCTTTGGCTGGTCAAAATCGCAAGCACCTCGTCGAGCGATTTCCCGGTGTGTTGCATCAACACCGGCAATGCGAATGGATCGAGGTCGCCCACGCGATTGTTCTGCGGCAGTCCGCTCTGAGGGCTGAACCCCATGCTCGACATCACGCTTTGCCCATTGCGGATCGCACAGACGGAGCTCGACCCGCCCAAGTGGCACGAGACGATTCGCAGACCCGGTCCAAGCAATTCCGCCGTCCGCGTGGCGATGTAGCGATGGCTCGCACCGTGAAAACCATAGCGACGCACCAACGCCCGCTCGGCCCACTCGTAGGGAATGGCGTAATAACGATTGCGATCGGGAATCGTCCGGTGAAAATCGGTCTCGAACGCCGCGACCAGCGGAATCTCGGGCAGCTTGTCGCTCAACAGCCGCATGGCGGCCACGTAAGGCGGATTGTGGGCCGGCGCCACATCGCGCATTTGCTCCATCGCGTCCAATAAATCGGGCGTGACCCGCTGAACGCCGGACATTCGCCCGCCATGCACCGCCTTGAACGCAATGGCCGACACCTCGGCGGCGTCGGTCAGGCAGCCGGTCCGCGGATCGGTCAATTGCGCGAGGCATTGTCGCACCGCTTCGGCATGGTCGGGCACGCGCAGAGTTTTTTCCTGCCGACGGCCGCCGATGTCGATCATGCAACGGCTTTCGGACGAGCCGATCCGTTCGATGCCGCCGCGAGCCAATTGCCGCTCGTCGGTCATGTCGAACAGCCGGTGCTTGAAACTCGTCGAGCCCAAGTTGGCAACAAGGATTTTCATGGCGAAGGTTCGCGGACGGCCGTCTCGGACGACCGCCCGACATCCCCAAAAAAGGCGGACCGCTGCCGGTTAGCTCAAATAGGCCGCGATGATCCCGTCGGCGGGTCGAGGAATCAGGTGGCTGGCCACGAGCTCGCCGACTTGCGAAGCGGCGTTGGCGCCCGCTTCCACGGCGGCCCGCACGCTGCCGACGTCGCCTCGGACCACCGTGGTGACCAGTCCGCCGCCGATCTGCACGCGCTTGACGATTTGCACGTTCGCGGCTTTGGCCATCGCGTCGGTCGCCTCGACCAGCGCCACCAGGCCCTTCGTTTCGATCAATCCAATGGCGTCTTGCATAGCACTCACTTCCCTTTTTCTAATGGTTCTTGGTTGAGTTGGCTTTCGATTTCCGGCCCGTGCGGTTTTCATTAAAAACACCTCCGCGAGGGTCGGAATCCACGTCGGCTCAGGCCGACTTCTTGCTCGACGGCAACACCACGCTCAGATCGTCGTGCGGACGCGGAATCACCTGCACGCTGACGATCTCGCCGATTCGTCCGCCCGCGGCCGCGCCGGCGTCGGTGGCGGCTTTCACCGCGGCCACATCGCCGGTCACAAACGCGCTGACCAACCCGCTGCCAACCTTGTCCCAGCCGAGAAACTGTACGTTCGCGGCTTTCATCATCGCGTCGGTCGCCTCGACAAGGACCACGAAGCCCTTGGCTTCAATCATACCCAACGCTTCCATCGCTTTTGCCATGTTACTTCTCCGAAAAAGAGTGACCGATGACCGACAAGCCAACGGCCGGTTTTCTTGCCATCCTCATTTGTTTCGACCACTGGCCATCGGAGCCACTGGCCTCCGTATCTCCTTCACCGTTTCAACAATTCCACGCTGCTGGCATGGTCGATGTCGCAAGCGTTGCCCTCGTCCGTGTCGAGATGCACTTCCAACTTGATGCGCTGGCCCACGCGCACCAGCAGGTTCTCAAACATCGTTCCGCAATTCGACGCGACGCGCAAACTCATGCGATCCTTGTCCTTCACACCGTAATAAGCCGCATCGGCGGGGCCCATGTGGACGTGGCGCTCCGCGCGAATTACGCCCTGTTTCAACTCCACGACGCCTTTCGGGCCGACCAACACGCAGCCGGGCGAACCTTGAAGATCGCCGCTCGCGCGGATCGGCATGTCGATGCCCAACGAAATGCCGTCGGTGAACGCCAACTCCACCTGGCTCTCGGGCCGCGTGGGACCCAAAATACGAACCGTCGGCAACATCCGACGCCGGGGACCGACGACCATGACCGTCTCTTCCGCCGCAAAAAAGCCGTCTTGATAAAGATCCTTCGCCACCGTCAACCGATGTCCGGCCCCGAACAACGTCTCGACATCACGATCGGCCAGGTGAACGTGTCGCGCCGAAACGCTCACCACGAGATTTGGTTTGCCCGGCGGACCGCCCATTTGAGCCAATACGACCTCGCGGACGATCTGTTCGACCAGATTTCGGGCAAGGGGAGCGGCGATGGCCATAGGGGTTTATCCTTCTTGGATGTTCGCTCGCGCCGAGTCGGCCACGACCAGATCGACGCCGGCCGACAGGATTTTTTCGCGCCACGCGGGCAAAATGCCATCGTCCACCACCAGGTGGTTCACCGCACCGAGCGGACACAAATGCGTCAAGCTCTGATGGCCCAGTTTGGTGCTGTCGGCCACCACGATCACCTCGTTGGCCGCCCGCATCATCGCCCGTTCCGTCTCGACCAGCATCAAATCGTTGTTAAAAAATCCCTCGTCGTGGATGCCCGCCACGCTGAAGATCGTTTTCCGCACGTGCACCATCGCCAACATCCGGTCGGCGTAGGGACCGCGAGCGACACCGGACCGGGGACAGATATTGCCGCCGATCAGCACCAGATCGCTGTTGGCGTCCGAAGCGAACAGATTCGCCACCGGCAACGACGTGGTCACCACGTGCAACGGTCGGCCAACCAGCAGTCGAGCCACCTCGTAGGTCGTGCTGCCGCCGTCCAGCAGGATCGTGTCGCCATCGTCGATCAACCGAACCGCCGCCCTGGCGATCGCCTTTTTCTTGTCCCACTGCTCGGGCTGTTGGGCGTCGAAATGGGGCAACTTTGGCGAGCTTCCCGTGTAGAGCACGCCCCCGTGAATCCGCTGAGCCGACCCCGCCTCTTGGAGCTGTTCGAGATCTCTCCGTACGGTCGACTCCGACACCTCCAGCTCGTCGGCCAAATCCAGCAGTGAGGCAAATCGCCGCTGGCGAACCAATTCGAGCAGGCGGTCACGGCGTTGTTCGGCCAACACGGCAACGATCCTCGAAAACTAGGTAAATCAACGACTTCCGCCCAGTATCTCACGAAATGTGGCGAAAATCAAGCATATTCTTTCAAGATTGTGAAAGATTTTGGAAATTTACCGTCGCAACAAGAACATATCGACAAGAACAAGGAAAAAGATGTGCATTGGGTCGGATTTTCAGAGGCCCTGTCGATAGGAAAAGATGTCAAAATTTGAGGGTTGGAGGCTATTTTCCTCAACACCCCCACCGCAGGGCTATGCCTTGCAAAAAATCTTATGATTGAAGCTAACTCATCCTTATGATAAGCTTCTCTTATGAACGTCGAAACGTTACGTATTTTCTGCGACGTCGTCCAGCATCAAAGCTTCTCACGCGGGGCCAAGATCAACGACGTCAGCCAATCCGCCGCCACGCAGTCGGTTCATCGCGTGGAAGAGCATTTCGGCGTCCCGTTGGTCGACCGCTCTAAACGCCCTTTCGTGTTGACGCCTGAGGGCCAAGTCTGCTTCGACGGTTTTCGCGAAGTTTTGGAACTCTACGATTCGGTCGAGGCTCGCGTGCGTTCGCTGCGGATGGAGATCGGCGGACTGGTTCGCGTGGCGGCGATCTATTCGGTCGGTCTGCACGACATGAGCCGCTGCATGCAGGATTTCATGCGGCAGTATCCTAAGGCCAAAGTGCGATTGGAATATCTTCGGCCCAACAAAGTTTATGCCGCCGTGCTGGGGGCCGAGGTCGATCTGGGAATTATTTCATACCCGGCGGCCTCGTCCGAGCTGAACGTCATCCCGTTGCGGTCCGAAACGATGGTCGTGGTTTGCCAGCCCGGCCATCCGTTGACCGAACACGAGTCGATCACCGTCGAACAGCTTCAGGGCGTCGATTACGTCGGATTCGACCGCGACCTGATCATTCGCAAAGAGATCGACCGCCATTTGCGGCAGCGAAGCGTAAACATTCGGGTCGTCATGGAGTTCGACAACATCGAAACGATCAAGCAGGCGGTTCAAATCGGGGCGGGCATCAGCATCTTGCCCGAGCCGACGGTCCGCGACGAAGTGCGCAACGGCACGCTGGCGACCGTCCGGCTGGTTTCGCCCGAACTGCAGCGTCCGGTCGGCATCATCCACTTGCACCGCAAGGTCTTCACGCCCACGACGGCGAAGTTCGTCGAGTTGTTGCAGCAAGTTCAAAACTCCTCGCCGGAGAAATGACGATGCGCGATCCGGAAGTTTTGGTTCGCTTCCGGCCGTCGGGCAGGGAAGCCTACGTGTTGCCCGGCGTCCGATTGATCGAGGCCGCCGCTGAAGTGGACTTGATCGTCCCGTCTCCCTGCGGAGGCGAGGGAACGTGCGGAAAATGCCGGATGCGCGTCGTCGCAGGCGCCGCGGCGCCCACGTCGATGGAAAAAGATCGGCTTGCGGCCGACGAGCTTGCGGCCGGCTGGCGTCTGGCGTGTCAAACGTCGGTCCATGGGCCAATGGAAGTCGAGGTTCCCACGACGTCCCGTTCCGGCGAACATCAAATTCTCGTGCGAACCGAGTCGTCAAACGTCGCAGCGTCGGACGATCCACCGGTGCGAACGCAGCGATTTGAGGTCGCGCCGCCGCGGCGAGGCGACGACGCCCCGGATTCGTTGCGTCTGGAGCAAGCGTTGGGCGGCGGACCGCTGGAGATTGATCTTCCCTTATTGCGGGAATTGCCTGATCGGCTGCGAGCGGCGGCCTATCGGGGCACGGCGGTGCTGACCGGCCGACGGCTGCTGGACCTCGAGCCTGACGAGACGCCGGAGGTTTTTGCCATCGCGCTGGATCTCGGGACCACGACGCTGGTTGGCGAGTTGTTGAACCAGCGCACGGGCGAATCGCTGGCGATCGAGGCCCGGCTGAACCCGCAGACCCGCTACGGCGACGACGTGTTGTCGCGGATCCTCTACGCTCGACAAGAGGACGATGGGCCCAAGCGACTTCAGCAGGCGGTTGTCGAGGCGGTCAACGACATGATCGGCGCGTTGTGCCGCAAGGCCGACGTTCTGCGGCGCTGTATCTATAATGTCACATTGGCCGGCAACACCACGATGCAGCAGTTGTTTTGCGGTGTGGACGTCCGGCCGCTGGGCCAGTTGCCGTTTGCGCCGGCCGCGGCTCGGGCCACCTGTTGCCTTGCCGTGGAACTTGGACTCGACGTGCATCCGCGGGCGATCGCGTATGTCATGCCGGTCATCGGCGGCTTTGTCGGCGGCGACACCGTAGCCGGGCTGTTGGCCACCGAATTGGCCGACGTGGACGGCCCGGCGATGCTGGTCGACATCGGCACCAACGGCGAGATCGTGCTGCACACCGACGGCCAACTTTGGGCGACGTCCACGGCGGCGGGGCCCGCCTTGGAAGGCGCGAGGATTTCCTGCGGAATGCGAGGCTGCGCCGGCGCCGTCGAAAAGGTCGCGACGGTCGACGGCCAATTGCGCATCGGCGTGATCGGCGACGCGCCGCCGGCCGGAGTCTGTGGCTCGGGCCTGATCGATGCGGCCGCCGAACTGTTGCGTTACGGAATCCTTTCGCCGCAGGGACAATTGCTCGCGGCCGATCAGTTGCCGTGCGACGCACCGGTGGATTTGATGCGGCGGCTTCAGGTCGATCGGCAAGGCAAACCGATTTTCGTGCTGGCCGAGGCGTCCGAGAGTGCCGAGGGGCGAGCCATTGCACTGACGCAGCGGGATTTTCGTGAGTTGCAACTGGCGGCCGGAGCCATGCGGGCCGGTGCGATTCTTTTGTTGCATCGGGCGGGCATTAGGTCCGAACAACTCCGCGAGGTGCTTGTGGCCGGTGGGTTCGGCAATTTCATCCGCCGCAGCAACGCCGAACGAATCGGTCTGCTGCCGCCGCAGCTCGAACATCGCCGCATCCGGTTTGTCGGCAACGCCTCGCTGGCCGGGGCGCGCCGGACCGCAATGTCACAACAGGCCCGACAAACGGCCGAGCAGTTGGCCAGGCGAACCGAACACATCGATCTGTCGACGGAACCCAACTTCCAAGAAGTCTTTGCCGACGCGATGATTTTTCCCTGAAGCCGCCCGGCTTGATCCAACAATGCGCGGGCATCAATTCGGCGCGACCATCGCACTGCTTCCGGTCCGCACGTGCGAGGCGTCCTCCGGCATCGGCAATTTACGACGCTGATACGTGGCGGCCGGTTCCGCGGGCGCATTCAACCCATCGGGCGGCGGAGTCGGCACCACTTCGTTCGGATTTCTGGTCGGCGGCAGCGGCGCGACGGTGGCCGGGTCGGGTCCCAATTGCCAGCCGCCGCCCAGAGCGCGGTAGACGCGGATCAATCCTTGCGCGATCTCGCCGTGCGATTGGGCTTGCAGATCTTGTTGCTGAACCAAGTTTTGCTCGATCAATGCCACGCGGTTGAAATCGACCGTTCCGACGCGATACTCCTTGAACACGATATCGACGGCTTTCTGGGCGCTGTCGACGCTCTCGTTGAGCAGTTTCGTGCGCTCCTGAGCGTGCAAAAACGCCGCCAAGCCGTTTTCTACCTCGGCGTTCGCCTTCAACACGGTGTTTTGGTAGACGGCGACCATCGCCTGGAATTTAGCGTCCTGGGCGCGGACGTTGTTGCGGATACGGCCGTAGTTCAAAATGTTCCACTGGAACTGCGGCCCGACCATGCTGTTCAACGCGGGACTGGTGACCAACTGCGAGAAGTTGGACGCCTGGTAGCCCAGCGAACCGTTGATGGCGAACATCGGATACAGGTCGGCTTCGGCGATGCCGATTTGCTGCCCTTGTGAGGCGGCTTGCCGCTCGGCCCGTCGAACGTCGGGACGGCGACGCAGCAGATCAGCCGGAATGCCGATGGCGACCGACGTCGGAGCGGTCGGAATCGGTCCCGGCCCAATCTGTCGCTCGAGGTCGGCCGGCGGCATCCCCAGCAACACGCATAGCCGGTTGCACGCCTGACGCAATTCGATTCGCAGTTGCGGGATTTGGGCCTCGGTTTGCGCCAGATTGCTTCGGGCCTGATGCGAGTCGAGCGCGTTTTTGCGGCCGGCGTGATAGCGACGGTCGGCGATCACAAGGATCCGACTTTGCAGCTCGACGTTCGAGCGGACCAGGTCCATGCGTTCCTGAAGGGTTCGGACTTGCACGTAATTCGTGGCCACGTCGCCCAGCAACGTCACCAGGACGTCGTCGTAGTTGGCCACCGACGCCTCCAAGGTGTCTTCGGCGCTGGCCACCGCCCGTCGCAATCGGCCCCAAAGGTCCATTTCCCACGTCAGATTGAAGCCGAGATTCCACTGGTCGAAGAATTGGTTGCCGAAGCCCGCCCAATAGTCGTTGGTCACTTGGCTGCCCCCTACGCGGCGGTAGGCTCCGAACATTTCCTGCTTCTGCGGAAAGATGTTGCCTTGGGCGATGCCCAGCTCGGCCCGCGATTGGAGCACGCGATAACAAGCCTCTCGCAAGGTGAGATTCTGACGCGTCGCACTGGCGATGAGTTGATCGAGCGTCGGGTCGCGAAAGATGGTCCACCATCGCTCCAGATCGACGGGATCCTCGCGCAGCCGCACATCGGATTCATCGATCCAGCGTTCCGCCGTGGCGCCCTGAGGCACGGCCGCGTTGGGGCCGACTTTAAAGCCGTTGCGAAGATAGTCGCCCATGCTGGTGCAACCGCTGGTGGTCAGCGTCATCAGCATCACCACCCAAGCGACCTGCCGCAATCGTGCCGATCGATCCATATTGCATTCTCTGTACGATTCTCGGAAGCAGAACCCGATGCAAACGCGGCAACCCAGACAAATCTGTCACGACTGCCTATTTCCTCAGAATCGGCACAATCGGTAAGGGGGACACACAAGGTGATTTTGCGGCGTTGCAACAGGCACAACCCGTACAAATTATGCATCTTCGCTATCTG
>JAJFVC010000018.1 GCA_021372005.1 Planctomycetaceae bacterium | reverse complement strand
CGGATTCTCGTTTCCGGACTTTTGCCGAGAAGAATCGCAATGCTTTGGGAAGTTGACATTTATGCCGCCGGCGGACAGCCGGATCTGGGCGCGGCGGATGTGGCCGCCGCCGCCGTCGAGTTGCATTTGGCCGATCGATTGGCCGTCACCTCGGCCCGAGGGTATTTGATCGAGGGCGAGTTCGACCAAGCTCAGATCGAGCGGATCGCCGACCAGTTGCTGGCCGATCGCGTGGTCGAGCGGATCGTCGTGGCGCCGGTTGGCGACCCGCGGTTGGCAAAACTGCCCGAGGGCCGAGCTCATTGGATCCACGTGTTGCCGAAGCCCGGCGTGATGGACCCCGTGGCTCAAAGCGCGATGACCGCCATCGCCGACATGGGCTTTGGGGCCAAGGCGGCCACCGTTCGGACACTCAAAAAATACGCCGTCGGGCCGCTGTCGGACGAGAGGATCAAGTTGCTTTGCGCCAAAGCGCTGGCCAACGACGCCGTCGAGTTGGCGATCGTCGGGCCGCTGCAACTCGATCGGCTGCACGTCGGGTCGCCTTATCGATTTGAGCGACGGACCGTGCCGATCCGTGCGATGGACGACGCCGCGCTCGAACGGCTCAGCCGCGAGGGGCAACTCTATTTATCGCTGGTCGAAATGCAGACGATTCAGGCCCATTTTCGCACGCTGGATCGTGATCCGACCGACGTGGAGCTGGAGACGGTCGCCCAGACGTGGAGCGAGCATTGCAGCCACAAAACCCTGGCCGGACGGATTCGCTATCGGGACGAACACGGCGAGCAGGTGTTTCAAAACATGCTCAAGGAGACGATCTTTGCGGCCACGCAGACGATTCGCAAGAAAGCCGGGCCGCAAGATTGGTGCGTCAGCGTGTTTTCGGACAACGCCGGCGTGATCCGCTTCGACGACCAGTACAACGTTTGTTTCAAAGTGGAGACGCATAACCATCCGTCGGCCCTGGAGCCCTACGGCGGCGCCAATACGGGCATCGGCGGCGTGATCCGCGACCCGATGGGCACGGGCATGGGCGCCAAGCCGATCTGCAACACCGACGTGTTTTGTTTTGCCCCGCCCGACACGCCGGCCGATTCGCTGCCGCCGGGCGTGCTGCATCCGCGCCGGGTGATGAAAGGCGTCGTGGCTGGAGTGCGCGACTACGGCAATCGGATGGGCATTCCGACGATCAACGGCGCGATCTATTTTGACCCGCGCTACCTCGGCAATCCGCTGGTCTATTGCGGCAACATCGGGCTGATTCCGTGTGACGGTTCGTTCAAACATCAGCAACCGAACGACCTGATTGTGGCGGTCGGCGGCCGCACCGGACGCGACGGCATCCACGGGGCGACGTTCAGCTCGGCCGAGTTGAACAGCCACAGCGAGACCATTTCGGGCGGAGCCGTGCAGATCGGCAACGCGATCACCGAAAAGATGGTGCTCGACGTGTTGTTGGTCGCGCGCGACCGAGGATTGTACAACGCCGTGACCGACTGCGGCGCCGGCGGGTTTTCGAGCGCCGTCGGCGAGATGGGCGAGAAGATCGGCGCGGAGGTTTGGCTCGAACGCATCCCGCTGAAATATGAGGGCCTGTCGTACACCGAAATGTGGATCTCGGAGGCCCAGGAACGCATGGTTTTCGCCGTGCCCGAGGAAAAATGGCCGGAGCTCGAGGCGCTGTGCCGATCGGAGAGCGTCGAGGCCACGGTGATCGGGCAGTTCAAGCCCACGGGCCGATTGGTGCTGAAATACGGCGACCAGCAGGTGGCCGATCTGGCGATGGCGTTTTTGCACGATGGCCGTCCGCCGGTGGTGCGCGACGCGATTTACGAGCCGCCACGGCCGAGCCGGTTGTCTCCGTCGGCCGCGAAAGACGATTCTCCCGCCCCCCATCCCTCGTCCCCCTCTTACACCGATGCGTTGCTCAAGATTTTGGGCTCGCTCAATGTGTGCAGCAAAGAGTGGGTGATTCGTCAGTACGATCACGAGGTGCAGGGCGGCAGCGTACTGAAACCGCTGGTCGGGGCGGCCAACGACGGACCGGGCGACGCGGCGGTGTTGCGGCCCGTGCTGACGAGCCGTCGCGGCATCGTCGTCTCGTGCGGCATGAATCCCTGCTACGGCGAGTTCGACACCTATTGGATGGCGGCCAGCGCGATCGACGAGGCCGTGCGCAATTGCGTGGCGGTCGGGGCCGATCCGCGGCGAATCGCCATTTTGGACAATTTCTGCTGGGGTACGACCGACCGGCCCGAGACGCTCGGCTCGCTGGTCCGCGCGGCGTTGGCCTGCCGCGACATGGCCGTGGCGTTGGGCACGCCGTTCATCAGCGGCAAGGACAGTCTCAATAACGAATTTCGGCCGCTCGGCGCCAAAGAGCCCATCTCGATTCCGCCGTCGCTGTTGATCAGCGCGCTGGGCCAGGTGGACGACGTGGGCTGCTGCGTGTCGATGGACCTCAAAGAGTCCGGCAATCGATTATATCTGGTGGGCGAGACGAAAGACGAACTGGGCGGCTCGCATTTCGCGTTGGTCGAAAACCTTTCGGGCGGCCATGTGCCGAAGGTCGATCCGGCCCGGGCCAAGGCGACGTTCGCGGCCCTTCACGAGGCGATCCAGGGCGGGCTGGTCCGCGCCTGCCACGATCTGAGCGAGGGCGGGCTGGCCGTGGCGGCGGCCGAAATGGCCCTGGCCGGTCATCGCGGTGCAAAGATCTTTCTTGCGAAGTCTTCTTGCGAAGGGAAAAACAGCGAGTTGTCCGTCGAGGCCCGGTTGTTCAGCGAATCGAATACGCGATTCCTTTGCGAGGTGTCGCCGGAGCAGACCGCCGCGTTCGAGCAAACCATGGCCGGCGTGCCGTGCGCGCAGATCGGCGAAGTGACCGACGACCGACGCTTGGAAATCGTCGGCGAGGGACCGCTGGTCGAGGCCGATCTCGATGCGTTGAAAGAGGCTTGGCAAAAGCCGCTGCGGTGGTAATGCTTCCCTCTCAGCCTGCGCCGACGCCGCGATCGAAGGCGTCTTGATCGCGCTGGTAGAGCGCCAACGTCGACTCGAACGTCGCATTGGAAATTTTCCACTCGGGATTGTCTTCCGTGTGGGCGTTGCAGTGCGTCGTAAAGAGTCGGTATAGGAATTTGAACAGATGGCGCGGGACCCGCAGCGACGCCAGCGACTCGATCAGCCGCCGCTGGTCGACGCCGTCGAACAGATCGGTGATTTTCGGCGAACAGCCCTCGGCCGCGCAGGCCGCGATTCGCGCGTTGGCCATGTCGTACAGCGATTGGCCCGTCCAACCGAGCGAGCGGATCAGGTTTTGTTTGTCGAGCCGCGCCCGCTGATGAAAATCGCGGTCCTCGCGGTCGATCAACCGTTCCAGCTCGATCGGCAGCAGCAGCTTGAGGCCCAGGCCAGGGTGTTTTAGGAACTTATTGTCCAGCATCGGCCAGACCAAGGCCCGCATCAGATCGGTCGATCCGTTGATCAGATACGGCTCGTCAACGCGGTCGACCAGCACGAGGATCCCGTCGAAACGGAGCGAGCGGAGCACGCCTTGCAGTTTGGCCAGCAGTTCGTAGCGGTCGTCGGTGCGTGGGCAATCGGGCAGCGGCTGGCCGACGATCGTTCCGCCGGGGAAGTTCATGAGCGTGCGGGCCAGCAGCTTGACGTTGTGGCCCAACGAGCGGGTGCTGCGGGCAATTTGCCAGGCCTCATGCCAACTGCGGAGGCACCGCCACGCGCGCGGCGCCCACACGGCGGCCAATGCGACGTAGACGGGCCACCAGGTGCACCACGACCAATTGCCGCGAATGGCTTGCCAGATCAGCAGGCCGGCCAACGCCGCGGTGCCGACCACGCCGAGCGCCAGGTCGCATTTCGAGCGCCAGGTGCGGAACCGCAGCTTGCGGCGCAAATGGCGCCAGCGCTGCCAAAGGTTGTCGGCGCTCGATTGGTCGTAGCAAGTCGCCAACAGCAGGACGTCGCGGGCCTGTGCGGCGTCGAGTCGGTCGATCGGCAGGGCCTCGTCGCGGGCCGCCGGGTGACGGACATCCTTGACGCCCAGCAGACGGTCGACCAGTTGCGTGACGCACAGCGACAGGACCGCGTCCATGTGGTCCCAAAGCCGCCACTGTTCGAGGGCCCGATCCGGCCGGCGGCGACGTCCTGAAAACCGCTCTCGAAAACGGTCCAAAAACGGATTCAAGTCGTTGTACTCGACCACGAACGCCTGATGGTCGGGGTGCTCGGCGTTGTAGTCGGTCAGGCGACGGACCATTTGCAGACGGATGGCCGTTTTGCCGGAGCCCTTTTCGCCGAAGACGACGGCCGTGGCGGGTTCCGACGGATCGCCGTAGATTTTGTCCCACGTCGGATGGAACGTGTTGCGGATGCAAACGCCCTTGAACACCAGATCCGTCTGCGCGTCTTCGTCGGCGAACGGGTTGGCGACGATGCCGTGGTGGTCGAGGAATTGTTGGATTCTCATGGTTTTGCAATGGTTCGAGGGGATGGGGCGTCGGGGTTATCGAAACCAAAGCGCCCAAACGAGCAGGCCGGACAGTACGGCCACCAACGACAATAAAACGCTGATCAGGATCCAAGGATTTTTCGGCTCGCGGACGCGCGGCGCGTAGTGGGTCGAGGCGACCGCCTCCGTGTCGGACAGGGCGTCGTCCAAGGTCAAATCGGTTTGGTCGAGTTGTTGCGACAGTTCGGGAAAAACTTCGCCGGCCCGACGCCAGTCGTTCCAGTCTTGACGCCAAACCAGTGCGTCGGCCGTGATGCGACGTTCGTCGAGCCAAACGCGCATCAGTTCGGCCGGAGCGGGACCGAATTGTCCGCCCGATGTGGGACGCACGTACCAGATCGCGTGGACGATTTCGTTCAGCGGATCCCGGTCGGCGGCCTTGACCGGCAGCGCCGGTGCGGCGGACGGTTGCGAGGGCATGCGGAGGGTCTCGACCGGCGCCGTCGTCGGGTCATCCTCCAAGGAGGGCGAATCCGGCTTGGAACTGGGTCGGGTGCTGGAATGGGGGATCTGCATTTTGGCCCCGCAGATCGGACAGACGCCGTGGCGGCCCGCCTGAAACTCCTTGACGTTCATCTTGTGCCCGTTGGGGCAGTAAAAACGGATGCCCATCTGACAGCTACTCCGTGACCATGAGATTCCCCCCCAAGTATACCTCCTACGGCGCAACAACACCACGGTCTGGAATTCCCGGCAAAAATGCGGTATCAACAACGGCATGACCGAACCGTGGGACGCCACTGTTGATTGGACGCAATGTTTGCGGCGGCTCGTTGCGCAAACGCCGCCCGGTCGGGTGACCACCTGCGGCGGGCTGGCCCTGGCGTTGGGCGATCGTGTGGCGGCCCGATGGGTCGGACATTGGACGTTGCACCACGAACATGACGCCGATTGTCCGTGCCATCGGATCGTGCGGGCCGGCGGTCTGTTGGGCGGATACGTCGGCGGTTCGATCGTCGAAAAACGTCGGCGACTGGCGGCCGAGGGCGTTTTGGTTTCCTCCGGCGTGGTGGATCTGCAGCGGTTCGGATTCGATCGGTTTGTGACGGATCGGCCGCTCGAACGATTGCGGCAGATTCAAGAGTCCGTGCGTCGGCGGATCCGCATTCGACCGCGGCGACGGATGCCGCGATGGATCGGCGGCGTCGACGTCGCCTATCCAAGGCCGGGCGTCGGTTCGGCGGCCTACGCGCTGGTCGACGGTCGCTCGGGCGAATTGGTTTGGTCGCTGACCGTTCGACGTCCGGTGTTGTTTCCGTACATCACGTCGTACTTGACCTTCCGCGAGCTGCCTATTTTGCTTGCGTTGCTCGACGCGGTTCGGGCGGCCGGGCGGATGGCCGAGGTGTTGATGGTCGACGGTACGGGGATTTTGCATCCGCGCGGGGCGGGCATCGCATCGCATCTTGGCGTCGTGGCGTCGATGCCGACGGTGGGCGTGATCAAGAAATTGCTCTGCGGCCGGGTCGACGTGAAGCATCTGAAGCCGGGCGAGTCGCGGCCGGTGGTTTTCGACGAGCGGTTGATTGGCGTGGCGGTGCGTCCGACCGCGGGCCGCGAGTCGCCGATTTTCGTGTCGCCGGGCCATCGGACCGACGTGGCGTTCGCCGACCGGTTGACCCGGCGTCTGTTGATGGGCCGTCGATTGCCGTCGCCGGTCGATTGGGCCGATCGTCTGAGCCGGCGGCCGCTCTATGGGCTTGATGCGCCGGAGGGGTCGCCGTAGTGCCGACGGAATGGGGTTGTGGTACACTGAGGAGCGTATGGACAACGATCGGACGGAAATCCAGGACGAGCGAGGGCGTCGGCAAGCGGCGGAGCGAAGTCTCGCGGGAAGCCGTCCGCCGACGGTCGTGCCCGGCTACGAGGCCGAGCGGTTTTTGGGCGCGGGGGCCTACGGCGAGGTGTGGGTCGCCGTGGAGCGGAACACGGGCCGTCGGGTGGCGGTGAAGTTTTACGCCCATCGCGGCGGGCTCGACTGGTCGCTGCTTTCACGCGAAGTCGAAAAACTCGCCTTTCTGTTCGCCGACCGCTACGTAGTCCAACTGTTGGGCGTCGGTTGGGACGCCGAGCCGCCGTATTACGTGATGGAGTATTTGGAAAACGGTTCGCTGGCCGAGCGCATCGCCGGCGGGCCGCTCTCCGTGGCGGCGGCGGTGGCGATGTTCCGCGACGTGGCCGTCGGGCTGGTCCACGCGCACGGCAAGGGCGTGCTGCACTGCGATTTGAAGCCGTCCAACATCTTGTTGGATCAGGATGGAAAACCACGGCTGGCCGATTTCGGTCAATCGCGGCTTTCGAGCGAGCAAGAGCCGGCGTTGGGCACGATGTTTTACATGGCGCCGGAGCAGGCCGACTTGAGCGCCGTGCCCGACGTGCGGTGGGACGTGTACGCGCTGGGGGCGCTGCTGTATCGGATGTTGACCGGCGCGGCTCCTTATGCCGTGGATCCGGCGGCCGAGCGGCTGCAACAAACCGCCGATTTGAACGAACGGCTCGCTCAATATCGACAAATGATCGAGCAGTCGCCGCCGCCGTTGGGCCATCGTCGAATGCCGGGCGTCGACAAGCCGTTGGCTGCGATCGTCGATCGGTGTCTGGCTAAAAACCCGAGCGAGCGATTTCCGAATGTGCAGGCGGTGCTCAACGCCTTGGATGAACGGGCGGCGCGGCAGTCGCGGCGTCCGCTGCTGATCTTCGGCGCGATCGGGCCGGCGCTGCTGCTGGCCGTAGTCGCGTGGTTCGCGTGGAACGGGTTCAGTGCGGCGATCGGGCAGTCGGACGAGGCGTTGACGCGCCGGGCGTTGGAGGCCAACCAGTTCGCTGCGCAATTCGTCGGGCAGGTGGCGGCCGACGAGCTGGAGAGCCGTTTTCAAGCGGTCGAGCAGGTGGCGGCTTCCGAGCCGTTTCGCCGCGCGTTGGCCGCCGCAGCCGCCGATCCCGAGTTTCAACGGTTGATTGCGCTGTTGAACGATGCGAAGCGCAATCAGGCCGATTTGGAGCCGTATCGCGACGCCTTCCGGGAGAACGCCGCGCGGAGGGCGTTGGAAAAGGCCTTTTTAGCGTCCATCCCGACGGCGTTTCGGTGGAACCAGGACGGCGAAGTGGCCAGTTGGTTCTTTTGCGACGCGAACGGGATCTCGACGGTTCGGGCGCCGAAGGGTCGGACGTTGGGCATGAACTTCGCCTGGCGCAGCTATTTTCATGGCGCTCCGCGCGACTACCGCGAGGATTGGCGTCCGAAGCTCGACCAGCGGCTCCCGCGCACGTCGATCTCGGACGTGTTTCGCTCGAAGGCGACGTCGCATTGGGCTGTGGCGATTTCGACACCGGTCGTCGACGAGTCGGAGCCCGGCATAAAGAAGTTTTTGGGCGTCGTGGCGATGACGGTCGAGGTGGGCCGATTTGTCCAGTTTCCCGGCACACGCGATCAGTTCGCCGTGTTGGTCGACCAGCGCGACGGCGATCACAAGGGCGTGATTTTGCAGCATCCGCGGTTCGACGAACTGCCGAAGCTGGCCGATCGGTTGAAAAACTATCGGCTGACCGACGACCAATTGCCCGACGTTCGCCGTCGGCAGCGCGACTATCACGATCCGATGTCGCAGTTGGCCCCGCGCGGCGGCGACGCTCGACAATGGTTGGCGCGGATGGAGCCGGTTCGCGTGCGCGGCCGAGAGACCGGTTGGATTGTTCTGGTTCAACAATCCTACGATGCGGCTATCGGCGAGCCATTGGGCCAACTGAAAAAAAGCCTGGTCCGCGACGGACTGATCGCCTTGACGCTGGTCGCCCTGGTGATGGCCGGCCTGTGGGGAATCGCCAGGGGAAAAAGGGGATAGGGTAAATGGTTGAAAACGCAAACCCTTCGGAGATTCGTCGAGGGCTCGTGCCGATAGAGAAAGCCGCGTCCATCAAGGATCTAATCCTTAATCCCTAACCTCTAACCCCCTTTTTTATGCCTGACTTGATTGCTCAAGGACCGGAACCGCAACAGCGCTGGCGGCGGACGCTGCCGGAGGGCGAGGCGGTCGTGTTGGGACGTCAGAGCGGGGCGTGGGCGGCGCCTTGGGACGGATTGATCTCGCGCCGGCACGCGCGAGTGTGTTGGAACGGGCGGCGTTTGGAGGTTGAGCGGCTGGCCGAGGCCCGCAATCCGCTGTTCTTACGGGGGCGTGAGGTCGATCGTTGTACGCTGAAGCCCGGCGAGCATTTCGTGCTGGGGCAGACCACGTTCACGCTGGCCGATCAGCAAGTCAGCGTGGCGACCGACGCGCCGCCGCTGGTTCAGCAGCAGTCGTTCAGCGCGCAGTATTTGAAAGGCGTTTCGTTCCGCAATCCCGATCATCGGATCGAGGTGTTGAGTCGGCTTCCGGAGGTGATCGCGGGCGCGGCGGGCGACCATGAACTTTTCGTCCGACTGGTGAGCATGTTGCTGGCCGGGGTCCCGCGCGCGGACGCGGCGGCGGTGGTGGCGGCGGAAGTCGAGAGTGAAGAAGCGAGAGTCGAGGATGCGGGGCGGCTCGCTCCGCGGGTTTTGCACTGGGATCAGCGATTGGCCGTGGCCGCGGATTTTCGGCCCAGTCAGGGCTTGATTCTCGAATCGCTTCGGCAAGGGCAAAGCGTGCTGCAGGTGTGGCGCGGCGCGGACTTGCCCGGCAACGACGCCTTTACGGCGAGCGAGACGTTCGACTGGGCGTTTTGCACGCCGGCGCCGGGGCGGGCGTGTCGCGGATGGGCGCTCTATGTGGCCGGACGTTTTGCGGGCGGTCGGGCGACGGCTACGCCTTCGATCGATCCGAACGATCTGCGCGAGGACGTGAAATTCACGGAGCTGGTCGCGGCGACGCTCGGTTCGCTGCGAGAGATGCGGCTGTTGGAGCGGCGTCAGGCGACGTTGAGCCAGTTCTTTTCGCCGGTGGTGTTGGAGACGCTGGCGGTCGAGGACCCGGAGTTGGTGTTGTCGCCGCGCGAGACCGACGTGTCGGTGTTGTTCTGCGATTTGCGGGGCTTTTCGCGTCAGTCGGAGCGGCAGGCCGGCGATCTGCCGGGATTGTTGCAGCACGTGAGCCGAGCGCTGGGCGTGGCGACGCATCATATCCGCGAGCAAGGCGGCGTGGTCGGCGATTTTCAAGGCGACGCGGTGATGGGTTTTTGGGGCTGGCCGCTTCCGCAGCCCGACGCCGTGTTGCGGATGTGTCGGACCGCGCTGGCCGTTCGGGCCCAATTCGAGGCGGAGGCGGGATTCCGGGCGGGGCTGGGGCTGGCGACCGGTCGCGCGGTGGCCGGCAAGATCGGCACGGTCGACCAGGTGAAGGTGACCGTGTTCGGACCGGTGGTCAATCGGGCGTCGCGGCTGGAGGGCATGACGAAAATGCTGCACGCGCCGATCTTGTTGGACGAGGCCGCCGCGCGGATCGTTCGGCGGGACGTGCCGCGGGACGTGGCACGCGTGCGACGGTTGGCGGTCGTGCGGCCGTTCGGATTGGACGGGGCGATCGAGGTCAGCGAGTTGGCGCCGCCCGTAGGACAGGGATCCGAATTGACCGATCGGGATCTGGAATCCTACGAGTCGGCGTTGGACGCCTTTTTGGCAAAGGATTGGGATCGGGCGTTCGAGCGGCTGCATCGAATTCCGGCGAACGACCGAGCGAAGGATTTTCTGTTGGTTTACATCGCCCAGCACAATCGCCGTCCGCCGCCCGATTGGGACGGCGTGATTCCGTTGGCCAGCAAATGATCGGCGCTTTTCGCAGGGGGGACGCACGCCGTCGGGACGGCGACGCTAGTCCAATCCCAGGCTGTTCCGATAGGCGGCGCGTTGGCGGTCGAGGCCCAACCGATCGGTGATGTTGCGCCACTTGCGATCGACGTTCATCATTGCCTGGAGCGGCGTGGTCTGGCCGCGAATCGCTGCGGCGACCGCCTCGTCCAACGCGGCCAGGTATTCCGCCCGGCCGGGCAGTCGCAGCGCGCCGAGCCATTGCTCGTGACGAAACGCGGCGTCGGTGGCGTCGGCGTATTGGATGGCCGCCGGCATCGGGACGTTTTTTTCGACCCACAGGCTTGGCGTTTTCAGATTGGCCTGACAAAACAGCGTGGTTTGCGGACTGACCGCGCAAACTTGCGGACCGGTCCGGTCGTCGGTCAACCAGAAGAGCAACTGGAACGCGGCGTCCGGGTGGGCCGATCGTTTGGCGACCATGCCCAGCCGGCCGGCGGCGGCCAGCAGCGGCACCCGCGTGTCTTCGCCTTCGACGCGGCGGTCCCAGGTGTGGCCGGTCAGATTGAAGACTTGCCGCGAGCCGGGCAACTCTACGAATCCGACCCGCATCGAAGCCGTTTTGGAATCCCTTTCTTGACGGATCCCCTTCTCTTGGCTCGGATCGGCGGCGGTTGGCCAGCCGAGCATCATGCCGCACTGTCCGCGCCAAAAAGCGGCTCGGGCCGAGGCGGGATCGAACCGGAGCGGGTCGGCCGGTCCGAACTTTGAGGCGGCGACCAAATCCTCCAAAGCCTGCACGAACGGCGGTCCGGCGATCATCGGCTCCATCGTGTCGATGTCGAACAGCGCCGAATAGTTGTCGCGATGCTTGGCGTAGGGGGCGGCGCGGGCCAGCAGCGTCAGACCGGCCCAGCCCGGCGCCAACGGTTCGATCGTCCCGGCCCATGCGGCGCCGTCGCGTTTCGGGGGCGGAGACAGTCGGGCCAGTTTGCGGGCCAGGTCAAAATACTCGGCCCAGGTGCGAGGCGGCCGACGGCCCAGTTTTTCGAGCAGGTCGGCCCGATACCAACAGCAATACACCGGCGAGCCGAACGGCACGGCCATCGCTTGTTGGCCCCAAACGGCCTCGCGGAGCTTGAGCAGCTCGAACAGTCCGGCCCATTGCGCGCCGCGCAGCAGCCGATCGGGCACGGGGGCGAGTTGTCCGCGCTCGGCCAGCGAGCCGAGCCAATAGGACGGCGCGATCACGGCGTCGAACGGGGGCAGGTCGGCCCGGGCGAGGTCTTTTTCGGCGATTTCCGAGACTTGCAGCTCCGCGCCGGTCTGCGCGTTCCATTCGCCGCGCAGTCGGACGACGGCCGCCGCAATGGCAGGATCGTCGACCACGGCTAGCCGCAGTGAGAGGTTTTCGAGCGGCTTTTTCTTGGGGGCCGATTGCGACGCCGGCTCGGTCTGCGGTTTCGTGCAACCAACCAGGACAAGAAACGGGCCGAGGGCCAACGCAAGGCGAAGCGGACGCAATTTCATGGCGGCTTTGGGTTCGTGGCGACGGTTTTCGATTCCTCAGTAAATTAGAGTAAATCGCGGGACGCCGTCAATGGACCCGTTCTTCGGACCTCGCGGCGGTTTTTTGCAAGATGATCTTGCCAAAACGGAAATGTTTTGCAAAATAGTAGCTGTCGGGCAGGCCGTTTGACCGCCCGAAAGGACCATCTGGGGCTGTGCCATGCCTGCGAGTCCGAACCAAATTCGCGCTCAGTTCGACGAACTGAAGATCGGCGACCGGGTCGAAGTGGAGCATGTCGTCACCGTGGGTCAGAAGAGTTGGACGGCCAAAACTTGCGGGACGGTGGTCCGCGTCGAGCGACGTCGTCACGGGATGCACGTCCAGCGAGGCCGCGACGACCAGGTGTTCAGCGACGCCGTGCTGCTCGAACAGCCCGACGGTGAGTTGACCGCCGTGACGATGGACGAGTTCACCGCGATCCGGCACGTCTGAGCTCTTCTCGGACGGAATGGTGCGTGGCCGCGGGTTTGCCCGAGCGGCGAACCGGCGGGTATAATAAAGTGGCCACGTCGCTTGACGATATTGGAACTCGCATGACGTTGTTTTCTTCCCATCCACGGCAGTTTTCGACGAACCGCTACGTCTATCCCGTGTTGAGTCGTCGGGCCGGCGGCGTCTCGGTCGGGGTGAACCTGAGCCCGGATCAGGCGTGCAATTTTCGCTGTGTGTACTGTCAGGTGGATCGCAGTTTGCCGCCGGGCGACCCGGTTGTCGATCTGGAGCGGCTGGCCGCGGAATTGGACGAGACGCTGGAGTGGGTCCGATCGGGTCGGATTTTTGAGGGGCCGCGGTTTTGCGACGCGCCGCCGGCCTTGCGACGGCTCAACGACATCGCGCTGAGCGGCGACGGCGAGCCGACGACGTGTGCCCATTTCGAGCAGGCGGTGGATCTCTGCATCGCGGCGCGACGACGGCTGGGGGTGGCCGATCTGAAAATCGTGCTGATCACCAACGCCACGTTGTTTCATCGGGCGTCGGTTCAACGGGCGATGGCGGCGTTGGACGCCAACGGCGGCGAGATTTGGGCCAAACTGGACGCCGGCACCGAGGCGTATTATCGGCAGGTGAATCGATCGTCGACCCCATGGCGGCGGATTCTCGAAAACCTGCGCGACGCGGCCCTCGTGCGACCGCTGGTTCTGCAGACGCTATTGGTGCGGATGCACGGACAGGGGCCGACGTCCGAGGAGTTGGACGCGTATTGCGATCGGCTCAACGAGATGGTGGCCGCCGGCGGACGCATTCGACTGGTGCAGATCCACACGATCGCCCGCCGGCCCGCCGAATCTTGGGCCACCGCGCTGTGCAATACCGAAGTGGACGCCGCGGTGGAACGAGTGCGGGCTCGCACCGGGCTGGCCGTGGCGGGATTTTATGGACAGATGGAGAGTGAAGCGTGAACGGTGGAGAAAACAGGGGGCCGAGCCGCCGCTCTCCATGCTCCACACGCCACTTTTTTACTTGCGATGCCGAATCTTAGCTCGGTTGCGACGCTTCTTGCGACCGATCTTGCGGCGGCCTTTTCCGGTCTTTTTGGTACCCACGGACACACTCCATCTTGGCGATAATAGGAATCTGGGAAACACACCAATATAGCAGACGCCCCCGTTTGGCGACAAGGGGGACGAGACCAACGGGGCGAGGGCCGTCAATCGCCCGACGGAGCGTCCCAACCGCCTGCTTCGCCTAGGGCCTGGCGAATCAGGACCAGCAGGGCGTTGGGATCATAGGGCTTTCGGAGGAAAAAGTGGCATCCGGCCGCCCGGCAGCGTCGCACCAGACCCGGCTGCTCACGACCGCTGAGAATCAGGATCGGCGCCGAACAGGTTTCGGGCGAATCGGCCAGTTGCTCGCAGACGGTCAAGCCGTCGCAATCGGGCAGACCGAGGTCCAAAATCACCAGCGCCGGCGGACGGGCCTTCGCCTTGGCCAGCCCCGACCGGCCCGAATAGGCGGCTACGGTTTTGAGCCCTTGCTTTTTCAGCCGATGTGACAATACGTCCGACAGCGACTCGTCGTCGTCGATAATCAGCACGGTCGGTCGGCGATTGGCGACCAACGGCACGTGTTGAGAGTGCGGCGAGGTGGTGAAATCGGTCAGCATGGCGGGCGGCGCGAGGTGGGTTTGCGCAAGGCGGGATGGTAAAATGTACAACACGACGTTGGTAAGTCAAATCGACCGGGCGATCGGTAGCGGTTGTGCCGGCTTTTGGGGCTAGGTTGCGACCGACCGCTTGCCGACGTTACAATCGGAGCGGTGTGCCGGTTTTTTGCGGAGGTTGACTCGGCGGACGGCAAGAAAAACAGACGGGCGGGCGAACGACGGATGGATGATTGTTGGAAGACACGCGGTCGGGCCGCGATCGAAGTGCTGCTGATCTTCGCCGTCTTCGGCTTGCAGGGCGCATGGCCCGTGCCCGAGGTGAACGAGCCTTATTATCTGGGCAAGGCCATTCACTATTGGAACCCCGATTGGCTTCGGGGCGATTTCTTTTTGGGGTCGGCCGACACCCATCAAGTTTTTGATTTCACGTTCGGCTGGTTGTCGTTGTGGCTGGGGCCGACGGCGCTGGCGTGGACCGGACGGGCGCTAACGTGGCTGCTGCTGGCTTGGGCGTGGCGTCGGCTGAGCGTGGCGATCGTGCCGCGGCCTTGGTGGTCGGTGCTCACGGCGACGTTGTTCGGCGGTCTGACCGAGCGATGCCACATGGCCGGCGAATGGGTCGTCGGCGGCGTCGAGGCCAAGGGGTTCGCCTATGTGTTGGTGTTGTTGGCCGTCGAGTCGCTGGTCCGCAACCGCTGGAATCGCGGACTGATCGAATTGGGCGTGGCGTCGGCGTTTCATGTGTTGGTCGGCGGTTGGGCCGCCGTGGCCGCCGGCTTGGCTTGGATTTTTTTGCATTCTCGCGCCCTGTGGAGAAGATCCGACGAGGAAAAACAAGAAATTCCGACGTTGCGATCGCTTTGGCCGGGTCTGTTGGTCGGGTTTTTGTTGGCGCTGCCGGGCCTTGTGCCGTCGCTGGCGCTCGATTGGGGCGTCGATGGTCGGACGGCCGCCGAGGCCCATCGAATTTACGTGTTCGAGCGGCTGCCGCATCATTTGCTGTTGTCGGGGATCCGGCCGGCGCTGGTGGCCCGGATGGTCGCACTGGGGCTCTTTTGGCTGTTGCTGGGCCGTTGGAGCGGCGAGGAGCACCGGGTGCGGCTGCGGGCGTTTGTCGGCGGGGCGGCGGCGATCGCGTTGGTCGGGGCGGCGCTGCAGTTGTTGGTGTTCGTCGATCCGACGACGGCCGCCGGGCTGTTGCGATTCTATTGGTTCCGACTGGTCGACGTGGCGCTGCCGATGGGCGTGGCGTTGGAAGTGGTGGCGACGGCGCTCGGCGTGGCGCAAGAAAACCACTGGGCGGCGTCTCGAACGGTTCGCGGCGTTTTTGGGACGCTGGCGATTTTGGCGGCCGTATTGCATGGGGGCGATTTGGCGTGGATCCGGATCAGCCGGCCCGTGCCGCGTTCGCATCGCGTGGTCGAGGGGTCGGCGGCGTCGGAGCGTCGAGCGGCCGATTTCGCCGATTGGCGCGAGGCGTGTCGTTGGGTGGCCACGTCGGGCCGCGTTCCGCCGGATGCGAGGTTTTTGGTCCCGCGGCTTTCGCAGACATTCGGCTGGTACGCCCATCGGCCCGTGGTGGCGACGCTGAAGGACGTGCCGCAGGACGCGAAAACGTTGGTCGAGTGGTGGGATCGGGTGCGTGAGATTTATCAGACGGGCTTCGATGCGCCGGAGTTGCGGTGGTATCCTTCGTTGGCCGCGATGGGCGACGATCGGCTCCAACGCTTGGGCAAGCGGTACGATGCGACATTCGTTCTGACCGAGCGGACCGACCCGCTGTTGCCGCTCGAAGTGATGTACGGCAACCGCAGCTATGTGATTTATCGATTGGGCAAACGATGAACCGCAGCGTGGAAATGGAAAAGCTCCCGGACCGATTGGCCGAACGGCTTCGCGGTCCGTTGCCGACGTTGATTGGATCGCGGTTCGAGCCGCAGGCGTTTCCGTGGCGTCGGGCGACGCCGCCGCCCGAGGCGCGACCGGCCGCGGTGCTGATGTTGTTGTATCCGCACGAGGGACAATGGTGGTTGCCGTTGACGTTGCGGCCCGACGAATTGCCGGCGCATGGCGGCCAGATCAGTTTGCCGGGCGGGGCGGTCGAACCGGGCGAGACCGACGCCGAGGCGGCCGTGCGCGAGTTTCACGAGGAGTTGGGCGACGACGGCCAGCCGGTCCGCTTGCTCGGAAAACTGTCGCCGCATTACGTCGAGGCGAGCGATTTTTTGGTCGCACCATGGGTGGGCGTCGTGGCGGCTCGGCCGAAGTTCGCGCCGAATCGGGCGGAGGTCGCCGAGTTGATCGAGACGCCGTTTTCCGTGTTGTTGGATCCCGATCGACTCGGTCGCCAGCGGCGGTCGTATCGCGGCGTGAGTTACGACGCCCCATTTTTTCAGTTTCAATCGTACAAGATTTGGGGCGCGACCTTCGTCATGCTCGCGCAACTGGCCGTCGTGGCGGAAACTTAATAGACACTTGAGAGAGGACGAATCGTCGGATGATGCAAGCGGTTGTGTTCGACATGGATGGGCTGATGTTCAATACGGAGGACGTGTACACTTCGGTGGGCGAGGAGCTGCTGCGGCGTCGCGGCCACGTGTTCACCGCCGAGTTGAAGGACCGGATGATGGGCTTGCAGGCCCGGCCGTCGTTCGAGGCGATGATCGACTATTGCGGGTTGGGCGAGACGTGGCAGCAGTTGGCCGTCGAGTCGAATCGGTTGTTTTTGGAGATGCTCGAATCGCGGCTCAGGCCGATGCCCGGGCTGATGGCGTTGTTGGACGCCTTGGAACGCTCGAATATTCCGAAGGCGATCGGCACGAGCAGTTGCCGGGAACTGGTCTATCCGTGTTTGAAACCGTTTGGATTGGCGACGCGGTTTCGATTTATTCTGACGGCCGAGGACGTGACCCACGGCAAGCCGGACCCGGAGATTTATCGGAAGGCGGCCGAGCGGATGGGCGTGCCGGCCTCCGAGATGGCGGTGCTGGAGGACAGCCAAAACGGTTGCATCGCGGCGGCCGCGGCCGGGGCGTTTGCCATCGCCGTGCCGGGCGATCACAGCCGGGGACACGATTTCAGCCGGGCCCGATTGGTGGCCGACGGACTGGACGACCTGCGGCTTTATGCGGCCTTGGGAATCGCCGGGGCGTGATCTTGACCTTTTCGCCGCGAAACTGCTACATTGACGCCGCGCAGGCGCCGTTTTGGAGGGACAGACTGCGCAAAAAACCATGGACTCGGGAAGATGGGGGGTGGCCGGATGCTCAACAATCTTGGAATCGTGCAGGCGTGTGTGCATGGGTCGTTGCACGGCGATCCGACGCGGCGTTTGGGCGGCCGTTCGATTCTCGAATGGGTCGTGCGGCGCGTGACCGATGCGACGCGGCTGAACGGCGTGATTCTGGTGACGTGCGACGCGGAGCCGTGCCGGGCGATCGGTCGGCTGGCGCCCAGCGACGTGCCGGTTTTTGTCGGGTCCGAGGGCGACGCGCTGGCCCGATGCGCGAAGGCGCTGGAGCAATATGCCGCCGAGGGCGTGGTTTGCGTGCGAGGCGACAATTTGTTCGTCGATCCGGCGCTGATCGATCGGTTGATTACGGCGGCCGAGTCGTATCCGGATTGCGACTACGCGGGCTACAGTTTGCGGGACGGTCGTCCGGCGGTGTTTTCGCCGGTTCGGGTGTATGCCGAGTGGTTTCGCGCCAGTGCGTTGCAGCGTGCGAATCGTTCGGCGCGGACGCCGGCCGATCGGGCGGACGTGACGCGGTACTTTTTCGCACATCCGCAAAAGTTCCATTTGCGGCTGCTTCCCGCGCCGGCCGAAATCGATCGCGACGACGTGCGGCTGGCGGTCGACATCGAAGAAGATTGGGATCACGCCTTGGCGTTGTTCGAGGCGTTGGGGCCGGAACACTTGGAGTGGCGCGGCATCGCGCGGTTGTTAGACCATCAACCGGCGTTGCGCCGTCGGATGGCCGCGCTCAATCGGCGTCGGACGGCGGCGTCGGCGCTGGAATCTTGAGGGGTTTTCGCGCAGGGAAGCGTTGGCCATGATCGCTTTCATTCGACCGCCCGAGAGATCGAGCCGAAGTCGCCGGCTGCGGCGCGTGCATCGCGTGCTGGCCGAGACGTTGTTGCCGCCCGAGCCCGAGCCGTTCGAGCCGGGGCCGCCACTGGTTGGCTGGAAGGCGTGGCTGGTGGTCGGATGGCTGTCGGCTGCGGCGTTGCTGGGCGTTGTGCATTCCATCGCGCGGTGGCTGTGAAAAAATGTTGAGTTTGCTGATTTCCCTTCTTACGTTCGTGGCATTGGCCGTGACGGCGTTCGGATTTGGACGTCCGCTGTGGCGCTGGATCGGGTCGGACGACGACGCGCTGTCGGCTGTGTTGTTTAGCGTCGGACTGGGCTTGACGGCGGTCGGATTGATCGTGCTGGGGTTTGCGGCCTTCGGCGTGCTGACCTCCGCGGTGCTGGGCGTGACGACGATGTTGGGCTGCTGTTGGGGTCTGGTCGAAATTGCCTTCTGGTGCATTCCGAACGGCGAACCGGCGGATCGTTCGGCCGACGAGTCAAAACGGTTTTCTTGGGCGAGCCGGCCGGTCGATCATTGGTCGCCGCCGTCGACGTGGCTTTTGGCGGTCGTGCTCAGTGCGGCGATCGTCGCCATCGCGGCGTCGTTGATCGATGCGCTGACCCCGCCGACCGCGGAGGACGCGGGCTTTGTTTCGTTGGAAACGGCCAAGCGCTTGCTGGTCGAGCGGCGTCTGGTCGGGCCGCCGCGGTTGGTTGACGTCTGGCACGGCTGGGCGCTGGCGTTTGACGGCGACGGCGTCTGCGCCCGACTGATCCACTGGGGGTTCGGATTGCTGTTCACTTTGGCGTCCGTCGTGATGGCTGCTCCGCTGGTCGGACGTCGTTGGGCGTGGATCGTCGGCGGAGTGGTCGCGCTGACGCCGGCGGTGAACCGGCAGATGGGCTGTGCCACGGATTGTCTCGCCATGGCCGCAATGGGCGCGCTGGCGATGACGGCGTGGTGGCAGGCTGTGCTGCACGGCGGCGACGCCCGATGGTTTGTTGCGGCCGGGCTGATGACCGGAGCAGCGATGGCGGTGGACGCCGCAGTGTTGGCGCTGGTCGGCGGGTTGGCGGTCACGTGGGCATGGGCGTTTGTCGGTTGGTCGGAGCAGCGACGTTCTCTGCTGCTCGGCGCGGCCGTGTTCGGATTGGCGGCGTTGGGCGTCGCGTTGCCGGCCGGCGTGTGGCGATGGTGGGGCGAAGGATTAGGAACCACAACGTGTGGCATTCGGTGGTTCGGGCTGTTGGAATGCTCGGCGTGGGTCTGGTGCGAGCACCTCGGGTGGATCGGGCTGGCGGCGCTGCCGTGCGCGTTTTGGGTGCGGCGGCTTCGTGGGCTGGGCGTCGTGCTGTCGGTTGCGGTGATTTACGCCGTGTCGGTCATGACGCTGACGGATGACGTTCGGCGGCTGCTTTTGGTCGTGCCGCTATGCGGTACGGCGGCGGTTTGGACGATCGTCGAAATGCGTCGGCTGCCACGTCGCACGCAATGGATCGCGGCGGCGGCTGTGGGCGTGATGATGGCGTGCCAGTGGACCGACTCCGTGGTCCGATCGTTCGACGGACCGGCCGTGGCGCTGGGGCTCGAGGACCGCGAAGCATTTTTGTTGCGGCGAGAGCCGGTCTATCAGGCGGCGGCGGTGGCCAATCGCGTGTTACGGCCCACCGCGCGATTGCTCAGTCAGGACGTGCGGACGTTTTATTTCAACTGCCGGGTGACATGTGAAAAGTCGCTCGCGCGGCCGCTCGCGGTGGACGAGTCGGCATCCGAAACGGCTCGGCGATTGTGCGACAGCGGATTCACGCACGTATTGCTGGTCGACGACCAATCGAACGGGGCGAGATCGCCGTTGGGTCGGGTGGCCCAAAACGCATTGACGCTGACCGACTATCGCGTGCGGATGGCCGACGGCGCATCGCGGCACTATCGACTCGTGGCGTTGCGATAGCACGCGCTCAATCGGGCGCGAGACGCCCCAATCGTCGGCCGGCGAATTCGAGGTCGTCGACCAGGTCGGGCGATGTGACGGTCTGCAAATCCACGGGCCGCAGGCGGGCCAGCGGATCGCGCCAGTCGTCGGACTCGGAAGCGGCGTCGGTCTGAAGAGGCGGCCGGCCGCCGGGGTGCAGGGCGATTTCGACGAGCGGGGCGTTGCCGGCGGCGGCCAAAAACTGTCGCAGACGCGGCGGATCGATCCGACCGGCGGCCGACGCGCCGAAGAATGCCTCGGCGTGAACAAGGTTTGCCGACGCGACGGATTTTTGGAATCGCCGGGCGAACGACTGTTGGATCCGCGTCAAAAACCATCCGACCGCGTTGCCGCGAAGCAGCAACGTGCGCCAGGCCGAACGTTCGCGTGCGACGCGGACGCTGCGGATGCGGAATTCGGCCAACAGATCGAGCACGATCGGTGCGACGGTTGGGAACAGCTCGACGTACTGGTGGCCGTTGAAATGCGTGGGCTGTACGCCGTGGTCGGCGACCCATTCGATTTGTCGTTTGAGTTCGGCGCGGATCGCGGCCGAGAATTGCCGACCGCCGCGCTGCAATCGAACGAAAAGCGAAAAAACACCCAAAAAACGGCCCTCAGCGTCGAGCAGCTCCGACGGAAAATCGCGGGTCAGCGGGCGGCCTTGGGTCAGATTGCCGTGGACGCCCAAGTCAAAGGGGCGGCGAGGGTCGTCCAATCGGACGCGGCGTTCGGACGAGGGCAGGCTGCCGGCCGATTGATCGGCGAGCAACGATTTCCATGCTCCCAGGGCGTGCGGGGCGTCGGGCGCGTTGGCCAGCACGCTCGCGCTGGTCAACAGTCCATCGCGGAATCCGCGAACGACGCCATCGTCGACCGATTGGTTCAGGCCGAGATCGTCGGCGTGGAGCGACACGCGGAGAGGACGCATGTCAGGCTGCTGCCTTTCGGTGATCGTCGTCCGACGAGTCTTCCTTAAGAAGGGCGACTTGGTGGGGCGGCGGAACGTTTTGATGCGATGAC
>JAJFVC010000001.1 GCA_021372005.1 Planctomycetaceae bacterium | reverse complement strand
CAAAATCGGGTGCAGCAGCCAGCCAAGGGGTGTCGCAAGAGGCCGCAAGAAACGCCATAAGCCGCTGTGAAACAACGGCTTATGCGAAATCTTGCGATGACTTCCCACGACCTACAAGAATCATCAGCGGAGAGGACAGGATTCGAACCTGCGGACCAGTTTCCCGGTCACCGATTTAGCAAACCGGCGCTTTCGACCACTCAGCCACCTCTCCAGAGGCAATGTCTATACCTATTCTAACCCAAAATAGGCGTCTCGAAAAGGGCGTCCCTAAAAAACGTTGCTGCAAACCCCCGTCTCTTTTCCTCCTCACACGATAGCCGTGAACGATAGATGCTTGGCCTTCTTTTGGGGCTTTGGGGTTTACGATTGTTCCGAATCGGCCTGTTTCGGCTCTTTTCCAAGGGCGATGACAAAAGCCGTGGCGTGCGTTCGGCAGTGGGAAATCGTCACCTGGATTTCCTGGATTCCGAGCTGTTCGACCAACTCCTTGACGCCGCCGCGAACACGGACGACCGGCTTGCCGTCTGGTTCGTTGAAGATTTCCATGTCGCGCCAGGAGATGCCGCGTTGCCAACCGGTGCCCAACGCTTTCAAAATGGCCTCTTTGGCGGCCCAACGGCCCGTGAAATGTTGCGTGGCCTGTTTGCGACTTTGGCAGTATTTGACTTCCTGCGGCGTGTAGATCCGGCCGATGAAAAGCTCGCCGTGTCGCTCGATCATGCGAGCAATCCGCAGGCATTCGGTAATGTCCGTCCCGATCCCGACAATTTCAGCCATTTCGCACCGGCGCTCTTTTTTACGGTTTCAAGACGATTCCAATCCGTCGAGCAAAGCGGCCACGGCGTTGCGTCCGGCCGGATCGAGCCAAACGCGAACCATCGCCACCGAACCATCGGGCTCCTCCCACGAAAGCTCGCATCGTGTGGGACCGCAGCCGCCTTGGCAGGCCGACAGTCGAAATCTCGGCGACTGCATCCGGCCGATCTCGTCAACGCCCAATCGTTCGGCCAACCGCCGCGCGGTCGTCTGGTCGATTTTCGCGCCGCGGACGGTTCGATACCATGTTTCACATCGGTTGCAGTACGGCGATCGCAGGGCGGGCAGCGTCACCAGCACGGCGGCCGCGACGATCAGCAGGGCGTCGATCGCCCAGGTAATCCACGCCATCGCGCCGCGGGCGACGTAACCGTAGGGCAACGGTCGACCTCGTTCGGCTTGGGCCTGCAAATACTCGGCAAAACTCGGACGCAACTGTTGGGCGAATCCCGCCAAATCGGATGCCGTCCGATGTTCGTCGTAGGTCATGCGATAGTGTTGGTAATGCAGCCCCACGGTTGCGATGGCCGCCGAGAGCACGACGGCCGACAAAATCGTCGGGCGGTGGCCGATTCCCGCAAATCGAATAAAGCCAACGATCGTCAGGCCGGTGATTGCGCCCAGCAACAGAGGAAACACAATCGCCGGAGCGAAGTACATCTGTGCCAGATCTCCGGTCCAGGCCCAGAAAACGCCCAGCAACAGACCTGAACCAACAGCCAGCCCCAGCCCCCGCCAGGAAAATTGCCCGACTTCAGGTGGGGATTGCGCAAACGAAATCGACGGAGTCGCGAATGCCATCCCTTTATGCTATGAAAGTTCACGGCTCGCGGGAAGCCCATCAAGTGACAGGGTGTCACTTTTTGAATTGAAAAAAGAACGCCAAAATTCGGCAAAATCGCATCGAATCCGTGACACAAGTCACTTTCCAGAGGCCACAACCCACTCGGACCGTCACGCCGGTCCAAGGGACATGCCGCCGTCGACCGGCAGGCAGACACCGGTCACGAAATCGTTTTCGATCAAAAACACCGCGGCCTCGGCGATGTTTTCGGGCCGACCGAGCCGTTTGAGCGTTGTGACGGCCACCGTGCCCTGAAGGTCATGGGGCGACGTGTCGTCGGGTTTTTGGATCGGGCCGGGCAGGATGCAATTGACGCGGACGTTCGGGTTGCGGTGGGCCAGCTCGACGGCCAGCGCGCGGGTCATCGCGGGAATCGCGCCTTTGCTCGCCAGATAGGCCGAGTAGTTCAGCCCCGGTCGAGCGACAGCCGCGTCGCCGATCGTCACGATCGCTCCGCCCTCGGGCTGCTGGACCATGGCGAGTCCCGCCCGCCGACAACACCAAAACGTTCCCACGGTGTTGACGTCCAAGTGCCGTCGCAGATCGTCCGCCTCGAGTTGCTCCAGCGGCGTTCGCTCCCAAAGCGCCGCGGTGGTCACCAGCGCGTCGAGCCGTCCAAAACGGTTTAGCACGTCGTCGAAAAGCCGGTCGATCTGATGCGGTTCGGCCAGATCGGCTTGAAACGCGGCGGCCTGAACCCCGCAACGCTCCAACCGCTCGACCGTTGATCGAGCTTCGTCGGCCGAGCGACGATAGTGCAGCGCGATGGCGTAGCCGCGATCGGCCAGCGCCACGGCCACGGCGTTGCCGATGCGACGTTTGGCGGCTCCGGTGATCAGGGCGATTTTTTTGTTCATCGAAGAAACTCTTCAAAATATTCGGCCAATGCGTCTCGCCAGTCGGGCATCGCGGGGCCGCCTAGTCGATCGTAGGCCGAGGTGTCGAGCACGCTGTAGGACGGTCGGGCCGCCGTCGCGCCGTACTCGGCGGTCGTGATCGGGCGGACGGTCGCCGGCAGTTGAGCGCGTCGAAAGATCTCGGCGGCAAAATCGCACCACGTCGTCTGGCCGGCGCTGGTGACGTGGTAGACACCCCACGGCGCGGGCCTGCCACCGTCGAAGCCGGTCAAAAACAGCAGGGCCCGGACCAGATGCGGCACGTAGGTCGGCGTGCAATGTTGATCGGCCACGACGGCCAATTCCCGTCGCTGCTGTCCGAGTCGAACCATCGTCCGCACGAAATTGGCCGCCCGAGGGTCCGTCGGCCTCGCATACAGTCCGCAGGTCCGAACGATCCAGTGTTTCGGACAGCCGGCGGCGATCCGCTCACCTTCGAGCTTCGTCTGCGCATAGACGCCTTGCGGCGAGGTCGGTTCGTCCTCGCGCCAGGGACGCGGCGGCTGACGGACCGCGCCGAACACGTAGTCGGTGCTGATCTGCAGCAGCGGGCAATCGAGCGACCCGCACGCTTCGACCAGCGACGTCACCGCGCCGGCGTTGACCGCCCGGCATCGGTCGGGCTCGCTCTCGGCCTTGTCGACCTGCGTGTAGGCCGCGCAATTCACGATCGCCTCGGGCCGAAGGGCCAGCATCCGTTCGACCACGGCATGCGAGTCGGTCAGATCGAGGGTGTCGATATCCAACGAAAGGGCGCGACCGCCGAGTTGCCGGCAGAGTTCGCTTCCGAGTTGTCCGTTGGCTCCGGTGACGACGATCGACATAAGACGGCCAGGCCCAAGAGATTTTCGGTCAAAAAGAAGACGCCGACGCATCAGATATGTTAGCACAAGAAGCGGTTTTCCGACAAGCGTCCCAAACATCCCCGATGGCCTCGGTCGTCGAAAACCGGTACAATCGAATCCTTCGGCCAAATGCGAGGCGCCGCGGTCGCCTCCGGTGTTTTGAGGGGATGAAAAAAGGCGATGTTGCGAGGACTCGTGTTCGACATCCGAGAGTTCGCCGTTCATGATGGGCCGGGCATCCGCACGACCGTCTGTTTGAAGGGCTGTCCGCTGCATTGCTCGTGGTGCCACAATCCCGAGGGAATTTCGCCGTCGCCGCAGACGTTGAAGGGCATGACGGGCGATCGGACCGTCGGGCAATGGTTCGAGTCGGATCGTTTGGCCTCGCTGTTGAATCGCCAGGCGGACGTGTTGCGTCGCGGTCACGGCGGCGTGACGTTTTCGGGCGGCGAACCGCTCGCACAGGCCGCGTTCGTGGCCGAGGTGATCGAGCGGCTCGATAGTCTGCACACGGCGTTGGACACCTCGGGCTACGGGACGGAGGCGGATTTCCGCGGGCTGGCTGCGAGGGTCGATCTCGTGTTGTTCGATTTGAAGCTGATGGACCCGGTGTTGCATCATCGGTACACAGGCTGCGACAACGCCCCGATTTTGCGGAACTTCGAGCGGCTGACAAAGCTCGAAACGCCCTACATCGTTCGCGTGCCGATGACGCCGGGAGTGACCGATGCGCGGGCCAATCTGACGGCGATGGCCGAGTTTTTACGTAATCGGCCGAACTTGCAGCGGGTCGAACTGCTGCCGTACAATCGGGCGGCCGGCGGCAAATACGCGGCGGCCGGCATGGTGTTCGAGCCCGATTTCGATGAAACGCAGGCGGTTCGGCCCGACCTGACGATCTTTCTGGACCGCGGCGTCCCGGCCGTGTTGGCGTAGCTTTTGCGCCGGCGCACCGACCGCGCTGATCAAACCGGTTTGCCGTTGCCGGTTTCGAGGTGCAAAATTTTTTGATTGCGCCGGGCGTGCCGCCCGCCTTCAAACGGCGTGTTGAGCCAGATCTCGACCAACCGGTCGGCCAGTTTTTCGCCCAACAAATCGCCTGACAGACACAACACGTTCAGATCGTTGTGGCGGCGGCTGATCTCGGCCGTGACGTCGTCGTGGCACGGAGCGGCTCGGACGCCGGGGATTTTGTTGGCGGCGATGCACATGCCCACCCCGGTGCCGCAGACCAAAATACCCCGATCGACCTCTTTCCTGGACACTTTGCGAGCGACCAACGCGGCAATGTCCGGATAATCGACGTCTTGCCCGTTGTGAGAACCGACGTCCAAGACCTCCTGCCCGAGACTCTGCAAAAAACTGATCAATTTGGCCCGCAGCTCCACGCCACGGTGGTCGCTTCCAACCGCAATTCGCATCTTGGCCTCCGAGTGTCCTCCGAAACCTCTATCCTAATCCTTGACGCCTAGCAATGCAACGTCAAGACTAACCCATTCGAGGGGGTGCGGCAGTTTCGAGCACCTTTGCGTTGCGCCGACCTGTCGAAAGCAGGACTTAGGGGGTCGGCATGTTGCGTCGCGTCCGCCACCGGCCGTCGGGCGCGGGCTCGAGGATGCCCACCAGTTGGCCGTCCGGGTCCAAGGCCGCGATCTCCGCCGCCTCGACATCGCGCCGGGCGATTGTCTGTCCGTTGCGGATCCGCGCAACCTCGTCGGAAGTGAGTTGAATCTGCGGCAACCCTTCAACGGCTCGCAACGGCGATTCAACATAGCGAGTCCAACCATCGACGGTCAGCTTGTCCAGCTCGATGGAGGATTCGATACAAAATTGCCCGATGGCGGTTCGCCGCAGCGCGGTCATCACGGCGGCCGTACCGAGCCGCTCGGCCAGATCGCGTCCCAGCGAACGGATGTACGTGCCGGCCCCGCACTCTACCTCCAAAATCAACTCGGGATATTGATACGATTGGACCGCGATCCGGTGGATCTCGACCGGCCGAGGCTGCAGCTCGACAGGGCGTCCCTGTCGGGCAAGGCGATACGCCGGGCGGCCTTGGATTTTCAACGCCGAGAAGGCGGGTGGACGCTGTAAGATTCGTCCGACGAAGTGGCGCACTGCCGTCTCGGTTTGTTCAAGCGTCGGCTGCGTTGCGTCGGGCAATTCGACCACCTCGCCCTCGATGTCCTCGGTCGGGCTTTGACGGCCCAGCAGAAACGCACCGACGTATTGCTTCCGCATCCGTTGGACGTATTCGATCAGCCGCGTGGCCGGACCGATGCAGACGACCAACACGCCCGAGGCCAACGGATCGAGCGTGCCGGCATGTCCGGCCTTGAGCGGGCGAGTCAGCCGCTCGACGCAATTGACGACTTGTCGGGACGTCATGCCCGTCGGCTTGTTCAGCGGGATCAGTCCGCCCTGGCGAGACAAATTCAAAGACTCAATTGGACTCATGGCAGCCTTGCGACGTTTCTGCTCATCGAGTCCTTTATACAAGAAGCGTTGGCGGATGCGAAGATCGCTCGGCTCGCCAAAAACCCCGAGACGCCCCGTCTAGGGGCCGACACCACGGAGAGGCGGCCTACCCTCGCACTATGAAGCTTGGAAGGGCGTCGGCAAGACGGCGGCCGCAGCGTCCGAGGTGGCCACCGGTGTCGTGACACGAAAGGCCTGGCACTCGGCCAATGTTTTTTCGACTCGTTTGTCGAGTTCGTCCAGCCGCGCGAGCAATTCGTCATGCCGGGCTTCGAGGTCCAACAGCAGATTCAGGCAAGGCATCCGAGCGTCCATGATCCATGGTGTGAGATATTGCCGACCGGAGGAGATCCGGCTCTGCTAACCCCATCGGCAAGCCAGCCTGCCGGGAATCAGCCGAGTTGGATGTTGCCGTCATGTAAAACCAAACTGGGAAGGATGTTACGTTTATTCCGGTTGTCTGGGGCTTCTGATGCCCAGCCATGGGTGTCAAGAAAAAAACGTCCGGCACTGATCGTCTTCCGACGGATCGGTCGATATGGGGTGGACAGACCCCGGGCAGTGGTGTACATTGTAGGGCTCAGCGGGATCGGAACGATCGATCCCTCCGGTTGGTCATCCGTTTTTGGTGGTTTTCACCCAAAAGGAGGAGTGCGTGGTCAAGCTGACGTTGCGCGAACGCGAGTCCATTCAAGAGGCGGTGCGGCGGTTCCGAAAACTGGTTGAGCGAAGCGGAATCAAAAAAGAGATGCGTCGCCGCGAATACTACGAAAAGCCCAGCGAAATCAAGCGGCGAGCTCGTCTGCGGGCCGAACGTCGAAGTCGACGCGGCAGCACGATGAGCCACGGGCTGTAAGCCAAAAAACGCCCGATCTTCTGTTCGACAGGCACACACAACCTGAGCCTGGCTTTTTCGCCATCCGATCAGCGGTGGCTTTGCTCGTGCGCTTTGCGGCCGGCGGCGTTCGACCGGTCGATTTTCCACTTCGCGCGCAACGAATCCGCCATGGCGGCGTCGCCTTGCTTGGCGGCCAGCGACACAGCCTGCTCGACGCACTTCGCGGCTTCGTCCGATTGTCCCGCAGCAGCTAAGGCGATGGCCAACGTCTCCAACGCGATCGGCGATGGCGTTTCCGATGGCATCAGGGCGAGTCTCGCCCATCGCACGGCTTCCGCGCCGTTGCGCACCGAAGCGTCGGGGCACGCGGCCAGCAACACGACCAATTGACGCATCGTCGCCGCGTCGGTCGGGTCCAAACGGACCGCCTCTCGCCAATGGCGCACCGCGTCGCCGTAGCGGCCTTGTCGGCGGGCAATCAACCCCAGGTTGCGATACGCGCCGGCGTAGTCGGGCTGGACGGCCGCGGCTTGCCGAAACAACTCGGCCGCTTCGTCCAACCGGCCGCGTTGGGCCAAAATGCCCCCAAGATTGTTGCACGCCTTGAACTGGTTGGGGTCGATGGCGATTGCCGCGCGGTATTGGGCCACCGCCTGGTCGGTTTGTCCGCGTTGGGCCAACGCGATGCCCAGATTGCAATGGGCTTCGGCCAAGCGGTCGGAAAGTTTCAAGGCGGCCTCGAACTGTTCGATCGCCTCGTCGCGGCGTCCCTGCGACAGCAACGCCAGCCCCAGATTGTTTCGCGCAAAGGCGTTGTCCGACGCACAGGCCAACGCCCGACGCCAAAGCGTCTCGCTGTTTCGCCAGAAAAACGTTTGCCGCCAAGCGCAGACGGCCAACACGACCACGAACAAAATCGTAACGGATCGAATCGCAAATCGGGTTTGGGGATAAGCTTGCGACAGTCGCCAAACGGCCCAAGCCAATGCAACGGCCAGCCCGATCTGCGAAAGGTACGTGTAGCGATCGGCTATCGCCTGCGAGCCGACTTGGATGAGGCCGATCATCGGCGTCAGGACGACCAGGAACCAAAACCAGCCGACCGTTGCGTAAGGCGCTCGCCGGCGGCCCACCACAACGGCGACGGTTATTACAACCAGCAGCGTTGTGGCGGCGACGACGCGACCGGCCGTCAACGCGGTGGGCGAATACGGATAAAAAACGGCCAGCCCAACCGGGCAGAAAAACGCACGAAGGTATTCGGCGTAGGCCACCGCCGCGTTGGCCAATCGCGCGCCCAGAGGAACCGCATCGAACGAGGCCGTCACTTGGTGTTGGGCCCACAGCGTCATGAGGCACGCAAGAAGCGTCAGCGCGAACAGCGGAATTTTTTCAAGAAACAAACGTGGGAGGGCGGACCGAGGACGGGATCCTTCAAGGAAAGGTTCTTTCGCGTCGAATCTTGCCAGCGGCCAATAGTCCAGCAACAAGAGCACCATCGGCAAGGTGACCAGCGTCGGCTTGCTCATCAAGCCCAACGCGAACAAGACAACGACCGCCAGATAGCGAGGCCACGAAAACCGTCGACTCGCATAGCCGGCGTAGGCCCAAAGCGTGAGCGCGAAAAACAGTCCGCCCAAAACGTCCTTGCGCTCGGCGACCCAGGCGACCGATTCGACGCGCAACGGATGGATGGCGAATAGCAAGGCTGCCAATGCACTAGGCCACGGCAAGCCCGTCATGCGTTGCAACGCCAAAAACAATACGACGACCGTGGCGGCATGCAGCAACACATTGGTGAGATGGTGCCCCCACGGGCGCAGACCGAAAATTCGGCAATCGACCATATGCGACCACCACGTCGTCGGATGCCAATTCGCGGCGTGCGACGACGTGAGCGCCCACCGTGCGCCCGACGCGTTCAACCCCTGCAGGACGGACGGATTTTCGTAGACGTACTGATCGTCGTCGAAGTTGACGAACGAGTTCCAGAGCGTCGGCGCAAACACCGCCAGAACGGCCGCCGCCAGCAGCCCGCAGACGGCCGCGGTCGTCGATTTTTTGAGTGGTTGCGCGCGGGTCGACGGATCGGCTTCCATGGTCGCTCTGCTACCGCTTGGCGAAAAACGTCCCGAATTGTTCGACGATATAGTCCAACTGCGGATCGCTCAGACCGGGATAGACGCCGATAAAAAACGTCCGATTCATAATGGCGTCGGTGTTCGCCAAATCGCCGACGACTCGGTATGGCACGTCCGTGTAGGCCGGATGGCGGCTCAAATTGCCGCCGAACAGATTGCGCGTTTCGATTTTGGCCGACTCCAGATGGGACGTCAGCTCGTTGCGAGTGAAGCCGGCGTCCTCGCGGACCGTCAGCACGAATCCGAAGTAGGACGGCTCGCTGCGTGCGGGCGTTTCGGGCAGCAACAGGCGATCGGCGTAGGGCGACAACCCATCATGCAACCGCGCCCAATGGCGACGCCGCGCGGCGATGAAGTCCGGCAGCTTCTTCAATTGCGCGCAGCCGATCGCAGCTTGGATGTCCGTCGCCTTCAGGTTGTAACCGATGTGCGAGTAGACGTATTTGTGGTCGTAGCCGAACGGCAGCGTTCCGAATTGCTGGCTGAACCGCTTGCCGCAGGTGTCGCTGTGGCCGCTCGGACAATGGCAATCGCGTCCCCAATCGCGCATCGAAGCGGCGATCCGAGCCAGCCGGCGATCGTCCGTCACCACGGCTCCGCCTTCGCCGGTCGTGATGTGATGGGCCGGATAGAACGAACAGGTGGCCAGGTCGCCGAACGTGCCCACGTGGCGGCCGTCGAGCCGCGTGCCCAAGGCGTCGCAGCAATCCTCAATCAGCCAAAGCCCACGCTGCCGGCACAAATCGGCCATCGCGGCGGCGTCGAACGGCACGCCCATCGCGTGGGCGATCGCCACGGCCTTGGTCCGAGGGCCGATTGCCTCGGCGACGGCGTCGACGCTGGGGACATAGGTGCCCAGGTCCACGTCGACAAACACCGGCACGGCCCCGTTCTGCACGATCGGATTAACCGTCGTCGGAAACCCGGCCGCAACGGTGACGATTTCGTCGCCGGGCCGGATGCGCCGCTCGCCCAACAACGGCGAGGTGAGCGAACTGACGGCGACCAGATTGGCCGACGAACCGGAGTTGACGAACAAAGCCGTTTCGACCGGAAAAAACGCAGCCAACTTCGACTCGAACTCTTCGGCGCAAGGGCCGGCGGTCAGCCAAAAATCGAGCACGGCGTCGACGGCCCGAGTCATCTCGTCGGCGTCGAACACGCGACCGCCGTAGCGGACCGGCGTCCGGCCGGGCACGAACGGCTGCGGGGCGAGCTTCTCACCGCAATATTCAGACACCAATTGAAGAATTTCACGTCGTTTGAGTTCGTGGTTTTGCATGGCTACCAACCTGTTTCACCCAAAAGGTTGCAATGGGCGCATGGGCCAGGCGGCTCGGCATTCGGGTCAAGCAGTTGTTTTCGCATGGCGACAAGTCGCGGATGGTTGAAGACAACGTCCGCATCGCTCTGAAATAAGTTGCCTTCTGATCCTGAGAGCACCTCGTCGATGCCGCAACAGGGAGTCATGTTGCCGAGCATGTCGCAGGTGATGCGTTGCCAAAGTTGGGAGCATGACTTGCAAACACGGCCGGCCTGGACGACGGCAGGCCAAAGGCAAAAGTTGGGAAACGCTTCGTCTACGCGGCGGCGAAATTCAAGATAGGCAGGATTGGAATCTTGCAAGACTTCATCGCTTCGTGGATCCAAGCCCATCGGGCGATACATCCAGAACCGCATGCTCAAACAGCCCTGTTCTTTCGCAAACCGAACTGTTTCAAGAAGTCTTTCCGGATCCCGCTCGACTTGGCTGCGCAACAGAACAATGCTGGTGTGGACCGGAAACACGCTGTTGATGGCACAAAGATCACGATCCAAAACGCTTCGGTTTGCTTCGTATAAGGAAACGTTGATGCGAGAAATGCCAGCACGTTTCAAGTCCTTAATGCGCGACGCCAACAAAAGGCCGTTCGTCGATGTGTTGGTAAGTCGTCCGGTGTGCGTCAAAAACGCAACGATTTTGTCGAGGTCTTTCACCAAGAGCGGTTCGCCGCCGAGCAAGTCGACCAAAAGGCAATTCCGACAAAGCGGGCGATCGAAAAGGCGTTGGACTTTTTCAAGCGTCGCCTCCGCCTCAATCCAGTCGCTCTTTCCTTCATGAAGCATTTTGGCCGCGTTGCAATAGCCGCAATTCAAGTTGCAGCGTTTGGTGACCGAAAGTCCAATGATTTGCGGCGTATATCGGCGACAAGAGACGATCGGACGTTTTGGCAAAATGCGATATTTCGCGTAATTCCATATCTTTGGCGACGCCTGCCGCGGCCGAAGCCGTTGCAACATGCTCAGGTAGTATGAAAGTTTGGACGCCATTGTGGATTTTCCTACGCCCGCCGCCATCGAACTGGTTTAATGAATGTCACGCGCACCTTGAACCGGTGTGGACGGCTCGTCGAAATTAATTCGCTCCTTTTCGACCACCAGCGGCCGATGCAGCACCTGGGTGTGGATCGCGCCGATGTACTCGCCCAGGATGCCAATGAAGAACAATTGCACGGCGGAAAGGAAGAAGATGCCGATCACCAGGGGCGCCATGCCCACTTGAAAATTGTTCCAAAAAACCAGCTTGTAAATGAAATAGCCGAAAGCCACCAGCAGGCTCAGCAGACCGACGCAAAATCCGGTGAACGTCGCCAAGCGAAGCGGCACCTTCGAGTGCGACGTGATGCCCAGCATGGCCATGTCATAGAGCGAGTAAAAATTATTTTTCGTGATGCCGCGCTCGCGCTGCGGCTGACCGTATTCAATTTTGACGGGGTCGAACCCCAACTCGGCGATTTGGCCGCGAAAATAGGGGTAGGGATCGTCCATTTGCCGAAGCATCTCGACAATGCTTCGGTCGTAGAGTCCGAATCCGTGGTAATTGTTGATCAGCTCGATCTCGGAAAGCCGTTTCACCAGCCGATAGTAAAACTTACGAATGGCGAACATCACGGGCGATTCGTCGCTCTGCACTTTGACGCCTAAGACGATTTTGTGGCCCGCCGCCCACGGCTCGACAAATTGCGGAATCAGCTCCGGAGGCTCCTGCAAGTCGGCCGATAGGATCATGACCGCATCGCCGTGCGATTGCAGCATGGCATGGTACGGTGAGCGAATGTGGCCGTAATTGCGGCTGTTGAGGATCACTTTGACGTTCTTGTCCTCGGCCGCCAAGCGGCGAAGGATTTCCGCCGTTTTGTCGTGAGAGGCGTTGTCGATGAAAATGTGTTCGTACCGATATTGAGTCATCGGCGCGAAGACGTCCTTCACGCGACGATAACACAGCTCGACGTTTTCTTCTTCGTTGTAGCAGGGCGTAATGATGCTGATAAGCTTCATAGGACACCGCGACGGAAAAACTTTCGATAAATCTCGTGAACCGAAATCAGATCGCCGGGACACGCGTCATGCCAAGCCCAGGTTCCCGGACGCCGCGAGGTCGGATCATGCCGCTGCGCTTCGTCCAAGGGGCTCTGCAATTTGCACGTAAATAGAAACGAAATAAAATGGCCGCGGACCTTCTGCTCCGGACAAATCACTTCGTTGACGGCCAGCGGCTCCGGTTGAAAGCGGATCTTCACGCCCAATTCGTCCTCCGCGACGGCGACAACGCGATCCGCCATCTTTTCCTGATAGCGAACGATGCCGCCGGGCACATGCCAACTTGGCGGATAGAGGCCGTCTTCGCGCCACGTCAACAGCGTGCGGCCTGCCTCGTCTTGAATCAGCAAATCAACATTGACCAACGGCGTCACGCTGCTGACAAACAAGAAAACATCCTCCGGCAGCCCAACCCTCGGGTCGGGAATCGACGATCGCCATTGCGACACCAACTCGGAAAGGTTCACGTTCGGTCTTTCGTAACGCAGGTCAGGTTGGAAATCGGTTGTCCGAACCGCCGGCGGGCACAGAATGGTTAAGGGCCGCGTTTCTGCAAAATCGCTTCGGATTCCTGGACGATTGCATCCATGGCGCTGAACTTCGGACGAAAACCGATTTGCTCGTCGCCGGCGTAGGTGGAATAGTAGGCCAACTTCGCACCGGTGGCGCTGTCGGATCCGCCGGTAGCGTCAACGGTATATTTTAGCCCATAGTTGGACGCGAAGAAATCGAGGATTTCACGTTTTTCCACCGGTTTTCGACTTCTCGCGTCGAAGGCTCCGTTGAGTCGACCGCGGGCCCGCATGGTGGCGACGGACGCCACCGCCAGGCGATACAGGTCGTCCGGATGGATAAAATCTCGCGTAAAATTGACGCCCCGCGTGGCCAGCGTCTTGCCGCATCGCACCGCGTCGATCACGTCGCTGAGAAAGTAACCGTCGGTCGGGTCGAAGTATCGGCTGAAATAGGCGAACACCCGAAGATCCGCGATGTTCAACCGGTCGAATGCCCGATGTTTCGCCTCGGCGTTGAGCCGGACAATCGAATAAAATTGACTCTTATCGAGATGGTTCACACGAAGGCGGTTTTCGGTGTTTTCGTCGGCCGGCTGCGAAAAATCGTCGCCGTACACGGCGCCGCTGCTCAGGCTGATGTACAGGGCGTCCGGATTTTTTTGAAGATGCGACAGCGCGAGATTGTCGAACTGTTCGTTGACGGTGAAGTAACGCGAATAGTCGTTCTGAAATTGTTTGCCCGTTCCGATGCCGACGCAATTGACGATCACGTCGCATCGATCGGCGGCGAAATCGGCATAGCCCTCGTGAATCTCCGCGTCGACGGGCCCCGATCCAATTTCCAGCCGCAGGAACTCGGCGACCTTGTCCCGCGATCGCGTGAAGAGACGCAGCGCGGCTCCGTCGCGCCACAGGCGGACGATTAGCCCTTTGGCGATGTGCGAGCCGGAGCCGAGAATGGCAACTCGTGTTTTTCTCATCGACGCCGTCCAGCGAACGTTAATCCAAAAAATCTTCCTTGAAAAACACTTCTTGGTACGGCACCGGCAGCGGCTTGCCGTAGGTCCGCCCGTCGATGTACTTTTCGATGAACTCTTTGTCCTCCGCGATCAGGCAGGTGTCGACGTGTTTTCCGAAATACTTGATTTTCATGCCGCGTTCCAAAATGTCCTTGAGCGGCTCCTGGAAGAAGTTGCCGAGCGACACGTGGATGTACGGGCAAGGCATCACGTCGCCGTATTTCGTGATCGACACCATCCGCTTGACGGCGATGCAGCCGAGCTCCAGGCCGTAGGACGGCGTCAGGTGGGTAAAGACGTTGTATTTCTTTTCGAGCTCCCGCACGTAGTCCATGTCGGACTGGTCGATCAGCATGTCGAAGTTGCCTTCCCATGCGCCAACCGGTTTCGCGTAGGTGACGAACACGCCGACCCCGCGGCCGTTCAGATATTGGATGAAATCCAAAAACTCTTGCGACCGCACGCGCGGCTTGGCGACCACCGTCTGCACGATGATGCTCAGCCCTGCGTTTTGCGCGGCGTCGATCGCGCGAAGACATCGCTCGTGCGAGCCTTTTTTGCGGCGGAAATCGTCGTGCTCCTCGGCGTTCAAACTGTCGAGGCTGAGTTGGATTTTATCGACGCCGATCGCCTTTAAGTGCTTGGCCCGTGCATCGTCGAGATGCCAGCCGTTGGTGTCCGACGTGATGTAGAACTTGGACGGGTCGACCGCGGCAACGATTTCGTCGAAGTCGGGAAATACCAGCGGTTCGCCGCCCGTGAGAACCAGATGCGCCAGCCCGAGCTCGTCCGCCTGGCGTCCCAGTTCCTTGACGTCGGCGGGCGTGAAGGCTCGAGCGTTCTTCTTGCCCTGGAATCGCTTGACGGAACAATGCTGACAATGAAAATTGCAGGTGTAGTCGTACTGAAACTGCAAGATCGCGATGCTCTCGCCGCGTTGGACCTTTTCGTCGAAATTCATGACCTTTTCATAGACACGCGGTTTTTCACGCTTCAGTCGGTCGCGTTTATCATTTTCGACCGAGGTCAACGGGGCTGGCTGGTCCGACATCGGAGATCGCTCCTTTGCAAAGTGCGCTTGGCGCACCGCGGCTTTTGATTTCCGAGGAACTGGTCGAGACATTTTTTAAATACGCTCGACCCAGGCCCTCAAACGCTTCCTTATTCTACACAATTTCCAAACCAAAGTCCCGGAAAATCGCAATTTCTATGTTCTTGCCGAATTTCTTCCGCAAAATGTCGGCCACCTCGTCGGAGTACGCGGCCGCCATCACCAGAACGGCGTCGACTGGATCGGCGTCCAACGCCTCCGGTGCGACGACCGGCAGATGCGTGGCCGGCGTGAACTTGTCCTGTTTGAACGGCGCCGAATCGACGACGTAGCGTATTTTGTCGGACAGTTCGAGCAGGGCGATCAACGCAAGCGCCTGGTGGCCGGCGCCCCACACGGCGACTCGTCCGGGCTCGAAACGCCGCAGATAGGCGGCCGTGTCGGCTTTCAATTTCGCCTGATGGCCGCAAAACGCCGACCAATCGATCGGTTCGCGTTTGCGCACCACGGCCGAAAGAATATAGTCGTGCCAGGTCTCGCGGCAATCGAGGATCTCAAACCCGTTGCGTTGCAAGGTGGAATCGAGCGTCGCTTGCGTAAAATAGTAGAGGTGGTCGCCGATAAACTCGGAAAACAGCCTCTTTTGCAAGATCATGTCGAAGTTCGGCACTTCGACCAGTCCGACGCCGCCGCGGGCCAGATGATCGTGGATCTGCCACAACGCCGTGTTCAGGTCGGGGATATGCTCCAGAAAATTCAGAATGAAAAAACCGTCGAACGGGGCGCCGGGCAACCGTGGCTGGCCGTTTTCCAAAAAGCCGCGAAATGCGTTCAAGCCCGACGCTCGGCAATGC
>JAJFVC010000104.1 GCA_021372005.1 Planctomycetaceae bacterium | reverse complement strand
GAGCGGGCCGAAAAGAAGGCCCAGTTGCTCTCCGAGCTCGAAGTCGGCCAGCACCGCAAGGGCATCGTCAAGAACATCGCCGAGTTCGGCGCGTTCGTCGACTTGGGCGGCATCGACGGCCTGTTGCACATCACCGACATGAGTTGGGGCCGCATCAACCATCCGTCCGAGATGGTCTCGATCGACCAGGAAATCGAAGTGCAGATCCTGCACATTGACCACGAAAAAGAGAAGATCGCCCTCGGTTTGAAGCAGCGAATGCCCAGCCCGTGGGAAACGGTCGAACAGAAGTACCCGGTCGGCTCCCGCATCAAGGGCTCCGTGGTCAACGTGATGAGCTACGGCGCGTTCGTCAAGCTCGAGGAGGGCATCGAAGGCCTGGTCCACATCAGCGAAATGTCCTGGACCCGGCGCATCAGCCATCCGAGCGAGTTGGTCAACGTCGACGACGAGATCGAAGTCGTCGTCCTGGGCATCAACAAAGAGAAGCAAGAAATCTCGCTGGGCATCAAGCAGACCCAAGAAAATCCCTGGGACCGCGTGGCCGACCGCTATCCGATCGGCAGCACCGTCAAGGGCATTGTGCGCAACCTGACCAACTACGGCGCGTTCATCGAGATCGAAGAGGGCATCGACGGCCTGTTGCACGTCAGCGACATGTCCTGGACCCGCAAGATCAGCCATCCGAATGAGATGGTCGAGAAGGGCCAAGAAGTTGAGTGCCGCGTGTTGTCGGTCGATCAGGACCGCCGCCGCATTGCCTTGGGCATGAAGCAGATGAGCGACGATCCTTGGGCCACCGACATCCCGAGCAAGTATCAGCCCGGCCAGTTGGTCAAGGGCCCGGTCACCAAGATCACCAACTTCGGCGTCTTCGTCGGATTGGAAAACGGCCTGGAAGGTCTGCTGCACATTTCCGAGTTGGCCGACCACAAGGTCGAGAATCCCGAAGACGTCGTTAAGGTGGGCGAGGTGATCGAGGTCAAGGTGTTGCGCGTCGATCCCGACGAGCGCAAGATCGGTCTGTCGCGCAAGCGCGTCGAATGGGCCGAAGAAGCCGAAGCCGAGGCTAGCAGCGCCGCCGAACCGTCCAAGAATTCGTCGACCATCGATGAAAGCGCGCTCAAGGGCGGAGTCGGCGACAGCAGCGGCCCGCTGTTCAAGCATCCGGCGGCCGAACCGGAAAAATCGGAAGAATCGGCCAATTAGCTTTTGTCGTTTTTCGCGACGAAAAAAGAACTTCAGCCCGTCGTAGATTCTACGACGGGCTTTTTTCTTGCGCGCGAGAATTGTGACCTTGTTTTGACGCTTTTCTTCTGCGTAAGGAATCCATCCTTCACAACGGCGGCGTTTTTTGCGGCGTCATCGGTTTTTTCGACAAAGTCCGAATCCAAGCTACATTCGCCCCAGTTCATCGCATCGCCTGTTGATTGCAGAAACTACCCAGTCCGCGTCGATAGTTGTTTTAACTGACCAGATCATTCCGCTGACAATACCGATTGCGATGCCCAAAACCACACGCCGCCGACAAGCCCCCAACGTCCAGTCTCCGCTGGAAACCTATCTCCGCGAGATCAACGAAACCTCGTTGCTCTCGGCCGACGACGAACACGATCTGGCCGTCGCCATTGGACTTGGCGACACGCAGGCCCGCGACCGCATGGTCCGCGCCAACCTGCGGCTGGTGGTGAACATCGCCCGCGGCTACACCGGCAAAGGACTCAGCCTGCAAGACCTGATCGAAGAAGGCAACCTCGGCCTGTTGCGCGCCGTCGAAGGGTTCGATCCAGCGATCGGCACACGGTTTTCGACCTACGCCAGCTATTGGATCAAGCAGTCGATCAAGCGGGCGTTGATCAACACGGCCAAAACGATCCGGATTCCGGCCTACATGGTCGAACTGTTGTCGAAATGGCGCCGGGCGAGCAGCCGGCTGACCGAAGAATTGGGCCGCACGCCCACGCCCGAGGAAATCGCCCGGGTGTTGGGTTTGCCGCGAAAAAAGCTGCCGATCATCAAGAAAGCCATCCGCATCTACAATCTCACGCCGCAGACCGATCAGGCCGAGGCCGGTTGGTCGCTAGGCGAGATGGTCATGGATGACCGGGCCCGCACGCCCGACGAAGAAATGGTCGAGAACGACAATCTCACGCACGTGCTCCGAATGCTCGAGGTGATGGACCCGCGTGAGGCGACCGTGTTGCGAATGCGGTTCGGCCTGGACGACAACGAGCCGCGGACGCTCAAAGAGATCGGCGAGACGCTGGGCCTGACGCGCGAGCGTGTCCGACAGATCGAGACCGAAGCGCTCGGCAAACTGGCCGAAAGCCTGAACGGCCCGGTCGAAATGCTGGCCGCCGCAATCGGCGACTGATCAGCCCGTCCGTTTCTCCGATACGGACGAATCGCCTAAAAAACCAAACGTCGCGGTTCATCCCTGCGTATCCTCCTCGTTTCTTGTTCAAACCAGCAACGCCTGGCTAGCCAACCAATCCGGCAAAAGTGTTGCTCGTCTCTGTTTTTGGTGTTAAAATGCCCCGGTTGCTGCATCAGTCCATCGCATGTGGCGGTCCTGCCGGTCGAGAACCGCAACACGCTCCCCTCCACTCCCTCCTTCCCTTCTTCGGAATCCAAAAATGTCGACGCAACGCGAACCATTGCAATACTGGATGATTCAGGGAACCTTGGCGTTCTCAATGCTGTTGTTCGTTCTAGGAGCGGGAACCGAGACGGCTCGCGGCGACGGCGGGGAACATGGAAATCTTGCGGCATCCTACCCGATGGAGTTTCAACCCGATGCGCCCTATCGGTTCTCGGGGCTCGAATCGCGCGCCGTGACCCAGGAGAATCCGACGGGCGGCAAAGGACTGGGCGGCAAAGATCGGGGCAACGGCAATGGCCGCAAAGGCGCCCCGGCCTTTCGCAACGTGGCCGCCGGCGAGACAAAAACCCTGTGCGACATCGAAGGACCGGGAATGGTTCGCCATCTCTGGATCACGGTAGAGGATCGAGATCCCGAATCGCTCCGCAGCTACATCGTTCGCATTTATTGGGACAACTCGCCCCATCCCTCCGTCGAAGCTCCGTTGGGAGACCTTTTTGGCGTCGCCCACGGCCGAACGGCTTCTTTCATGACGCCTTATGTGGGAATGCCGGAGGGCCGCTCCTTCCACTGCTATTTCCCCATGCCGTTTTCCAAGCGATGCCGCATCACCTTCCAAAACGATACGCCCAAAAAGATGCCATGGCTTTTCTATCAGGTGGATTATACGCTCGGCGACAAGGTGACCGACGACTGGGGCCGCTTCCATGCTCAGTTCCGCCGGGAAACCACGCCCGCAGGCAAGGACTATTGTCTGCTCGACACCCACGGATCGCCGGGCGTGTTTGTCGGTGCAGTGATCGGCGTCAATCCGAAAGGCCCGGGATGGTGGGGCGAAGGAGAAATCAAGTTTTACATCGACGGCGACGACAAGTATCCCACGATTTGCGGAACGGGCGCGGAAGACTATCTGTGCACCGGTTGGGGCATGAAACCGCATCAAGCCATCTACACAGGCGTGAATTATAAGAAAGACGACCTCGAAACGAAGTGGTCGCGGTTTGTTTCCTTCTATCGCTTCCATGTCTACGATCCGATCTTCTTCAAAGAAGGTCTGCGCGTAGAGCTACAGCAAATCGGCGCGGGACAACTGACCAAGGAGAACCAACGCAAATACGGTTGGATTGGTCCCCATATCCATCCGAACATGAGCGATTGGCTCTACGATCGTTCCGACGACTACTGCTCCGTGGTCTACTGGTACCAAAAGCTAAGCGACACGCCGCTGCCGCCATTGCCCAACCGTGCAGAGCGAATTCGAGACATTGCCAAGCAGCGTTGGGAATAAACGCCGACGCCGCCCTCGTTTGCGACGCTACGCGGCCGAGGGCGTTTCCAAGGCGAGATGCCCGGACTTCAAAAACTCGTCGAACATGATCGGCGGAACCTCCGGCTTCACGCCGATCGCCTCCCATTCGCCGTAGTCGAAAGCGATCGCCGGCCTCGCGGCCCACGGCCAACGACGCAAGCCAATCCACGTTGAACGTCGACACACTGAGAGGTTGGCCCGGCAACGGCGCATTCCGGCCATCAACAGCACGACCGAGATGCGGGCGGCCGTTCGCCTCGGCGTCCCGATGGTCAATCTTTCCGAAACGCTCGGAGAAACCGACACGCCGCGAGTGACCGTCGATTACTACGCCATGGGTCGTCTGGCGGCGGAACCATCTCCTGCAACGCGAATTGCGGCGTCTGGCCTATTGCAAGATCGCGGGTCCCTGCTTTGCCCGGCGTCGCGGCGAGGGATTTTTTGTGAGACGTGAAACATAACACGTCGAGAAAAATCCCCGCCGACTTCCGATCGACCCGTTTTCCTTTCTCCCCGGCCGACATCCAAAAACCGGATCACCCAACCCCTACGACGGAGCTGGTTGCTCCACGTGCATTACAGGGTATACTTTTGGGAAGCGACCGCACCGTAAAGGGGCGATTTTTATGCGTCACTCGAACTTTCAACCATGGATTTTGACGTTCCAACATGAAGACTCTCTGTTTCAGGCGGTTCGCCGATCTGTTCAGCATTGGCCTCATTCTGGTTCTGGCCGCCTACGGCGTTTTTTCTCTGCCCTATTGGTTTCCGCCTTCCGAACTGATGCGTTCCCAGGCCTATCAACTGGGTTGTAACAACTCCATCGGCGTGTTCGCGGTGCTCGCGGCGGTTGGGTTATTGACTTTGCGCGCGATTTTTTTGGCCGGCGGTTCGCCCAAATCTTTGGACCGATTGCTCGACTTCCAAACGGACAAAAGACAAACCTCGCCGCGTTCCATGCCGTTGTCGATCTTGTTTTTCTTCATCGCCGTCTATCTCACCCTGCAAATCGCCGTATACTTTTGCGTGCCGACGTTGGCGTACTGGGGCGAAACGATCAGTTGCCTGCCGCGTCTGGAGTTGAGCTGGAGATATCATCTCCAACTGTACACCGAAATCGATTGGGCCTACGGCCCGGCGCTGTTTTATCTTCCCGCAATCACCATCGAAATCGGCCGCAGCCTCGACATTGCTCCCGACATTTCCTATCTTGCCTGCCTCGGGCTGATGACAGTCGCCGGACTTTGGTTGCTCTTCGACGTCGTGAATTGTTTTCGAATCAATGCGGCGATTCGCGTCGTCATCTTCAGCGTAACGGCGATCTGTTGTTGCGGCGGCAGCATGGGCGTCAACTACACGTTGTTGCGATTCATGCTGCCGTACGCTGCAATTTTGTTTTTACATCGTCGTTTCGCATCGCCAACCGTCGTCGGCCGTCGCAACACCTGGAACGCATGCGCTTTGTGCTTCGCATGCGCGTTGGCGGTGTTGTCCGTATCAACGGAAATCGGGCTGGTCTACATCGTGGCCCAGATCATCTACGCCATTCACGGCGGGTTGTTCGGCAAGCGTTTTTTGTTCTGGACGATTTTGGCGACGGCGGCCGCGCCAATCGTCATGTTTTTAGCGTTTCCAGGCTGTTTTCAGGCCATGGTTGCATTTTCCAAGGGCGGCAATACGCTCCCGCTCCTTCCCGGCCCGCATATCCTTTTCTACTTAGTGTGTCTATTCTGGATTGCGCCGATCATGCTAAAGGCTTGCGCCACTCGACATCCGCAAACTGACACGCCTTTGTGGCTCGCGTGGATCGCCATGGCGCTGATGTGCGTGGCGCCGGCGTTGGGCCGATGCGATTTCGGCCACGTCTTATTCAACGGGCTTGGAATCTTTTTAATGACGTTCGTCGTCCTTTGGAGGTACAAGCCTCGTTGGCTGCCGGCTTACGCGGCTTCCATGGTGATGCTGTTCGGCATCGTCGCCAGCACGCTGTCGGCGGTTTACGCCTCTAACGACGGCAATCAGTACACTCAGATCCTGGCGACGCTCAGCGGATCGCCCAAAGTTCTCAATCCAAAGCCCGCGCGGCTGGTGTCCGAATTAGGTCTGGAAAAGTACGAAAAAATCGCGATCCCATACGGTATCGATTATGGAACCAGAAAATGGCTGATCGACACCGGCCGTTTCTTGCCGCAATTCCATCCGGACTACGTCAATGTCACGTCGCAAGCCGATCTCAATAAAAAGCAGAAACAGCTTTCGATGGCCGACGCGGTACTGCTTCCTGAACCGCTCGTTGGCATCGGCGGGCTGAATGACCACCAATTTCACAACGCCACAATAAGACAGGCCATCGTCGAGGAAAATCGGAACGCCCTGTTGGTCAGTGTTTTGCTGTGCTGCCCGGTCTCCTTCAAAGTTCAACAAGTTCCTCTGATTCCTGCGCTTGAAGAAGCTCGCTATATCACGAGCCATTTCACCTTCCGCGGTAAATTTGGCGGTTGGGCGTTGTTCGTCAAATAACCAGCTCCCAACCTCGACATGCGCCGCGGCCGGAAAATTCCGTCGCTGTCCCATTGTTGGAAGCCCGGCGCCAAGGAACTTCTGCGGTAAACGACGGCTGTCGTCACCGGCATGGTCGGCATGTTTCTGATGTTCCTGGGATTGGTGCACCGCCAGCCGCCCCCTTGCAATCCATATCTGGTCTGCTATCTTCGGGGCTCCTACCGGAAAGGTCTCCGTAGGATGCCTAGTTGATCGCAGGATGCGTTGCGAATAACCAGACACCCCATGCGGGACGTCTAAGTTGTTTTCCAGCCTCACGTTGCGTGCCCAGCTTAGCCAAAGCACCTGTTTTTCCAAGAAGTAAAACAGACGGCACACAGACGCGAATGGAAATGGGCGACAGCGGCCACGACTGGCGTTTTTTGCGCCAGATCGGATGGTGATTCGTCGCCAAGCAATTCTAACCCCCCTGTACGAGTTGTGTTAGCGAAGGAGGTATTTCCATGGACATGATCAAAAAGATTCTCTGCGTAATCGTCATCCTGACGGCTGGCGTAGTGGCAGCGCAAGAGCAGAACGACCCGGCCGAAAATCGTCCCGCGACGGAACAAGCTTCGTCGCCCGACCAATTGGAGACTCCCAATCACAAGGTCGACGGCGTTCGGCTGCGAGCCATCGAAGCGAACATTGTTTCGTACACAAACCAAGAGCGGGCTCAATATGGGTTGCCGCCGTTGAAGGTCGACAAGGAGCTGATGGAGACGGCTCGGGAACACGCCGAATGGATGACCCGAACCGAAAACATGGTTCACACGTCGCAACCGGTGGCGGAAAACATCGCCATGGGCCAGCCGCACAGCAGCGACGCGGTACAAGCCTGGATGAACTCGTCCGGACATCGCGCCAACATCCTCAACGGCGTCTATCGGACAATCGGCGTGGCCGCGTTTCGCACGGCCAGCGGCACGATTTTCTGGTGCCAGCAGTTCCGGTAATCGCCGTAGCATCGCCACAATCCGAACCTGTCAATTTGCGTAAGAAGGCAACCACGGCGCAAAGGGCAAGGTTTTTTCCTGGTTTCAGCCGATAACATGGGTAATCATCCCCCCCCAATCGTCCCTTATTCTTGTTGAATGATCAACCGACAAGAACACAGATCCTTGGAGGGTGGGATAAGGCGTTTCTCGTTCGATCGGGGGGGTATTGGCCGTCCTTCGACGCGCTTCCCTCACAGCTTCCACGAGACCCAGACATCACGAGTCGGACACCAGGGATTGTCTCATGAAGATCGGTGTGCTTAGCGATACGCACGGCGAGGTCGGCACCTTTCAGCGGGCCGTGCGTATTTTACAGGATCGGCAGGTGGACTTGGCCATTCATTGCGGCGACGTCGGCGAGGCCATCGCACCGCTGTTGAAAGGCATTCCATCCCATTTCGTACACGGCAATATGGACGATCTCGGCCGGCTGCGGCAGGAGATTGTCGCCCCGGAACACAAGCTGCACGAGCCGATCGGTTCGTTGGCGATCGCAGGGCGTCAGGTGGCGTTCCTCCACGGGGACGACGTGCGGTTGCTGCGACAGACGATCACGTCCGGGCATTGGGATTTGGTCTGTCACGGCCACACCCACGCCTTCTCGAAGGGCTACGAAGGCCGGACGCTGGTGCTCAACCCCGGCGCGCTGGCCCGAACCGCTCGGCCATCGTTGGCCATCGTCGATTTGCCGACGATGGACATCGTCGAGATCGCCGTGTAGCGCCGTCAGCCTGCCAGTCGCGTGAATCGATTCGATTCGACCAGCGTCGCACGCTCGGCACGGTGGCGAAACTGCATCATGTAGGCGTCTTCCGGCGTGTCGGCGTAATAGCTTCGCAGCACGGAAACGGCCCGAAAACCGTTTTCGCGGAAGAACAACTGCGCGCCGAGATTCGTCTCGCGGACTTCCAATACGATGCGGCTTCGACGCTGCATCGAAAGCTTCGCGGTCAGCTTGGCCACCATCTGGCTGCCGACGCCGCAACGACGATAGGCCTCGGCCACGGCGAAGTTCAGCACATGGATGCGGGTTTTATGCAGCTCGTAGATCATGAAACCTACCACGCGGTCGCGATGCTCGGCGACCATGCCAATGCAGTTGCGTTGCCGCAGACAGCGGACAAAATCGTCTTCAAGCCAAGAGAACTCGAAGCTTTCCCGTTCGATGGACATCACCTCGGCCATGTCGCGGCGAATCATCCAACGAATCTGCACCCGCACTTCTTGTTTTTGATCGGTCTGCATGTCGGCCTCCTTCCTTGTCGGCCTGAAAACAGAATCCCGCGTCCCCGCTCATTGCCGGCGTCCATGCACGGCGTTGAAATGCTCGGGCCGCAAGTCCGCAGACCTGGCGCGCCCGGATTCGGATTCTCGTCCAACCCGCCCCTGCAACGCCCTCCCCCAACAGCAAAGCTTTGACGGACCGCATGGCGTGCAGGTCGGATTGGCCATTGATATAACATAAGTTCGGTCAATCACCAATACAAAATGGGTAAACTGACCAAAAACCCATCCACGGATCTCGATCGATGGTCGAACAGCAAGGCTCGTCCAAACGTCTTGGACGCTAAGGCGTTCGGATTCGTCTCGCTTTGCGCCAAGACGCCAAAACCGTGACAATCAGACCCGCCAATACCAGCCAAGCCAGCAAGGCGTCGAACCGGTGAATCCAACCGGTGCGTCTGATCGGGCGGCAGTCGAGCGACAACTGGTCGACGCGGCCGGCCATGACGGTGTAGATGGCCGAAGCGGCCGGCCGATGCAATGTTTCCCCGGGACCCTCGGTCCTGAAATTCTCTGTCGCGTCGTTCGATGCAACAACTTGCAGCCGTTGGGCCTCCCGTTGAACTTTTTCTTCCATGGCGGCGGCCTCTCGGCAAACGGCGATCCATTCCGCGTCCTTATCTTTTGATTGTTCGCGCAGCGAGGCCAATGAATTTTCCAGCCGTCGGCGCCAAAGGCTAAAAGACGCCCGCGACTGATCGATTTCATCGGATGCGGCGGCCGCCAACGCCATCGCGGCCTCGTTGGTCACGCGAGCCTGAATTTGCCGCCAAGGCCGGACGGTCGGCGCGTCGTTCGATCGTTGAACCGTCCACGACGACGGACCGATCACGGTCCAGAGCGTTCGTTGAACGGGCCAATCGCCGAGCGACGGCGAAAACAACTCACAACGCCTCGCCGCCGCGGCCGTGGTCGGCTCGCACCGAAACACCACTTCGATCCGCTGGGGCAGCCGTTGCGAAACCAGAGGCAGCCACCAGCCGCCGTCGTCCGAGCGGCGCGGCAGAACCCGCACGCCTTCGACCGACGCCTGAACCAATTGATATCCTTGCGGCAAGCGGAGCGGGCATCGTCTGGCGCCGCCGGGTTCGACGTCGAACAACGCCGCGCCATAGACGCCGCCGTCCGAGCGGAGCATCAACGTCCGATCGGCCAGCCGCACGAAACTTTCACGACGATCGGACGTCTCCGACCGTCGAGGAGACTCCGTCGTCTGCGGTTTGGGAGCCACGGGCGACACGTTGATCGGAGGCGTCGCGTCGCGTCGCGGACGTTGCGGTTCGACGAACACAACGGCCCTGGACTTGTCCGCCCCTTCCTCGACAAACGCTCCGACAAACCGGCCGAGATCGGTTCGCGCGATCTCGGTGGGCGTCGGCCCCGCCTCCGGCCGCTTCGAGCCTCCGCGAACGACGACCGATGCGTTGGGCCGCCGAAACACGCGAACCGTGGCCCCTCGCAATTCCCCCTGTTGGACGCGAATCAACGACATCGGCACCGGCTTGCCGGGCATCACGGGCATCCAACCTCGCAACGCAAGCCGCTGCTGGCCCGAAGCGGCGCTGTTCAAAAACACGGTGATCGACCCGTCCGAATCTTGAGCCCAACGCCCGGCCCGCTCCACATCGCCTTCCCGAAGTGAAACGTCCTCGATTCGCAACTCAGGCGGCGCGGCCAATTGATATTGAAACAGGTAGCCCGAGGCCGTCGTTACTTGAGCCTCCAAACCAACGTTGACGCGATGCCGATCGAAACTGAGCGTCACGGTCTGATCGAGCCGACTGCGAGGTTCGTGCGGACGCGTCGAGACGGTCCAGTCGACCTCGCCGGCGGGCAGGCGATACGCGACGTAGGGTTTTTCAGCAACGGCGCCCCAGGTTCTCAAAAAATCGGATACGGCGACGGTCTCCAGCGGCGCCGCGGCCGGCTCTTCATGGTCGAGCGACGGATCAACGCTCACGGCCATCCATCGCTTGGTGCACCGGGCGTCGAGCACGTCGATGCGAGGCAGGCGAAAGTTGCCGACTCCGGTGGCGCCGCTGAGCAGGAATGTGGCCTCCAACGCGGTGCGATCGGCGATCGGATGCGGCGAATGCAGCGTGATCAGCCGCGACTGCCCCGTCTCCGGCCCGACATGCACGGTCGGCGGATCGTCGCCGGACAACGGCAACAACCGCAATCGCGGATCGACCGACAGCCGCAGTCGTTGCAGTTGGCCCTCCAACACCCGAAGCCGAAATTTCACGACCGCAACCACCGACCCAGGCTGCAATTTCAACCAGACATATTGCTCGACATCGACGGCCGGACTCGCCGGCGAAGCGTTGTCGCTCCATCGAACCGCCAGGCGGTCGGCGGGACCAAGCTCGGCAATCCATCGCAGCGGCTTTTTTTCGATACGCACCGCGCCACAGGCGGAGGCCACTTCGATCGACGGCGCATCGTCGGGCAACGAAAGCTCCAATCGACCGATCGGCACGCGCGGAATCCCCACATCGAAACCGGACGAACGGCCAGCCCCACGCGGCGATGGACGCAGCGTCACGTCGAGCCGATACAGACCCGGTTCCGCCACGTCAAACGTCAGTTGCCCCTTGTCCGATTCCCACTGCGGCTCAATCGGGCGGCCGTCAAGCAAAACGCGATCGGACAGCAGGCTGCCGCCGCGATCGCACAATCCGAGTCGAACCCGCGTGGCGCGGCCAAACACCTGCAAATCGTATTGGGCCCGCAACGTGTCGACGCTCCAACGCCGTGCAGCGGTCTCGGACGTCATCTCGCCGCGATAGGTGGCGCGAAGGATCAGCCAGCCTTGCGATCGGTCGGGCGCCGCGGTCCGGCGATACAACGTCTGATAAAAAGACTCGGGCACGTACAGTTTGTCGCCGATGGGTTTTTGCCGGGCGTCGATCGGGACCAAAACGCGGTACGGCTCAGACGGTTCCGCCGCGACGAGACCGTCGCCCCCCAGCGTCAACAGCATGGCAACCAGCGCGATCCGCAGCGGCGTCGCCGACGTTTCGACGTTGTCCGAGACGGACGACTCGGCAACCGTCGAACGACGATGGGTCCAGCGCCAAACCATTCCAACAAGCGTGCCCAACAATCCGCCCAGCGCGATCGTGGCGTAGGCGTCGGGCAACACCAAGACGGCGGTGCAAAAGCCCAAGAGCAACGCGATCCACAAGCCAGGCCGCGCCACACCGTTCCAACCGCTCAGCGACGCAGCCAACAGCAGCGCCGCGGCGCTGAACAACCACATCGTGTCGACATGCATCACCCGCAAAACCGCCGGGGCGTCCGGCGACAGATCGAATCGCCACGCCATCCAGCCCAGCGAGTCCGCGTCTTTGACGCCGGCGTCGCCCGACGCAATCGGCGAAGGATTCCCGCGAATGCTCTCATACCCAGGCGGCGTCCACGCGGTCCATCGGCGTCGAAGCACGGGCACGTCGGGTTCGGGCAACGACGGGCTCAGCGCGTCGATCCGTCCAAGCGGCCGAGACTTCATCGTCCAGTGAACGACGAGGCTGAAGAACTTGGAACCGGCCGGCAACGCGACGGTCAGCCGCCCGTTGCTCCATCGCCATGAGGCCGGCTCGCCATCGATCAACACTCGGTGGAGATCGCCGAGTTCCACGCCCGAGGGCATCACAAGCCGAAGCGACTTGCGTCCCACGCTTTGTACGTCGTACACGGCCCGATGCTGCGATCGGCCGCACTCCGGAAACCATGAATCCAAACGGCACTCCCACACCCAGGCTTCCGCCGAATCGGACTCGCGAGTGTCAAGAACTCGCACCGCGGCGGCCGCACCGTTGACCGTGTCCCGCAACGGGTCGTAGCGATAGGCGAAACGCGCCGACGACGAACGCTCGGCCGACGACGTCGGCAACTGTGGCGTCAATCGGCGATTGTCGACATTCAGCCGCGTCGCGTCAAAACTCGACAACTCCAGCGAGCCGGTCTGCCGCGAAGCTTCAGGCAGCGCAGCCAGCAGAACGACGGCGGGTTGCCGACCATTCCACGATACCTGACGGCGGCCGGTCAACTCAAACGTTTTATGTTGCGGTTTGGCAAACGACAGCTCCCAAATCTCCAACGAACGGTCCCAGCCGGCGGCGGACAATTCGGCGTCCGACCATCGACGAGCGGAGACGGCCCGCTCGGTTGCATCGCCGTCGAGCGACCACTGAACCGGCCCGTCGCGACGCGGAAAGGACAACACCGGCACTCGTTCGACGCGGCCCGAAACGATGTTGCATCGGACGCGGCAGGTTTCACGGATGGCTGCGGCGCCGACCGCCACATCCACCGCGACCGTTGCCTTATATTTCGGTTTTCGGCCAACCAACGAAATCGTCAAGGGTTCGACCGCGTCATCCGACTCGAACAGCAGATTGCCGGGCGGCTCGGCGAACAGCTCTCGCTCGGCCGACGACAATCGTTCAACGTCGATGCATTTCAGACGGTCGTCCCCGGCGAGCCGCAAGAAGTTCGCCCCCTCGGCCCGAACGGCCACCAGACGCTTCTCCTCCGTGACGTCGAGAAATCGCAACGGCGGCAGATCGTCGCCGGCAAGCTGTTCCAACCTCGGCGCAAAAAGCCGTCGGGCGGTGATTTTCAACCGCAACGGCTTTTCGGCCGAAAGCGATTCGCTCAGCCGAATCCGCAACCGCTGGCCGCCGTCTGCGCGGCGTTCGAGGCCCCAATCGGCCACTGCGCCTGGCGGTTGCGAGCGAACGCCGTCGATCCGCCAGCGTCGGGCCAGATCGGCCAGCAGCGTGAATCGCGCGGGCTCGGTCGAGCGAAGATCGACGGTCATGCGGGCCACGGCCTCCTCGTCGCCTACCGTCATCGCCGCGGCGCTGACGGCCTGCAGCGCCGTCGGTCGATGCGCAAGCGTCACCCGGACCGTCGCCTCCGGATCGAACGCCTGGAATTGAAAGGTTTCGCCGACGCGCGGCGACGACAGCGAACCAGCCCCCGTCTGCGCGCAGCCGACCGGCGTGACGCGATTGACCACCAGCGGTTCGACGACCGTCAAAGCCAGCGAACCTTCCTGCCAGACCAGGTTCTCGGCGCGAATCCTCGGAAGACGCCACGGCCGATCATAGGTCGAACGACTGATCGCACCAAGTCGGATCACCCGTTCCACGTCGCCAATGGGCTCCGAAAGCGTCAACACGACTCGACTGGTTCCGTCAGCCCGCCGAACGGTCGACCAGGCGAGCGGCGCGTCGCCGTATCGAGCCGAGACCAATTCAAGTCCCGGATCGAGCGCCACGGCGATTTGCGACAGCGGCGCGTTGTAGGCCTGCAGCCGCCATTGCGCCGACACTTCCAACCCGCGCGGCGAAAACTCATACGTCCGCGACTCACGCCACAGGGCCAACTGCGGACGATGCCCAACCGTCCCAAGCGGCAGCAAACGCAGCCGAAATCGGTGGTGACCGCCTAATTCGATTTGCCAGCGCGTCGCCCCCTCGCCGGCCGATTCGCTACGAACCACCAAACCCTCGCTGACCACCGGCGTGTATTGCTTGGGCAACACCAACGACAATGCGCGGGCCGCGGCGCCGGGCGCCTCAAACAAAAACCCCAATACGTCGGCCGAATCGCGGCGGCCGGCCAACGACCAATCGAATTGCATCCGACCCGATCGTTCAACGACGGTTTCAATCGCGCCTTGGTCGGTCAGCCCCAGCAGCGCGCGCGGCGGCGTCCGATCCTTCGCCTTGGCGTCGACCGGATCCCACGAGGCCCGGCGGATCGCCAGGTTGCAGGGGTCCCATCGCAGCCGAGCCGGTTTCGAGCCGTTCACGACAACGTCGGCCGTCGCGCGGCCCTCAAGAAAATCGCCGACCAACCGAGCGTCGAAGGCGATCCGAACAACGACGGCCCCCGGCGGCGACAACGCATCGTTGCGTCCGGGCGCCAGCAACCCCGTCAACCGGTCGAACTCCGCCGCATCCATCGGCAGATATTTTTCGACGCCGATCGGCCAGTCTTGCATGCGATCGGCGGGCGCCATCACTCGCTGAAATCGAATCGCGTCGTCGGCCCCGACGCCGACCGCAACCGTCAGCAACATCCACCAGACAACCATGGAAAACCGACCGGCGTTCATGGCTCCACGCTCCCCGGCGGCGGCGACGTCGCAGGCATCGCGTCGGTCGACGGTTGAACGACCGGCGGCAACGGCTGAACGGCGCGGGTCGAACCGACCTCCACGCGAAGGTCGGACAAGTCGCCGTGCAAAATCATTTGGCGCCGGCGGCGCGCGGTCAGACGTTTCAACCATCCAGCCGCCAACGCCAACGCCACCCCGAGACTCGCGGCCTGACCGAGTAGGAACGTCGGCTCGGGCGCGATCAGCGCGGCGGCAACCAACGCGGTGGCAAGGACCAGCAATGCGATCGGATGCCGAACCGCCGGCACGTGGATCAGCAACAGCCCAACCAGCATGGCCGCGCCCGACGCCCAAAACACCAGTGCAGTCCGGCCGGCCGTACGTAATTCGGCGGTGGCAATGTCGCCGAACGCACTAAACAGATAGACGTTCGACCGTTCCGACGGCGACGTTCTCGCGTCCACGCCGGTCCAAGCGGCCAACGACGACTGGTCGAGCCGCGGATGGCGGCCCAAAAACCATCCCGCCCAACCCCATTGAAATTCGCCCGTCAATCCAACCGGATTGACCAGCAAGTGTTCGTTGGCCGGCAGCACGAGTTGCCAATAAAGACGACGAATCCAAACCGCAGGAACCGGCCGCGGGAAGCCGAGTTGCATCCGACCGCACGGCGGACGCGATTCGGCGAAGTGATACTGCAATTCCACCGTGCACGGACGGCCACGGCGCGTTTCGGGCAACGTCAACCGCAACCGGCGATCCGTCGCGACGCCCGTCGGGACGCACGCCCCGTCGACCCACGCCACCACGTCATTCAATGCGACGCCCTTGGGCATCTCGAACTCCAACGACCGGCGTTCGGTGGCGATGCGATACACGGCCCGATCTTGCCGAGCGGACGACGTAAGCCACGATTGGATCCAAGCCCGGTCGATTACGGCCGTTTGGGTCGCGTCGGCCCGGCGTCGGAGGTCCAGTTCAACCTGACAGCTTGGCCGGGCGGCGGTCAGCCACAGCGAGTCGGCGTTGGACTCGACGTCGTGCGGCGTCGCGGTCCATACGCCCTCTTTGCGCAAGGCAATCCGCAATCCGCGCGAGGGTTGGATCGTCAATGTATTCGACAGCAGCGTCCCGTCCTGAGGCATCGCCAACGGGAGGGCGAACGCCGTGGAACGGTCGGGCGTCGGTTCGACAAACGGCACGGAATACCGCAACACAATCTCGCAAGGTCCGATGCGAGGCCCCGGCAACGCGATTCGCACAAGCGAGGGCGCCGTCCCATCGCCGCGACGTTCCTCGGACACGGCGGTCGGCGCAAGCGGTTTGCCGTCGCATAGGAGACGAGCGGACCGAAGCCACGCCGGCGAACCGGGAACGGCCAACGTGAGCCGATCGGCCGGCTCATAGGCGATCGCATAGGAAAACCGCTGTTCGACCTCCGCTTCGCGGGGACCGATCGCGGCGCGAGAACTCGCATCGACCGTGACGCGCTGTCGATGCACGCGAAGATCGGCGACGAAGACGGCCTGGCCTCCGGTGCTTCGATAATACAACGGCGCCTGCTGACGTTTCGGCAGCGTCGGATGGAACGGCGACGTCGGTTGACGCACGAGTCCTTCGCTTCGGGCGTTGTTCGGCGTCAGCTCGACGTTGTCGTCCGGCACGAGAATCAAGCCCGCCGGACCACTCGACCCGCCGTGCACCTGCGGCAGCGCGAACTGAAGCACGTGGGCGTCGGGCGTCAGACGACGATGAGCCCGCAATTCCAACTCCAACGCGCCGGACGAGGGATGAACCAGCGGAACGGCCACTTCCGCGCCGCTCGACGTAACGCCGTCGACGGCCACGAGATCCTCGGGTCCCACCTCCTCCAATTCCCAATCGCCCAAGTTCAAAAGCAGCGTGGCCAGCTTGGCGCCGCGAACCGTGCAGGTCAATTTGCCGCTGAGCCGCACCGCGTTGCGATCGACCGAAACGACGTATTTCGGCTCGACGCTGAGCCGCGTTTTTCGAGGCGCCAACCGAGCGTTCAGGGAATAGGGCTGGCAGGAGTACTCGAAGCAGGCGACCACCTCGTCTTTGCGCAACGGCGCAGGCAAGGCGTCCAGTTGCCGGGCGTCGCTGGTAGGCCCCCATAGGATTTGCCAGTCTCCGCCGACGGCCACGCCGACCGTGCCCCACTGCCGAATCGCCCCAACCACCTCGAAACCGGCCAACGGACGCCACGAAGGATCCTTGGTCGGATCGTAGCCGCAACGACAGGCGATCCGAACGTCCACCGGACCGGCCGTTTTCTTGGGCAACCGGACCTCGACCCATCGGGAAGGGTCCTTGTTTTTGGCCGCCGCGTCGACCGGCGCGACGACGTAGCCGTTGGCGCTGTCGAATGTCGCTTCCATGCCGGGCGGCAACCGAACCAGAAAATGGTCGAACGCTTCGCCATGGCTTCGGACCGAAAGGGTCGCCTCGGCCGAAATCGATCGAGCGTCCAATTTGGTCAAAACCGTCGCGGACGCCTCTAAGGCCGGAGCCGTATCGACCGCGTGCGGGCTGACCTTGCGCCAGACCAGTTGAAAATCGCCGCCGAGGCCCACCACGTTGAACTCCGTCGCGCCGCTTCGACGAACCGTCGTCGAAAGCAGCGTCGCGCCTTCGGAGACACGTCCGACCAGCGGGGACGAGGACGCCGTCAGACGCAATTCGGACGTCACGGCGCGCGGCGCGAACAGTTGCAGCCGGGTTTCGTCGCCGACGGCCGTCAACGGCGTCAACAGCGTCAGCGTAATTTCGTGCTGGGAATTGGCCTTGCCGCGAATCCAACAGACGTAGCCGTTGCCGTCATCCTGCAGAAACTGCTCGCCCGATCCGTGATACTGCGGCTCGCCGCGAAGCAAGCCCGGTGCAAGCTCCAGCGGAATGCGCACCCAACCGTCGTCGCGGACGAGAATCTGAAATTGCACGCTCAACTCCGCAAATTCCTCGCCCGCCACGCCGGTGGCCGTCATCCGCTGCAAGCTGTAACGCGGCGGATCGCTGCGGCGCGTCAGTCGGTTCTTCAACCGATACAGCTCGACGAAATCTTGATACTTGAAATCCAGGACCGGTTGCAGCCGATTTTGCGCATCGGGCAGATAGAAAATCGAAGGGCGGGATTCTTCGACCGGCAACGCCTCGGACGAGGGCGCAGCCGGATCGCCGCCCGACGGAGACGCCGCCAGACTGCGACAGGCCAGCGCGCCGATCAGGACGGCGGCGATCAATCGACACGGTTTTAGCGCCATGACCAAAGTTGGCCGACCTCGCCGAAGGCCACCGGCAAGGATGCCCATCAGAATGGGCGTCGGCGTCCGTTGAACCCAAAAAAGACGAGCCTATTCCCTCCCTTCCAGTTTACTTGCGGGACGAGCCAAATTGAAGGAAAAAACTTTGGGGATGCGGACTTGCGCGCGGCATCGCTACGGGGCATCAGGGTTCCCAACCGCGGCCGTGGCCGCATCTAGCAGTTGTCCGTGAAGCGCCGAATTGGCGGCGGCTAGAAAATGGGCCTGCTCAAGCACAAACTTACCACCTGCGGGGGATGTCACTACACCACCTGCCTCCTGTACAATCAGCACACCGGCCGCAATGTCCCAAATTCGCGTTGCATAGGACCAAAAGACGTCGTACCAACCGGCCGCCAAATAACACAGATTCAAAGCCGCCGATCCGCTCCGACGGATCGCCTGACAACGATAAACCATTTCAAGAAACATCCGCAGATCAGGCGCATCGCGTGATGGATTCGGTGGAAACCCAACGGCGGCAAGCGATTCGGACAAATCGACCACGTCGCTCGTATGGATCGGCTGACCGTTCAGATGGGCCCCTTGGCCGACGGCGGCTGAAAAACACTGGTCGTGAACCGGATCGTACACCGTGCCAACAAGCAGTTCGCCCTGGCGTTCCAGCGCCAACGAGACGCAATAATGCGGAGCGCCGTGAGCGAAATTCGTCGTCCCGTCCAACGGATCGACGATCCAGCGATACTCCGAACGCCGGGCCGCCGGACGGTTCGACGTGCTCTCCTCGCCGAGGAAATCGTGGTCGGGAAAGGCGCTCAGCACCGCGCCGCGAACCGCCTCTTGCGAGGCCAGATCCGCTTGCGTGACCAAATCGGCGGGACCTTTTTTTCGCACCTCGGCCCGACCAAGCCACTGTTGAATCACTTGACCGCCCAATCGCGCCGCCGCCTGACAAACTTCCAAATAGTGTTCCAAGGTTTTTAATCCTATAGCGAAAGTGGTTTTCGGAATGAAGCCATGGGCTGACAAAATGGCGAATCTTTGCGTCAAAAGACCCTACTTTTGGGCCAATATTTATTTTAATGTTTGTTTGAAAACCTGATTTCGCCCGGCAAAACTATGGACAACCGAGCGAAACATGGTATCATCAAAAGCATCGGCCTCTTCTCTGTTCCGGCCCCGCCGGTTCGCTTCGCCGCGGACGGCGGGGTTTTTTATTGGCGTCGAACGGCTCCTCGTTTCCGCCGCACGGCAAAAGACCTTCTTTATAGCCGAAAACGTCGCTTCATCAAACGACTCGCCGTCGGACTTTTTTCAGTCGCCGATGAGGATTGACGAATCGGCCGATCGTCTTGTCGCACATCGGGCCACCACGGCAAACCCTTTCATTTTCACTTCCGCAACCCAACAAATCTGAAATTTTTCTTCGACGCACGAAAAATCACGCGAACCTTCGGGCAATTCCCGTGTCGATAACCGAAAAGGACGTGTCGATTGACACCGCCCGGTGGTTTTGGTAAGCTAAATAATTGAGGTAAAATTCTCGGTCGCCGTCATGTTTGGCGGCCGGTTTTTTGGCGTCGTTTTGTTTGTTTTTCACTTCTGTCCTCTCGCATTGCGCGCGATTGAGCGCCACGAAAGGGACCGTCATGGATCGCTACATGTCCACGATTACCGGCACGATGAACTCCGTCTTGAGCGTTGGCTTCGAGATCGTCGTCGTTGGTGTTGCGATCCTGTTGGGCGCCGTGGCCATGTTGCATGCGCGCGCTCATGCCTGGCGCTGGGCGCCGGCGTGGGCCAAAGCGGACTCAAAACGATTTTAGCCCCTCGACAGGCTGAAATCTCAAGAGCTGCTCCCAATCCGACGCCCGGGTCTTTGTTGAACCCGGCGAGCGTTGGACGCTGAAGGTTTTTGGGATCGGCTCTGAAACTGAGTTCGCTTTGCCTCGACGCGAGCCCCGCCGACGGCTGAAGGCCTGTGTTTGCGCTTGCCGGCCTTCTTGCATCGCCGTTCGGTCGCCCCGGCATCCGGTCGCTAGCGGTCCTTTGTTTGTTTTTTGCCATGGAACCAAAATCATGATCTCCGACAGTAGTGCCACAATAACCTATTGGGACGAGCCGCTGGAAGCGACCGTCTCGGCGGCGAAGCAAGGCGATCGGGCGGCGTTTGGCCGATTGATCGAGCGATACGAGCGAGCCGTCTATGCGACCGTTTATCGCCGGCTACGCAACCACGCTGAGTCCCAAGAACTCTGCCAGGAGGTGTTTATCCAGGCAATGCGCAAGATCGGACAGCTTCAAGAGGCCTGCTGCTTCGGTAGTTGGTTGCGGTCGATCGCCGGTCGGATGGCGATCAATCAGGCGATGCGGCGTCGGGCCGTGGCATCGATCGACGCCGATCGTCTGGAGTCTCGGCCTGACGAAACGAATTCGCCCCTGACCGCGATGATTCTGCGAGAACGGCGCGATTCGGTCCGACGAGGGCTGAAGCGGCTCGGTCCGATGGACCGGCAGACGCTCACCGCGTTTTATTTCGACGGCAGCAGCCTGCTCGAGATGAGTCGTCGATTCGCCTCGCCGGTCGGCACGATCAAGCGACGTCTGCACGTCGCCCGAAAACGGCTTGCCAAGGCATTGGAAACCGAAGGATAGAGCCGCGGGAGAAGCCAACCGCCCTAAAAAAGCCGCCGCCAGCTTGGGGGGAATAAGCCGGCGGCGGCACAGGGAGGGCGTTCGCGTTGGGCGGCTTTTTACGGGGCAGGCTCTTCTTCCTCTTGGATGATGATACGAGGAGTGACCATCATCATGAGGCTTTGCGATTCTCGACCGATGCCGACGTTGCTGAACAAACGATTCAGATAGGGAATCTTGTTGAGCATCGGGACGCCGTACTCGGAGCGGCCTTCGCTGAGCCGCTTGATGCCGCCCAGAAGAACCGTGCCGCCGTCGGGCACGCTCACCGTCGTGGTCACGGTGACGTAGGAGAACGTCGGCAATTGGACCGTGGTGCCCGATGCGGACGACGTGCTCGTATCGCCCGTTTTGTTCCACAACTTCGACACGTCCGTCGCGCTGGAGTTGAGACCTTCACGCGTCGAATCCGTCGTGGTCGTGGTCGACCCGGTGAAGGTGAAGGTGCTCACCTCGCCGATGTTGCTGAAATATGGAACGACGGTCAATCGCACAAATCGTTTGTCATTCGACACGACGGCCTGAACGGTCATGAACGTGCCTTCCGAAAGCACCACGATCACCGGCTGTTGGGCGGCGGCAAATTCGCCGACCACGGGGATGACGCTGATGACGAACGGCGTTTGCGACGTGTCGGACACATAGGCTTGTTGGCCGTTGAACAGCGTGACCTTCGGGGCTTGGAGCACGTTGCTGCGTTTGTCGCCTTGGGCCGCGTTCAGGAAGAAGTACGCCTCGATGTCGCTCAAAATGGCGAAACCGAGCGATGCGCCGGCCGTGGCGTCGAATCCGCCGTACTGCGGAACCGCCAAAGCGTAGCCACCTTGAGTGACCGGAATGTCCAGGTCGGAGCTGTATGTGGTCGGCGTTCCCAAGCCGACCGTCACCGTCCGATTGGTGTTGGGTTTGGTGGCCAACGTATTGATGGGCTGGTTGGCGTAGCTCGAGTTGACGCTCATGCCCTTGCCCAACACGTTGCTGCTGATGTCGAAATCGAAATTGACGCCGATCCGCTCGAAAAAATTGTCGGTCAACGTAATGAACCGAACTTCAATGGTCACTTGCAGATCCTGCAAGCGTCGAAGCTGAGTGAGCAGGTCGGCGATGTCTTCGTGAACTTCCTGCGTCTGGCTGATGACCAAGCTGAGATTGGGCTCGTGCTTGTTGATCGAGCCGGGCCCGCCGACCGCGTCCCAACTGGTGGGTTTGACGACCGTGGTGATCAGATCGATCAGGGCATCGAAGTCCGGCTGAGCGCCGCCGCCCAGCCCGCCGGGCCCCTGACCGGACGTCCGGCCGGCGTGCAGCGAGGACTCTTTGCCGCCGCTGCCGGTCAGTTGCGCCAGAAGCGTCGAGTTGCCCGGAATGCCGCTGGCGCCCTCGCGGCTGACCACCGACATCGGCGTCGATTGCGAGCTGGCGCCGAACGGGAAACCGCCGGTTCCGGCCCAGGGGTTCACGTTGGCCATGGCGTTGCTGTACGCCCCTTCGAGGCCCATCTTGTTCGTCGGCACGAAGTTCGGAATCGGAATGACCAGATCGGCCACGTTATACGTGACGCAATAGACTTGCCCGTCTCGCATCGACTCGCTGGTGATCTTGAGCACTTCGTCCTTGACGACGTAGCTCAGATGCAACGGCTCGAGGATCAAGTGCAAGGCGCTCTTAAGCATGATCTCGTTGCGCAGCTCGATGGTCACCGGCGTGTCGCTCGTGACGCCTTCTTCGAGCAACCCCTGCGGATCGAGGTGCAGGTTCACTTCGGCCAACTTGGCCAAGTTTTCGAGCACTTTGCTCAACGGGGCGTTGGTGAACTGGAGCGAGACCGGCGTGCGAAGCTTTTTCTCGATTTCCAGATCGCGTTCCGAACGCTGGCGTTGCTGATCGGCCAGCAATTTGCCGCGGTTCTTCGTCAACTTGTTCCATTCCTTCGGATCGGGAAAGACCATCGGATGCTTGTCGCCGGCGAACGGGATTTTGGCCCGGTCGACTTCGCCCATCGCCTCGACGAACCCCTGCTCGGCTTGTTCTTGGATCGACTTGGCGGCCATGAAATTGCGAACCAGCTTCGATTGCTGGAGCACCTGAACCACCACGGGATTGTTCGGATCCAGTTGCGCGGCCTGCTTGGCCACCACCTCGGCTTCTTCGTAACGTTGTTCGTCCATGAGCCGATTGAACTCGTCGATCTTCATGGCGAGTTTTTCGCCGATCTCGACTTTCAGTCGGCGATTGCGCTCGACTTCCTGTTCGATGCGGGCGTTCTTTTCGTTCAGCGCGATTTGCGGAGCCCTTTGGGTGATCGCTTGATTGACCTCGGCGATGGCCCGATCAGCGCGCCGCAACAACTGGTCGCGCGTGCTGGCGTCGAGACCCGAGGTTTCGATCTTTTTACGAGCTTCTTGCAACAAGGCCAGCGCCGCTTTGGGATCGTTGGTCAACAACGCGCGAGCGTTGGTTTCCTTGTGAGCCAATTCGGCGGCGACCTGTCGGGCCAGCGCCTGTTGGCGGGCGGCCGCCTCGCTGACCATGCTGCCGGGTTGTCCGGGCTGCGGGCCGCGGGCCTTCGCCGCGCCGGACATCAACTGCAAATGGTCTTGCAGACGCTGGGCGGTCACCGGATCCAATTCGTTCATCCGAGCGGCGGCCGAACGGAACAACTGATACGCCCTCGCCGTGTCATGCGCGGCCAAGGCGGCCTCGCCCTGTTGGAACAACGCCATCGCCGACGTGGGCGCCGCGCTGCCCGCGTTCGGATCGGGCGGCGGGGCCGGAATCGGCGTATTCTGCGCCAATCGCAGATCGGGACCGGCGGCCTGTTGGCTGGACGCCGTGATATTGCGCGTGGCGTCGTTGCTCGGATTGTAGACCGCGCTGTTGGCGGTGCGATCCGGCAAACCGTTGGCGCCGGTCTGCATGACCTGATAAGGTCCGCCGGCCGGCATCACACCCGACGCATTTTGGGCCCGCAGTTGCCGCAAGTCCAGCAAAACCAAACCCGGACGATCTTCACCGGGCGCATAGGTCGAGTCGGGCACGCGCAGTTGTTCGGCTTGCCGGGCGATCGCTTCGGCTCGATCGAACTGTCCGGCGGCGATCGCTTCACGCGCCTGACGCACCAGCATGACGGCCTGTTGCCGCGCCGCGATTCCCACTCCCGACGCGCTGGCGGCGTTGGCATAGCCCGGCTCCGACGCCGGCGAACGATTTTGTCTCGCGCCGGAGGCCTTCACCGCGGCGATGCGGTTCAGCAAGTCTTGGGGTTTCTGTTCAAACGGACCGTAAACGACCTGCAACTGGGCGGCGCGGGTGGCGAGCCGCTCGGCCTCGTCGCGCTCACCCCAACGCAGCAAGGCGTCGGCCTGCTCCAACAGGTTTCTGGCCGTCGCGCGGCGATACGCCTCGGTGTTTTTGTCGAGACTCGACAGTTCTTGATACTTCGTGATCGCCGCGGCGACTTGCTCGGGCGTGTCGTCCAACGGCTGATAGCGGACCGGCGTCGATTTGGCTTGTTCGACAAACTGCGCGGCGCGGCGAATGTCACCGACGGCCAACGCAAGCCTCGCGGCCCGCAACGGACTGTCGGCGGATTGCGATGCGGCGGAACGTTCGGCGTCGTTCGAGACGGCGGCCGACAACGGACGAACCGTGGCGCCGGCATCCACCTTCGGAAGCGGAACGACCCGCTGCGAATCGGCGGCGCTCGACCGACCGGCGAACGGATCCGCCGTCGGAATGTTGCCCTTGTTGCCGCCGAACGGCGCAAGCAACGAATTCGATTTGGTCAGGCTCGCTCCGGAGCTGTTGCGTTTGCGTTCGAGGTCGTGCCGGGCCTTCTTGGGCGTGTCGCCCATGTAGAGAGCGTTGTACGTGACGCCGAGGGCTTCGGCTTGGGCAATCAGGGAGTCGGCGGCCGAGAGGTCGTTTTCGACCATGGCCTGACGCGCCCGACGCAACAGATCCGCGGCCTGGGCGGACCGGTCTCCGGTCGTGCCGGACTGGCCCACGACGTTCATGCCAATCCAAACTGGGGTCATGTCCATCGATGACCCAGCCGCCGCGATTCTCGCCGAAAGAACGATCGCCAAAGCGATCCAGCCGACAAGTGTGGTTGCGGTCGTTTTCAACACAGCTCTCCTTTTAAGACTCACCGATGTCGTCGCCGGCGATCATGCCGCCCGTTGGACATCGAGAACGCCATCCTCAAAAAACCAGTTTCTGAAAATCCGTGGATGAGAGCGAGTTAAATACTCGGGGGGGCCGTCTCGGGTCAAGGGCAGTTCGGGTAATTTTTCAAAAATCGGGAAAAACTCACTCGAAATCGGTCCCCGATCAGCCGTCAGAACCGGCCAAACAGATCGCCGGGGGGGATAAGAATGCTGCCGGACGACAAATTCTCTGTCGACCACTCAAAAGGCGCCTAGACGCCTGCACTGAAAACGAAGAACATTGCAGCAACCGCCAAACCACTACCCCCCAGAAAGAGAGAATGGTGAAAATATGAGGTCTAGAAAAGACCCTTAAGGATCAGAAAACGTGGTTGTACGTTTTGCGCGGCTTTTCTTCGCCGGCTTGGCCCCGCCCGTTTCCTCATCGAGACCGCGTGCTTCGGCGACGCGCTCTTTGGGAACCGTGGTGATCTGCTTGTAGAGCGAAAGGTCGTCGGCCTCATCATGGACCGACAACAGACCCGCGGCATTCAAAATCAAGATCTGGCCGAGCGACGTCGGCGCATCGCGGCGCTTGCCAAACCGCTGGCCTCCGCGCATGTCAACGACGACCGAACCGGTCACCAAATCAGCTTTTTCGTTGGTTCCCAACACGGTCACCGTGGCCTCAACGCCGGAAAAATCGGCAACCTGTCCACGACCGACGGTAAACTCCTTGAAAACCTCGTCCCCGCTCTTTTCGAGCCACCGGGAAATGAGAATCTGCCCCGAGGGTTCGCTCCCGGGCCGAGCGGCGGCCGGTTTGACCGAAACGGCCAAGATACGCAAATCGCGCGGGCTGGCAATGACCGGCGTAGGCTCGGACCAACCGGTGGTCACGATCGGCGATTCCGCCAACTCAGGCTTGGCCAGCATCGAGGTCCTCACGCCGTAGTTCGGATTGGCCAGCGCGAGTCGGACGCGGTAGCGATATTGCTTGCCGGGTTCGATGGAAAAATCAAAGAACCGGAACAAGCGATAGGGCGGGGTCCGATTGTCTTCAGTCTGCACACGCTCGACAACCTCCGGCGCGCGGCGATCGCCGTGCTGCCCATCGAGGACGCCGAACGGAGAATCCGGCCCCGATTTCGTCGTCTGCGAGCGTCTTTCATTCGTGGTCGATTCCGGCGCCGGTTGGATTTCGGTTTCGGAATTCGCGCGAATCAATGGAATTTCGGGTTCGTGCGCCACGCTGGCGTCCCAATCGCGGCGGGCCAGCGGCCCCAACGGAAACGCCAAGCGGAAGTCGGGAACCAGATATTGCGATGCGACCAAGTCGGCGTTCTGAGCGCTACCGCCCCATTGCTGAAGAGCTTTGTCGGTCGCTTCCTTCGACACAAATTTCTCAGCCTTGCTCCAATCCGGTTCGGCGGTGCTGCCGTCGGGCACTTCGACTCGCTCAACCCAGTAGCCGTAATAGACCGGGGCGTCCTTTTGTTGGTCATAGTGAATCGACGTTCGGAAGGCGTCGTAAAAGGCTTGTTCCTGTTGTTCCAGGGGGACCAAGCCCGTCAACACGATCCAACGTTCTCCTTTGGTTTCGTCCTGGCCCGCCGAATCGGACCGGCCGTGCTCGCCAGCGGTTCGGAACGGCCCAAGACCGGCGGCGCCGCGAAGCTTCAAAACGGCCAACAACGGCGGCTCGCCGCGACGTTGCCGCGTGGCGAACACCGACGGATCCCAGACGGTCGGCGTAGCGTACGGTTGCGCGGCGACCGGAATGCGGCTGCGCGACGCTTCGGCGGCATAGTCCACGGAAACCAGCCCCGCCGGGGCCGGAGTGGCCTCGATTTCACGCCGACTGTTGGCCGCCTGCGATTGCAGTTGCGCGGGGCTCTTTCCAAACCGGCCGGCCGAACCGAGCGAGCGATACACCATCAGCAGAAAGATGAGCACGAAGACGCCCAACACGATCTTCTCGACGTGCTGGAGCAAAAGGTCCAGCAGGACCTTCTGGTCGAATTTTATTTTGACTTTCATGCGACGGACTCTTCGCAGCGGTTATGGTTTCGCCGGTTGGACGGGCGTTGCGGGTTTCCCGGCCGAACTGTCGGACGCCGAGGCCGTGACGCCAAGTCGTTCCGCGTCGGGCGGATTGTAGATGCAAATGACGCCTTGAATTTCAATGGGGACGTCCATCGAATTGAACTCCACTTTGTCGTCGCCTCGGCTCTGATCGAAACCGCCGCGACCGCCGTCCGACGAGGAGGTCTGCCCAGCGGCGCTCGCCCGAACGTTTTCGTCGCTGATTTCCAGGGCGCCGCCGGTGGTCTTCAACAGCCGAACCCGGCGCACCTCAATCGGCATGTTGGAATTGGCGCACTCGACCAGCAACTTCGGCAGTCGACGTTGATCCATAATCAGACTCATCTGGATGGGCAACATCTTGAATTCTTTGTTCGGATGGTTGACGAACGGGTACTCCGGAGTCGCCGGCAGCGCCTGTCCCTTGTCGTCGACGTAGCGGGCGTCCATCAGCTTGCGGGGTTCGTCCACGCCGCCCAAACCGCCCGATCCGGAAGAGACGGGGGCCGCACTGGAAGCGCCGCCCTGAATTCGCACGACGGCTTCCTCGGCCTCATGCCACGCGGCGACGGCTTCCGAACCGATCTTCAACGATCCGATGCGTTTGACAACGGCGTTGGCGTACGTCGCGCCTTCGTTGGCGTTCTTGATCGCACGCAAAAGCACCTCGTACACCCAGAGATCCTCCTGCGCGACGACGACCGCAAACGTCGACGGCGTCTGTTGCCACTCAAACCGTTTTTCAAACGCCGTGCGGTCGGCGTCGTTCCAATCGACCACGCCGGTCCACTCTTCCTCGCGATAAGTGTCGCCGCGAGCGCCGCCGGAGCGGTCTCGCCCCGCCTTGGTTTCGTCGACCGGCCGACGGGCGTCGATTTCTTTCGGCAGAGTCTGCAAATGTTGAAGGATGAAGTTTTGATAGCGAGCCCGGTATTCGAGCGAAAGCTCATCCTTGCGCGCAAGGTTCAGATTGTTGAACTGGACCTTGAAGTCCTCGCCGAGCACCTTCGGGAACTCGTTTTTAGCGCGCTGCTCGCGATACAAAATCTCCCACGCATTAAAAACATTCTGCTTGAGCGCTTTGTCTTCGTTGTTGGTCTTGTCGATGACGTTTTGGTTCGGATGCCCCTTGGCGACGACGACATTCCGGAAAAGACCGTCGAGCTTGCCCTTTCGGATGTTGAATTGTTTGGCCAACCCGGCCGTGGCGAACCACCAGCACAAGACGGCCACCAGGAGCACGATCGCGCAAACGACCCAGACCTGATATTTGATCAGAAGGTCCAGATATTTTTTGAGATTGTCCATGCCGCGTGCTCCAACGGGTTAGGGCTGCGAGTCCTGCTTCGCGGCGGTTTGTGATTCTTTGGATTTTTTCACGTCGAGGCGGGCCGAAGGCGTTTTCGGCTGCCAGACGAATTGAACGACGAAATCAAACCGGTGCAGACGAATCGCGCCGGCCGCCGGCTCGTTGAATCGCCCCGACGCGGCTCCGCCCGTGCTGCGATCCGACCGCGTGGCGGATTCGGACACATAATTCGGATCGGGCAAATCCTCCACCACGATTCCGGTCGGATTGATCAAAATCGGGAAGCTGATGCCGAGCTCCGCCATCGACGTTTCTTCCATCGTTTTCGGATCGACGCCCGGCAGCGAAACCTTTCCATTGCGAAGATTCTCGATGAGCGTTCGGTATACGTATTGCGCGCCGTTGTTCGTGCGGTCGGCGTTATGAAAATGATAGCCGCGAAGCTGGACGAGCCACCCCGGACCTTTGGGCTCGGGCGCGGGCGGATGGTTCGGGTCGGCGGATTTGGCGGCCTTGGCGGCGGCTTGGGCCGACGCCTCGTCCCAACGCTTCACCTTGCCGTACCACGCCCCAACGTCCTCCAAATATTGGCACTCCAAATTGGTCACGTGCAATTCGCGGCGGAGCGCAATGCGTTCGGCCACCGAATCCTTGTCGGTGGGCTGGCGATCTTCGCCGGTCGGCAGACAGACGTTGACCGCCTTGAGCAACTCGAGCCACCGGAGCCGCCCCTCCACGTTGCCGACCAGATGTTGTCCGATTTGTTCGGTTTCCTTGAATTGGGCGACGGCCCGATCCGCCTCCTGTTTCAGACGCCCCGCCTCGCTGATCACCTGATTGGCGTCGTTTTCGGCCGTCTTCCACGCAGCAACATCGACCGTGCCCAGCGCCAGCGAATAGGCGGCGAAACTGACGGCGCAGCCCAACAAAAAGAGCGCGACGGCGGTCAAGGCCCAAGGTTTCTTGCGGCGGATCATCCGGTCGTTCAGAATTTCTTTCGGCAGCAGATTGGTATGGACGCCGCCGCGGTTCAACCCTTGCAACGCCAGCCCATAGGAAACCGGGAACGAAAGCAAATTCTCCTGGAAGGACGGGGCGGCCACGACTTGCGAACCCGTCAAACTCGGAAACGCCTCGATTTTCTCGATCTCAAACCCGAGACTTTGCGAAAGATAGCGCCGCAGACCCGGCAGCTTCATCGTATTGCCCAACGCGATGACGCGGCTCAGCTTCGCCGACCGATTGAGATTCGAGAAGTAGCCGATCGAACGCTGCAACTCGGTCAGCAAATCGCCGAAAACGGGCTTCATCGCCTGAAACACCGCCTTCGGATCGGAGGCCGCCATGGCATTTCGCTTCAAATGCTCGGCCTTGGCGAACGTCAGTTTCAGCTCCTTGGTCAGAGCCCGCGTGAAATGACTTCCGCCCAGCGGAATGCTGCGCTGCCAAACGCGGAACCCGTTGGTGATGACCAGATCGGTCGCATCGGTGCCCAGCGAGATCAGCACGACCGATTCGGGGGGATTCTCAGGATCGTATTCATCGGCCGGCGGCAGATCCTTTAACTGATCGAACAGCAGAAAGTTGTAGAGCACCAGCGGCGTCAGTTGGACCAGATCCACTTCGATGCCCGCTTTGTCGAACGGCTCCAACGCGCGGAACACCGCCTCGCGCTTCATCGCAAACAGCCCCACCTCGATCTCCAGCGCGAAACCTTCCTCCTCGTTGCCGACGCCCATCCGTTGGTAGTCCCAAATGACGTCGTTCAGATCGAAGGGGATCTGCTGTCGCGCCTCGTAGCGGACCATGTTCGGTATTTTCTTGGCCTCGACCGGCGGCAGCTTGATGAACCGCGCCAGACCGGCCTGACCGGACACCGAAATCGCCACCCGATCGCCCACCACGGTGTTGCGCGACAGAAACTGCTTCAGAGCCTCGCCGATCAATTCGGTGGGATCGGAGCCCGGCTGACTGAGAATTTTGGGGTACTCGATATAATCGAAGGCGTCGGCGATGACTTTCCTGCTGTCCGTTTCGTGGACGCGGCATCGCAGGGCTTTTAGCGCGCACTGACCTACGTCAATTCCCCAAACAGCGCCGCTTGCCATACTGCCATTCCTCCGTCGACTTCGCCCAACGTGGCGACGAGACCAAAATATCTCTGTTCCTGACAGCCAAGACCGAAAGCCGGCCTGTCAAGAAAATGTGACCCACTAGGCTGCCTCTCTCTATAATACCCAATGTATCGTCGGAAGTGGGGAACTGTCAACTATTTGCCCCCTGGAGAGGAACCCAAAAACGAGAGCATCAAAAGTGTGTGGGTTGCATGGGTTGTAGGAAACTTGCTAGGCTATAAACGATCCCCAAAAGCTGCACTTTAGAGGGGGTGGTGAACCGAAGCTTTCTTCGATCGCCGCACTCCATCCCATCATGCCGTTGACCCAACTGATCGTCCTGTTGCCGTGCGAGACGTTGGAAACGCTGGATCTGCGCCGAACCGAGTCGGACGCCGAACAACTGCTTTCAGCCTGGTCGTCGCTTTGGCACCCGGCGCTTGTGGCCTCGGCTCGGGCGATGCCGCGTTGGTTGCCGGCCTGTTCGCCGCCGGCCGACCCGACCGATGGTCTGATCATCGTGCCGGATTGTTCCGAAACGTTGCTGCCCGATAGCTGGCTGTCCGAGGCCGAAGCGACCGGGGCCTGCGTGTTGCGGCATCTACCGGATCGGCCGACGATGTTGACGGTCGCCTTGGAGCGGCTCGGCGCCGAGCGGCCGGCGATCGACCCAGAGCGAACGGCTGATTTTCTGGCCCTGGGGTTTTGTTACTTCCAGGTTGAAACGCTCACGCAAAAACTGCGATATATGAGCAGCGTCAACGGCCCTTTGATGCAGGCGTCGGTGGTGTCGGCGGCGGACGCCGCTCTTGCGGGCGACGCCGTTCAAACGCGAGAACATTTGCAGGCGGCGTTCGATCGACTGCACGAGGCCCGAGAGTATTTCTTTCCGACCGGCGCCCGACTGTTGGACCTGACTTTGGCGGCCCGCACCACCTTGGGCGCGTCGTTGCGCGACGAGCTCGCCGACGGTCCGGCCCGCAATCTGCTGATCTCGGCCGAGTTGCTCGACGACATGGCCCGCGACGAACCGGCCACGTTGGAGGCGATCCATCGAACGATGGCCGAACAACGCGTGGATCTGATCGGCGGCGAGTACGTCGAGTCGCCGTTGCCGATGCTCGAGCCGTCGGCGATCGCGGCCTCTTTGGATCGTGGACTGAAGGTTTTTGAAGAACGACTGGGGCGGCGTCCGACGGTTTTCGGCCGGCGACGATTCGGCCTGACGCCCGTTCTGCCGCAGGTGCTGATCGAAAAAGGATTCAAAGCGGCGTTTCATTGTACGCTGGACGACGGACAGTTTCCCAGCTCCGGCCGCCAAAGTCGAATGCAATGGGCGGGTCTCGACGGCACGGCGATCGACGCGCTCGATTGCGTGCCATTGGACGCCGGGCGGGCGGAGACTTTCTTGCAGTTCGCCGAAACGTTGGGCGACGTGTTGAACGTCGATCACGCTGGCACGGTCATGTTCGCCCATTGGCCCGGCCGCTCCAGCCCATGGTACGAGGACCTGCGCCGCGGCTGCGCCTACGGAGACGGTTTGGGACGGTTTTCAACGATCGGCGACTATTTCGGCGAAACGGTCGCCTCCGAACACCGCACGAATCCATACAAGCCGGACGAGTATCGCTCGCCCTATTTGATTCAAGACGTGGCGGCCGGCCGACGCGATCCGATTTCTCGCTGGGTCGCCTACGTCCGACGCCGGGCGATGCTGGAGCAATCGAACACGCTCGATGCGCTGACAACGTTGGTGACCCAAAGACCGTCGGACGACGCGGCGTCGGATCGAACCGCGCTGGCGGCGTCGCTCGAAACTCAACGCGACGCCGGCTCGTCGAACTCGGCCTCGCAGGACCTGGACCAACAACTCGAACACGGTCGCGATCGGGCGTCCGCTGCGTTGGCGGCGGCGATCACCGGTTCGACCGCCTCGACCGAGCGCGGCTCGTTGGTGATCAACCCGTGGAGTTTTTCGCAGCAAGAAATCGTCCCGCCTTCCGCTTCGTCCGTTCCGACGTCGATCGAGGTTCCCGGTTTAGGATTTTGCTTCGTGCCCGCCGGAGTCGAACCGTTGCCGCCCGTGGCGGCGCGGCGAAAATGGTTCGGGCTGTCCAAAACTTCGCCGCCGACGTTGGCCGAAGAGGACGTGTTGCGAAACGAGTTTTTCGAGATTCGATTCGATCGGGCGACCGGCGGCATCCGCGCCATCTCGGACTACCAAAGCCGAGGACCGCGTCTGGCCCAGCAGATCGCCTTGCGATCTCCGAGCGGCAGCCGCGCGGAGTCCGAGGCCCACTACACGACGATGGCGGCCGACGAGATTCGCGTGACGGCGTGCGACGCGTCGTTGGGCGAGATGCGCAGCCGCGGGCGTTTGTTGGACGCCCAAGGACGCTGCGCCGCCGACTTCCGACAGATCACGCGCGTGCGCCGCGGCAGCCGCATCCTCGAATTGGAATTGCAGTTGGACGTCCACGTCCAACCCTCGGCCAACCCCTGGGACTCGTACTACGCCGTCCGATTCGCCTGGAAGGACGAAACGACGTCGGTGGGCCGCGACGTGGGGCTTGCGTGCGTGCCGACCGAGCTACCGCGGTTCGAGTCGCCGCGCTTCGTCGATCTGGCCCACGGGGGCCTGCATACGACGATTCTGACGGGCGGGCTGGCCTACCATCGGCGAATCGGGCTGCGCCGGCTCGACACCTTGCTGATCGTCGAGGGCGAGACGGCCCGACAATTCCGACTGGGGATCGGCATCGACCCCAAACATCCCGTCTCCGCAGCGTTGAATTTCCTGGCGCCGCCGGCGACGCGGGTCGATCAGCCGCAGCCGTCCACCACGGCGGGCTGGCTGTTTCATCTCGATTGCCGCAACGTGCTGGCCGGCGACTGGACGCCGATTTTTTCGAGCCCGACGGACGGCCGACTTGCGGGCTTCCGCGTCCGATTGCTCGAAACCGACGGTCGCATGGTGCGCGTCGGGCTGCGATGCTTTCGCAACGTCGTGCAGGCCCGCCAGCGAAGCGCCGACGACGGCTCTTGGTTCGATCTCGAGACGCAAGGCGATCGGATCGACGTGCCGATCGGACCTCATCAGTGGATCGAGCTGGAGGGACGATTCCTTGCGGCGGCGGACGACTGAGTGCCGAAGACTCGCTCTTGTGGCCGCTCGGACGAGGGATATAATTTAAAACGATCATGATTATTACCATGGACGGCCCTGCCGGCGCCGGCAAAAGCACCGTGGCCCGGGCATTGGCCCGACGGCTGGGGTTTCGATTTCTTGACACCGGGGCGATGTATCGCGCCGTCGCGCTGGCCGGCAAACGCGCCGGCTTGGATTGGGACGCCCCGGACGATTTGGCCCGATTGGCCCGCTCGCTCGATTTGCAGGTCGCCGGCGATCGTATTTTGCTCAACGGCGAGGATGTGACCGAGGCGGTCCGCGCGTCGGACGTGACGGCCGTCACCCGTTACGCCGCCGACAATCCGCAAGTGCGGGAACATCTGGTCAAGCTTCAACGCCGGTTGGCCGCGGCCGAGCAAAACGTCGTGACCGAGGGCCGCGACCAGGGCACCGTGGCGTTTCCCAACGCCGAATGCAAAATCTTTTTGACGGCCAGCCCCGAGGAGCGGGCTCGGCGACGTCTCCGCGATTTGCAGGCCCAAGGCGAGCCGGTCACGTTCGAGCAAGTGTTGGCCGCCCAGCAACAACGCGATCAACAAGACGCCTCGAGAACGGTCGGTCCGCTGCGGGCCGCCGAGGACGCCGTTACGCTGTGCACCGACGGTCTCTCTCTCGAACAAGTCGTGGATCGTCTCGAAAAAATCGCCAAGTCGAGTTCCATGCCCCCTGTCCCCTAACCCCTAACCCCTTTTCCATGTCGCAACGTTCCTTGCCAAGTCGCATTTGGTATCGCCTGCTGCAACGTTTTTTGCAGCTTCTGGCGATCGTGGTCTATCGGGTTCGTTTTTCGGGCCGCGAAAACATCCCGACGTCCGGCGGCGTGCTGGTCGTCTCAAACCACCAGAGCCATCTGGATCCGCCGCTGGTCGGCATCGGCGTGCCGAGACGGATGAACTATCTGGCCCGCAAAACGCTGTTTCGTTTCAAGCCGTTTGGTTGGTTGCTCCATTCGGTCGACGCCATCCCGATCGACCGCGACGGTTTCGGATTAGGCGGCATCAAGGAATCGCTCAAACGGCTGAAGCACGACGAAATGGTCGTGGTGTTTCCCGAGGGCACTCGGACGCGCGACGGTCAGATCGCGCCGTTTCGGGCAGGATTCGCCACGCTGGCGGTCCGATCGAACGCGGCGATCTTGCCGGCGGCCGTCGACGGGACGTATCAGGCGTTTCCGCGTGGAAAAAAATTTCCCGGCCCGGGTCGAATTCGCGTCCGTTACGGGCGGCCGATCTTGCCGTCCGAGTTTGCCGGGCGAAGCGAGCATGAACTGGTGGCCGAGGCGGAACGCCGCGTCCGAGCGTGCTTCGACGCCTTGCGTCACGAGGGGCGATAGAACGACAGCCGCACGCCGGGCGGCGCCAGATCGTGACGCCCAGCCAACTCGTAAAACAGCTCCAGCGCCTGACGCTGCCGCGGCCCAAAGTGGAATTTCAAATGATCGCGCAGATATGCGAGGCAATCGGCCTCGGCCACGCCGATCGTCGGGGCGGCCTGCCGGGCGATCTGCTCGAACCGCGTGACGCCGTCGTCGCGCGCGGCGGCCAGTTGTGCTTCAAAACCAGCCAGATCGACGCCAGGCCGGGCAATCCACACGGCAAACACGAACGGCAGCCCCGTCCAACGCGACCACTCTTCGCCCAAATCCCACTCGACGGCGAATCGACCCGCGGCCGGCAGCATCCCCCGATCGCCGATCAACAGCACGGCGTCGGTCGACACGTCCTCGACGACCGCCCCGATCGGCAGCCGACACGTTTTCGGATGCACGCCATGTCGCTCGCGCAACAAAATCTGCGTCAGCGCGACGCTCGTCCGCGAGCCTTCGTCCAACGCAAGCGTGCGGATCCGTTCGATCGGCACACGGCTGTAGAGCTTGACGCTTTGGACCGGACCGTCGCACGCAATGCAAGCGTCGGAGATGATCCGATAGCCGGGATGCCTCGCATACTCGATCGACGGGATCATCGCCACGTCGAGCCGACCGGCGGCCAGCGATTCGGCCAGCCGACTCGGCAAATCCACCACAAGCTCGGCCTGCGGGGCGTGTTGGGCCAGCGTGAAGTACAGCGGCCAGGCGTTCAGATAGGCGACCGCGCCGACGCGAATCTTTCGATCGTCGGGCGTATTGGCGGAAGGCAATTGCATCGTGGGTTGGTTCTCAAAGGCGGCAATCCGGCGATTATACCGCCCGTCGGGCGTCGAGCCAACGGCGAATGACCCCAAGGAGTCGCAAGTGCTTTTCGAGCAATAACTTAGGCGATTCCAAAACTGCTATCCCAATCGGATGGGGAAATCGATACACTACCGCCCCTTCTGCGAATCCCTTTTTTTGGAATGGTATGGAGTTGGAGGATTTTTCTATGTCCGCCCAACGTCTTTTCGTGATGATTTTTTTGGCGAGCGTCGGTTGCACGCCGCTGATGGCGCAGATGCTCTCCCCGACCACCGCGCCGCAACAGATGGTGCCCTCCAGTGCGCCATCCTATCCGTATCCGTCGACGTTGGCCGGCACGGCATCGTACCCTCCAACAACGTCGTACCCTTCGACGACCCCCTCCTATCCGTCGACGTATCCTTCGACCTACCCGTCCCTCGCGCAAAACGACTTGACGCCTCAAGGCCGCGTGGCGCCCGCGCCGTCGCCCAACGACCCCAACGCAGTCTATCCGCTCGTCGACTCCGAAACGCTGTCGAAACGACGCGAATCGACGCCCAGCGAACTGTTCGCCAACAACCGGCCGCTGGATGTCAACAGTTACGTGGATCGTAATCTGGGCGGCGACGAACCGTGGACTTGGCAGATTTTGCCGACCGGGTTGATGTACAAATCCTATCTGGCCGACACGCGCGAGGCCCGCATGGGCAGCCAATGGGTCCACGACCGCAATTCAGACTGGTTCTGGGACGCCACGCTCGGCGCCCGCATCGGCATGCTCCGCTATGGCACCGACAACGATCTCTGGCCGCAAGGTTGGCAGTTGGACATCGAAGGCGCGGCGTTTCCGCGGCTGAACATGGATCACGAACGCGACGTGGACGACGTCGACTTTCGGGCCGGCATGGTGTTGACCACGCGCCAAGGCCCGGTGGAGTTTAAGTTCGGCTACGCCCACTTCTGCTCGCACATTGGCGACGAGTATCTGCTCCGGCATCCGACCTACGAGCGAACCAACTACGTTCAAGAATGCGCGGTCGGCGGTATGGCCGTCTATTTGAATCCAAGTCTGCGTCTCTATGGCGAAGTGGATTACGCCTTCGCCACCGAGGGCGGCGCCAAACCGTGGGGCTTTCGGGTCGGCGCCGACTACAGCTCGCCCGAACCGACCGGCGCGTGCGGCGCCCCGTTCTTCGCCGTCAACGGACATCTGCGCGAAGAGAACGACTACGGCGGCAACGTGTCGATCCAAACCGGCTGGCAATGGCGCGGCCGCACCGGCCACCTGTTGCGACTCGGCATGCAGTATTTCAACGGCATGAGCGAGCAGTGGCAATTCATCGACCGCTTTGAAGAGCAGATCGGCATGGGCCTTTGGTACGACTTCTGATCGTCGCCCGATCCATCGCCCGACGCAAATGGTCCGAGAATGTCAAAATGCGTCAATTGGCGAAGAATTAACGATTGTATCGGTTTTACGCCCACCCACTGGTGAAACTGTGCCGGTTGGGAGCCTTGTACGTTAAGTTCCAGGAAATCCGATTCCGATGAGATAAACGGATTTTCCAAAGGAACCATGTTATGCGAAGCCGATGGATCGTCAGTGTTGCCGCCGTATTGACTCTTGGAACTCTTGGCCTTGAGATTTCCGCGGCGGCGGACTCAAAGCCGCAGACGCCCGCGCCGACCAACGAGGCGTCGGTCTTTCCCTGGTCCGGCTCAAACAGCCGAGCGACGTTGGCGTTGCGTCAGCGACTGCGCGACAAGGTCTGTTACGCCTTGGCCGACGGTCAGATCGATCAGGCGGAACGCACGTCCATTCTGACCTATGCCCAATCGGTTTTGGGACAGGCCGAGTACGCCAACTTCAAGCACCAAATCGACAAGATCGCGCCGCCGTTGTCGCCTGCAGAAAAACAAAAGCTCGTCGCACGCAATCTGCGTCGGCAACGATCGACGGTCGTAGCCCGGGCGGGGACGTCCAAAGTGGTCTCGTCCAAAGTGGTCTCGTCCAAAGTAGTGTCATCCAAAGCGGTCTCGCCCGAAGTCGTATCGTCTAAGAGTTCAACCGAGCCGACCTACGGCACGGAAATCCTCGTGTCGGACCGCATGGCGTCGGACGGCGCCGCGCGGTAGAATCCGAACACGATGAAACGACGCCTGACGGATCGAGCCCTGTTTTTCCGCGAATTTTTTCGCACGTTCCACACGACTGGCGCGCTGCTGCCCAGCGGTCGACGATTGGCGGCGGCGCTGTGCCGCTATGTCCGCGAGCCTTCGACCGGAGCGTGTGCCATTCTTGAAGTCGGGCCCGGCACCGGCGCCGTGACCGGCCGGATTATCTCCGACATGGGGCCCCACGACCGCCTCGATTTGGTCGAGCTGAACGAAACGTTCGTCCACCGGTTGCAGGAACGCTTCCAAGAGGACCCCATGTTTCGTCCGGCGGCCGAACGCTCGCGGGTGTTGCACTGTCCGGTCGAAGAGTTGCCCAACGATCGACGCTATCATCGCATCGTGTCGGGGCTGCCGTTGAACAATTTCGCGGCGTCCGAAGTCGAACGGATCTTGGCGGTGTTGACCGGGTTGCTCGCGCCGGACGGCGTGCTGTCGTTTTTTGAATACATCGCCGTGCGTCGGGCCAGAGCGCTGGTGAGCGGGCCAACCGAAAGGGCGCGGCTGCGCGGCATCGGCCGAGCTATGCACGCCGTGTTGGGGCCGCACGAAATCCGCCGGGATGCCGTCTTGCGAAACGTCCCGCCCGCCTGGGTGCATCACGTCCGCGTGTCGAACGCCTAGAGCCTCGTTGAGTTGACTTGCCCAGACTGCCGGATTCTCCTATACTTCAGTGATATCGGGCTGCTTTTTCCCAGAAGGGAGTGAATCGTTCATGTTGCGCGCCTTGCGAGGGTGGATGGGTCTGGCGATTTTGTTTGCAACGCTGCCGTTGCTCGGCGCGACCTCCGACTCGGCAAAGAAGAAACCGGACGACGACTATGAATTGTATAAGACATTGGTCGACACGATCGACCAGGTCGAACGCAACTATGTCAAAAAAGTGGATCGTCGCGATCTAGTCGATTCGGCCATTCGCGGCGTGCTGAACAAGCTGGACCCCTACTCGAACTATATCGGCCCGGAAGATTTCGGACGATTTCGCAGCGGCATGGAGAACGAGTTCGGCGGGATCGGCATCCAAATCACCTCCGAGGACGGACAATTGCGGATTCTTAGTCCGTTGTACGGCACGCCAGCCTATCGGGCGGGCTTGCAGGCCGGCGATCGCATTTGGGAGATCGACGGCAAAAACGCCGACGGACTGGCGCTCGATCAGGCCGTCGAAAAACTCAAAGGCGACGAAGGCACGTCCGTCTCGCTGACCGTCACGCACGCAGGCCAGGATGAAAAGCACACCCTCAAAATTCGCCGCGAGCGAATTCACATCGACACCGTCTTGGGCGATCATCACAACGCCGACGGCACATGGAGCTATATGCTCGACCCGAAGCAGCGCATCGCGTACGTCCGGCTGACGATTTTCAGCCGCGACACCGCCTCGGAATTGGAAAAAGTGCTGACCCGGCTAAAGGCCGAAAAACTCCGCGGCCTGATTTTGGACTTGCGGTTCAACCCCGGTGGCCTACTCAATTCGGCCGTCGCCGTCAGCGATCTGTTCGTCTCCGAGGGCCGAATCGTCAGCACCAAAGGCCGCAACAGCCCCGAGCGAGTCTGGAACGCCCACAAGGAAGACACCTTCGAGGGATTCCCGATCGTCGTGCTAGTGAATCACTTCAGCGCCAGCGCCAGCGAAATCGTCTCGGCTTGTTTGCAGGATCACCATCGGGCGGTGATCGTCGGCGAGCGAACCTGGGGCAAGGGCAGCGTCCAAAACGTGATCGAAATGGAGGACGGCCGCAGCGCGTTGAAACTGACCACGGCGGGCTACCGTCGTCCCAGCGGAAAAAACATCCACCGTTTCCCCGACGCAAAACCGACCGACGAGTGGGGTGTGATGCCGGACAAGGGGTTTGAGATCAAACTGAGCGACCGCGAGATGGCCGCGCTGATCCGCAACCGCCGCGACCGCGACATCCTGCCGCCCTCCGAGCACGGCGGCGAATCGACGAAACCGGTCGCCGCGAAGGATGAAAAAGACGCCAAAGACAACCAGAAAAAGGCGTTTGAAGACCGCCAGCTTCAGGCCGCGGTCAACTATCTGACGGCCGAGTTGGCCAAGGCGCGGTAGCGTGAACATTCTCACCCTGGAAACCACCTGCGACGAAACCGCCGCGGCGATTGTCAACGATCGGCTCGACGTGCTGGCGTCCGTGGTCGCGTCGCAAGATCAGTTGCATCAGCGTTTTGGCGGCGTGGTGCCGGAGATCGCCTCACGCGCCCATCTCGAGCGAATCCTGCCGGTCGTTGACGAAACCCTGCGCAAGGCCGGGCTGCCCCTCTCGGAAATCGGCGCGGTGGCGGTGGCCAACACGCCCGGACTGGCCGGCTCGCTGCTGGTCGGACTGGCCGCGGCCAAGGCGCTGTGCGTCGCCCGACAAATCCCGTTGATCGCCGTCAATCATTTGCAGGCCCACATCTATGCGTGCCGCGTGGCGGCCCAACGCGACGTCTTTCCTTGCATCGGACTGATCGTCAGCGGAGGGCACAGTAGTTTGTATCGCTGTCGAGGTCCGGTCGATTTCGAGTTCCTCGGCGGCACGATCGACGACGCGGCCGGCGAAGCTTTCGACAAAGTGGCCGCGATGCTCGGGCTGCCGTACCCCGGCGGCCCGTCGATCAGCCGCGCCGCCGAGCAGGGCAACCCGAAAGCCTTCGCGTTTCCGAGGGCCTTTCTGCGCGAGGACCGGCTCGATTTCAGCTTCAGCGGTCTGAAAACCGCCGTGCGTTACGCGATCGAAAAGAGTGGCGAAAAGATCGCAGGGAGCGGAAAGGCTCAAGCTCAAACTTCTCTCCCCTCTCCCCTCTCCCCTCTCCACTGCGACCTGGCGGCCAGCTTTCAAGAGGCCGTGGTCGACTGCCTGGTGGGCAAGGCGATGGCGGCGCTACGGCAGACCGGGATGAAAAACTTGTGCGTCGGGGGCGGCGTGGCGGCCAACGCCCGACTGCGAGAACGGCTGCACGAAGAGTCTGGGCGGAACGGCGTCGAGTTGCAGATCGCGCCGACGCGGTTATGCACGGACAACGCCGTGATGGGCGCGATCGCCGTCGAACGGTGGAAGGCCGGATTGACCGAGGACCTCGACTTGGACGTCTATCCCGGCGTGCTCCGAAAGCCGCACTGATCGGAAACCCGCGTTCATGGGTTGCGGTGGTCCAGGCCCTGCTTTCGTTCGAGCTCGTTGAGACTTGCGCGGACTTCACGGAAGTCGTGCCGCAACCGAAGCGCATCGCGGAAACACTCGGCCGCTCGATCCGGTTGCCCTTGTTGCTCGAAGACGAGGCCGAGATTGTACCAGGCTTCGGCGTAGTTGGGCCGAATGACGATGGCTTTTCGGTAGCTTGTCTCGGCCTTGTCGAGTCGGCGATAGAGGAACATCGCGTTGCCGAGATTAAAATAGGCCTCGGACAATTCCGGGTTGGCTTCGAGGGCCGCTTGGCAGTGTTTCAGGGCCTCGTCGATCCGGCCGAACTGCATCAGCGCGGCGCCGAGATTGTTGTGGGCGTTGGCGTGGTCCGGGTTGGCGGCGATGGCTTCGCGATAATAGAAGATCGCGCGATCGGGCCGACCCTGCGCGGCGGCCGCGACGCCCAGATTGTAGGAGGCGTCGGCAAAGTCGGGTTTGATGGCCAAGGCCTTTTGGAACTCGGCCACGGCTTCGTTCGTGCGGCCTTGCCGAGCCAAGGCGTTGCCCAGCATCGTGTGCGCCCGATAGTTCTGCGACGTGCATGCCAAGCTGCGTCGCGCATGGGCTTCGCCATCGCGCCAGAACGACGTCTGCCGATAGGACGCGCCCATGAGAACGAGAAGCGATAGAACCGATCCGGCGACGAGAGTTCGTCGGAGGACGCGTCCCCGGCGACACAGATCGGCCACGGTCCAGGCCGCGGCGACCGCCAGTCCGACTTGCGGCAGGTAGGTGAACCGGTCGGCCGGGGCTTGGCTGCCGAACGGCACCAATCCGACGACCGGCAGCAACATGCCCAAGTACCAGAGCCAACCGACCAACAAATAAGGACATCGGCGTCGCAACGATCCGACGAATCCGGAGATCACGGCCAGCAGGGCGACGGATCCCCAGACTTGCCAAAGCGGCAAGATCGGTGGACGACGCATGTACAACGACGCCAAGTCGACAGGCCAGAAGAATTGCCGCAAGTAGACGACGTAGGAAATCGCGGCGTTGCCGATTCGCCACGACCATGATCCATATTCGTATTCGACGGAATGTTGGGCCCAGATCGTCACGACGGTGCAAGCGATCACCGGCAGCAGGAGCGGAAGTTTTTCGAGCAACACCAGGAAGAGTCCCGCAGGAAATTTTCCATCCTGTTTTTCACTCCTCCCCTCTCCCCTCCTCACCCTGCTCAGCGGCCAGTAGTCGAGCAACAGAAGCACGCCGGGCACGGTGGCCAGCATGGGCTTGGACATCAGGCCGGCTGTGAAAAGAATCATCAGCAACCCATAGCGGGCGATCGACCGTTGTCGGACGTAGCGGGCATAGGCCCAGAGCGTCAAGGCGAAGAACAGGCCGCTGAGCACGTCCTTGCGTTCGGTGACCCAGGCGACTGACTCGACGCGCAGGGGATGGACGGCCCAAAGGGCGGCGGCCAGTGCGGCGGGCCAAAGTTGGTCGGTCATCGATCGCAGCACGAAAAACAGCAACACGGCGGTGGCTGCGTGCAACAGCACGTTGACCAGATGGTGGCCGCCGGCCCAGGAGCCGAAAAGCCGCCAATCGATCATGTGGGAAATCCACGTCAGCGGATCCCAATTGCCGACCAGACGGTTGGTGAAGGCCCAGCCCAGCGACGAGGCGGTCGGGCCTTGGGCGACCCAAGGGTTCTCGGACACGCAGACGTCGTCGTCGAGGATGATGAAGTCACCGGCGATCGTGCGGCTGAACGTCAGAACGACGGCGAGCAACAGGAGGCCGCAAACGGTCGCTGCTGCGAGTCGTCTTGGGGCTTTCGATTCTTCCGTTCGACTGGAATCCGCCAAACTTTTCGAGCGTTCCACAGGATTACAGCGTTCGCGCGGCTTCGACACGACGGAACTCCCAAGCCGGGGATTGCCGATCGATCAGGCATTGGAACAGTGGCGTTGGGGTCAGAAACTGCCGCCGCCGCTGTAGCCCGACGAGCCGCCTCCACTGCTGGTGCTGCTTGAACCAGTGACGAAATTGTAGGTGCTGACATTCCCGATTGCTTGGAACATTCCCGACGCATTGCCGTTCGGAGAGATCGTGCATCGGACATACCGGCGATCGGCCGAGACAACTGCTTGATAGGCCACGTTCGTTCCTGCAGGAATAAACGTGATTACCGGTTGATAGCCAACGGCGCCGCCGTTGAGATAGGGATACTTGCCTGATCGAATGGCAGCAGCCATATATGCGGCGTTCTCTTGTGATTCCGACGCATCTTGCATGGCCAACGGACTTACGGCGGAGTTGATTTTTTGGGTCAGCGTCAGAGCTTGCTGGTTCACGGCGAGTTGGTTGCTGGCGGCATTGGCGACTTGCTGCTCGCGGAGCGACTCGGTTCGCCGGCCGTCGGCCAACTCGAAGATCACCATGGCTTCGTTTTTGTTCAAAGAGATGTTCTTGCGGATGCTGGCCGTTTTCTCGCCGCGGAAGTGGGTGATCACTTCGACGTTCACCTTGTCGGACGTGAGCGTACCCCAGACGCGTCGCACCAACAGGCGGTACGTGCCGCTAAAGCCCTTCGGGCAGGCGTAGACTTCGCTGTGGGCGCCGTAGTTGTCGTGACCGGTTTGCGAGAGGGCGTCGCCCAACATGAGGCCGCCGGCCGTGGTGCGCGGATTACGCAGCGAGCAGACCGCTCCGCTGGGCTCCTCGACCAGCACGTCGACGTCGGCGTCGCCGGTCCAGGTGACGATGGCCACGCAGTCGCGGGCGATGGCTTGCTTCAAGGCCGTTTGAAATTTATCGGCCTCCTCGGTGCGGCCCGCTTTGCGAAGCCGTTCGACGACTTCGTGGGCGACGCCGATGCCGGCTTGCCACACGTCGTTTTGTTCTTTGGGCCACGCCTGACCAGCGATGCCGAGGCTTGCCCATTTCAGCCCTTCCAGATCGTCGAGCGTTCGGGCGGCCCGCAGCCCGAGCATGTACGGCTCGGATCGCGTCGGGTCGATGGCGGCGACCTGTCGGTACACTTGCAGGGCGCGTTGGTGCAGCCCCGCCTGAGACAAATAGGCGCCGATGTACATGAGATCGTTTGGCGTGTTGGCGAAATCGACGGCGGACATGACGGCCCGCTCCAGTTCGGATTTCGGTTGGCCCGCCGCGTCCAGCGCCAAGGCCAGCGCTTCATACATCCACGGTTGGCCCTGACGGTGTCGCAAGGCGGCGTTGATCAGACCGACGACGTGGTCGAATTTCCGCTGACCCATCAACTGGCGAACCGTTTCGCGGACGGCCGCGGCTTGCGGCTCGTTGGTCGAGAAATACTGTTCCCAATAGACATTGGGCTTGGCGTTTCCGATGGCGTCCAACGGAATCGCGACAGGCGGATCTTTGGACGACGCGGCCGAGGAGTCGGCTTTTTTCGTCGCAGCCGTGCTCGACTCAGACTTGGCGGGAACGCTCAAGTCGTCCTTGACGGAAAAGGCTTGGAACTGCTGATAGCCGGCCGCTTGATTGGCTTGGGCGCGTTGGAGGAGGTCTTGGACGTTGAACATGCCCATGCCGCCGCTGCCGCCGCCCATGCCGCCGCCCATGCCGCCGCCCATGCCGCCGCCCATGCCGCCGCCCATGCCGCCGCCCATGCCGCCGCCCATGCCGCCGCCCATCGACGGCGTTACGATCGGGATCACCAGATCGGCCACCGGGTAGACTCTCGTGCTCAGACGATTGTCGGCTTCCTCGGGCGTGGTAATCAAAAGCACTTCATTCTCAACGACATAGGTCAGCCCCAAATCCTTCAGCAACAGCCGCAACGCCGAACGCAACGTAATGCCTTCGAGATTTTTGGTCACCGGCGTCGTGACTTCGATGCTCGCATCTTGGAGCACGCGGTTGTCCAACTGGATTTCAATGCCGTGATAATCCTTCAGGAAGTCGATCACTTCGTTCAGCGGCGTGTCGACGAACTCCATCTTGGTCTTCGACTTCAACGCGTCTTGAATCTTGCGCTCCGCCGCGCTCGGATTGGACAGATCCACCGAACTGTATTTGGCCTTGCGACGCACCGTCAGATCCCGCCACACCTCGGCGTCCGGATAGACGATCGGCGGATCGTCCGGGAACGGAACCGCCGATTTCTCGACCTGGTTGAACACTTCCATCAGGTTCTTTTCGCGTTCGAGCCGCTTCGTCACGGCGAAATTGTAGTTTCCGGCCACGCGAGCGTACTCGGAAGCCAACGTCGGGACCGGGCTGTCCGGCAAAGTCTTTTGAGCCTCGGCCGCGGCCTCTTCGTCGGCTTTGCGGTAGCGGCCCTCCTGCATCAGCGAGTCAAACCGCTCCATCAACTGCTTGACTTTCATCTGATTGCGCAACAGGTCGTTGGCAATGCGCTCCTGCTCTTTGCCCGCCGCCATGGCCTCGAGACGCTGTTGCCTGGCGTGGTCCACCTCAATCTTGCGACGAGAAGCCTCGCGGATCGCGGTTTCCAACGTTTTGGCGTACTGGTCGCGGGACTCGGGCGACAAATCCTCCGACCGCCGCACCGTCTCCAGCATTAGCTTCAGATTCTGTGCAGCCAGGTCCGGATCGGTGCTCATCAGTTTGCGAGCGTCCTCGGCGGTGTTGCGCACTTGAGCCTGAATCATCTGCGCCACCACACGGCGGTCGTGCTCAAACTGTTCGGTCATCGTGCCCGCCGGGGGCTCGGCCGCGCCGGGGCCCACCAAATTCAGATCGTCGGCGTCGCCGGCCCGTTTGGCGGCCGGAACCGCAGCGGGCGCCGCAACAGGCGCCTTCAACGCGGCCTTCTTCTCGGGCTTCGGCGCCGCGCCGGACGCCTGTTTGGCGATCGCGCCGGTCAACGCCTTCGCTTCCGGAGAGTTCGGATCGCGGCGAAGCAACTCGGCGGCCAATTGTTTGGCGCTGTCGAGGTTGCCGGCGGCCAACGCCTGGCGAGCCAACGCCCCGAGACTGTTCAGCCCCGCGCCGATCGCCTGCTGGACCTCGGTCAGGCTGGCTGCGCCGACCAACGGCATCGTCAGTCCACCGTCTTTCCGAGCCGCTTGAACCAGCGTGGCCAAGTAGGCGTTGCTGTCGTCCGAAGGTTTGGGCGACACGGCGAAGTCGAACTTCTGCTGACCGCCGGCGCCGGTCGCGGCGATCTGCACTTGGAACGGTCCCTTGCCCTTAAATGTGCCAAGCACCACCGTCTCGCGGTCGCCGCGCAACGGAGGCAACTGTTTCGGAAGCACCTCGGTCATGGCGGACGGATAGCCGACGGAGTCAATCCACAAGACCGGCACGTCGAGAGCGGCGGCCAACTGACGACCCGCCTCGGCCGCGTCCAACGTCGGCTTGTCGACGATGACCGCGCCGCCGGTCTGAACGGCCAACGCACCGGGCAACTGGAAATCAATTCGATCGCCGATGATGTAGCTCGAAACCGGAATCTTCGCCTTCGTCAAAGCTTGCACCAGCTTGGCGAACGGTTCCGTGCCAACCAGCTTGGCGGCGCTGCGACCGTCGCCGATGTACACGATCGCCTGCTGATTCTTCGTGTCGGCAGCCAAGGCGGCAGCCACTGTGGCAATCGACTTTTCAACGTCGGCGGCGCCCAACGGCGTGCGAGCCTCCAACGCAGCCAACGCCTGATCGATCTCCTTGCCCTTCGGCGCAACAAACGTCTTCGTCAGCGGAACACAATCCAAGTCGGCGGCCATCAGTTGAACGCGGTCGCCCTCGGGCATCGCGGCCAGCGCGCTTCGGAGCGCTTGGATCGCCTTGTCACGCGACGCGCCCACCTGGCCCGCCGCGGTATTGAACAAAATCACCACATCGTGAGAACTCGCCGCCGGAACGACCGCCGTCGGTTTCAGAGTCAACGCAAAGTAACTAACGCCTTCCGGATGAGAGAACGTCTCCATCGTCGCGGCGATCGGGCTCGAATCGGCGCCCCGCGCATAGGCGGAAACCAGTCCACCGACAGCGACCATCACCGAAAGGACGATGCCTCGGACGAGAATACTCTTCGACATAATTTCACTTCTCCGGCGAACCTACGAAGGTTGCATGCCCAGGATGGCCGTGTTCCGTAGCGGCCTCCGGACACACAGGATTACCCAACCCTCCAAAATAGAAGAGTCGGCTCTAGTTATTCTAATCAACCATTTTGCATTTTGCCAACCAAAATCCCCATCCCCTGACCTATTCCCCGATATTTTGCTTGTACCCAGGATAGCCGTGAAACACAACACCCCTCTGAAGTGTAGTCCAGAAAACGGCCCACGCGAAAAAAACGCCAAAAAATCACAAAAAAATCCAACCTCCGAAACCGTCGAAGACGCCCCCCGCGGACTCGAAATTCCCGTCAGACACGGATATACTCAACGGTTCCGACCGGCCAACCTGGTTTGAGGGAAGGGTTTTTATGAAAAGAGCGGTCTTGTTGTGTATGTTGTCGGCCTTGCTAGGCGGTTTGGCGGCCTTCGGACGCCACAATTGGTGGCCTTCCACAACGCAATCGGTCGCTCAAGAACCGACGCCGTCCGCGGTACAGGCCCCAACCTCCAACATTCCGCAGCCGCTGTTCGACTCGTTGACGCCTGAAGAACGTGTCAACGTAATGGTCTACCAACAGGTAAACCGCAGCGTCGTGAACATTAATACACGAGGAGTCTCAGGAACCCTCATCCCGCTGATCGATGTGGTTTCGGAGGGCGAGGGCAGCGGCGCCGTCCTCGATCGCTTGGGCCATGTGGTCACCAACTTCCACGTGGTCGAAGGGGCGAAGGAGATTCACGTGACGCTGTTTGACGGCAAAAGTTACGACGCTCGGTTGATCGGCGGCGATCCGCAAACTGACGTCGCGGTGCTGAAAATCGACGCCCCGGTCGAATCGCTCTACCCGGTCACTTTCGGAAGCTCCAGCAATTTGATGGTCGGTCAGCGGGTCTTTGCGATCGGCAACCCCTTCGGCCTGGAACGCACGCTGGCCACGGGCATCATCTCCAGCCTGAATCGTTCGCTGCCGGGGCGTCGCGGACGTCGCAGTCTGAAGTCGATCATCCAGTTGGACGCGGCGATCAATCCGGGCAACTCCGGCGGCCCGCTGCTGGACACCCACGCCCTGTTGATCGGCATGAATACGGCCATCGCCAGCAAGACCGGCGAGAGTGCAGGCGTGGCGTTTGCGATTCCCGTCAACACGATTGCCCGAGTCGTGCCCCAGTTGATTCAAAACGGGCGGGTGCGACGGCCCGAGGCGGGCATCTTGAAGACGTATCCCACCGATCACGGGCTGATGATCGCCGTCCTGACGCCGCGCGGCCCAGCCGAACGAGCCGGTCTGCAAGGCTGGCGCATCAAAAAGGAAAAGAAACAGCAAGGCCCGTTCACCGTAGAATATCAAACGGTCGATCGTTCTGCGGCCGACCTGATCGTAGCGGTCGATGGACGCCCGATCAAAACCTTCGACGACCTCGCCGATGCCATCGACGTAAAGCAACCGGGCGACGTGGTCGCGGTCACCGTGATTCGCAACGGCCAGCAGGTTCAAGTGCCGTTGCGATTGGAAGCGTCGGAGTAAGGCGGCCGCCCCAAAAAGCGACTCGCCCCAGTCAACCCCAAAGACCCGCTGACAAC
>JAJFVC010000002.1 GCA_021372005.1 Planctomycetaceae bacterium | reverse complement strand
GGGCGGTCGACGCGCTGCTGACCAATTTTCACTTGCCGCGTACGACGCTGTTGGTGCTGGTCCGCACATTCGGCGGCGACGCGTTGATTCGCCGAGCGTATGAGGAGGCGGTTCGCGAGCAATACCGCTTTTACAGCTACGGCGACGCGATGCTGATTCTTTGAGCGGTCCGACGCGATGTGGCGGAATCCGTGGAATTTTCGGGCCGCCCCCCCCGCTTGCACGTTGCCTTCGTGTGTGTCATATTGTGCGTTTTGCCGCTCGCGCCCGACTCTTGGGTAGGAGTATCGACACCGTGGAAATCTGGCCGGCCATCGACCTCCGAGGGGGGAAATGTGTACGCCTTCGGCAGGGCGATTACCGGCAGGAGACCGTTTTCGGCGACGACCCGGCCGCTATGGCCCGCCATTGGGTCGAACAAGGCGCAACCCGGTTGCACTTGGTCGATCTGGACGGGGCCCGGGAAGGCCGGCCGGCCAATTTGGCCAGCGTGCGGTCGATCGTCAAAACGTCCGGGGTGATGTGCGAGTTGGGCGGCGGCGTCCGCAACGAGGAGTCGATTCGCACGCTGCTCGATCTGGGGCTCCGGCGGCTGGTGATCGGCACGTTGGCCCTGCGCGAGCCCGATTGGTTTCGGCAAATGTGCCGCACGTATCCCGATCGGTTGGTGTTGGGCATCGACGCTCGCGGCGGACAGGTGGCCACCGAAGGTTGGCTGTCGACCAGCAAGGTGTCGGCCGTGGAGCTGGCCCAATGGTTTGTCGGCGAACCGTTGGCGGCCCTGGTGTACACCGACATCGCCACGGACGGCATGATGACCGGTCCGAACGTGGCGGCGATGGCCGAGATGCAGGCGGCGGCGCCGTGGCCGGTCGTGGCCTCGGGCGGCGTGACGACCCGCGAGGACGTGGTGCGATTGGCGGCTGTGCCGATGGCCGGTTGCATCATCGGTCGGGCGTTGTACGAGGGTTCGTTGACCTTGGCGGATGCGTTGGCGGTGGCGGAACCTTCCGAATGTAACAATCAGAAAAGATAGGAGAAAATTCAAAAAGCCCAACGGGTTGGGTGTGGAAAGGAAAAATGGGAAAGGGGAAAAATGGAAAGGAAGGATAAATCGGCGCTTGGCCGATAACTAGCAAGAATAGCGTTTCCCCCCGGTTTTTCCATTTTCCCTTTTTTCCTTCGTCTCACCCCAAAACCCTTTTGGTGCAAAACTGGCTGCCAAGCGAGGAAACTTCTCATGGCCAAGTATTCCGTCGAGCAGATTCGTAACGTCGCGTTTTGTGGTCACGGCTCGTCCGGCAAGACGATGCTGATCGATAAGATTCTCACCAGCACCGGGGCGGTCGGGCGGCCGGCCAGCGTCGAAGACGGCACGAGCGTCTGCGATTTCGACGAAGAGGAAAAGCAGCACAAATACACGATCGAGTCGAGCGTGGTGCATTGCGAGCACGCCGGCAAACACTACTGCATGATCGACACGCCGGGCTATCCCGATTTCATCGGCCAGGCGATCGGAGCGATGCGGGGCGTCGACACGGTGGCCATCGTGATCAACGCTCAGTCGGGCATCGAGGTGAACACCCGCCGCGTGTTCAACGAGGCGAAGAAAGCCGGCCTGGGGCGGATGATCGTGTTGAATCGGATGGACGCCGACAACATCGATTTCACCGCGCTGGTCGACGGCATCCAAGAATTGTTTGGCAAGGCGTGCGTGTTGCTGAACGTTCCGTTGGGCCAAGGAGCGGATTTCCGCGGCGTGGTCAGCGCGTTGAAGCCGCCGGCCGACTCGAGCGGCGCGCTGGTCGATCCGTCCGAGATCAGCCAATCGCTGTTGGAGTCGATCATCGAAGTCGACGAAGGCGTGATGGAGCGTTATTTCGAGGGCACGCAGCCGACCGACGAGGAAGTCTCGCGGCTGATCGTCCAAGCGGTCGCCCAAGGTTCGCTGATTCCGATGGTTTGCACGTCCGGCAAGACGGGCGTTGGCGTGACGGAGTTGCTCGAAGCGATAGGCTTGTGCGCGTTGCCGCCCGATGCATTGACGCGGACGGCCAAAAACGCCGCCGGCGAAGAGGTGGAAATCAAGGCCGATCCGGCCGCCCCGCTGATCGCCCAGGTGTTCAAAACCCGCATCGACCCGTTCGTTCAGAAACTTAGTTTCATTCGTGTGTTCTCGGGCACGTTGAAAAAGGATTCGAGCGTGCCCGTCGTCGGCGTTCGGAAGCCGGTCAAGTTGGCCGGACTGTTCCAGGTGCAGGGCGAAGCGACCGAACCGATCGACGAGGTTGGGCCGGGCGGAATCGTGGCCGTCGCAAAGGCCGAGGATCTGCACACCGGCACGTCGATCGGCGAGTGCACGCTGCCGCCGATTCCGTTCCCGAGGCCGATGGTCGGATTGGCCGCCACGCCGAAGAGCCGCGGCGACGAAGGCAAGTTGTCCGGCGCGCTGCAAAAGATTTGCGAGGAGGATTCGACGTTCCATCGCGATTTGGATCCGCAGACCAAGGAAATGGTCATCACCGGCATGAGCGAACTGCACTTGCAGATTCTGCGCGAGCGGTTGAAGCGGCGCGACAAGGTCGAGGTCGAGACGCGCGAGCCGAAGATTCCGTATCGCGAGACGATCCAGGCCAACGCCGAGGGCATGTATCGGCATAAGAAACAGACGGGCGGACGCGGCCAGTTCGGCGAGGTGCATATCCGCATGGTTCCGCTGCCGAAGGACGTCAACGTCGAGGAGTGGGCCACGAAGGCGAAGTTTCCGAACTTGAAGGAAACGCACTATGACGCGGCGAACAACTTCCTGTGGATCGATTCGGTCGTCGGCGGCACGATCCCGGGCAATTTCATGCCAGCCGTGGAAAAGGGTTTCCGCGAGCGGCTCGAACGCGGCGTGATCGCCGGCTACAAGGTGCAAAACATCTGTGTCGAAGTGTTTTTTGGCAAGCATCATCCGGTCGACAGCTCGGAGCAGGCGTTCAAGACGGCCGCGTCGATGGCCTTCCGCAACGTGTTCCAGCAGTCGAAGCCCGCGTTGCTCGAGCCGATCGTGCGATTGGAGGTGACGGTTCCGACGGGCAACGTCGGCGACATTAACAGCGACATGTCGGGCCGTCGCGGTCGGGTGTTGAGCATGGACTCGGCCGGCGGCGATTTGCAGACGGTCATCGCCGAGGTGCCGTTGGCCGAAGTGACCACCTATGCCAGAAGCCTTTCGAGCATCACCGGCGGCCGCGGCAGCTACACGATCGAGTTCAGCCACTACGACATCGTGCCCGGCAACGTGACGCAAGAGATCATTGCCAAGGCGCAGATGAAGGAAGAGGAAGAAGAGTAACGCAGTCGAGGGCGTTGCAGGGCTTTGGTGACCAGATCCTAAAGCTTGTCGGGTGTTTTGCCCCAACTTGCCTTAACTTTCCCCCTCCTGGGGGCTGATGAGAATATCGAGCCGCTTGATTTTCCGGGCCTTTTTGCCTAGGATTTGATCAGGAGCGGTTCACAGCCCATGATCCATTGCTTTCCCTCTTGCCTGCACGATTGCGGCTGTAGCTGTCCGGTCTGAGCGGCCGGACAGCCATCTTGTGTTCTATTGAGGCTTTGGGCTTGGTTTCTTTTTTCCCGTTGGTGTTTTGCGCAGTCCTGTCGTTGCGGAGGGAGGTCGGTTACATGGCCACGGATCTACGAATCAAGGAAAGTCTGCCGGTGTTGACTGAGCGGATCGTTGACACATATGCCGAAGTGGGCAGTTTGAACCACTTGGGCCATTGCCCGCTGCCCAACTACGACGCCGTGGTGTCCATCGCCGACGATCTGAAAGAAATCCTCTATCCCGGCTATCGACGGCGCGACGGATTGCACCTGGGCAACGTCACCTATCACGTGGGCGACCTGATCGACCGGCTCCACGACACGCTCACCGTGCAGATCGCCCGGGCGCTACGTCACGAGACGGTCAAGCAAGGCGGGCAGCCCGACGCCACACGGGATTTCGAGGCCCAGGGTCAAGCCAAGGCCATGGCGCTGTTGGAGCAGTTGCCCGACCTGCGAAAAATCCTCGCCTTGGACGTTCAAGCGGCCTACGATGGCGATCCGGCCTGCAAGTCGCTGGATGAGGTGATTTTCTGCTATCCCGGCCTGGAGGCGATTACGGTTTATCGGTTGGCGCACCTGTTGAGCGATCTAGGCGTCCCGTTGATTCCGCGCATGATGACCGAATGGGCGCACGGGCGGACCGGCATCGACATCCACCCCGGCGCAAAAATCGGCCACTACTTTTTCATCGACCACGGCACCGGCGTGGTGATCGGCGAAACGACCGAGATCGGCCAATGGGTCAAACTGTATCAGGGCGTCACGCTCGGCGCGTTGAGCTTCGCCACCGACGGCGAAGGCAATCTGGTCCGCGGCACCAAACGGCATCCAACGATCGAGGATCGCGTGGTGGTCTACGCCAATGCGACGATCTTGGGCGGCGCGACGGTCATCGGCCACGACGCGGTCATCGGGTCGAGCGTCTGGCTGACGCAGTCCGTTGCGCCGGGCACGACGGTGACGATGGAAAGCCCCCGGTTGCGGATTCGCGAGAACCTCTGACGACTACGGCAGCTCCGCGAAGTTCTTCAGAATGCGCAGGCCGTCCGACTGGCTTTTTTCGGGGTGAAATTGCGTGGCAAATACGTTGTCACGCCATATCATCGAGCAAAACGGTCCGCCGTAGTCGGTCTCCGTGGCGATCACGTCGGCGTCTTTCGGCACGACGTAGTACGAGTGGACGAAATAGACGTAAACGCCTTCGTTCAGTCCGGCCAGGATCGGGGCGGGCCGTCGGATCGCCAGTTGGTTCCAGCCCATGTGCGGCACGGTGTACTCTTGTGGCAATTCAAACCGGACCACCTCGCCGGGGATGATTCCGAGCCCCGCATGACGGCCGTTCTCGTAGCTGACGTCGAACAACAGTTGCAGCCCGAGACAAATGCCCAAGAACGGCTTGCCCGAGTCGACGGTCTCGCGGACCACGCGATCCAGTCCGAGGCGGCGCAGCTCAGCGATCGCGTCCTCGAACGCCCCGACGCCCGGCAGCACGACGCGATCGGCGGCGGCCACCTGAGCGGGATCGCTGGTCACCACGGCCTGATGCCCAACCTTCTCGAAGCCTTTTTGCACGCTTCGCAAATTGCCCATGCCGTAGTCGATGATGGCGATCATGATAGACGATGCAAAAAAATTGGGGACGCGGAAGGCGGGCGATCGAACTTGGGGAAATCGCCGACCACGTGCAAACCGATTGCGATTTTGTGCAACGGCGACATCGTTCAGCTTAAACCGAGAGCGTTTATGCGACAAGGGGTAGGACATGCCGAGAAACAAGCCGGTTCGCCCGATTTTCGCAAAAACAGCCGAAAAACGATGGATTGTGCGACCGTGCACACTTGGCTACGGCGGTGGACCCGAGCCGTTGTCGGATCAACGTGGCGATGGTAGGATGAGTTGTACGGGTGTCGTGGACCGCGAACTTTGCGGAGGGGGGAGAGAGCCGTGGCGTTTTCCAGGCCGTGGATGTTCTTCGGACTCGCATTGATGGCCAGCGGCGCCGCAATGCTCGTTTGGCAGGACCGTATGTCGCACGCCGCCGCCGAGCTGCCGCCGAAAATCGCCGATTCGTCTCTGCACGACGCTTGGAAGAGTCTCTTTGATGGCAAAACGCTTGGCTCTTGGAAACCGATCCCCTTCGGCGGCGAAGGCAAGGTCCATGTGGCCGACGGCCAGCTCGTGATGGACGAAGGCACGATGACCGGCGTGGTCTACACCGGCCGCGAGCTGCTGCGCGATGATTATGAATTGTCGTTGGAAGGGATCCGGCTCGAAGGGTCCGATTTCTTCTGCACGACAACCTTTCCGGTCGGCAAGGAATATTGTTCGCTGGTCGTCGGCGGTTGGGGTGGTTTGCTGGTCGGGCTTTCGAGCGTTGACGGCGCCGACGCTTCCGAAAACGACACGTCGACCGTTCAAGATCTCAAAAATGACATCTGGTACCGTGTGCGGATTCGTGTGACGCCGGCGGTGATCGACGCATGGATCAACGATCGGCAGGTGGTCCACAAACCGCGTGAGGGCCATCGGTTCAGCACGCGCGTCGAGGTGGACGCCTGTCAGCCGTTGGGCATCGCCACTTGGGCAACCAAAGGCGCGGTCAAAAATATTCGCATTCGGTCGTTGGAAAAGCAGACTTCAAAACCATGAGCACGCCAACCTTGGACGTTTTGGCCGTCGGCGCGCATCCGGACGATATCGAAATCGCCTGTGGCGGCATTGTCGCCAAGCTGGCCTTGCAAGGTTATCGCGTGGGCATCGTCGATCTGACCGACGGCGAACCGACGCCGGGCTGTCCGAGTCCGGAGGTCCGCTTGGCCGAGGCGCGTCGTGCGGCCAAGACGCTCGGCGCGGCCCATCGCGTGACGCTGGACCTGCCCAATCGTCGGCTGTTCGATTCGTTCGAGGCCCGAGTGACGTTGGCCAAGGAGTTTCGCCGCCACCGGCCGCGTTTGGTCATCGGTCTGGGCGGCAAAACGCCCACGGCTTCGCCCGACCACTACCAGGCGTCGCTGATTATTGAGGCGGCTGTCTTTTACTCGAAGCTGACCAAGTGGGACGACCGATTCGACGGCTTGCCGCCCTACACGGTGCCGCGTCGGCTGGAGTGCTTTTTGGGTTTCGATTTGATCCTGCCGTCGGATTGCCGGCCGATGGTCGTCGACATCGGCGACACGTTGGACAAGAAACTGGCGGCGATCGCCTGCTACGAGAGCCAATTTCCGCCGGAAAAGGCCCATCAACTGGAACGTTTTCGCACGTTTGCCCTGCAACAGGGGATGGCTGCGGGGTTTGCCGCCGGCGAGGTGTTGATGAGTCCCATCGCTTGGGGCGCCCGCGATCTGATGGGCTTGCTGTTCGGCTAGCCTTCGCCTTGGGAAACAGTGAAACTGCGCCGTCGGTACTCGTTTTTCCGATTGTAGGCGACACGACGGATTCTCGCAAGATTTCTCTCGGGCAAGCGGCACGATCCGGCGTGGTCAAGCTGGCCGGTCGACCGCTCGGTCGTCGATACTGGAATCGAGTAGCCATAATACGGCTTGGAATTTGAATGGACGTTTCCGATCTTTGAGATCAGCCTGTTTTCTCGAAGGGCGAACAAGCGGCGGCGTGCAAGTTTGACTCGTTCTTGGCACACTATGCTGGAAAATCGCAGCCTGAAACTCGATCTGTTGGCTCTGGCGTTGCTGGCCTGTGCGATCTTCTTGACGGCGGCCGTGTTTAGCTACGATCCGGCCGATCCGGGCAGCGGTTTGGTTTATCCGCCGCATGTCCGATCGACGAACGTCTGCGGATATTGGGGCGAGTTGAGCGGCCGGCTGCTGATCGAGTCGTTTGGCGTGGGGGCGTACTATCTGCTGGTCTCGCTGGCCGTGTTCGACGCTATGTTGCTCACCCGACGCAAAATCGCGCAGCCATGGTTGCGGGCCGTCGGTTGGGCGATTTCCCTGATCGGCATCACCAGCTTCGCCGCGCTGGCTGTTCCCGCCTGGTCGCCGGGGCCGGTGATCGGGTCGGGCGGATATTTGGGCGCGGTCGGTCGAGCGGCTCTGCAAACCCAGTTTGCCAACGTCGGCAGTTACATCCTCTCGATCAGCATGATCCTGGGCGGCCTGCTGCTTTCGACCGATTATGCGCTGGTCCGTCTCGCGGCTTGGCTGCTCGGCGGAACAAGTCGCAGCCTGGGACGTGGCATGGCGCAAGTTGGCGCGGCGTATGCGCAAAAACTCCAGCGGCAGCGATCCGACCTGGACGATCCCGACCTGGGCGATGACCGCATGGCCGTTCACATGCCCGGTCGACCTGTCGCCGAACCGCAGCCCGCCGCGGACGACGAGGCTCAGGGCGCGTCCGACGATGAGCCATCGGACGAGGACGAGTCGGATGAAAAGAAGAAGTTCGGCAGCCGTGTAGGCGTTTGTCGGCCGAAGACCTCGCGGCGCGACGAGTTGGACGAAATCAAGGAGTCGGACGTCGGGCAAAGCACGGCCGACTACCAGTTGCCGTCGCTGGATCTGCTGGTCAAGGGCGAGGAGTTCAATTTCGAGGAGCAAGAGAAAGAGGTCCGCCGCAAAGCAAAAGTGCTCGAAAAGACGTTCGCCGATTTCGGGTTCAACATTCGCGTGGTGGAGATTCAGACCGGTCCGGTCATCGCGCAGTTCGAGGTCGAGCTGGAGGCCGGGTTGCGATTGAGCCGCATCACCGGACTGGCCGACGATCTGGCCATCGCGTTACGCGTGCCGAGCGTGCGCATTGTCGCGCCCCTGCCCGGCAAAAACACGGTCGGCATCGAAGTGCCCAACAGTCAGCGGCAACTGGTCCATCTGCGCGAAGTGATGGAAGAGGCCAGCGGCAAAGTCGCGAAGATGCGGATCCCGATCTATTTGGGCAAAGACGTGGCCGGCGGTCCGCTGATCGTCGACCTGACCACGTTGCCGCACTTGCTGATCGCCGGACGCACGGGCACGGGCAAGAGCGTCTGTTTGAACTCGATCATCGTTTCGATGTTGATGACGCGCCGACCCGACGAAGTCCGCATGTTGATGGTCGACCCCAAGATGGTCGAGCTGAGCCCCTACAAATGCCTGCCGCACTTGATGCACCCGGTGGTAACCGATATGCGCAAGGCAGAGGCGATTTTGGGTTGGGCCGTCGAAAAAATGGAGGAACGCTACCATCTGTTGGCCCGCGCCGGCGTGCGCCACATCAGCGTCTACAACCAGTTGGGCGAAGAAGAGCTGATGGAGCGCATCCAGCCGGAAGACGACGAAGAACGCAAGCAGATCCCGACGCACATGCCCTACATCGTGCTGGTGGCCGACGAGTTGGCCGACTTGATGATGACGGCCGCCAAAGAGGTCGAAGGACACATCATTCGTCTGGCCCAAAAGAGCCGGGCCGTCGGCATCCATCTGGTCCTGGCGACCCAAAAGCCGACGGTGGACGTCATCACCGGATTGATCAAATCGAACTTGCCCGCCCGCATCGCGTTCCAAGTGGCCAGCCGCACGGACAGTCGCGTGGTGCTCGACGAGATGGGCGCCGACAAACTGCTGGGCAACGGCGACATGTTGTTCCTATGGCCGGGCACCAGCACATTGCTTCGCGGCCAAGGCACCTATCTGAGCGACGATGAAATTTCTCGGGTCATCGGCGCAGTGGCCACCTCCGAGCCGCAATTCGTCAAGGAGCTGGTCCAGTTGAAGACCCAGTCGTCGGGCGAAGGCCAGAAATTCGCCGACCGTGACGAGCTATACGAATCGGCGATCGACATTGTGGTGCGCGAGGGCCGCGGCAGCGTCTCGCTGTTACAGCGTTCGCTGGGGATCGGCTACGGTCGCGCCGCCCGATTGGTTGACTTCATGGCCGAAGACGGCATCGTGGGCCCCTACAACGGCTCGCAGGCCCGTGAAGTGCTGATCACCGTCGAGCAATGGGAGCAGATGAGCGGTGACGCGACCGGTTCGCCTGCGGCCGCTCCGCCTGCCCCGGCGCGTCGGAGCACGAAGATTCTCTTGACCGACGCCCAACGGGATGTCCAACCGGTGGACGACGAGGATGCCGACGATGAACCGGTCGACACCGTGGAGGAGGACGACGATCCGCCTTTCGACGAGGAAGAGTCGGAGGAGGACGACGAAGAGGTCGAGGAAGATCTTGATGACGAGGAAGAGCCGTCGCATTCCAAACGCCATTGGAAGAGCGCCTGAGCCGATCGCCAATCCTTCTCCAGCGCGAGGCGATCCGCGTGAAGACATCCGACCGTTTGTCGATGGTCGTTTGCTGCGATCGGCAATATCGCAGCGATCTTTTCGATTGGATTAATCGCACCCCGCGCAATGCACGGACCGATTCTTCGGCATTCCATGGGCGGTCTCGAAAATGACGTGACAACATGTTGTCACCGGCGATTGCTATTCTGCGGCTCGGCCTACGGCGACTGAAAATCTTTTTTTGAGATTCGGCGTTTTGGCCAACTTGCAGATTTTCTGCGATTGCGCATCTTTCTAAGCGGGCAACGGCTTGGCGTGGCGTTTTGGGGTAGGCGATGGGGTTGGCCCAAAGCACGACGTTGCCCGCGGCGGCTTGGCGGCCATGGTCCGCTCGAAGTCGCGCGGAAGTCGCATTTTTTCTCGGCGAGCGAACGGCGGCGGATCGCATCGCCCGTCGATTGTTCGGCCGCGCGATTCAACCGAGTCGGTACGCGGGCCTGGCCGGTGCGCCCGACGACGCCCGCGTCACCGTCGGCGTTTCGGGCGGACGGCTTTACCTGGAAATGTACGACCCGATCGCCGCGGCCTATTGCGGCTATTACTATTTGTATTCCAAAAAATCCGCCGTGGTGTTGTTGAACGACGGTTTTTGGATCAATGTGGGCCGTCTGGGAGGCGGTGGGCTTGGACTGCAAATGTTTTATCGACAGGTTCGCAACGCCATGCGAATTGGGGTCGATCGGATGGAAGCCGTGGCGGGCCGAAGCGATCGAGAGAACGGCTACTACAGTTGGCCGCGTTACGGGTGGAACGCCCGGCTGCCCGATTCCGTGCGGCGGCAATTGCCCGTCCCGATGAAAAGATGCCGCACCCTGTTGGACTTGATGGTTTGCCGAGAGGGACGAACCTGGTGGCGAGGACATGGAGTCGCCGTTTGGGTGCGGTTCGACCTGTCGCCGGGCAGCCGCTCGCATTGCACGCTAGTCGAGTGCCTGCGCGAACGCATCGAAGCGAGCGTCGCATCCTGAAAATTACACAGGCCGGACGGTCGTGCGGGTCAGGCAAAACTCGTCCAACCGCTTCGGATCGGGTTCGACTCCGATGCCCGGCGCGGAGGACAGACGTATGCGAGGACGACCGTCCGATGGATCACGAATCGGCAAAGGCGGCTCCGCCACATCCTCGACAAGCTCCCGATCGCTCGGAAAAAAATCGGCCGGCCAGCAACAACCGTCTTTCGACGCCAACGCCATCGCGATGCGGTTGCCGATCGCGCTTTGCGGCTCGCCGCCGACGTAGCACGGTGTGCATCGCTCGTGGCACAGCTCGCAAATAGCCGATGCCGCGGTCAATCCTCCGACGCGGCCCGGCTTCAAATTGACGCCCCGGCAACTGTCCAGCTCCAAGGCCATCTCGGCCTGCGCCAGGGTGGTGATGCTCTCGTCCAAAACGATCGGCGTTCGGAGCGACTCTTGCACCATCGCATGACCGACCAGGTCGTCGGCCGGCAGCGGTTGCTCGATCGACGAAAGCATAAAATCCTCGAGTCGGAAAAGCATGTCCTGATGGCCCAAGTGCAGTCCGCCCTCACAGTCGACGTGCAGCGATTGGGTTGGGCACTGCTTGCGCGCCAGATCGACCACTTGGAGGTCCCAACCGGGCCGAAACTTCAGTTTGATCCGATCAAATCCTTCGGCCACGGCCGCGTCGAGTTGCTCGAGAAACTCGTCGATCGAGTCCATCCGATCGAACGTCGGCCCCACCTCGATGGCGTCGCGTCGCCCGCCGAGCAATTGGTGGAGCGGACGGTTTTGACGCCGAGCCTCCAGATCCCACCACGCCGCGTCAATCGCCGACTTGGCCCAACGGTTGCCGTGAAACGATCCGAGCAACGCGGTCAACTCGTCGCCCGACGAGACGGTGCGGTCGACCACCGCCGGCGCGAGCCAATCTCGCAGCAGCGAGAAAACGCCGGCCGTCCACTCCGGGCCCTTTTGCGGCGCAACGCCCGGACAAGCCTCGCCCCACCCCGTCGCCCCGTCACCGTGCATCGCCACCAACACGGTTTCCAGTCGTGGCAACGGACCGACGGCCGTCGACCGAGGCGAGCGATACGGCAACCCCAGGCAGTACAGATCGATCGAGTCAATGTGCATAAAGAAACGTGATGGAAAACGAAAAGGCGTCCGCAGTTCACTGATCGTCGGCCAACTCGATCGCCTTCAACAGCCCACGAGCCTTGTTCATGGTTTCGTTCCACTCGTTCTCGGGCACGCTGTCGGCCACAATGCCCGCGCCGGCCTGAACGTAAATCTTGTCGTCGTGCACCACGATGGTCCGCAGCGCGATGCACGTGTCCATGTTGCCGGCGAAATCGACGTAGCCGACCGCACCGGCGTAGGGTCCACGACGTAGCGGCTCCAGTTCGTCGATGATCTCCATCGCCCGAACCTTCGGAGCGCCGGAAACCGTGCCGGCCGGCAAACAGGCCGCCAGCGCGTCGAATGCCGTGCGGCCGGGCGCCAACTGTCCGCTGACGTTCGACGTGATATGCATGACGTGGCTGTAACGCTCAACGGTCATGACGTCGGTCACCGCGACCGTGCGATATTGGGCCACTCGCCCGACGTCGTTTCGACCCAGGTCGACGAGCATGACGTGCTCGGCCCGCTCTTTCGGATCGGCCAACAACTCGGCGGCCAGACGTTGATCCGCCTCCTCGTCGGCGCCGCGCGGTCGCGTGCCGGCCAATGGGCGGACGGTCACTTGGCCGTCAACCACGCGGACCATCACCTCGGGCGAGCTGCCCACCAGCGTGACGCTCGGCGTACGCACGTAGAACATGAACGGACTCGGGTTGACCACGCGCAACGTGCGATAAATCTCGAAGGGATGAACGACCAACGGCATTTCGAGTCGTTGGCTCAGCACGACCTGAAAGATGTCGCCTGCGCGGATGTACTCGACGCACTTGCGCACTGCGGCCTCGAATTCGGGCTTGGTGAAGTCCGAACGATAGTGGAGCGTCACGTCGCCTTGCGTGCGGATGTCGAACGGTTTCAGGGCGTTGTCCGACGTCGAAAGCCGCTCGACCAATGCGTCGACTCGCCGGCAGGCCGCTTGATACGCCTCGGCCTTGTCCGCCCCGCGGCGATCGAGCCGGGCCATCGCCACCACGACGACCGCCTTAGTGACATGGTCAAAGACGACCATCTGATCGTAAAAGGCAAAGGCCAGATCGGGCACTTGCCGATCGTCTTTCGGGGCGTTCGGCAGATGCTCGACGTAGCGCACCGTGTCGTAGCCTGCGTAACCGACCGCGCCGCTGCAAAACGGCGGCAGCTCGGGCAGGTGGACCGCGTGGAACGATTCGACCTGACGCCGCAATTCATCCAGCGGATTGTCGCAGTCGAACTGGCGCGTGACCAATGTCGGCGCGCCGCCGGCCGAGACGCCCGAGTATGCGTTGGTCGTCACGCGACGCCCGTAGGCCTCGATCTCAAAAAACGGATCGACGGCCAGAAAACTGTATCGCCCCACTTTCTCACCGCCGACGACGCTCTCAAACAAACAAGCGCAGCGACCGGCGTCGAGCCGATGAAACGCACTGACCGGAGTAAGCGAATCGCTCACCAGCCGGCGATAGACCGGCACCAGGCCGCCATCGACCGCGAGTTGCTCGAACGTTTTGAAGTCGGGATAGTGGAAAGTGGTCATCGGCGGATCGTGGCGGGGCAAAACGACTGTGAGGGGTCAACTAGGGAAGAAAATTTCGATTTCTCGTCGGGCCGATTCGGGACTGTCGGAGGCGTGGACCAGATTCATCTGTTGGCTGGCGCTGAAATCGCCGCGGATGGTGCCGGAGGCGGCTTCCAATCCGTTGGTCGCACCGACCATGCCGCGAATCACGCGGACGGCCTGCGGACCCTCGACGATCATCGCCACGATCGGCCCGCTGGTGATGAACGTCTCCAGTTCCGGATACCAAGCCTTGTGTACATGCTCGGCATAGTGGCGTTTGGCCAACTCGGGCGTCACTTGCATCAACCGCATCGCGGCGATTTCGAGCCCTTTGTCCTCGAAGCGGGCCAGCACCCGGCCGATCAACCGCCGGCGGACGCAATCGGGTTTCAGCAGCACAAGAGAACGTTCCATGAAGCCAAATCCTTCCAAAATTGTTGCGTGAAACCGGCATTATAGAAGATTCCGTTCCGTCGCTCAAGGTTCACCGGCAAGCCGTATTAGGGGAGGCGGCCGTTGCCGGGGCTTTGTAGGCCGGGTAGGATGAAACACAGGGCTCGTGGCCAACGGCCCTGTCGCATGCGACATCCTTGCCCTCTTGGTCCTAAAAAACTGTTCCGATGCCCGAATCCGCCCCTTCGCCGCGATCCGTCGAATTGATGGCGCCCGCCGGCGATTGGGCCTGCGCGGACGCGGCGATCGACCACGGCGCCGACGCTGTCTATTTTGGACTCCAAAACGGCTTCAACGCCCGGGCCAAGGCGTCGAATTTCGGCCAAGAGGATCTGCCTCGGCTGATGGACCACCTGCACGCTCGGGGCGTTCGCGGATATCTGACGCTCAACACGTTGGTGTTCGACGACGAACTGCCGTCGGTCGAGCGGCTGGTCCGGCTGGCCGTGCAGGCGAACGTTGACGCCGTGTTGGTGCAGGATCTGGGACTGTTGCGGCTCGTGCATCGCTTGTGTCCCGAATTGCCGCTACACGCCTCGACCCAAATGACGCTCAGCAGCGCCGAATGCCTCGATGAGGTGCGATCGCTCGGCATCCGTCGGGTCGTGCTGCCGCGTGAGCTTTCGGTGGCCGAGGTGGCTGCGATTCGTCGTCAGACCGACGTCGAACTGGAGGTGTTCGTTCACGGCGCGTTGTGCTTGAGCTACTCGGGCCAGTGCTTGGCGAGCTTGTCGTTGGGCGGACGCAGCGCCAATCGGGGCCGATGTGCGCAGCCGTGCCGATTGCCATACCAGGTAGTGACCGACTCGGGCTTTCCGAGGGACTGCCGCTATCCGTTGAGCCCGCATGACCTGGCCGCCTACGATCGGGTGTCGGAGTTGTGTCGGGCGGGCGTTTCGGCCCTCAAAATCGAAGGCCGCCTGAAGCCGCCGGAATACGTGGCCGTCGCCACCCGTTGCTATCGTGAAATTTTGGACGCCCTTTCCTGTCCCGAGGGGGCGACGCCTCCTGGTGACGAAGAGCTCGCCGAACTGGAAATGGCCTTTTCGCGTGGCTTTTGCCATGGCTGGTTGGACGGCGACGACCATCAGGCGTTGGTGTCGGGCCGGGGTTCGTCGCATCGGGGAACGCTGCTCGGCTGCGTGCGAGGCGTTCGCGGCGATCGGATCGTCGTCGAATTGTCGGCCCCCGTCCAACGCGGCGACGGCGTCGTGTTCGAGGCGGATCGCAGCCAGGGCGACGAACAAGGCGGTCGCGTTTATGAAATTTTTCAAAACCAACGATCGCTGAAGGCCGCAACGGTCGGATCGGTCGAATTGGCGTTTCGGTACGGTTCGATTGATCGGTCGAGAATCCATTTGGATCAAAAGGTTTGGAAAACCGACGATCCGCGATTGGCCCAGCGAATCCACAGACGTCGGGCCGGCCGCGACGTGCGGCCTCGCGCGGCGTTGGATCTCACGGTCGAAGCGGCGTCGGGCGGTTTGTTGCATGTGACCGCCCGAACCGATGCCGGTTTCGAGTGTCGTATAGCGTCGGAGCAGCCGTTGGCCGAAGCCACCCGCCACCCGCTGACGGCCGAAATGCTTACGGAACAGTTCGGCCGGCTAGGGCAAACGCCGTATCGACTGCGACGGCTTGAGGCCCGCATCGACGGACGGCCGATGGCGCCGCTGAGCGTGTTGGGCCAAATGCGCCGCGAACTGATCGAGCGATTGAACGCCGCGCAGTGGCCCAGGCGGACTGCAATGTCTGAATCGGCGTTGACCGCAATCGAGCAAGAAATCCCGCCGCCCTGCCCTGCCCCAACCGTGAATCTCCGGTGGCACGTGCTTTGTCGATCGCTCGGCCAGGTGGAGGCGGCGCTCGACGTTCGTCCGGACAGCGTGATGGTCGACTGCCAGCAGCCGGACGATTGCGATCGGGCCGCGCGGGCCGTTCGTTCGGCCGGTGTTTCGCTCGTATTGGCCACGCCGCGGATCCACAAACCCGGTGAGTCTGACGTGCTAGAGTCGCTGGCCCAATGCCGGCCCGATGCCGTGCTGGTCCGCAATCTGGCAGGCTTGGCTTTTTTTCGATCGCTCGGCGTTCCCATGGTCGCCGACTTTTCGCTCAACGCCGTCAACCGTCCCACGCTGGCATGGCTGGTCGCCCAAGGCGCGCAGCGGGTCACGGCCGCCTACGATCTCGACGAACGGCGATTGTTGGACTTGGCTGCGGCGGTCGAGCCCGGTCGCTTGGAAGTGATCGTCCACCGGCACACGCCGATGTTCCACAGCGAGCATTGTCTGTTCTGCAATGTGCTTTCGGAGTCGCACAACCGGCAGGATTGCGGCCGATGGTGCCGGCGAGTTGGGTTGCGGCTGCGCGATCGGTTGGGCGTCGAACATCCGGTGTTGGCCGATCGCCAATGTCGAAACACCGTCTTTCACGGTCAGCCGGAGAGTTTGACGCGGCTTCGGTCCGAGCTGGAACGCCGCGGCGTGCGCGACTTTCGGGTGGAATTGCTGACCGAAACCACTCCGGACGAGATTCGTCGCCTGCTGACGCCGTCATAGTTCCATCTTTTATTTTCACGGAAAAACACAAAAGACGCGCAAGGCGGGGTGGTTGTGGGTCTTGGGTGTTTTGGGTCAGGTTGCGAGTCTGCTAGCCTGTCGTTCCGCGATCTTGTGCCTTGCATCGGACGGTGGTTTCAGCTACCCTTGGCCGCCCCTTGAATTGGCGGATCGTGGGGACGGTCGTTTTATGGATTACGAAGTTCAACGCAGCGCGCGGCATTGCAGCGTCACCGGGCGGGAGTTCGGTCCCGGCGACGTGTTTTATTCTGTGCTGACGACGGACGGCGCGACGTTGTGTCGCACGGATTACTCGCCCGAGGCATGGCAAGGACCGCCGGCCGAATGCGTTGGTTGGTGGAAGTCGCAGATTCCGGACCGGACCTCGGCCCGAAAACATTGGGCGCCGAACGACGTGATGCTCCAGTTTTGGGACGAGCTGGCCGAGCAGCCCGACCGACAGGACATGCGTTACGTGTTGACGCTTTTGTTGGTGCGGCGTCGCGTGTTTCGACTGGAGGAAGAAAAGAACAACGCTACGGACGGCGACATGCCATGGTTGACCGTCTATTGTCCACGACGCGAGGCGACCTATCGGGTGGCGGTCGCTCCGCCCGATCCGCAACGGGTCGAAGCGATTCAAGAAGAATTGGCGACGATGCTCCGATGACGAAGAAATTTGCGATGGAAAAACTGAAGCGTCAGGAACGGTTCGCGGTCCGTGATGGGCGGCCGGCGTCCGCCGCGCGTCTCTCGCCGTTGGGCTTTCTGTGGTTGCTGGCCGGGTTGTTCGCTTTGGGCGGGGCGGGCTGCGCGCAGATGTTGCAGCGCTATACGAATCCGTTGCCGAGGGTGCTGCCGCCTTCGCCGACGTTGCAGCAAGTGATCGAGGTGGTGAACCGCAACAGCTCGCAGATCCAATCGTTTTCGACCAGCCACGCTTCGATCAGCGGACGTGACTTTCCAACGCTCGGCGCCAGCGTGGCTTTCGAGCGTTCGCGGCGTTTCCGACTTCAGGCGGGCACCGGCCTGACCGGCACCGAGTTGGACGTCGGCAGCAACGACGAGCTGTTTTGGGTTTGGATGCGGCGCAATCAACCGCCGGCGGAATACTATTGTCGTCACGATCAGTTCGCCTCCAGCCCGGCCAAACGGTCGCTGCCGTTCGAGCCTACGTGGCTGATTGAAGCGTTGGGCGTGACGCAATTCGATCTGGCGCTGCCGCATCAGGGCCCGAAAACGCTGCCGAACGATCGGCTTCGGATCGACACGATTCTGAATACGCCGGAGGGCCCCGTTACGAAGATCACCATTCTCGATGGCTCGCAAGGCTGGGTGTTGGAGCAGTACGTGTACGACGCCCGGCGGCAATTGTTGGCCAGCTCCATCGCCAGCGGGCATCGCCGCGATCCGTTGAGCGGGCTGGTGATGCCGACCGTGGTGAACATCACTTGTCCGCCGGCTCAGTTGGCCATGCGGATCGATCTGGGGCCGGTCGAGATCAATCGTCCGGCGGGCGACCCGGCGTCGCTGTGGTCAATGCCGAACTATCCGAACACGCCGCTGGTCAATCTGGCCGATCCGAACAGCTATCCGCCGGTCGCGTCAGGTCCGCGAGCGGCCAACCGTGGACGACGCATGGCGCGCTGAGTCTCACACCAACGCCAGCAGCGCGACGCCGCCGAGGGTGGGAAGGACGAACAACAGCACGACGCGGACCAGCAACTGCCATCCGCCCAGTATGCCCGCCAACGCCGATTTCGAGACCATATTGGCCATCGCCGCGACGACCAACAGCCGCCAGCCGTCGACGGCCACCTGCGGATCGCCGATCGACATCCGCGCGGTCGACAACGTGATGGCGTCCATCTCGGTCAGGCCCGACAGGAACGCCACCGCGAAAAGTCCTTCGCCGTGCCATGCGTTTTTGGCGATGGCCAGTGCCAGCAGCACTGCGGCGTACAACATGCCGAACACCAGCGCGGAGGTCAGTTGCGTCGGGTTGGTCGGCTCGGGCATGGTCGACGGTTGCTGTCGCACTCGAAACCACAGCGCCAGCGCCGGCAACGAGGTCAGCAGCATCAAGGCAGCGATAAACGGCCAGACGGCGGCCAAAAAATCCAGCGACACGACGCCGACGGACAACAGCACACGCAAATACATCACGGTCGACGCGATCAAAATGACGACCGCCGCCGCGCGCTGGGCCGCCGGATCGTTGCGCGCGCCGCGGGCGTAACTCACCGTGGTGGCGGTGCTCGAGATGGCTCCGCCCAACACGCCGCCCAGAAAAATCCCCGCGTCGCGCCCGAAAAACTTGTAGGCGATGTAGCCGCCGAGGCTCAGGCCGACGATCAACACGACCATCAGCCACGTCTCGAACGGATTCAATACGTGATACGGTCCGTAGGTCCGATTCGGCAGCACGGGCAGAATGATGCACGTGATCAGCACGAACTGCATGATCGCCCGAAGATCCTCGTCGCCCAATTTGCGGGCGATGCCGTGCAGCTCCGGCTTGAACTGAAGCAACACGGCCGCACCGCCGCCGACGGCGATGGCCACCGGCAACGGGCCGATCACGACCATCGCGCCGACCACATACATCAGCAACAGCGCGGCGTCGGTCGTCATGCCGGGATGGGCGTCGGGCCGCTGCGATCGAAACGCATGACCGACCACGATCATCGCGGCGATGGCCAGCAGTCCGGCCGCCAGAATCCAACTGTCTTGAAAGTGGCCGGCCAACACGGCGCTCAAGCTGCCCAACACGGTGATCAGCGGAAAGGTGCGCATGCCGGCCATGCCGCTTTCGGCGTGCTCGCGTTGCAGACCGACCAGCAGCCCCAGCAGCAGGGCGATTCCGAGTTGTTGAAACAGCGGCTCCATGATACCTCAACTCTAGCACGCCCCGGACGATGAAATACGCGAAAGAGCCCGTTTTTTTCGAGCGATCGCGGGTCAATCGAACCGAACGGCGGCCAAAAACTTGGCCAACCGCAGCGAGGCCACCAGCGCGTTTTCGCGGAGCTGATAAAAATCCTTGGCGCTGGCCGGACGACGCAACACCGCGCCCAACGCCGCGCCCCACTGCGCCGCGGCGGTCCGCTGGGCCAGCAGATGCTCGACGTCGCGTGAAAGCGTCTCGTCGGCCGTGTCGTTGATGGCCCGAATCGACGAAAACGGCACGCCGCGCCGGCGACAGACCTCGGCCACGGCGAACGTCTCCATGTCGACCGCCATCGCCCCGTGCCGCTCGAACAGCGCTCGCCGCGCGGACGGTTTTCGTACGACGCCGCGGCACGTCAAAAGCGGCCCGCAATGGACGCCCGGCTGTTGCAGCGTTGCGGCCAAGCCCGGCGGAAGCTCGACGGCGATCTCCTCGCCCGACTCGTTGCGCACTCGATCGGCCACCAGCAGATCGTTGCGGTGCAGGTCGCCGGAGATTGCGCCGGCGAAACCGGCCGAGATGATCCGGCTTGGGCGGTGTCCGTCGATCAACAATTCGGTGGCATGCCGGGCTCTGGCCAGGCCGGGACCCGAGCGAACGACGATGGTTCGGCGTCCGCGCAATCCGCCCTCGCGCGCGATGACCCCTTTACCGCGTATGACGACCATGCCGTCCAAAAGATCCTCAAGGCAGCCCGATTCGATGCTCAACGCGAAAATCAGCCCAAGATGGGCGTCCTTGGGCGATTCGGCAGGGACGTCGGGCGGCGATCGGGCGATTCGCTGCGCTGTGTCGGCCGCCATGCGCCGAAGCCCGCCCTGGGCGGCGTTTTGAAGCATCCACAGCAAAAGTCGGGGCCATGCCATAAGGTAATATTGTGTTGCGTTGGGCGACCGAACGCATTGTCAGCCATTTGGGTCGACAATACAATAGGGGACATTCTTCGTCTTACACCGTGCGGACGGCAAAGGATCGCGATGAGCGGCTTCAAAAATGCTTACGTGCTGAACGTCATGTCCAGCGATCATCCCGGCATTGTGGCGGCGGTTACCGGCGCCGTCGAATCGTTGGGCGGCAACCTCGACGCATGCAGCCAAACCGTGCTGGGCGGCTACTTCACCTTGATCATCATCGTCAGCCTGCCCGAGCCCCTGGAGCCCGAGCGATTGGCCGATCGGGTGCGCGAGGCCGGCGCGCCGAACTCCGAGTTTCAGGTGATGGTTCGTCGTGCCCGCCACGAGTCCGAGCTGCCGAAGCAGGAATCGTGCGAGCGGTTCGTCATTACGGCGTTCGGCCGCGATCGGCCCGGCGTGGTGCGCAGCTTCAGCCAATATCTGGCCGCCAAAGACATCAACATCGTCGATCTGTACGGCGACCTGCGAGGCGACGATTTCGTCCTGATCGGCCAGGTCGAGGTGCCCGTCCATTGGGACGTGCGCATGATGCAGGACGATTTGGAGCAGATGGGCAGCGAGTTGGGCTTCACGGTCAAGCTGCAGCATGAGAACATTTTTGTCGCCACCAATCAACTGCGTCTGTCCGCGACGTTTCCCTCGCCGTTTGGACGAGGGGAGGTTTCTTGAGTCGCGCTTTCCACGGAGATTACAAACGCCATGCTTCGCACGGATGAAATTCTTTCGACCATCCACATGCTCCACGCCGAACATCTCGACGTGCGATCGGTCACGCTGGCTTTGAGTTTGGAGGATTGTGCGGGCTCGAACATCGATCATTTTTGCCGCAAGGTCCGACACAAGATCGTGTCCCGCGCCAGTCGGCTGGTTGAAGTGTGCGATCGGGTCGGGGCGAAATACGGCATTCCGGTCATCAACAAACGCCTGGCCATTTCGCCGGCCGCGTCGCTGTTGGCCGGTCACGGCGTGGCCGGCGCGGTCCGGTTCGCCCAGACGCTCGACGCCGCCGTGGACGAGTGCGGGGTCGATTTTTTGGGCGGCTTCACGGCCCTGGTGCAAAAGGGCATCACCGCCGGCGACGACGTGGTCATTCGCGCGTTGCCCGAGGTGCTGGCCGCAACTCAGCGCGTCTGCGCGTCGGTTAACGTGGCGTCGCGCCGGGCGGGCATCAACATGGACGCGGTGGGCGAGATGGGCCGCGTGCTGCTGCAAATCGCCGAGGCGACCGCCGACGCCCGCGGGTTCGGCTGCGCCAAGCTGGTCGTGTTCGCCAACATTCCCGAGGACAATCCGTTCATGGCCGGGGCCTATGTGGGTTCCGGCGAACCGGAAGCCGCGGTGAACATCGGCGTCTCGGGGCCCGGTGTGGTCAGCAGCGCGCTGAAACGCCGTCTGGCCGAAGGCGATTCGCTCACGTTGGGCGATCTGGCCGAGGAAATCAAAATCACCAGTTTCCGCGTCACACGCGTCGGCGAGTTGATCGGCCGCGAGGTGGCCAAGGAGTTGGGCGTGCCGTTCGGGATTGTCGATCTTTCGCTGGCCCCCACGCCGACCGTGGGCGACAGTGTCGGCGAGATTCTGAAGATGCTCGGCATCGAACGGATCGGCGCCCCCGGTTCGACAGCCGCTGTGGCGATGCTCAACGACGCGGTGAAAAAAGGCGGCATGTTCGCCTCCAGTTCCGTCGGCGGATTGAGCGGCGCGTTCATTCCCGTCAGCGAGGACGCTGCGCTGGCCGACGCGGTGGGCCGAGGCCATCTCGTGCTCGAAAAACTTGAAGCGATGACCAGCGTCTGCTCGGTCGGACTGGATATGATTGCGGTGCCGGGCGATACCCCCGCCGAGACGCTTTCGGCCATCATCGCCGACGAAATGGCCATCGGCGTGATCAACGACAAAACGACGGCCGTCCGCTTGGTGCCGGTGCCGGGCGCGAAGGCCGGCGAGGTGGTCGATTTCGGCGGCTTGTTCGGCGCGATGCCGGTCATGGAAGTTCGCAACGCGGGGGCCAGCCGCGAGTTTGTCCGCTTCGGCGGTCGGATTCCCGCACCCATTCAGTCGCTCAAAAACTAAGAGGTTGGATCGCACGTTCGGCCGACGTCCGCAAGATTTTTTCGACGACGGCAACCCTTCTTAAAACCGACCAACAACGATCTTTGTTTTCGGATGTGGGAGGTTCGTCTAGTAGTTTGGGTGGGTGCGGAAATAAAACTCTCCGGCAGCAAGCGCCACGGTGGCGGTTTTGTCGGGCGGCGTGGTTCCAATTCAAAGGGGAAATCGGTATGCGGTGCAGCTCTTTACGGGTTCGCAGTGTTCGTTGGGCGTTTTTGTTGTTCGCGGTGGCGGCGTTTGGCTCGCTTGGTGTGCTGGGCGGCGCGGCCCGCGAACGTGCGATGGGCCAGACGCCGGCCGTGGCGACGGATCCGGGCGCGGTCAGCTACGCCCGATCGTTGTCGAAGGCGTTTCGAGAGGTGGCCGAAAAAGTGTTGCCGTCGGTCGTCATGATTCGTTGTGAGGCGACGCCGGTCGAGACGCCAAAGGCCGACGACGATTCGGACGAACCGAATCCGTTTGGCGACGCGTTGCCGCCGGAGTTCCGCAAGTTTTTCAAGGATATGCCGCGGATGCCGCACGGAATGATCGTTCCGCGGGGTCGGCAAAGCAGCGTCGGCTCGGGCGTGATCGTCGACCCGTCCGGCGTAATTCTGACGAACCATCACGTCGTCCGCGAGGGTGGCAAGATCACGGTCCGGCTGCGCGACGGCCGCGAGTTTGAGGCGACCGAAATCAAGTCCGATCCGAAGACCGACTTGGCCATCGTTCGGATCAAGGGCGCCGGCAAGCTGGTGGCCGCCAAGTTCGGCAACAGCGACGAGATGCAGGTGGGCGACTGGGTGTTGGCCCTGGGCGATCCGTTCGGCTTGGAGGGCTCCGTCACCGCCGGCATCGTCAGCGCGAAGGGCCGCGGTCTGGAAAATGAGACCCGCGCCAGTTTCATTCAAACCGATGCGGCGATCAATCCCGGCAACAGCGGCGGTCCGTTGGTCAATTTGGACGGCGAGATCGTCGGCATCAATCGGGCCATCGCTTCGAACACCGGCGGCTATCAAGGCGTCGGGTTCGCCATTTCGAGCAATCTGGCCCAATGGGTTTCGCAGCAGTTGATCGCCAGCGGCACGGTGAAACGCGGTTTCTTGGGCATCGGCATCCAACCGGTCGAACAGAAACTGGCCGAAAAGTTCGGCGTTCGCACCCGGCAGGGCGTGGTCGTTTCGGAAGTGCGGGCCAATACGCCGGCCTCCGAAGCCGGTCTGAAACCCGGCGACATCGTGCTGCAATTCGCCGGCAAGTCGATCGACGATCCGAAAGAATTGCAGGAAGCCGTCGATCAGTCGACGGTCGGCCAAAAATATCCCGTCGAGATCGTGCGCAATGGAAAACGCATGACGATTGACGTCACGCCGCGCGAGCAGCCGGCCAACTACGGCATGAGCGGCGGCGAATCGCTGACGCCCGGCCCCGACGGTACCGTTCGCGATGAGAAGCTCGGCGTGTCGGTCGGCAAGCTCACGCCCGAGGTGGCCGAGAAACTGGGCGTCAAACCGGGCGAGGGCGTCGTCATCACCGACGTGCGAGCCGGCAGTCCGGCCCAATCGGTCGGTCTGGCCGAAGGCATGGTCATCACGCAGATCGACCAGAAGCCGGTCAAGTCGGTCGACGATTTCCGCACGATCATGGAAAAGCAGTCGCTGGCCAAGGGCGTCCTCCTGTTGGTTCGCACCAGCCAAGGCTCGCGATTCGTGGTGATTCAGTCGCGGTAGCTTGCCGATTGGACAACAACTCCGCGAACGGGGGACGGCGGTTTTCTCTCTCCGCAGCCGTCCCCCGTTTTTTTTGCGCTTGGTGTGTCCAAGGACGAGGCACCTGCTACAATAGGCGAACCTCACCATGAACCATCGCCGTCTTGCCGCCGTGGTCGTCCTCGGGCTGCTCGCCTATCTGGCGGCGTTTTTCGCCGTGTCGCTGCCGAGTCTGGCCGTTGACGGTCCGGCGCCGTCGCGGTTTGGCTTGCTTTGGCAGTTGGTCTGGCTGCCCGATCAATGGCTGACGCCCAACTGGTTCGGCTGCCCATCGGAGTTTTCGCTGGTCGACCGACTGCCGGTGTTGGCGGTGGCGTCCGCCGTGGTGCTGTGGGCGGCGCTGTTGGGGTGGTTGGCGGTCGGATTGGTTCGGGCCGACCGTTTTTTGGACCGGCTGGAACTTTGGGTGTTTTCGACCGCCGTGGGGTTGAGCCTTCTGAGCACATGGACGTTATTGCTCGGACTGCTGGGTGTTTTAAGCCGCACGTGGTTGTTCACCGTCCCCGCGGCCGCAACGGTTTTTCTTGCGATGCTCAAAAAGTTCGTGCGGCCAAAGAATAAAAAAAGCGATCGGGTGACGGCGTTTCAACCGACGAATCCTCGGACCGATTCGCTTGAATCGGTCGGCTTGTCCCTCCAGTTTGCGTGGTTGGCCGTGCCGTTCGTCGCCATGATCGTGTTGGCCGCGATGCTGCCGCCGTTGGATTTCGACGTGCGCGAGTATCACTTGCAGGCCCCCAAGGAGTTTTTCTTGCACGGCGCGATCCATTTCCTGCCGCACAACGTCTACGCCAACATGGCCCTGGGCACTGAAATGCTCAGCCTGTTGTCGATGGTCGTTGCGGGCCAGTGGTGGCTCGGAGCGTTGGCCGGCAAGACCGTCATTGCCGTGTTCACCGTGTTGGCTGCGGCGGGCCTGTTTCTGGCCGGGCGGCGTTTGCATTCGTCCACCGCCGGCATTGTGGCTATGCTCGCCTATGTTTCCGTGCCTTGGGTCGTCAGCATCGCCTCGGGCGGACTGGTCGAAGGGGCGTCGGCTTGCTATCTGTTTCTGGCCGTCTATGCGCTGCTGTTGCCGAAGGACGGCGGCGCGCTAGGGTTGGCCGGTTATTTGGCCGGAGCCGCCGTGGCCACGAAATATCCCGCCGCGCTGTTCGTCGTGGCGCCGCTGGGCGTTTGGGTCGCCTGCGATCGGCGTTCGATCCGAGCGGTCGCCGTTTTTTTGTTGGCCGCCGCGTTGGGCTGCGGACTGTGGTTCGGCAAAAATTGGGTCCAGACGGGCAATCCCACCTACCCGTTGCTTTACGAAGTATTCGACGGCCGGACTTGGACCGACGCCAAACAGCGCCAGTGGAATCAGGTCCATCGGCCGCACGATTTTTCGGCCGCCACGTTGGCCAAGGACGTCGGCCGTGTGACGCTGACCAGCGAGTGGCTGAGTCCCTTGGTCGTGCCGTTGGCCGCGCTGGCTTTCTTGGCTGCGGGCCGCCGCGATCGGCGACGTTGGGCCGTGCTCGGCTATTTTGTTTTTGTCGTGGCCGTTTGGTGGCTCTTCACCCATCGCATCGATCGGTTTTGGATTCCCGCGATGCCGCTGCTGGCGCTGCTGGCGGGCTTGGGGGCGTGTTGGACCTCACAGCGATGGTGGCGCGTCACGCTGATCGTTTTGTTGCTGGTCGGGCTGACGGCGAACTTTTTGATCGCGTCGGCCGGTCGCGGCAACGCCTGGTTCGTCCCGCTGGATCGGCTGCGGCATGAATCCGGATGGATCGATCCCTGGCACGAGTATTTGAATGCGCACCTTGGGCCGTCGGACGGCGCATTGCTGTTGGTCGGCGACGCGACCCCTTTCGATTTGACGATGCCGGTTTTCTACAACACCTGCTTCGACGATTGCTTGTTCGAGCGGTGGGTCCGCGACAAAACGTCCGATGAGGTCCGCGCGGAATTGTCCTCGCGTCGCATCGGCCACGTGTTCGTCGATTGGGACGAGATCGTCCGCTACCGAAGTCCAGGCAACTACGGCTTCACCGAGTTCGTCCGTCCCAAGGTGCTGGACCGACTGGTGGCCGAAGGCGTTTTGGAGCCGTTGCCGTCGATCTCGGGTCGATCCGCTCGGGCGTATCGGGTAGTGTCCGAGAGCCGCCGGTGACTCAGGACGCTTGCGTCGGATGGACGCATGGCGGATAATGATCGGCGACGGCTCCCCAATTTCCCGCCTGGGGGCAATCCAAGAAAAACTACGCCCTCGACCACCATGTCCGACGCCGCGACGATCGACGAACTGCTGAGCCATCTGAATCCGCAACAGCGCGCAGCGGCCACGCACGGCGACCAGCCGCTGTTGATCGTGGCCGGCGCGGGAACGGGCAAGACCGCCACGTTGGTGCATCGGGTGGCGTGGTTGATTGCGAGCGGCGTGTCGCCCGATCGCATTTTGTTGTTGACGTTCACCCGGCGTGCGGCCGCCGAGATGCTTCGTCGCGCCGACGGTCTGCTGCGTCAACTCGGGCATCCCGGTGCGACGCGCGTTTGGAGCGGCACCTTCCACGCCGTGGCCACCCGACTGCTGCATCGCTACGGCAAGTCGGTCGGGCTGCCGTCGCAGTTTTCGGTCCACGACCGCGCCGATTCCGAAGACCTGATGAACGTCGTGCGCAGCGATCTGCAACTGGCGAAGCTCGACAAACGGTTTCCGAAAAAGGGCACGTGCATGGCGATCTACAGCCGATGCGTCAACGCCCGGCAAAAGTTGGACGAGGCCCTCGATCGCTATTTTCCGTGGTGCAAAGAGTGGGCCGATTCGCTCAAACGGCTGTTCGACGGCTACGTCGAGCGCAAAGAGTCGGCCGGCGTGCTCGACTACGACGATCTGCTCTTGTTTTGGCTGGCAATGCTCACCGAGCCCGCCGCCGGCGACGCGATTCGCCAACGGTTCGATTGCGTGTTGGTCGACGAGTATCAAGACACGAACACGCTGCAAGCCGACATCTTGTACGCCTTGTCGCCCGAGGGCAAGGGCTTGACCGTCGTGGGCGACGACGCGCAGTCGATCTACGCCTTTCGCGCGGCGACGGTGCGCAACATTCTCGATTTTCCAAAACACTATCCCGACGCAACCGTCGTCACATTGGAGCAGAATTATCGCAGCACCCGTCCGATTCTCGACATGACGAATCGCGTGATCGCGCTGGCCCGCGAGCGCTACGTCAAAAATCTCTGGTCCGAGCGGGTCGGCGGCCAGCGGCCGCGGCTGGTCCATTGCGAGGACGAGGCCGATCAGGCCGAATATGTGATCCATCGCGTGTTGGAGCATCGCGAGTCGGGCGTCGATCTGCGTCGTCAGGCGGTGTTGTTTCGGGCCTCGCACCACAGTATGTTGTTGGAAGCCGAGTTGAGCCGTGCGAAAATCCCGTTTCAAAAATTCGGCGGGTTGAAATTCATCGAGACGGCCCATGTGAAGGATCTGATGGCGTTTTTGCGGTTGGCCGAAAACCCTCGCGACCCGGTGGCGTGCGGACGCCTGCTGCCGCTGTTGCCGGGCATCGGGCCGGGCAAGGCTCGGCAATTGACCGACCTGCTGATCCGCGGCGGCGGCGATTTCGACGCATGGGCCCAGTGGCGTCCGCCGGCCGCGACGGCTGAAATCTGGCCCTCGCTGGTCGCGCTGCTGCGAGATCTGGCCGCCACCTCCGATGATTTGCCTTCGCAGGTGCATCGCGTGCGGAAGTTTTATACGCCGCTGTTGGAGGCCCATTACGATCACGCTGAACCGCGGCTGCGCGATCTTGAGCAATTGGAGACGATCGCCTCTCGCTATCGCAGCCGGACGCGGATGTTGCTGGAGCTGACGCTCGATCCGCCCAGCTCGACGCAGGACCTGGCCGGTCCGCCGCATTTGGACGACGACTACCTGGTCTTGAGCACGATCCATTCGGCGAAGGGCCTCGAGTGGGACGCGGTTTACGTGATCCACGCGGCCGACGGCAACATCCCGTCCGACATGGCGCTGCACGACGCGGACGAATTGGAGGAGGAGCGACGGCTGTTCTACGTGGCCCTCACACGCGCGAAAAACTTCTTGTACGTCTGCCATCCACTGCGTTACTTTCGACCGGGCCATGGCGACCAGCACGGCTATTCGCAGCGAACGCGCTTTCTGCCCAAGCAAACGCTCGACGGTTTCGACCAGTGCACGACCGATCCGCCGGATTTGGACGATTCGTCCGATGCGGCCGGCGCGACCGGTGTGACGAGCCGATCGATTCGCCGCCGGATGAGCGATTTGTGGCGATAATCGCCTTGGCACTCTGGGGGGAATGTGCGATAATTGTGCGCCATGAATTCGCCGCCGTCTGAAGCCGCCGCGTCCGAGCCTCGCGCTCGGCTTACGTTGGACGACCTGGAAAGCCGTCTGCGCGAGGCCGATCCGTCGGCATTTTTGGTGCTGCCGCGTCTGGTGCGCCGCGTCATTAAGCAGGATCGCCAATTGGGCGGTTTTGGCGTCTGGGTGCCGCATCGCAAAAGTTACGCGATCGGACGCGAGGCGTTGTTGCGGATGGTCGATCGCGCCGAGCTGGGGCTGGCCGACGACGCCGAATTGCCGGAGACTGTGATCTTGCTGGCGCGGCCCAGCCCACGAAAACTCGCCGCGATGTCGGATGGCGATTCGTTGGTGCTGCTTTGGCGGATGTTGTTTCACGCCCGGGTGCATCGGGCTTTGGAGGAATGCAAGGCGGCCGGCCGGCTCGATCCGTCGGAGGTGTGGCGTCGCGTGCAACAGATCGGTCCGGCGGCGTTCGAGGCGATTGGCGCGATTTTGGAGCGAGACCACTGGTTGCTGCCGCCTCGCGATCCGGCGTCGATCTACGCGGAGTTCGTCGCCGTGTATCTCGAGATTCGGCAGTTCGCCGCGAGTTGTCTGCCGCGTTATTTTCCCGACTTAGAGAGTTTTCGCACGATCGACCAATGCATTGGCCAGGACGTCGACGCACAAAGTCTGTTCGAGCAAACGCGGCTGCCCGGCGCACCCGATCCGAAAGACCGCAGCGAGCCGGTTGGGCTGGTCGGTTCGCTGGCCGATGTGGAGCCTCCGGAGCCGGAGGCGGCGCCGGCGCCGGAGTGTCCGTCGGAGACGAAATATCGTTGGTTGATGCGCAAATCGCAGCGGCCGGCCTCGGTGGGCAACGTGGTTCGAGCGGCGGTCTATCGAGCTCGCGCGCGGCGTTGCGCGCCGCCGGAGCTGGCCGAGCGGGCGACGGTGGCTTTGCGGATGGACATCTACCGGTTGGTTCGCCGGTTGCAGGCCGCGCTGGAGTTGGAGGAATCGGATCCGCAGCCGTGGCAATCGGTCGTTTCGGCACTGGTCGAGCAAACGTCCGACGACACATGGACGGCCGAAGCTCGGTTGCTTTACGATTTGCAGCGGGCGTGCGTCGACTATGAACGCGAGATTTACACGGTCGATTTGGCCGAATGGATGTTTTCATGGGGGCGTCGTCCGTTGCGGCGGCGGTTGCCGAACCAGCGCGACGCGCTGATGCTGAAACATCTTCGCAGCGCCGGCCGTTGGTTGGCGTCCGCGCGGTTGTCGACGGCCGATCGCCGGCAACTGGCTCGATTGTTGCACGATGCGGAGGTCCGGGTCGAGCAGCGGTTGCGGCGGCAGCTTCGCCCGCAAATCGTCGCCGCGTTGGACGAAGTGGGACTGGTTGCGCACAATCCGCCCGAACGCGTCGCACGGGGTAAGCTGGTCGAGGAGTTGCTTGATCAGATCGGACGTCGCTGTTTCCTGACGATGGGCGACCTGCGCGACGCCATCTCACGCAACGATCTAAAATTGCCCGACCTGTCCGAGCCACGCGACTTTCTGCAGGGCGATTGGTTTCTGCAGGCTGACCGCAAGCTGGCCGTGAAACTCGACGGCGTGTATCATCGCGGCGAGTGTTATTTGCGGGGGATGCAGCGACTGAGTGCCGTCGCATTCGGCACGCCGCTCGGCCGTTTCGTGACGCGATTCGTGGCGGTCCCTTTTGGCGGCGCGTACGTTGCGCTGGCCGGCGTTCATCACGTTTGGGAGATTCTTCATGGCGTGAAGCATCCGCCGATGGACCCTGAGTTGATTGAGTCGTTGCCGCCGCCGGTCGAGCCGGGCTTCTCGCTCATTTCGCCGATGGTGGTGCTTCCGGTCGGGTTGTTTTTGCTCTGTCTGATCAACTCGGCGCGTTTTCGCCGTGCGGTCGGATCTTTTTGCCGAACGATTTTTCGGGTGGTGCATGCGTTGGTGATCGAGCCGATTGGTTGGCTGTTCCGATGGCCGCTCTTGCGTCACATCCTCAACGGCCGGTTGTTCGTGATGGCATTTCGTTTTGGGGTGAAGCCGCTGGTGTGGACGGTCGTCGTTTGGCTGGCGTTCCGCGGCGGTCCGATCGATCGAGCGTCGGCGGCGATCCGCGCGTCGGCGGTGTTCTTGGCGTTCAATCTGCTGCTGAACTCACGCGTGGGCCGCACCGCCGAGGAAGTCGCTCTAGACGGCATCGTCCAAGGATGGCATCAGTTTGGCCTACGCGCCCTGGCCGGTTTGTTCTGGTGGATCGTCGACTGCTTCAAGAGTTTTTTGGAAACCGTCGAGCGGATGATGTACGCCGTGGACGAGTGGCTGCGGTTTCGCAGCGGTCAAGGCATTGTGGCGTTGGTGACCAAAGCGGTGCTGGGGTTCTTCTGGTTTTTCATCGCCTACGTGTTGCGGTTTTGCGTCAACGTGTTGATCGAGCCGCAGATCAACCCGATCAAACATTTCCCAGTGGTCACGGTGTCGCACAAGCTGCTGCTGCCGTTGATTCCTTCGTTCGCCCATTTGTTATCGCTGACGCTTGACAAGCCGCTGGCTTGGACCGTGGCGACGGCCATCATCACGAGCATTCCCGGCGTTTTCGGTTTTTTGGTGTGGGAGCTGAAGGAAAACTGGCGGCTGTACGCGGCCAACCGGCGTCGATGGTTGTCGCCCGCCCCGATCGGATCGCACGGCGAAACGATCGGGCGGCTGTTGAAGCCGGGCTTTCATTCCGGCACGGTTCCCAAACGTTTTGCCAAGTTGCGTCAGGCCGAACGTCGGGCCCGTCTGAGCGGTCAGTGGCAGACGGTCCGCAAGCATGCCCAAGCGTTGCAGCACCTCGAACGGTTCGTGCGGAATTACGTCGAGCGCGACTTTTTGGCGACTCTTCAACAAAGCCGAGCCTGGGCGGACCGCGCGATCGGGTTGGACGAGATTTGGCTCGGCACAGCCTCCATGCAGTTGGTCTTCGGCGGCGGCGATCCGTCCGCTCGGCTCCGAGTGAAGTTGGAGGTCGAGTCGAACCTGTTGGTGGCCGGGCTGGCCGAATGCGGCGGATGCCGGTCGTTGACCGTGCCGCAGCAAAAGGCGTTGGCCGCCGCGATTCTTGGGCTTTATAAATCCTTCGGCGTCGATGTGGTTCGGGAGCAGATTGCGTCGTTGTTGGCCTTGCCGACGCCGCCCTATGATCTGGCTGCGGAGGGGCTGGTCGTCTGGCCTGACGGCCGCTGGGACGTCGAAGTGCTTTACGACCTGCGCGACGAGACGTGGATCGCGCCGCAGTCCGTGCGGGGGCTGGCTCGGCAGCCAATGCCGACGTTGCAACGGCCGCAGATTTTGCTCAGGGAAGTGTTCGTCTCGTGGGACGATTGGGTCAAGGTGTGGAACCAAGATTTGGCCGAAGGGCAGCCGCTCGACGCGCTCGCGCCGGTGTGCGTGTTGCGATAGTGCGTCGTCGAGCGGATCGCGGCGGCTACCGGATCGGCCAATCGTACACGGTGGGGGCGTCGCTTGGCGGTTCGATCATGCACGCGGCCGTGTAGCCGTCGCCGGGCGACACGTCGTAGAGCGGCCACTGGGCCCAAGGCTCCTCGCCGCGCAGCACGCGCGCCGGCCGATCGGGCTCCAACGAGACCTCGAAACGATCCAATCCGCCGGCCAGGCCTGCCCCGCGAGCCTTCAAGTAGGCCTCTTTGCGAGTCCACGCCCGAAAGAACGCCGCGAGCCGTTGCGAATCGCTCGTGGCGAGCCAAGCCGATTGCTCGCCGGGCGCGAAAAATCGCCGGATGATGTTTTCGGCCTCCACGGTGGGCCGCACCCGCTCGACGTCGACGCCGACCTCGCGGTCCCACGCGACGGCCAACATGGCCAGTTCGCCGGAATGCGAAAGATTGAAACGCAACGGGATCGCGCCGACGCCGGGCGACAGCTCCGGTTTGCCGCCGGGCCGGACCGTAAGCGATACGTGCGACGGCTCCAGGTTCAAGTAGCCGCCCACAATGGTCCGCAGCGCCGCGTGGGCGACCGTGTAGTGACGACAACCTTCGTTGCGGACAAACCGTTTGGCTCGGCATCGCTCGTCGTTGGACAATCGGTCGGACAACCGTTGGACTTCGTCGCTCGGGAGGTCCAAGCGGACGCGCCACACGTGGAGCGCGCCGGGCGACAACGTCGGAAAAACACTTCGATCGGACAAGTTTTCGCTCCCGTGGTCGGACGGTCGGGCCGTCATGGTCCCGGTTCGCCTTTCGCCCCCCTGCCCTCCGTTTTTTTCACTCCGCTTTCCATAAATCGGCGATATTGGCGGTCCAATTCGCTGTAGCTGACGCCGGTCAGCCGGGCCAACGTGTCGGACTCGTCCTGGCCCGAGTAGACCAGCGCCAGGTAGGCGACCATCGCGTCGCGGTAACGCCCGCCGTCGTAATGGACCAAGAAGTTGGCCAGTCCCGCGGCCTGGCTGTACAGCGTCGCCACGCGCGGATCCGACTGAAACTCTTGAATGTTCATGGCGGTGAACTTGGCCAGCGGCACGTAGAAATGGTCGACCAGCAGACGATACTGCGCGGCATGCATCCGTTCGTCCTCGAACCCGCCGAGCACGAAGAAACCGTCCTCGCGGTGAAGCGACTCCATGTAGAGCGCCGCGCCTTCGATGATCCAGAAATTGCCATGCGCGCCGATCCGCGTCGACACCGGCCGCGATTCGTGGAACAACTGATGCGTGGCCTCGTGATACAGCGTTCGATCGTGATTTTCTTGATCGGGGAAGAAATATGCGCAGTGGGTTCGATCGATGTACGCGCCGAGCGTCTTCTCGACGTTGGGGACCGTCGCTTTCATGGTTTGGTTGTAATCGTTGCGGTCGCGGAAATAGACGATCTGGTGGCGGCGAACCACGGGCCCTCTCGCTTTGCCGTCAAACAGCGCGATCACGTCCGCCTCCGAGGCGAAATACCGCAGGAACAGTTGCTGCCAGAGCCGGTGCAAGTGCTCCAGTTTTTCGCCCAACCGGACCGCGGCCTCGATGCCGTCGTCGGTGCGAATCACGTAGTGTTCGGTCTCGATGGTCCAACCGTGCTGGATGTCGTCATGGCGTTTGGCCGACTGCTCGGCTGAAATCCAACGTCCGTCCTCGAACCGCTGTCCTTCTTCGTAGCGGTGCAAATGAGATTTCGGAATCCAGCCGAACTTCGGACTGTACTGGTTGCCCGCGCGAAGTTTTTGAACTTCGTAGGCCGTGTGCCACTGGTTGCGATATTTTTGGTAGCCGAACAGCCGTCGGACCGGCTCAAAGTCGGGGTCCGCGTAGCCGGCTGCCAACGCCGCGTCGAACGCCAGTCCGGCCCGACCGCTGCGGACCGCTCGACGCGCAATGTCGTACAGTGCCGCCGCATAGTCGTGCCGCAGACGGTTCAACTTGGCGTCCCACTCGAGCACATCGCTCGACGCCCCGGCCCGCGGCGGCTCCGGTCCGACCTTCGTCGGTAGGATCGGCACAAAAAGCTTGTCGGGGGCCGTGGGGCTCAGTACGCGACGGGTCTTTTGGGCCTCGTCTTTCAGGCCCTTGCTCTCACACCACTGGGTCAACTGATCGATGTCGGCGGTGAACTTGCTGCGCAACTCGATGGCCGCCCGAACCGGATCGGCCGCCCAGGCGGACGCCGTCCAGCCCAAAAAACACCCCCAAAGGAGTATTGTTTGGCACACAGATCGTCGGGTGTGTGGAGATGAGCGGGTTGGCATGGACTATCGGGATGGCGAGGCCTCTGGACTATTTCCATTGTACCATCGCCCGAGCGCGAAAGAAAAAATCCGGCGGATGCCGTTTGGACGCCCCCAAAAACGGGACGGGGAGCGGGAGGCTCGCACGGTCTGCCCCGACAGACCACGCCGGCCGGCCGTCGGCCACCATAACCGAAACGGCCGCAAAGCTCTCCCGCACCCCGTCACCTCGTTTTGAAAGGAAGAACTATTTCACCTGCTCTTCCTTGTCGAAGGCGGCGTCGAAGGCCACCTTGCTCGGCTCGAAATCGAGTTGTTTGACGAACTCCAGCGCCTCTTGGGCGCCGTGTTCGCGGTCCATGCCGCTGTCTTCCCATTCGATGGACAGGGGGCCCTGATAGTCGATGACGTTCAGTGCGCGGATGATTTCCTCGAAATTGACGCCGCCACGGCCCAACGAGCGGAAATCCCAGCCGCGGTGCGGATCGCCGAAGTTCAGGTGGCTACTCAAAATGCCGCTACGGCCGTTGAGCGTTACGATCGCGTCCTTCATGTGGACGTGGTAGATGCGGTCCGGGAAGGCGCGAATGAACTCGACCGGATCGACGCCCTGCCACAGCAGATGGCTCGGGTCGAAGTTGAAGCCGAACTCTTCGCGGTAGTTCAACTTTTCCAACGCCCGTTCGGCCGTGTACAGGTCGAAGGCGATTTCCGTCGGATGCACTTCCAGAGCGAACTTCACGCCGCACTCGCCGAACACATCGAGGATCGGATTGAACCGCTCGGCCAGCAGGTCGAAGCCGTCTTCGATCATCTCGGGCGAAATGGGCGGATAGGAATACAACAGGTGCCAAATGCTTGATCCGGTGAATCCGTTGACCACGCCGACGCCGAGTTTTTGGGCGGCCCGGGCGGCGTTTTTCATGTCCTCGGCGGCTCGCCGATTGATCTCCTCCGGATTGCCGTCGCCCCAAATGTACGGCGGCAGAATCGACTTGTGCCGGATGTCGATGTGGTCCAACACGGCCTGACCGACCAAGTGATTGCTGATGGCGAACACTTGCTGGTTGTTTTTTTCCAACAGGTCGCGTTTTTTCTCGCAGTAATCCTCTTCGTCGATCGCTTTGTCGACCTCGAAGTGATCGCCCCAGCAGGCCAATTCCAAACCGTCGTAACCCCAATCACTGCATTTTCGAGCCAGTTCGGCCACGGGCAGGTCGGCCCATTGGCCCGTGCAAAGCGTAATCGGCCGCACCATGTCAAACGCTCCTTCCTTTGGTCTGATGATTGGCAACCCCCTCGTATTGTCGCAAATTTGTCGCCGTCTGCAAGCCGGGGACCCAAACCTCGCGGCATCCCGACAGGACGGCGGGTGGGGGTTTATGCTATAGTTCCCTGGTCGTTCTTCCCAAGTCCTTGGACTGTCCACGATTTATGTCCCCGATGCCTCACTTTTGCCGCGTTGTGCTGTTGTGCCTGTTGGGCCTCGCGCCGGTCGACGTTCGCGCCGCCACGGTGCAGTTGGAGCTGATCGGCGACGCCCAGGGCTCCGCGTTGGCCTTTCAACAGTGGGGTGAGTCGCTAAGCCGGGCAGGCATTTCGGACTTTCGCATCCGGAGCGACTCCGGCGCGGACGGCGCCGGCATCGAGACGCGCGGCGACCCCGACCGGCCCGTCTATGTCGTCACCGGAATGATTCGCTCGGCCGACGAATTGACGCTGCCGGGCGCGACGTTCCGACGCAGCGAAATCGGACGACTCAAACAGTGGATCGACGATCTGGCCCAAAACGGACCATCCGGAATGGGCGGGGCTCGCAAAAAAGTCTTGGGGCTTTCGCCGACCCAATTCGGACGGATCCACCAAGAACTGGCCGTTTCGGCGCCGCTGGCGACCGAAGGCCAAAACGCCGGGCAGCTCGCCCAGCGAATCGCCGGTGCGTTGAATCGCCCTCTGAAAATGGACGACCAAGCCGCCCAAGCTCTGGCCGAAGCAACCGTGTATGAATCGCCGATCGGGCTAAGCAGCGGAACGGCGCTGGCCTACGTGCTGCAATCGGCCGGCTTTGGATTCGTTCCCCAGACGTCCGGCGACTTGGCGGTCGTCCGGCTGCGGCCGGGCGTGGAGGTTTGGCCGGTGGGCTGGCCGCCCGAGAAATCGGATCAGCGAAAGCCCTCAGCCTTGCTCGAGTTTTTGAGCGTCAACATCCAAAACGTCTCGGCCGCCACGGCGTTGGATGCCATCGCGAAGCGGACTCAAATCCCGATCCTGCTCGACCGCCCCGGGTTGGCGCGACACGGGATCGACCCGGCCAAGGCCATGGTGTCGCTTCCCGGCAGTCGCACGACGTACAGCTTGGCCCTGCGAAGGCTGCTGTTCAAGGCCGGCATGAAATTCGAGGTCCGCTACGATGAAGCCGGTTCGCCGTTGTTGTGGGTCACGTCGATGAAACCGTAGGACGCGAAGCAAAAAAACGCTACGCCAGATCGCGGTCCTCGAACAACAGCAACGCAACCAGCATCGCCACGGCGACGTAGACGACGCAGTACAGCCCGGTCCACGCCAAATAGACGCCCGGCACCGGTTGACCGGTCGAAATGCCTGCCGAGATGTTGAAATAATCGAGCACGGGCAGCACCGCCGCCAGCAGATTGGCCACGAATCGGACGATCTCGAACCGTCCGGCCGTCGAGTCGACCACGACGGGCACCAGATGTCCCAACACGTAGATCGACGCGCAGAGAATCAAATTGGCCATCATCGGCAACCGGGTCGAAATGGCCACGCTGATGGCCGTCAACACGACGGCTTCCATGAACCCCAGGAGCAGGCCCGGGGCGATTTGCACGATCGCCTCCTGGCAGGTCGCCCGCGTCGGATCGGCCAGCACCGATTCACGGGCATCGTACACCATTTTGAACGAGACGGTGCAGAGGAACAGCGCGCCGAGCACCAAAAACATAATCGCCACGGGGACGAGGATGCCAAGGAACTTGCCGAAGACGAACTGGCGGCGGCTCACCGGTTTCGATAGAAGCGTCAGCGCCGTACGACCCTCGATTTCGTCGGCGATCGACACGCTGGCCGTCCAAAAAGCCATGATGACCGAAAGGACCATGACCAGCGTCAGACCGTCCTCCTTGAGCATTTTGATGTCTTCGCCCAACGTGTTGTAGGGCACGAACGGAAACAGAATCAGTCCAAAGACGCCAATGGCCATCAAGACGTAAAACAGCGGCTGCGACATCGCCTCTTTGCTGGTCGTCCAACTGATGGCGGCCACTTTCGGAGCGGCCACGCGCATCAGCGCGCCGAAGAGCGTCAAAATCGCCGCGCCTACGGCCAAACCGGCGGCGACCATCCAAAGCGGCGCCACCCAGATCGGAATCTCGCCGAATAGAACCAGGGAATCAGGCGTCACGTTCCGTCTCCGTTTTTTCGACTAATGGCGAATCTCGAACCCATGGAACCGTCCGGTCGCGGGCAACGTCGTTTGCCGGGTCGTCCGAATGTAATGCGACATCTCTTGCCGGATGCCGTCTAAAAAATTGTCGATTTCGCGCGGCGAGCCCTCCACCACCACTTGGGCCCGCCCGTCGGGCAGATTGCGCACAAAGCCGGTCACCTCGAACCCCGCGGCCAGCGAACGCACCGTGTAACGAAATCCGACGCCCTGCACATGACCGGCGAAACAAATCTCACGCTGCTGCTGACCGGATTCCGACACCGTCGCTGGCTCCTTCTCCCCCCTTCCCAAAACGCTCTCCTCCCTAAACGCGTCCTTGGCCCGACCGATGGCTTGGGGCCAGAGTCTTAGTGATGTCCGCAGCCTGGGCAACCGCCGCTGCGGGGCACGTTCGGGTTGTCGATCGAAAACCCGCGGCCCATCGGACCGTCGAGAAAGTCGATCTGCGTGCCATCCAAAAACAGCGCCATCTTCTTGCGCGCCACAATGGCCACGCCGTGCTGTTCGTATCGGGCGTCGATCGCCGGATCGAAATCGGTCTCGAAGCCCAGGGTGTATTGAAACCCGGAGCAGCCGCCGCCGGCGATGCCCATCCGAAGCACGGCCGCCGGGTCCACCTTTTGGGCGTCCCGATACCGCTGGATTTCGTTGGCCGCCGCTTCCGTCAAACTGATTCCCATCGCTCGTTCACTCCGAGAAAAATGGTTGAACCGTCCACTATTGTTATCGTACCGCACCGGGCGGCGAAAGCCAAGGTGTCGGGCGGGGCGTAGAATTGGGGGAAATCGGTCTTCGGAGCCCCAAATCCCTAAAACCTAATCCCTTAAAAAAAGCGCTTTCATGCAGATTTGCGACCAGGTTTCAAAACCGTCCATGTCGGCCAGCACCTCGGCTACCGGGCGAAAGCCGCTTTGGATGATCTCGGCTTCGCGTGGCCGGACGGCGGGCCGTTCGACGTCGAACTGATGGACGACGCCCAGGTGGACCCGGCCCACCTCGGTTTCGTCGTCGTTGATCATGCCGACGCATCGGGCTTGATAGGACGTGTCGATGGCCACTTCTTCGTCCAACTCGCGGCGCAGGCCCTCTTCATACGGATTGCCGCCGTCGGACGACACGTCCACGGTCGAGATGTGGCCGCCGATGCCGACGCTGTGTTTGCGGTGCAGACGGCCCTCGCCCATGCCCTTGCCCCGGGTATATTGAAACACGGACTCGACGCCCGACGGATCCGTGTAGCGAAACAGGACGTAAGGGATGAGTTGTTTGAAGCCGGGGTCCTTTTCCACCTCGGACCGGGGGCGATAGCTGATGTGCTCTGGACGCAGCAGCTCGGAGAGATAGCGATCCGCCTCGTGGCTGAAACCCTGAAAATGTCCCAACCGATGGAACAACGCGGTGGGCACCACCAAAACCCGCTCCTGATGCGTCTCCGACACGGCAACGTCCCCTTTCCGAAGCTTTTGCGATTCGCCCGCCACGGCAAGTATACCGGGCAGCCCGTCGTCCAACAAGCAGCCCGCCGTGAAAGCGAGCCACTTGTGGCGAACTCGATCGCGGCCTACAATTCACACGGTTGTTTTTCTCACATTGGTTCCTCCATTTTTATTCGTGTCTTCCATGCCGCGACGGTACGTCAACCAGCTTGCCCATCAAGAGCCCGTGCGCCAAGCGTTTATCGCCGGCGACAAACAACTTCGGCCCAATCGCAACGGCAACCTCTATCTCCAAGTGGCCCTGTCGGACCGGACCGGTTCGATTGCCTCACGATTTTGGAACGCCGGCGAAGCGATCTATCAGTCGTTCGACAACGGCGATTATGTGTTCGTCGAGGGCACGGCCCAGCTTTACCAGGGTGCGATGCAAATTCTCGGTACGAAACTCCGCAAACTCGACCCGTCGGAAGTCGACCCGGCCGATTTCACGCCCGAGCCGCCCGTGGCCGTCGATCGGTTGACGGTCCGACTGTGTGAGATGCTGCGTTCGATGACCGATCCAGCGTTGAAGACGTTGGCCGAGTGTTTTTTGATGGACGAGCCGCTGATGGCGAAGCTGTCGATGGCCCCGGCCGGCACGAAAAACCATCACGCCTTCCACGGCGGCCTGTTGGAGCACACGGTCAACGTGATGGACGTCGTCACGCGCGTGGCCCCATGCTATCCGCAGATCGACCGCGACCTGCTGCTGTTCGGCGCGTTTTTGCACGACCTCGGCAAGGTGGACGAGTTGCGTTACGATCGGGAACTGACCTACACGGACCAAGGCCAATTGGTCGGCCATCTGGTGTTGGCCGTCGCCCTGCTCGACCAAAAATCGATCGAGGCCGAAAAACTCTCGGGCGAGCCGATGCCCGACGAGACCATTGTGCGGCTGAAGCACATGATCCTCAGTCATCACGGCGAATACGCCTTCGGAAGTCCCAAGCTGCCGATGACCCTGGAGGCGGTCGCCTTGTGTCAGCTCGACAATCTCGACGCCAAGATCAACACCTTCACGCAATTGATGCGGGAAGATCCGAACACCGACAGCCCTTGGACCCTGTTCAACGCGAACCTCGGCCGAAAACTTTTCAAAGGCCAAGGCGAAAGACGCAAGGCGGAAGGATCCACCGAAGGGCAAGAACCGCATTAAGAGGCGATCCTTCGACGGGTTGTCACGTTGACGACGGAGAGGCGTCTCGTAGAAAACGTGTCCAGTCTCACGGAACGCAAGCGCTCTCTTTTTAAGTAGCCGAAGCTGAGACGGTTTCTTTTTTTTCGCCGGAAAATGCGAATTTGCCGCATTGCTGGTCTCCGAGCGACTGGTGCGCCCTATGTATGGATATGCGGTGGAGTGTTAAGGCGGCGAATCGGATCGCCGGCCGACGATCGACCGCGAAATCCCTACTGAGGAGATGGACGATGAAGACGCTTTTGAACGCTGCGTTGGCTCTGGTGCTTGCGGGCTGCTCGTTCGGCACGGCCACGAATGACACGGTTGCGGCGACGCCCAAGTCGCCGGTTCCCTCGCATCAGATGTTGAAGGTTTCGCACGAAGGTTTTGCCGCCATGCGATCGATTCGCGCGGCCCGCATCGCAATTTTTGACGGCGAGCCGAAGCTGGCGGTCAAAATGCTCGGCAAGGCGACCGCCGACTTGGACGCCGCCGCCAAGGACACGACCACCTACGTGATCGACGCGAAGGCGATCGTCGACGGCAAGGTGGTCAAAGACGAGAGCGCCACGATGAAGCAGAATCTGATTCCGATCGACGGTCAAATCGCGCTGGCCGATAGTTTCGTGCTTACGGAAGAGAACGCCAAGCACATTGCGAAGGCCAACGAACACTTCAAGAACCGCAAGAGCAAAGAGGCCATCGAGGAATTGCGTCTCGGAGGAATCGGCGTGACGTTCTCCCGCATTTTGTTGCCTTTGGGCGAAACCATGAAGAAGGTGGCCGAGGCGACGAAATTGGCCGACGAGCACAAATACTACGAGGCCAATCTGGAACTGAAAGCGGCCGAGGACGGTCTGGTGGTTGACTCGGTGAGCTTGGTTGATGTGCCGAAGGCCGAAAACGGCAAGAAGGCGAAGTGACGCAGCAGAGAAACGCCAAGGGGGCGTTCCGCTCTTCCGTCTCAAACGGAAGCAACGTGGAACGCCCCCATTTTATTTTCCTACTCAACGACCGTGGCCACCATATTTTGGGCAAGAAAAAAGCCCTCTTCAAAAAGCAGTCCGGACTGGCGAGGCTCGCCTTGACGACGCTCGACGACCGCATTGGATGAGATCGGCCCTGCCGTCGTTCTTACTCGCGTCCAAAGAAAGTACGCCCGGAGGGATTTGAACCCCCAACCCTCGGTTCCGAAGACCGATATATAAGCCATTCTAAATAACGTATAAGCAAGCACTTACGTCTATTTACTGTATCCCATCTATGTGCTATAATGACTTTGTTTTGACGGCAAAGGGATACATTTCAGGGGATACACAAAATGGCTTGGGCACAACAGCAGAAAGAAAAAGGAACACGGATTTCGCTGACGTGGTTCGAGGCTCGTCAGTGCTGGAAGAAGAAGGTAAACGGGAACGTCGTCTACTTCAAGTTTCCGAATACTGGCAAGGGCTATGAACAAGCCCTGGAAGCTTGGGCCGCTTGGAAGAAAGAACACGAAAAACCCGCCGATCCTGACGGGCG
>JAJFVC010000052.1 GCA_021372005.1 Planctomycetaceae bacterium | reverse complement strand
CCACATGGTCCGCGAGAACTGCGTGAAGACCTGCACGTACAAGGTTTGCACGATGGTTCCCGAACAGCGCGTGAAGACCTGCACCTACAAGGTGCGGAAGATGGTGGAAGAGCAATGCGTCAAGCAAGTGCCGTACACGGTTTGCAAGCCGGTTTGCTACCAGAAGACCGTCAACTGCACGAAGCTGGTTCCGAAGCAAGTCGAGTACACAGTGACGAAGTGCGTGCCGGTGGTGGTTTGCAAGCAGGTTCCGGTGCAGGTTTGCTGCCCGGCTCCGACGTGCTGCGAAGCCCCGAAGGCTTGTGCTCCGGCCTGCTGCGACTAAGCGACGGGACGTGATCGCCGCAAAAGCCTTCCGTCGACCGGAGGAAGGCCTGGCCTAGAACGATTCGGCGGCCGAACGCTGTGCAAGCAGGTTCGGCCGCCGTTTTTGTTTTCTTGGGGGGAGGTAAAGTGCACGAGCGTGCGAGCCCCGCCTTGCCGGGCGTAGTAAAAAGTTCACGGTCAAGATAGGCAAGATCTGGTTCAACGTTCACCCAAAAATCACGCAAAGACGCTAAGGCGCAAAGAGAACCGAGATCGGTCAAGTAACCGCGAAACGTCGAAATTCTTCCATCCGTTCCTTTGCGGCTTTGCGTCTTGGCGTGAGACCTTGTTTTTCCTGTTGCTCACTCAAGCCACCAAAAGCGTTTACGGCACCCGCGTGCGAGACCCGCCTTGACAGTGGCGACGGCAACGAATAAATTACGAGTCTGCGATGTGGGAAATCGAGCCCGATTGAGTGGCGAGACGACCTGCCGTTGCGGGGGATTAGCTCAATTGGGAGAGCGCTAGCATGGCATGCTAGAGGTCAGGGGTTCGACCCCCCTATCCTCCACTCATTTAAAGCCTTACGTAGCAATAAGTTACGTAAGGCTTTTTTATTGCGCCACTGATGGGAATCGCCGTTTGCGCCAGTTCTGTATGTAAAATGGGTGCAAATGGGTATTGTGGGAAACGCTCGTTTGGCCAGTCTCTGTTGAAGCAGTGATTCGCGTTGGAGGCGGCTGCCGGGGCATTGCCAAGGTTCATTGCGATGGCCACAGTGCCCCAATCACTGCTGCCCCAGCATGAACCAAGTCGTACACAGAAACTCTGATGCCGATTCCCAGCCAAACGAATACGGGGTAAAATCGGACCGACAATTGGACTGACGCATTTTTGCGTCGAATGTCTGCTCCCCACGAAACCGCGAACCTGGACCATCAAGGCCCTTGAACCAGTGGAGCAGTGCAAGCCCGTTCTCCAAAAGGGAACGCCGGTCTCGCGCTGTTCACTGGTGCCTCTTCGCGGAGGTCGTGGGAGCAGCCTTGACGGCGTTCCCTTTTTCAATCGGAGTGGGCGCAATGACCAGAAAGGCCAAGATCGCAAACCATGTGACTGGCGAAATCGTTACACTCAGCCCGGAGAGTATTGTCCTCTTAGTGGAGACTCTCGCGCCGATGATTCGGGAAGCACTGCGGGCCGAGATACAAGCCATCCGGCCGCTGGACGAAGCGTGGTACGAGCCGGCCGAAGTGGAGGCCATGTCGTGCGGGAAAGTGCGTGCTAGAACGCTGAGAGACTGGCTTCGATGGGGCCAAATCGACGGCGAATCGGACGGCCAGCAGGTGCGGCTATATCAAAGCACGGTCGAGGAGTTGCGCAAAAACAAATGGCGTCCACTGCGTGAACCCGATCCGTCCAAGCTCCCGCCGTCAAAAAGACACACGAGGTTCTTCGACGAGCCAGCCGCAAAATAACTTGGCTGCCAGGTGTTCATTGTTTTACTCACGCAATCATCCCAATAAGAACAACTACAGTAACTCGGCGTGGCGCAGGAATTCTTCAATGACGACGCGGCAACCACTCCTGATCTTCTCAATATCGCTTTGTGTCGAGTGATAATATCGACCGTGTGCAGACATGTGCCCTACGTCACGAAGCTGCGGCAGGAATTTCTGAGAGTTGCGAGAAAGGGTCCATGTTTTTTCGGCCAAGGCGTGGCGAATCAAATCAGACAACTGTACATAGTTTCCGTCCGGGGCCTTTATTCGCTCGGCGATTTTTTTTGCTTCAAACGCTTCGATGATCGAAACCTCCAATAGCCGCCGCATCATAACGGCAGCAGCATCGTACCATCCCGAGGAGAAGCAACCGTTCATCTGCCTTGCTATCGAATCCAAGTACCCGCGATGACATCGCGTTATGACAGCCAATGGGAATAACTCGTCACTGTTGACATTTCCGTCAGTGCCAGACTTGGCCCAGGACGTTTGCAGGGCAAAGCACAAGTCGCGTGATGCAGCCAAGCGTTCCTTAGAATTCACAACGGCAGAGAATACCTTGTCTATAAGTCCCGCCATCGTGGCGGTGTCACCTGCGGTATCAGTGGCGAGCTTGCGAAATATGTTAGTGGCATCAACCCGAAGTTCTACAAGCTTGTTTGCGTAGAAGTTGTCACCTTGAAGGCCCGCGCGGAATCGTTTTGCCTTCTTGGCAACGTCCAATGCTTTTTGGACGAGTGCAGCGAGGGCCTTTGGTCCATCACAAGTTTTTGTCTGGCGCTTCCGCTTCCCCATACTACTACCACTCAGAGTAGGCGAACGTTTGCTTCTTGCCGTCCTTCACCTTCTGGCGGCGCAGCTTCTTGCGCTGACAGAGTTTTTGCAGTGGTCCGCTCAAACTCGTTCGTGGGATATGATGGCCACGGTTTACGAGTTCAGCGTTCACCTGCGCCATAGTCTTTGGCTTCTTGAAGAACCCTTCGCTGAGTATTTCCTCAATGTAAGCTATTGGGCCACGCCGGGTACCTGATGGAAGCTTCGCTCTTGCAGGTTTTGCGTCTGTCTTCGCATGCGCGCCTGTGTGAGCGATTGACGGTTTCGCGCCCCCCTGTAATAGGTCGTCGAGCACTTTTTCAAATGCTACTCTCCTCAATTCGGAATCTTTAACAGACCGCACGGCCTCTTCGGCACGCGCTACTAACGATGCGTAGTCGGACTTCTCCACGTTTGTCCCTCCAAGAATCAACTAGTCGTCTGGCAGATGAGTTTCGCAGTGTGCCAACTCGGAGAATATCCTAACCCCGCTAGCAAAGGGCCACAAGTGCCGCAATCGCTACGGTTTGTCAAGTTGACGAACTGCGAACCGCTGACAGAAACAGAGCGTGACAATATGATTGTTGCGGTCATCGAAGAAACACCATATCCGTAAGTCGTTATATATCAAGCATTTGCCAAAATTGCAGCGGTTGTGAAATCGACGCGGACAATGGCATGCTAGAGGTCAGGGGTTCGACCCCCCTATCCTCCACTCACTAAAGCCTTACGTAGCAACATGTTACGTAAGGCTTTTTCGTTTACCTAAAGGTGGGGTATTGCCGTTTTCTACGTTTACTCCACTTTTGCTCCACTTTTTTACCACCTGTGGGTGGAATGCCAGGAAGTGACGTAAACCGGGACAAAACTGGTCGCCATCAACCGGACGGCAGATCGTGGCGTCTCGCCGAAGACATCGGCCGTGACCTCGGCAGTTCTTGGTTGTTCTAGCTGAGCAACGCACTCAGAATTCGTTGCCCTAATGAGCAAGTGTAACAGCCGAACACTACGCCAGTATCTGCGGTTCTAACCTTAGGGCGAGAGGACGCCGATTGGACTTTTCTGGCTGGGTGCCGTGTCCATCGCACCGGTTAAGCCTGTCGGCTGCTGCGAAACATGCAATCACGTCTCTTGGAACGGAGGAAAAGCAGCAACACCGTGATGGCTCAGGCGACACGTGATCCCCGATCGCTTGTGCGATGTGCCGACGCGGTTTTGCCAGGGTGGAGGGGCCCAATGGCCGCGACTACCTAGCGTGGTTGTACGCTGCGTCCTTTCCGCTATAATGAGGGGTAGGCTGGCGATTCAATTTGTATTTACCATATCACGCTGGACGACGCGAATCGGGTTCGTAAAAAACTTGGATTGCCGGCATTGTGTGAGGAAGGAGCGGCCAAAGAAGACACGCGGGGAAGAAAACATGGTTGAGCGCACGCAACAGCCGACGCATGGCAGGACGATTTCCGCCGTAAAGCGGGTGCGGCTGGAAGAAGCCTTCAAGCGGGCCGGCAAGAAGGCGGTCACGCCGCAGGATTTTGATTTTGCGGCAGACTTGCTTGCCCAGTGTGTAATCGGCGATCCTGGCAATCCGGTTTATGTGCGTGCATATCTTGAAAACCTCCATAAGAAGTTTCAGAACCATAAGAAAAACAATCAAGCCGGCTGGTTTGCGAGGCGGTCGGTCGACGGCGCGCTAAAAAAGGCCTTGGCTCAGCGGTTGTGGGACGAGGCCATTCGTCATGGCTTGGAGGCATTAAGAAAAGACCCTTGGGATGTTCCGACGCTGACGGCGATGGCGACGGCAGCCAAGCAGTCGGGCGACCGCGACAGCGCGTTGTGTTATTTGAAGGCGGCCTTGACGAAATCGCCCAAGGATCCAACGTGCAATCGGATGGCGGCGATTGTGCTCGATGAAATGGGGCTTGTGAATCAAGCCATCGTGTTTTGGCAACGCGTGTTGGAGATGCTGCCGAAGGACCAAGAGGCCAGCGAGGCGGTCACGGCATTTCAGATTGGCGCAAAATCTGCAAACGGAACCTGTCCACCGCCGTTGACGGCTCAGGAGCGGGAGGAGATTGCGCGGCAACTGAAACTTCAGCAGGAAGAGATGGCCCGGCAACAGAAGCTGCGAGAAGAGCTATTACGGCAGCAGGAGACGCCAGAGGAGGCCGATTTTGGATTGGCAAGCACCGATTCCGCGATCGAACAGGATTCGACGAGCCAGGGCAATGATCGCGACGAAACGGCCAAAACATTCAGAGAGGCCGATGACGCCGAATTCACTTTTGGGGAAGATTTTGCCTATGGGATTGATTTTTCTGAAATGCCGAAGGAACGAGAGAAGATTCAGCCGTGGTGGTGGGTGGGATTTGGGGTGATTTGGGTTTTGGCGTTTGGTGTTGTGATCCTGCAATGGGGCCCCAGCATATGGGCGCGAGTCGGATGGCCATGGTGGGCTTGGATCGTCCTCGGGGTGTTTTTGTTGGTGGCGGCATTCGGATTACACACTCGCCAGAGAACAACACCCCGTAAGTAAACGTGACCGGCAATGCCAGAGGTTGTTTGGAGAACATCATGGCCAATTTTTCAACCAAATCCAATGCGATGCGGGCCGGCTTCAGTTTGGTGGAATTGCTGGTCGTCATGGGGATCATCAGCATGTTGATTGGCCTTTTGATGCCTGCCGTGCAATCGGCGAGAGAGGGGGCACGTAGGACGCAATGTGTCAACAATCTGCACCAGATTGGGTTGGCCGTTCTGCAACATGAGGCGGCTCATCAGTATTTTCCGACGGGCGGTTGGGGAAGCTTGTGGGTGGGCGATCCGGATTGCGGGACGGACGAAAACCAGCCGGGTGGATGGCTGTACAACATTCTGCCCTATCTGGAGCAGCAAGCGGTCCACGATTTGGGAATGGGCAAGGACGCCAACGCCAAAGCCTCGCTGGCGGTCGAAATGCAAGGCATACCTATTCCCGGCGTCCATTGTCCGAGCCGAAGAATCGGAGGACTCTACAAACATTCACAAGGTGGTTCCGCATACAATGCGTCAGGCCAGGCGGACATGGAAGCTCGCAGCGATTACGCGGCCAACGCCGGTGATCGTTGGGTTGACATGGGCAAAGGACCAATCGGCTTTGGTGATTCAGGCTACCAATGGCCTGACGTAAGCAAGATGACGGGAATTTGCTACCTGCGCAGCAAGATTCAGTATTCGGACATCACCGATGGCGCCACCAACACCTATCTTGTCGGCGAAAAATGGATGGACGTCAACCATTACGGCGATGGTGCCGGCCCCGGCGACGAGCGCAGTCTCTATCAGGGTGCGTCTCCCGATATTCTCCGATGGGTGGCCAAGAAACCTGGCGAGTACTGGCGTTCCTGCGAAGACGACAAAAAGCCGGTTGGATGCGATTGCGGCTTGTTGCCTTTTGGCAGTTGTCATCCAGGGGTTTGGAATGTGACGTTTTGCGACGGGTCGGTGCATACGCTCAGTTTTGACATGGATCCGGAGTCGCATCGTCGGCTGGGCTGCCGGAACGACGGAAAACGTATTGGCGAAGCGATACCATAGCAGGCTCTAATTTCACCCAAAAATCAGGACCGCACATTGGAGGAGCGTACCATGGACGTGAAGCTGGTCGTGATCGGCGGCAAAAAGTCCGAGATGGTGATCCCACTCCTTGCGTCGCGGTTTTTGATTGGCCGCAGCAATCGTTGTCACATCCGGCCTCAGGGCGATCTGATTGGCGATTTACATTGCGCGATCTCGACGAATGATGATTCGGCGACGCTCGAAGACGGGGGGACGCCGGTTGGAACCTTGGTCAACGGCGAGCGTGTGGTGGGGCAGCGACCGTTGCACAACGGCGATCGGATCAAGATCGGCCCGCTGGAGTTTGAGGTCCGATTGGCTGCGCAAGACGTCGGCGAAACTAATCCGTCGATTCACGAGACGAATGTCGTTGCCGGTCGAGGGCCTGAGAAAACTGTTGCGTCTGAAAAAGACTCCGAATTGGAGCCGACCGATCTGTTGTTGCTGGCGACGATCATTCCACTGGTCGGTTTTTTGTTGAGTTTTCTGCCGAACTTCTGGTTTTGGCGAGCGGCTGGTGGAGTTCTTTTGGTGGCGTCCGCGTGGGTGCTGATTGCTCGCGCGCGACGCATGAACGGTTTTTTGTGGGACGCCTTGAACGTCGCCGTTGTGTTTTTGGCGGCGATGGTCGTGTACCTGATGTTGCCGGCGGATTGGGTGTGGCAGGGTGGATCCGCCGCGTTGATTGTGGCATTGGCGGTCGTCGTTGCGGTTCGGATATGGCGGCATAAGCTCGACGAGACGAATCTCGCCTTGCTGGCGGCGATCGGCATTTTGGCGTTTATTCTTATCACGGTGCTGTCACCCACGCCGTGGGCATGGTTCGCCGATTTGACGGCTTTGGCGTGCTTGTTCGGGTTGAGTATGATTCGAGCCCGCAAAACGACCGAGTCCAAGGAAAAGAGCCACGCGGAATCAGCCACCCGATTCGATGAACTCACGCTGCTCTTGTTGACGCCGATCTTGGTTTTGGCAGTCTTTGCCGTTGGACAATCCGTGCCGATGTTCAATCCCTGGCAAGGCGGGGCGGTGTTGCTTTGGACGCTGCTGACCTTGACGCTCGGTTTCCGTGTGATTGGCCAAAGCGTGCGTACATGGCACGAAGCGGATTGGGTGCTGGCGGCGGTGGTCGGTTTCCTGACGCCCATGGTGGCGATTCTTGTGGTTCCGGTGTTTTGGGTGTGGACGGCAGAGGCCGCGGTTCTGTTGGCGGCCGTCGCGGCGTTTTTCTATTCCGACGGCAAACGCATGCTGAAACGGAGGTCCGATCAACTCCTGCTGCAATGGACCGTGGTCGGCATTGCCTTGGTGGCCATTCTGGGATTTGTGTTTCCAATCACATGGTGGTGGTCAGCATAACGAGTTACGCGAAATAGTGTAAATACAGCGTTTTGGCGAAGGAAAATCAACATGACAAACGGATATTTTAGTAGGTGTACCTGTTGGATGGCTATGGTCGCGGTCTGGACCGTAGCGGAAGTCGCCCATGCAGCCATCGTTACCACGTATCCGGATTTGTCATTCCTATCACGGCGCAAAGCGTGGAAAAATGTAGTCGCTCCAAGCTCGTTCGCACTTCAGGGGACTGTGGAACTGGAGTACCGGACCGACGAAAAGAATGGCTGTCTCTGGTCGCTCACCGACGAGAACCACGACGCCGAGTACATGATTGCTTTGCGCAATGGCGCGATCGTCGCATCGTTTTGGTTTCGTGATCGCGGATACGTCTTTAACCAAGCGTTGACTCCCGGCGTAGGCGTCAACGGATGGCATAGCGTTCGTCTTTCGTGGAGGCAAGGCTCCAATACCCTGTTCACCGTCGATGGCTTGGTGCGAAGTGTGGCAAATTCCACACCGCTTCAAACATTTGCCATCGATGAACGTTATCATCAGTTTGGAGACAACAATTACCAGTTTCATCGTCCGTTTCCATTTTTTGGCGTGATGCACAACGTCGTCGTACGGGACACCTATAAAATTCTCGATCCGCCGATGCGTGGCATGTGGGCGGCCATGGTGCTGGGACTATTGGCCTACGCTTGGCGAAAGAGCAAGCCGCCTGTGAACGACAACCTCGCTAACTCATAAGGAGCGGATGGTGATGCAAGCTCGAAAATTCATCGCGGGGTTGACGTTCTTGGCATGGTTCGTCGGGATGACGGTAGCTGCGTGGGCGGCGAATCCCAAAGATCCTCTCCGGAGGTTTCGCAACTTGAATCCTTTAATTTGGGATGGTGATGCGGAAAAACCTTGGGGGGGATCTGGTACATGGAGCAGCACGGATGCTCGCTGGTGGAGCGGCAAATCCTATCGCGTCTGGAGACGGGATGTTCTCAAGCCGGCAATCTTTGGCACGACGGCCGGTACGGTGACGCTGGGCAGCGACATCCTCGCCCACGATCTGAAGTTCGAGGTGAACGGTTATTACCTGACGGGCCATTACCCGTTGATTCTTAGCAAGCCGCAGCCGACGATTACGGTCGCCAATCGTAATGATCTGGCGACGATCAAGGTGAAGATTGAAGGGGACGCCGGTTTGTACAAAGCCGGGAATGGTGCGCTGAAACTTATCAATACCAATGACTACACCGGTCCGACGATGGTCACAGGCGGCACGCTCATTCTCGATGCCGGCAATCTGCCTGACGGCGTTCCCGTCTTGGTCAACTCGCCGATCATCGTGGCCAACGCCACGGTGAGCCTACGCGGGAACAATCATCGCAACATTTTAGGCCAAGGAATCGCCGAGCTTCAGCCGGGCGGCGTTCTGTCGGCGGATGCGTCCGATTCGGCCAACTCGTTCAACTTGTCCAATATCACTCTGAGTGGAGGAACGTTGGCGGGTTCCGGCACGCCACGTTCCGGTTACAGTCATTTTCTCGTCCATGGCGTCATCGCCTCTCAAGGTGACCAGCCATCCTTGATTTCGGCCGGCCTTTCTGACGATCATCCGGACGCCGCTGTCCTGGCGTTCAACGTGGCCCCCGGCGGCCGCGACTTGAGGGCTCAACTGGTGGTTGCCGGTCCCATTGTGGACTGCGAGGCCGTGAAAAATACCGTTTCCGTTCGGAAACTCGGCGCAGGAACCGTGGCGTTCTCCGCCGCCAACACGTACACCGGTGAAACCCTTGTCGACGCCGGTACATTGCTCTTGGATTTTGACCAGTCCGGCGCGCCGGCGAACCACATCATCAACGATTCCACGTCCCTGGTAACCAACGGCGGCAACATCACCGTCCATGGCAAATCGCATGCCGCGAGCCGCCAAGCCTTTCGAGGCATTGAAGTGCGACGCGGCGACTCCTGTATCGAAGCGACCGCTGGGGTTGGTGGCACAGTAAGCTTGGATCTTGGCCGGATCGCCCGCCAAGCCGGCAGCACAGTGAACTTTGCGTTGCCAGCCAGTGGCGGCATTAGCACTGTGGCAAACCATGTTAAGTATCAAGACGGTCCAACGGCCTTTTTGGGCGGTTTTGCCACCGTGGATGGCAACACGTGGGCTGTCCAGGACGATCGAATCGCTTCCGGCAAGATTAACGGTTTGAATCACTACCATGATGGTTTTTCGGCGGGCGCAGACGTGGATGTGCCCGTTGGCCGCAGTACGCCGAATGGGATGACCGTGAATTCACTTCGTTTCAATCAATCCGGCGAGGCCCAGGTGAACGTCTCCGGTTCGCTAACCATTGCCAGCGGCGGTATCCTCGTCAACAGCGCTGTGGGCGATCATGCTGTGTCGATCGACGCCGATCGTCTGACCTCCGGCAACGGCCAGGACTTGGTGGTTATCCAAAACAACACCAAGAAACCGTTGACTATCGCTTCTCCCATTGTTGGATCCATTGGCGTCACCAAATCAGGCGGCGGCATACTGATGCTGGCCGGTCACAACACCTACCGTGGTGACCTCATCGTGAACGACGGCATTATACGGTTGGGTGATCCTCATGCTTTGGGTGATGATACGGCGGGAATTCACCTTCTTGGCGGTACATTGGATCTCAACGGCCAGACCATTTCCAATGGAAAATACCTCTCCGTCGACGATGGCGCGAAGAGGGCGAGATTATTGATAAACATGAAACAAAAACATGCTGCCACATTCACCCCGAGTATAATCATCGCCACCGATAATAATTTACTTGCCGGCGGCAATGGCGACCTGACGCTGGCCGGTTCGATCGTTTCTCAAGAACCTGGCAGTGGGGGAGGACTTAAAAAGATTGGAAGCGGCAGGCTCATTCTTTCCGCGGGCAACACGTATCGCGGAGACACCAGGATTCGGGATGGCATTTTGCAGCTTGCCCATCCGATGGCCCTGGCGAAAAGTACTTTGAAATACAACGATAGCAACCGAAAATACAGCGACAAGGGGATATTGGATTTTGGCGATCTCACCCAGGCCACGTTCGGCGGGCTGTCTGGCAACCGAAATCTGATATTAACTGGTTCTCACGGACCGGTGGCTCTGACCGTCGGTGGCAACAACACCAGCACGGTTTATCAAGGCGTGCTGAGTGGTTCCGGCAGTCTGACCAAGGTTGGCTCCGGCCAACTGACGCTTCGCGGTGCGAAATATAAAGGTATGACGACGATTCTGGCCGGGGTGCTCAATGTAGACGCTTCGCCGATCTTTCGCGATTCCAGCAAAGTGTTTCTTCGTCACGCCGGCGCGGCGGAGGTCGCTGAAACGGGCCCGTCGCCTAAATTAATTCACCATCTCAAAGAGGCTGGACAGTCGTACGCCGGTATTGGTTGTACGATTCTTGGCGGCCGTCTGCAGACCCGGGGCGCCATCGTGGACGGAATCACCAGTGGGATCACCGATGTCGAAATGTGGTGGACGCTTCCGACCGAGGCGGACAAAACCCAGGGCGTGGCAAGCGACATTCTCCATCTGGAGGGAATCCGCAATACGGGCGGCGCGACAGACGTCTTTGTTCTCCAAATCAGTTACGACCCCGAAAGACTGCAGCGCGATTTCGGTCAAAACGAGGCGGACGCCGTCGCGCGACGCCAATTGTATCTGGCCGTGTCAACCGGCGCAGGCTGGGTTCCGGCCGTAAACGCCAATCTTGGCGGAACACCCCATTGGCAAGCCGATTCGGTCCAAGCAAGCAACTTGGGAACGATGTTAAACAACAAGTTGGGATGGCATGGCGTAGACACCCAAAATCATGTGGTGTGGGCCGTGGTAAACGGCAATAATACGTTCGCCGCAGTGGTTCGCCCCGTTGGGCGTTACCAGGATCGTCGCTCCGGCGTGGTGAACGGCAACGATGCGTCCGCCGCAGTAGTTCGTCCCGTTGGGCGTCAAGATCGTCACTCTGGCGTGATGAACGACAACGATACGTCCGCCGCAGTGGTTGGAACAGCCCCCAACGCGCAAGAGCCGCCAGCCATCCAACGATGGGTGGCGTTCGCCGTCGGATTTGTTTTTCTCATGTTGTTGTTCGTGCTATTCTACCGTTACAAAAAACAAAAAACGTCCCCAAAGGTGCGGTGAGATCGGATGGTAAACAAAAGAGAAAAAAAGTGGTTCAACGTGTCCGGGATTGACTTGGCATTGCTCGGAATTGCTGCGGCCCTGTTTGCCGTCGGTGCGATTTTGTTGTGGGCCTCTCCGAGATGGTGGGGTTGCTATCTCACCGCATTGGACGTCCGAGTGTGGCCATTTTGGAAATTTGTTGGATTTGTGGTAGTGGTGCTAGACAGCCTGCTGATCGTCTGGTGTTGGCCCACTCCTCAACAAGATCCGCCTGCGGAAACCATCCCCGGACCAAAAGGTTCATCATGATCGCCGCTGCTTTCATCCTCACAGTCGCGTTGTTTGTGGCTTCGTCGGATTCGGATGTGGCTAAACTGATTGACCTATGTGAATCGCGTGAATACCGCTATACCGGCGGAGATTACAAAGATCATGTTTTTCGATATCGCCTTTTTGTGCCGCGTCATTTAGATCCAACGAAGCGGTATCCCATACTGGTCTGGCTCCATGGATCCAGCGAGCGAGGAACCGACAACCGGGGAAGCGCCCGACGCGGCGTCTTGGCCTTGGGCGATCCGGAGCACATCGAGGAGTGCCGCTTTTTTCTTCTGTCGACCCAGGCCCCCAAAAACAGCGGATGGACTTTCGGGCCTGGCGGAATGCTGTCCGTCACCCTCGAAATCCTCCAAAAAACCATGCGCGAATGTCCGATCGATCCCAATCGGGTGTACTTGTCGGGCGTTTCTTTCGGCGGCAGCGGCTGCTGGACCATGGCCGCCGAGCATCCCGAGTTGTTCGCCGCCATCGCACCAATGGCAGGTAGAGGGGGAGGTATGTTGCCTACGGATAAACTAACAAAAATCCCAATCTGGGTATTCCACAATCAAGATGATGTGGGCCTTCCGCCATCCAGCGTCCAGAGAACCGTTGCAGCACTGCAAGAGGCGGGCTGCAATGTGGAACTAGCGTTGTTGCCTCAAGCCGGACACGATTGTTGGACGGCGGCGTTCCAAGAATATGGCGTCATGCCATGGCTGTTGGAACAACGTCGCGATGCATCGGTATGCTGGACGCCTCCAGGCTGCCGTCCATGGCGGTGGTGGCATCTTCTGATACTCCCCTGTGCCGTGCTGATCTTTGTACGCTGTGCGTGGCACTTCAAACAACACCGACACAAAGCCTCTCCCGCTGCGATGCCGCCCGAACACGAAACGGCCGAGATGGACTTCTTCATCGGCCCTGCGAGCCCTGAATGCGAAGACCCCTCAAAACAATGAACCTCCTGTGGATGACACGCCGCAAAATCCAACGTGGCATGCTGAAAGGGTTTGTCGAACCTGATTCGGTGCAGTTGTCCTTGGCGGTGAAAAAGCTCCCGATCCCCTTTTGTGTCCCCCGAGGTCGCCCCAAGAATGTGCTAAAAACGGTTCCTGCCACCTTTTTCCTTCACCTTTTTCCTTCTGCCACCTTTTTCCTTCCCTTTTTCCTTCAATGCAAATTAGGTGAGCCTGACTGCGGTGCGGCAACATGTTCTCCGGAATTCGCTTGGAGTCGTGCCAAGGTGGCGACGAAAAAGACGGGTGAACGCGCTCTGGTCATAAAACCCTAAATCTAAGGCGATCTGGCCGATCGACGTGTTGCCCTCGCGCAATCGTCGGCAGGCTTCCTCGATCCGCGCCCGCATGATGAAGTCCTTGGGACTCAGGCCCGCCACGTTGCGAAAACGCCGTTCCAACTGGCGAGAGGAGACACCGGCCAGCGAGGCTAGCTGCGACATCTGCAACGCTTCGCCGAGATGGGCAAAGATATGGTCGATGACTGGCCGAAGTTCGCCGTCCAAGGCAGGCAGGTGTTGTGCGCCGGGATATTCTTGGATGGTGAGAATCAGTCCAATACAACGACCGTGGCCGTCGCGCAACGGCAGTTTGTTGGTCACGTACCAATCCAGCATGCCGGTGTCGTTGAAAACCAATTCAATCCGCCCCAAGAGCGGCTGGCCGGAGGACATGACAATTTCATCGTCGCGGCGGTAGGCGGTGGCCAATCGCGGCGGGCTAATGGCGAAATCGTCAAGGCCCACGAGTTCTGCGGGGTCGGTAAACCCGAGGCGATGGGTCAAATTATCGCTAACCCAGACAAATCGGCCCGCCGTGTCTTTCACCGCCACGCAGGTGTTGGCCAGATGGTTCATTGCCACGTGAAAGTGGCTTTGCGGCATGATCCGGGCAATGAAGTCGTCTTGGAACCTGCGGACTTCACGCGATGTCATGGCATTCGTACGAACCCGCTTTTTAGCCAAGAACGTCGTCTCCCTACAAGAAAATGCCGGAAAAAACCAAGACGGCTGTGGAAAGCAATTGGTATGCTGTGTGGGTATGTGGGTATAATAAAGACGGGTCAATTCGGGGAATCGCTTACTCGGCAAGCAACCATCATAATAACTTGGAGCCAGCCGTATGTCCAACAAGTCTTTGCGGGTATTACGTGCCATACAAAATCAGCGAAAACTTTGGCGTCGGGATGCCAATTCATGCTGTCCCTCTCCGCAAGAAGCCGCCGCGATGAATAAAACCACGCGCCGTCATATGCTCAAAACATCGCTCGCGGCGGGAGCGGCGATGGCGGCGCCGTTGGTCGTGCCGGCCACCGTTTTGGGCGCCGGAGGTCGTGCGGCGCCGTCCGAACGGATCACGCTCGGCGTCATCGGCATCGGACCTCGGGCCGTCTATGATCTCAACGGCATTCTCGGGCAGCCGGATTGCCATTGCTTGGCCGTGTGTGATGTCCAAGCCAGTCGGCGCGAATCTGGCAAACGAAAGATCGACGCTCGCTACGAAAACAAGGACTGCGCAACCTACCGCGACTTTCGAGAGTTGCTGGCGCGGTGCGACATTGATGCCGTGCTGATTGCCACCGGCGACCGCTGGCACGCCCAGGCTTCGATTCTTGCCGCGAGAGCCGGAAAAGACATTTACTGCGAGAAGCCTTGCGGATTGGCCATCGGAGACGTTCAGGCGATCGACGATGTGATTCAAAAGACCGGCCGCATCTTTCAAGCCGGTACGCAACGACGGAGCGTGCCCAATTTCCAGACGGTGGTGCATCTTGCCCAAAGCGGAAAGCTCGGCAAACTTCAAACCCTCGTCGCCTCGGCCTATCTCCCGTTTTTTCGGACCGAGTGGCTGCCCGGCGAGCCGACTCCGCCGCGGGACGTCGTCGATTGGGATTTGTGGCTTGGCGCGGCTCCCTGGCGCCGTTACAACCATCAATACGTTGAGGGCCGAGGGTGGCAAGGGCATTGGGACTTCACGGCCGGCGTCAACTTGCTCGACTGGGGCGCCCACACGATCGACCTTTGCCAGTGGGCCAATAACGCCGACGACACCGGGCCGATCGAGTATGAGCCGTCGGACACTGCGATCACCTGTCGCTATGCCAACGGCGTCAAGTTGGTCATCGATTGTCTGAAAACGCCTTTCGGTGAACGTACCGGTTGGATCCAGTCGCTTGGAACTTGCCCCGTTCGATTCATCGGCGACCAAGGCCGGGTCGAGACGGGCGACTCCGGGCTTATTGAGACGGATCTTGCGTCTCTTAAGGACGATTTGAAAAACGTGACCCGCAAGCCGGCGCGAGGACTCGACGTCTCTGCCCATGCCCGGAATTTCCTGGACTGCGTCAAATCGCGCGAGCAACCGATCGCCAATCCTCGGATTGTGCGGCGTTCTCACGCCGTTTGTTTTGCCGCTGCAGCGGCTTGGTTGCTCAATCGAAAGCTGCAATATGATCCGGTGGAAGAAGCTTTCGTTCAAGATGACGAGGCCAACCAGTTGTGTTTCCGGGCGGCAAGGGCTCCTTGGGCTGCCGCTGATTTGTAAGTGGACCCTCTTTTGATCCGAAGGACGTCATGATGCATGGTCATGCCACGTGGCTGGTTTTCATCGTATTGTCGGCCGCCTCGGCCTTCGCCGAAGAAGGCAACAGATCGCCCGTGGTCTCTGGTCCGCCGACTACGGCGACGCCGGCCACCGGATTCAAGTCGCTCTTCAACGGCAAGAACTTGGACGGTTGGGAAGGGAATACGAAGATGTTCCGAGTTGAAGACGGCGCCATCGTCGGCGGAAGTCTGCAACATCCGATCGACAAAAACCATTTTCTTTGTCTGACGGAAGTGTACGGTGATTTCGAGTTGCGGCTTCGGTGCAAATTGGTCGGCGCCAAGGCGAATGGCGGCGTGCAATTCCGCAGCCGGCGCGTTCCGAACAGCAACGAAGTCTGCGGTTATCAGGCCGACATGGTGGACGGCGAGTACTGGGGGTGTTTGTACGATGAGGCCCGTCGCGATAAGACGCTTGCCGGCCCTGCCCGCGAGGAACAAAACAAAATAGTCCACCAAGGCGATTGGAACGACTATGTGATTCGGTGTGAGGGGCGTCGCATCCAACTTTGGGTAAACGGCCACCGAACGGTCGATTATCTGGAAACGGTTCCCAGCATACCGCAACAGGGCGTCATCGGGTTGCAAATTCACGGCGGCGGTCCGAGCGAGGCGTGGTACAAAGACATCGTCATTACCCGGCTGCCGTCGTCACAACATGCCAAGGAACCTTCACAATGACCATTTCAGCGATTACGAAAAAAGACAATGTGGCTGCGGTTCTTCGTCGGGCGATGGATGCAGGCGGCGGGCTGTTGCGGCTCACGCCCACGTGGGTGCCGCGCAGCTTTCTGCAGCCCGGCAAGCGAATCAAGCTGGCGCCGACGGATTGGTACGCTCTGGGCACGCATCGCGGCGGCATCGATGAGCGATGGTTTGCGAGCACGACCGAGGCCGCCAACGAAGGACGCGCGGTCGATGAAGGGCTCAGTTATTGCGTTTTTGAAGGGGAGCGGTTTTTGTTGAAGGACGCGGTCGCGGAGGCCGGACCTCGCATCGTTGGCGAGGCGATTTGGAAAAAACACCGACGCTGGCCGGTCTTTTCAAAATTCTTCGACAACATGGGCCCCATCCCTCACCACATGCACCAGCAGGCGAAGCACGCCGCGCTGACGGGTCAAGAGGGCAAGCCGGAGTGTTATTACTTTCCTCCGCAACTCAACGCCGCTGACAATCATTTTGATTACACGTTCATGGGCCTGGAGCCCGGTACGACCAAAGACGATGTGCGTCGTTGCCTGGAAAATTGGGATCGGGGCGATAACGGCATCCTCGACTTGTCGAAAGCCTATCGCCTGAAGGCCGGCACCGGTTGGATGATATCCGCCGGCGTACTGCACGCGCCCGGTTCGATGTGCACGTATGAGCCGCAATGGGGTTCCGACGTCTTTGGCATGTATCAGTCGTTGGTCGAGGGGCGCGAGGTTCCCTGGGATCTCTTGGTCAAGGACGTGCCTAAAGAAAAACACCACGATCTCGACTTCATTGTTGAGCAGCTTGATTGGGAGAAGAACGTCGATCCTTGCTTCAAGGAACACAACTATATCGAACCAATCGTGGACGAGTCCTGTTCCGGTCCGGGTTACACGGACCGCTGGATTGACTATGGCCGGTTCGACGGCGAGCAGGCGGTTTCGGCCAAAGAGCTCACCGTGATGCCGGGAGCGAAATGCGTCGTTTCGGACCCGGGAGCTAGTGGTTGGATTACAGTGCAAGGTTGCGGGCGGATAGGCAAGCTTGCCATTCAGACGCCGGTGATGATCCATTTTGGCGAGGAGCCGTGGGACGAGATCTTCATCACGGCCGAGGCGGCCCAGGCGGGAATTGAGATTGAAAACACCGGCAGCGAACCCCTGGTGGGCCTCCGCTATTTCGGCCCTGCTACCCATACGAACATGCCGGAGATCGGCGACCACAGGAAAAATCGCCCGTGAACAACTATCCTAAACTGCATAACGCCACATGGGCCGGGATGGTTGGCAAGGGGCCCGGCGCCGAGCCGGTCATCGACCTGGAGACGATGCTCGACTTGACCGCCGCCGCGGAAGTCGACGGTGTGAAATTCGACGGCGTCGATCTCTTTCTCTACGCCCCTCACTTTCATATCGATGGCGGCGAGGATGAGATCCAACGCCTGGCGGAAAAGGTGCGACGCCGCAACTTGGCGATCGGCACGGTGGTCGCCCCGGTCTATGGCGGCACCGGCGGCGGTTCGCCTATGGGAACCCACGTCGATCGGCAGAACTTTCTTGGTCAGGTCCGAAAGGCTTGTCATGTGGGCCGGCGACTACGAGAAATAGGGGTGCGCCCCTATGGCACGGTGCGCATTGATTCGGTGTGCAGCGTCGCTCAATGGAATGAAGACCCCGAAAACAATCAGCGCCGGATCGCCGACACTTTTCGGGACGCGTGTGCGATCGCCGAAGACGAGGGGGAGCGGCTGGCCGCGGAAGGCGAAATCTGTTGGGGTGGCATGCACAGTTGGCGCCGCATGATCGAACTGTTGGAAATGGTGGACCGGCCGCAGACGCTCGGCTTTCAGGCCGATATGTCGCACACGTTGCTTTATTTGGTCGGCTACAACGCTCCGGAGGACGCTCTGTTGCCGTTGGACTTCGATTGGAACGATCGTCGGCGTTTCGATGAAGCCTATCGAACGCTGACGATGGTGTTGAGGCCCTGGACGATCGACTTCCACGTGGCGCAAAATGACGGCACGGTCTACGGCAGCGGCTCGCACGACAAGACCGGCCGCCACTGCATGATTACCGATCCCAACGGCAAGCTCGATGTCGTCCGCCATGCCGGATATTGGCTCCGTGACGCCTCGGGCCAAGCGACCAAGTCCTTTCGCCATATTTGCTGGGACGGCTGCATGTTTCCCAACGCCACGATGATGCAGCGTGAGACGTGGAACAATATTTTGCACGCGATGATTGGCGTGCGGCGCGAGCACGGCTGGCAGGAATAACCCTTCAAAGACTCAGGAGGATCACCGTGTCTGAAGAACTTCGCATTGGTTTGATTGGCTGCGGCTTTATGGGCCGCACCCACTCCAACGCTTATCTCCAAGTGAAACATTTCTTCCCCTCTCGATACAAACCGGTTCTGAAGGTCTGCTGTGCCCGACCGGAAGAGAAGGATAAGTTGGAGGCGTTTGCCGCCACTTGGGGCTACGAGTCCCTGGAATTCGATTGGCGCAAACTGATGGCCCGGCCGGACATCGACCTGATCGATGTGTGCGTGCCCAACGTTTTACACCACGACATCGTCCTGGCCGCGGCCGAGGCGGGCAAGATGGTCGTCTGTGAAAAACCCCTGGCGATGAACGTCGCTGAAGCCAAGGAGATGGTGGCGGCCGTGGAAAGGGCGGGCGTTGCCAACATGGCGTCGTTCAACTACCGTCGCGTACCGGCCGTTTCGTTGGCCAAACAGATCATCGACGAGGGGCGCGTCGGACGGACGTTCCATTATCGCGCCACCTACAACCAGGACTACACGATTTCGGCCGATGTGCCGCAAGGCGGCATGTCGCTTTGGCGTCTCGACGGTCGTGTGGCCGGTTCCGGCGTGACCGGCGACTTGTTGGCCCATTCGATCGACACGGCCGAATGGCTCAATGGACCGATTCGTCGGGTGGTCGCCTACACCGAAACGTTCATCAAGGAACGAAAACATTCCGACACGGGTCGTGTCGAGCCGGTCACGATCGACGACGCCTGTCTGTTCTTGGCGGTCTTCGCCAATGGTTCCTGCGGTACGTTTGAAAGCACGCGCTACGCCCGCGGACGTAAAAACTACAACACCTTTGAGATCAACGGCGAGAACGGCGCGGTGTTCTTCGATCTGGAAGACCCGCATATTTTGCAGTATTTCCGTTACGTGGACCCTGCCACGGGCAAGAAGATCGAAGATCATCTGACAGGCTGGCAGCGGATCCATGTGACCAATTCCGAGCATCCGTTCATGAAACGCTATTGGGTGCCCGGCTGCACGATCGGATACGAACACACGTTCATCAACGCTTTCGCCGATTTTCTAGCGAGTATCGACGGCGGTCCGGAGTTTCATCCGACGCTGCGCGATGCTCTACGTACGCAGCAAGTCTGCGAGGCCGTTCTGTCCAGCGCCCGAAGTGGACAATGGACCGACGTGTAATTGCGGAGTCTGTTTCCAGCAGCGCCGCTTGAAATCGCGTCCACGGAAACGGATGACGGCAAAAGTCGCGTTCCCCGTGTGTCTTTCTAGCTACCGGCGCTTGCGCCAAGCGTAGGTGGCCAGGCCAATGATGCTGCTCAACAGCAGCGCGATCGTGCTCGGTTCCGGAGCTGGAGTGAACTCGATTGAATCTCCGACCGCGCTGTAGTTGACCGGCCAGCTCCAAGTGGCCGACGTACCCATGCCCAAGCCATAGTCGCCGCCATTTTGGCTCAACACGCCAAAGTACCCTTCGGCATCGGTTACGAAGCTTAGCGAGAACGTGCCCATGTTGGTCACGTCGGTCGTTGACAGGTAAAGCGTGCCCATCTCGTAGGGAGAGTTTTCTCCAACGGCCATTGCGGCCATGTAGTCGCCGTAGGTGCCGTTGCCGTTTCCGGTTTCTGTGACGCCTCGCTTCGCGAGCCAAAGGAAGTTGTTCTGCGGGTTGATACTGTTTTCAAACCACGGAATCGCGCTAGATGCATTTGAACTTCCGCTTGTTGTATTGCCCATCGCAGTCGGATCGACGGTTGTGTTGGAAAGACTTGAGGTAACGTACGGGTCGCCGCTGACCATGCCTCCGGCCGCGCCGTCGCCAAATGCAACGCCGCCACTGACGTTGCCGCGAAATTGGAAGTACCCGGCGTCTTGGTCCGCAGCCAGATCGTGCACGGAGACCGAGACGGTGAACGCATGGACCACTGCCGTACTGTTCAATTGCAATAGGGTTTTTGTCGAGCCGTCCGCCGACGTCGTCCGCATCCAGGCAAGGTCATCCATCTGATTGCCGCTCGCATCATAACTTCCGGAATACGTTAAATGCACGTTGAATCCAGCAGTACCGGCCGATGCAACCGTCGTCAGGCTCAATAGCGACGCTACACAGAGAAGACTTCTCAACATCATTCAGGTCTCCTTTTTTGAAAGTTGTACACGCAACAAGATTTGATCAATTTTTGTGAACGTACATCCCTATGGCTGACATTGTCTCTTCTAGAACTTGTATTGAAATGGTAGGATGCCCAGGTTGGTCGAAGTGGATGACATAGTCGTTGATGCCGGCTTCGTGGCAGATAAGGTCACGGCGATCATAGCCAAAACACAAGCTGCTCTATTGAAGTTTCTCATCGCATGCCTCCAGTTATCGTTGCGGTGGTTCCAGCCTATTGTGGCCAAGGCGCAAGAAAGAAATCACCGCCGTTGAGACGGAAGAGATTCTTTCTAGGGCCGAGGCGGCATTCAGAACGCGCCCGTCACTCCCAAGGAAGCTAAACGTTCGCTCAGAAGAAGTCGAACGTTTGCTCAGGTGACGGCGCTAATACTGCCTCATTTGCGCGAGAAATCGAACTTGCTACCGCGATAAGCTTTTTAGTATAGCGTGGTCTAGCCCCGAGAGCAAGAGGGACAAAAAGGTGAGGGACAAAAAGGTGTCAGGAACCGTTGTGGGCCGGCGGTGCGTCCGTTTGATTTCTTCTCCAAAATGTCCTTCGCGGAAAAATCGCCCTTTTCGGCGGACTTTCTTGGGTTGGCTTGCTTCCGCCCTATAATTTCTCGGCGTGCGGAAACTCGGGGATGTCCCCCCCATCACGAAAAACGCGGAGGCCCGATCATGTCCGTCGATCTGAGCACGAATTATCTCGGTTGGCGTCTGAAAAACCCGCTGGTGGTCGGCTCGTGTCCCTTGACCGGCGAGGTCGATTCGTTGCGGCGGCTTGAAGAGGCCGGCGTGGCCGCCGTCGTCCTGCCGTCGTTGTTCGAGGAGCAAATCGAACATGAGGCTGAGGAGATCAGCAAGGTGTGCGACTTCGGGGCCGAAAGTTTTCCCGAGGCGCTGACGTATTTTCCCGAACAGCCTGACTATCATGTCAATCCGGAAGACTATCTGACCGTCGTGGCCGACGCGAAACGGGCCGTGCGGATCCCCGTGATCGCCAGTTTGAACGGCACCAGTCGCGGCGGATGGGTGCGCTACGCGAAGATGATTCAAGACGTCGGGGCCGACGGGTTGGAGTTGAACATTTTCTACGTCGCCGCCGAATTGGATCAGACGGGCCGCGACATCGAGACGCGCTACATGGATCTGGTTGCGTCGGTGAAGCAGTCGATTACGATCCCATTGGCGGTGAAAATCACGCCGTATTTTACGGCGCTGGCCAACATGGCCGCACGGCTGGTCGACGCCGGGGCCGACGGTCTGGTGTTGTTCAACCGCGTCTATCAGCCGGACGTCGATCTGGCGACGCTTCGGCCGATGCCGCAGTTGGAGTGGAGTTCGCCGGCCGAACAGTTGTTGGCGTTGCGGTGGATCGCGATTTTGCGGGGCCGGGTGCAGGCGTCGCTGGCGGCCACCGGCGGCATCCACGACGCGGCTGGATTGACTAAGGCCTTGCTCGTCGGCGCCGATGTCGGTATGATCGCCTCGGCGATTTACGAGAAGGGCGTCCATCAGACGGGCGCGATTTTGTCGGGCCTGCAAGACTGGATGGCCGAAAACGGCTACGATTCGGTCGAACAACTCAAAGGCAGCCTCAGCTTGGAAAACTGCGACGACACCGACGCCTTTCAACGCGGCAACTATATGAAAACGCCCGCGGCCTACAGCGGCAAGGCGATTTGAGGAAACCGCGGGCGTGTGCGAGGGGACGCCGGCCGTCGACGGGAGCGACGATCATGAAGGCGATGGTGTTGCGTCGGATCGCGACGATCGAGTCGTCGCCGTTGCAGTGGACGGATGTGCCGACTCCGGAGCCGGGACCGGGCGAGTTGCGAATCCGCGTGCGTTGCTGCGCCATCTGTCGGACCGATCTGCATGTGATCGAAGGCGATCTGCCGCAGCGGAAAATGCCGATCGTCCCAGGCCATCAGATTGTCGGCGTGGTCGATAAGTTGGGGCCGCCCCCGATCGGTTCGTCGAGCCATGATGCGTTCCAACCGGGCGATCGGGTCGGCGTGGCTTGGTTGCGTCACACGTGTGGGCAGTGCGGATTTTGCGCGCACGGCCACGAAAACCTTTGCGAGTCGGCTCGATTCACCGGTTATGATGCCGACGGCGGATATGCGGAGTACGCCGTTGCCTCGGCGGATTTCGTGTACCCGATGCCGCCGACGTTTTCGGACGTCGAAGCCGCGCCGCTTTTGTGTTCCGGCATCATCGGCTATCGGGCCTTGCGGCGATGCAATCTGCGGCCGGGCACAAAATTGGCCCTTTATGGGTTCGGCTCGTCGGCTCACGTGGTCATCCAGATCGCACGGCATCGGGGCTGCGAGATTTTTGTGGTCACGCGAGGCGAAGGCCACCGGCGGCTGGCCCAACAAATGGGGGCGGCGTGGGTCGGTGAAGACGCCGAGGCGATGCCGACACGGGTGGACAGCGCAATCCTGTTTGCACCGGCCGGCGAATTGGTGCCTCGGGCGTTGGAAAAATTGAACAAAGGCGGCACGCTCGCACTGGCCGGGATCTACATGACGCCCATTCCCGAAATGGATTACGAGCGGTGCGTTTTTTACGAACGCGACATCCATTCGGTCACGTGCAACACGCGGGAGGACGGGCGGCAATTGCTGGCCGAGGCCGCCGCCATTCCGATTCGGCCGCACACGACCGTTTATCCGTTGGCCGAGGCGAATCGGGCGTTGCAGGACTTGAAGGCCGATCGGATCAACGGCACGGGCGTTTTGACGCCGTAACCGCGTTTTCTGGTTCCCACCTGCGGATTCCTAGCATTGTCGTATGCGATGTGGCCGGGCGTCCCTTTTCTCGTCTTGACGCCGCGAGGGATTCTTGCGACACTCCTGCGCTGCGGGCCGTTTTTCTTGGTGCATTGTTGCAAAAAAGGGAGTTTTTGCGACATCCGCTGTCGGCTTCTGCGGCCGGATGTTGCCGTATCCCGCCCGGTACGCCCCTCGGTCGCGGACCGGTTTTTGGGATGCCAATAAATATAAGGAGATTGGATCCATGCGAAGGATTTCTGGGTTGGCGTTGTCGGTCGTTTTGACGCTGGTCGTTTTGGGCTGTGGAAAGTCGTCGGGCACGGCGGATCGGTCGTCGAACGCCGGTGACGCGGCGACGGCCGCCGCAGCATCTGATGGTCCGACCGCGGCGATCCGCGAGTTTTTGGAGGCCTTGCGAACGGGCAATGACGAAAAGGCCATGGCGATGCTGAGCACGAAGGCTCGGGAAAAGAACGCCTCGTTGAACCGGACCATTCGGCCGCCGGCCAGCGACACCGCGAAATTCACGATCGGCAAGGTCGATTACATCAATGACGACGGAGCTCGCGTGGTTTGTACTTGGACCGATCTGGACGAAAACAACCGTCCGGTCAGCGACGACATCGTTTGGGTGCTTCGGCGCGAGACGGTCGGTTGGCGCATCATCGGCGTGGCAGCCCAGGTGTTTCCGGGCGAGGCGCCTCTGGTGTTGAACTTCGAGGATCCGGAAGACATGGATAAGAAGCACGAGTTGGTCCGCGAAGAAAAGCGTCGCCGTGAGGAAGCCGAGCACTTGCAAGCGGACAAGGTCGAGAAGCAGGAAAACCCAATTCGCCGCTGACGACTGAGGCGATGACCCGCCGCTGTGGGACGGTTTTCGGTTGGTGTCGGACAAGAAAATCCGGCGCCCCGCCCATGCAGGTGGTTTTTGTCGATCTTTTCAGTTTTTTCTGACTACCGCCGTTCTTCGGGGGTTTCTTCGAGGGTTCGGCCTCGTTTCTTTCCCGGCTGCGGAAAGATCTTCTGGTGATGTTGCAACATGTTGTGGCACAGCATGTTGCGTTTCGTTGTCACCGGTCGTTGCCGACTGGCGTCTGAAAAGTTTCGGAAGGATCGTTCGCGGCGGCGAAAACGTGGCCTAGATTTTTCTGTGCAATTCGTGCATGGCACCCAAAATGCCGAGGGCTCCCAGGAGTAATATTTTCACGGACCCTGGTTGACAACCCAGGCGACTATGTTAGCCTAACGTCCTAAGCTGTGCAGACATTGGCATCGGATACAGCCGTTAAAGCTTGAACAGGGGAGTGTTCCGGCTGAAGCGATGAGGTGTCGGCGGCTCAAGTTATGGTGTTAGCACTTTCCGGTCATGGTGCCGTCGGGAGCGGAAAGTCAGGTGTGAAAGACGGCGAGAGTTTTTTAACGCTACGGTACCCTTTTTTGGAGGTTACTCGAATGAGTCGTATGTATCTGTATGGCATCGCGATGAGTGTCGCGATGTTGGGAATTGCTCTGCTGAGCAACGAGAGCCGTGCGGTTGCCGGCGATTGCTGCGCTCCGGCCAAGGCTTGTGCTCCGGCGAAGGCTTGCGCTCCGGCTTCTTGTGAGCCGGTGAGCTGCCATCCGAAGCGTTGCCGCCTGTTCACCTGCCGCCCGAAGAGCTGTGAGCCGAAGGCTTGCGCTCCGGCCGCTTGCAAACAGGTGAAGGCTTGTGCTCCGGCCACTTGTGAGCCGAAGACCTGTGGTCCGAAGTTCTGCCGCAAGATCCGCACTTGCCGCCCGAAGAGCTGTGAGCCGAAGGCTTGCGCTCCGGCCGCTTGCAAGCCGGTGAAGGCGTGCGCTCCGGCCGCTTGTGCTCCGAAGGCCTGTGCTCCGGCCGCTTGCGCCCCGAAGGCGTGTGCCCCGGCCACTTGTGCCCCGAAGTGCTGCAAGGCGAAGCGTTGCCATGAGGGCTTCCTGGCTCGGCTGCGTGCCTGCCGTCCGAAGTCGTGCTGCCCGAAGGCTTGTGCCCCGGTGAAGTGCTGTGCTCCGGCCGCTTGTGCTCCGAAGGCCCCGGCTCCGGCTCCCGCTCCGGCGGCCCCGAAGTCGACGTGATGTGAAGGTCTCCGGACGACACGGGAAAGATGGTTGGGTGCTAGCTTGGCCGTCTGATCCGTGAGGTCGGGACCTGCCCTGTTGGTCTCGGTGATCCGAGTCCGAAAGAAGTTTGAAGCCGGATCTGCCTCGTGCAGGTCCGGCTTTTTTATTTGCCGTTTTGGAAAAAGATGCGGGTTAGGCAAGATTTTTGGCCGAAGACTATACGTAGCTTATCGGTCGAGATCTGTTGGACCTCATCTTTTCGGGGGGGAAGGGACTTGTTATGGTCCGGACGATATTGGGATTCGGCGTTGTGGTGGGGCTTTTGACCATGGCGGGCTGCACGATGTGCTGCCATCCGAATGATTATGCCGGGCCGGTTTATCACCGACATGGTTGCTCTGGCTGCTCTTCGTGCTCGTCGAATGGCGGTCGTGCAGGGTCGATTCTGACCGATTCGCAGGAGGCGACCATGGAGATGGCTCCGGAGATGAGTCGGCGTCCGACGGTCAAGAAGGTTGCCCAAGCCAAAAAGGTGCAGAGCAGGAGCGGGAGTGTTCAAAATCGGACGGTGCAGTCGCGGATGAGACAGCGGCCGACTGATTCGAGTCCATCGCAGTCGGGTGTCGCGGTCCAGGGCGAAGGGACGCTCTCGCAGTCGGAGGTTCAGCGTCGAGTCCGTGAGGACATTCGGCCGGGCGACGTGCCGGATTCGGCGAAGATCGTGTCGGTGACGGATCGCGTGGTCGGTGAATCGGAAGGATCTGGCGAGACGACTTCCTTGGCGGAGGGTTCTTCTTCGGACGAGCCTCAATCGCTGCCGTCGAAGGGCTGGGTGGCGCGACGTCCGACGCCGGAGATCGTGCGGTAGGAGAACGTCCATGCTAGGCGTTTTTTGAGGCGTTGATCGACGAGTTGTAGATTCTCAAGCTTCTCTAGCTTGCCGGCTTGTCGGCCTTGATGGCTGGACACTTTAGGAAATGTGACTTCTGGCGATGCTTGTTTTTTGTGCAATTCTGGCGTGCCTTCAGTGTGTGCACATTTGCACAAAAAGAAGGCACTGTGCAAGCGTTGCTGTAACTGCTTGCAATGCAAGGGTATAGTGTTGGCCCTTGACTTCTTTCGGAGGATTCTCACAAAACCGGCGCCGCGTGGCGCGGATTTTTGGGAGTTCGATCCTCAATTGTGTCCGAAGGAGTCTGGCATGATCACCTTGGAGAAGCAAGTCGAAGTTCAACGCGCCGCCGAACAACTGTTCGCTCAAAAACCCGACTGGATCACGTTCTATCGCGAGGTGCTTGGGCTGCACGGGATGGTTCGACGGCTTTACCCGACCCGAGAGTCGCTGCTGGCCTTCAAGCAGACCGATTCTTACCGGGAGATTTTGCAGTTGCTGACCCAATTGCGGCAGAACGGTCCGGTGACCGAAGGCGAGGAGCCGACCCGGGTCATCACGGTCCGGTTGCCCAAGAGCATGCACGAGGCCTTGCGCGTCGAGGCGTTCGAGCATCACACTAGCATGAACAAGCTGTGTATCTCAAAGCTGCTGGAGTTCATCGAGAAGGAAAAGGTGCCGACCGAAACCTGATGGCGTTGAAGTCGAAAGAGTGCAAAATCTTAAGCCGTTGAACGGTCTGCGGCGATGCGATCTCATCGCCTTCCCCGATTGAACCAAGTGTGGAGCAAAAAAAGGTCGGAGTGGACCTGTAAGCCGGGTTTTGTACCGTCGGACCGGAGTCGGACGGCGACGATCATTTCTCTAGGAGGCCGATTGCTCGGCCTCTCAAGCGGTCTACCCGGGAGTCGGTGACGGATCGGACCGATCCGCGGGACCGGCCGGAATTGCGTCCGGGCGCGGTCCGCTGCTCCCTGCTTGACCTTGCTCCTGGCGGGGTTTGCCTAGCCAAGTTGGTCGCCCAACCTGCTGGTGAGCTCTTACCTCACCGTTTCACCCTTACCGTGCGAACCGAAGTCCGCGCGGCGGTCTGCTTTCTGTTGCACTATCCCGGACCTCGCGGTCGGTGGGGGTTGCCCATCGCCATGTCCTCTGGAGCCCGGACTTTCCTCCCGTCGCACCGCGGATGGCGGGCCGATGTGGCGGCCCCTCGCTGCGCGACCGGCGATCGTCCGGTCCACTCCGAACCATACCTTCCACTATAGCAGACGACGACGGTCGAGGGTATGAAAAAAATCGCCCATTGGGTCGCGGGCGGCGTCAGACGGATCGGCTGCCTTGGCGCGTGCCGCGACGTTGAAACTCGGTGACGACGGCCTGTCGGATCGCCGCTTTGTCCAGGCACCACGTCGGGGCGACCAGATATTCCGGCGGTGCGTCGCCGCTGAGCCGTTCGACGACCACGCGGTCGGGCAGCCATTCCAAAAAATCGACGACCTCTGCGACATATTCCCAAAACTCGGGAAGCCGAACCAGGCCGGCGGCGACTTGTTCGGCCAGAGTCGTGCCTCGGACCGCGTAGAGATTGTGGAATTTGACCGAGTGAATGGCGAGTCTGCCCATTTCGCGGGCCGTGGCCAGCATGTCGTCGCGCGATTCGCCCGGCAGTCCGAGGATCAAATGGACGCCGACGTTCAGGTTTCGGCGTCGCGTGCGTTCGTAAGCGTCGAGAAAGGCGTCGTAGTGATGGCCGCGCCGCAGCCAATCGAGCGATCGGTCGTGAATGGTTTGAAGCCCGTATTCGACGGTGACCCAGGTTTTTTGGGCCAGGTGGGCCAGCAGGTCCAAAACGGCGTCGTCGGCGCAGTCGGGGCGGGTGCCGACGGCCAATCCGACAACCTGAGGGTGGGCAATCGCCTCACGGTAGGCGGCCTCCAGTCGATCGAGCGGCCCGTAGGTGTTCGTGCCGGGCTGAAAATAGGCGATGAACCGTTCGGCGGCGTGTCGTTGTTCGAGGCGTCGGATCCCCTCGTCGAGCTGCTGGCGAAGAGATGGCAAGTGAAGTCGTCGGCTTGGGCTGAAGCTTTCGGGATCGCAAAATAAGCAGCCCAAGGTGGCCAGCGTGCCGTCGCGATTGGGACAACTACACCCGGCGTCGAGGCTCAATTTCCAAATCTTGCCGCCGAACTTGCTTCGGTAAAAGAAGTTAAGACTGTGATAGGGCAGCCCGGAGGAAAGCCAACTAGGGTGGGGGAGTGGCAACGCAGACAACCAACTTCTTGACGACATGGAGCGGCCCAGCTACACTGAAAGTAGGGTCTTTATCATCATATCGTTGTAACATTCTAATACAAGGTACGAGGCGATTACGATGTTTGGCGAACTAATGCCCGTCGGGGGAGGGGACCCCATCCCGCTCTTCAAGAAGAGCCTGCTGGTGGGGCGTCGTGAAAGTTGTGACATCGTTTTGCGGTTCTCGAACGTTTCGGCGCATCATTGTCAGTTGACGGTCACGGGCGGCTATTGGTATGTGCGTGATATGCAGAGCCGCAACGGGGTGAAGGTCAACGGGATACGCGTGACGGAGAAGCGTTTGGACCCGGGCGATGTGTTGTCGGTGGCAAAGCACAAGTATAAGGTGGAATATTCGCCGGCCGACTTGGGCGCGGTGGGGCCGCCGCCGCCCGAGCGGATCGAAACCGACATCTTCAGCAAGTCGTTGTTGGAGCGGGCGGGCTTGCAGACCAGTCAGTTCAAGCACTCGAAGCCTACGTTGGAACCGGGCGAGACGCCTTCGTACGACATTACGAACGACCTGCCGGGTCAGCTTCATTATCGCGGCAATCAGCGATAAGATGGCCAAGAAGAAAAAGATCCGCGCCGAGTTTCGGAAGAATCGCAGTGTTCGGGCCCGGCCGTCGGACTGGACGCGGCGGTATCGCGAGCACGGATTCGAGGACGAGTCGCCCGCCCAAAGCGAGCGCATCAGCGGCAAGGGCGAGTTGGTCCGGCGACGGACGATTCGCGGCGACGTGTTGGCCGACAGCGCCGAGCCGGGGTTTGACGTTCAGTTGGACGTGGGCGAGCGGGGCTGCCGCGCGGGGCGGGTGCTGAGCGTGTTGGGGCTCCTCAGCATCGTGCAAGACGAGGAAGGCCAGCGCTATCAGTGCGCCACGCGGCGACTGTTGAAGACGTTGGCCACCGAGCAGCGTCATGTGGTGGCCGCCGGCGATCGGGTGTTTTTCCGGCCTGTCGAAAACAGCAATCCCAAAGAAGGTCTGATCGAACGGGTCGAACCGCGGCGCGGGTGCATCTGTCGCGCGGTTCGCGGCCGGCAGCAAGTGCTGGTCGCCAATGTGGATCAGTTGGCCATCGTCACCAGTGTGGCGGAACCGCGTTTGAAGCCGAACCTGATCGACCGATTGCTTGTCGCTGCGGAAAAGGGGGGCGTGCGGCCGCTGATCTGTATCAACAAGATCGATTTGGCCGATCCGGCCGACTTGCAGCCGCTGGTGGGCGTGTACAGTCAGATGGGCTACGAGGTGCTGTTGCTCAGCGCACGCAGCGGGATTGGCGTCGAACGGTTGCGACGAGCGATGCTCGGGCGCTCGAGCGTCGTGGCCGGGCAGAGCGGCGTGGGCAAGTCGTCGTTGTTGAACGTGGTCGATCCGAGTTTCGATTTGCACGTGCAGCCGGTCAGCGAGGAGAATGAAAAGGGCAAGCATACGACCACCACCGCGCGGCTGTTGCCGCTGGCCGGCGGCGGCTACGTGGTCGACACGCCCGGCATCCGGCAGTTTCAACTGTGGGACGTGATTTCGGAGGAGGTCGAGGGCTATTTTCGTGACGTGCGGCCGTATGGACCGTTGTGTCATTTTCCGAACTGCACGCACACGCACGAGGCCGATTGCGCGGTGAAGGACGCGGTGGCGGACGGGCGTCTGGACGAACGCCGCTACGAGAGTTATTGTCATTTGCGCGAGGGCGATTTCGAGTGACAAGATTTGTCGCAGGTCTTGTTTTAGGCTCGATGGGAGAAATATCTAAAACGTGTACGATCTGAGCCGCACGGAGAGCGTTTTGAGCGAGGCCGGGGTGCTGGTCGGCGTGATGCTGCCGGACCGTAAACCGTTGGGCTCGCCGCTGGAGGAGTTGGAGGGACTGGCTGCGACGGCGGGCGTTCAGGTGGTCGGGCGGCTTTGTCAGCGCCGCGACGCGCCGGATCCGGCCACGTACTTGGGCCACGGCAAAGTCGAGGAGCTCAAGCAACTGTGCGCGGCCAAGGATGCCGATCTGGTCGTTTTTGACAACGATTTGAGTCCCGCCCAAACTCGCAACCTCGAAAAAACGCTTGGGCTGAAGGTGTTGGACCGCACCGAGCTGATCTTGGATATTTTTGCCACCCGAGCGCAAACGCATCAGGCCCGGCTGGCCGTCGAATTGGCCCAGTTGGAATACGCCATGCCGCGGTTGAAGCGAATGTGGACGCACCTGTCGCGTCAGAAAAAGGGCGTCGGGTTGCGCGGGCCGGGCGAAACGCAATTGGAAGAAGACCGCCGGCTGGTCGAGCGGCGTTTAAAGGACTTGCGGCGACAGCTCGGCGCGATCGAACGACGCAAACAGCGCGAGGTGGCCGGACGACGCGATCGACTCACCGTTTCGTTGGTCGGCTATACGAACGCCGGCAAGAGCACGCTGATGAACGCGCTGACCGGCGCCGACGTGTTTGTGCAGGACGCGTTGTTCGCCACGCTCGACACGCGAACGCGCCGCTGGCAGCTGCCCGGCTGGGGACCGGTGCTGCTGAGCGACACGGTCGGTTTCATCCGTGAGTTGCCGCACCATTTGGTCGAGAGTTTCAAGGCGACGTTGGAGGAGGCTCGGCAGGCGGATTTGCTGCTGCACGTGGCCGACGGGTCGAATCCGGCGGTGTACGATCAAATCGCCGCGGCCTATCGGGTGTTGGAGGAGATCGGCATTCAACGCAAAGACACGCTGCTGGTAGTCAACAAGGTTGACATGCTGCCCGACCGTGCGCGGCTCGACGGAATTTTGAGCCGATACCCCGGCGCAGTGCCGATCAGCGCCCGATCGGGGTTTGGGCTGGCCAATCTGGCCGCGGCGGTGAGCGAGGCGTTGAGCCACGGATTTTTGGACGTCGACATCGAGTTGGGCGTCGACAACGGTCGGTTGGCGGCCTATTTGGCGGCGCACGGCGAGGTGCTCTCAAAGCGCTACTGCGACCATCACGTCGTGGTGCATTGTCGGATCCCGGCCCAACATCTGGCCCGGATCGAAGAGGGCTCGCTCTCGATTCGGCCGCATCGTGAGACGCAGGAAATCGGAGAAAAAAGAGGGGGGGCGGAAATCAAAACCGTAACGACGGAGGGAGCCTGTGAAGCGTAAATTGAAGGATCGACGGGCCATCGTGACCGGGGCGTCGAGCGGCATCGGGTTCGCCACCGCGCTGGAGTTGGCCCGGCACGGCGTGCATCTGGTCGCGGTTGCGCGGCGCGAGGACCGGCTGCGGCAGTTGGTCGACCGGATTGCGCCGTTGGGCGTGCGGATCGAGACGGTCGCGGGCGATATGACCGATCCGCAGACGCGGCAGCGGGCGCTCGATGCGGCCCAAGAAAAGCTCGGCGGGCTCGACATTTTGATGAACAACGCCGGCGTGGGCGCGTTGGGGCCGTTCGCCGACGCCAGCGTCGATCGGGCGCGCCGCGTCATGGAAATTAACTTTTTTGCGACGGTCGAGATGACCCGATTGGCGCTGCCGGCGTTGCGACGGGGCGTGCGGCCGATCATCATTAACGTCGGGTCGATCGTCGGGCGGCGCGGCGTGCCGAATCGCAGCGAGTATTCGGCCAGCAAGTTCGCGGTCTGCGGATTCAGCGAGGCAATTCGCGCCGAGTTTGCGTCGCAAGGGATCGACGTGCTGTTGGTCAATCCCGGCCCTACGGAAACCGAGTTTTTCGAGAAGGAACTGGAGCGGACCATCGACGCAAAATGGCCGAAACACACGCCGGTCCGATCCGATGCGGTTGCTCGGCAAGTGGTCCGTGCGATTCGCCGGGGTCGTCATGAAATCATTCCGTATGGTTGGGGCCGCGTGCTGTGCTGGCTCAACCGTCTCTCGCCGCGGCTGATGGACGCCGTGCTCGCGCATTACGCATAAAATGGACGCCGGATTTCAGATACTTTTTGAGGAGGGTCCGTGTCTGGCGGTCTGCAAACCGTCGGGCGTGGCCACGCAAGCGCCGCCGGGCATCGACAGCCTGGAGACGCGCATCAAAACGTTTTTGCAGCAGCGCGACCGTCCGCCGCACGATGTGTATCTCGGCGTGCCGCATCGGCTGGATCGTCCGGCCTCCGGGGCGATGGTTTTTGCGTTGCGACGCCGCGCCGCTCAAAAGCTGGCCCGACAGTTTGAGTTGCGAGAGGTCCAAAAAACCTATTGGACGTGGGTCACCGGGCGGGTGGATCCGCCGTGCGGCCAGTGGCGCGACTATGTGCGCAAGGTGTTCGGGCATCCGCTGGCCGAAGTGGTGGCGGCCGATCATCCCGAGGCGAAGCTGGCCGTGCTCAACTATCGCACGCTGGCCGCCAACGCGCAAGGCACTTGGTTGGAAATCGAATTGGAGACCGGGCGGACGCATCAGATCCGCATTCAATCCGCATCGCGCGGGCATCCGGTTTGGGGCGACGCTCTGTATGGTTCGACGATTCCGTTTGGGCCGCAACACGAGGACGAGCGGTTGCGGGCGATCGCCTTGCACGCGCGGACGCTCGAGTTCACCCATCCGACCGGCAAGCAGCGCGTCGTCGTAACGGCGCCGACGCCGGCGTTTTGGCCCGACGTCGCTTAAACGCCTGCGGGTTCACCATTTTTCGAGTTCAATGCGCGAAACGGGCGCGCGAAATCGCAAGCGTCGGCTTGTTGTGTTGGAGCAATTTTCGTGATTATTGGATATCATCTCATTTGGACGGTCTACGGATACTGGCTCCCCAATGATCCTCGCGGAAGCATGTCGAAAACGATTGCGTCGGATGTGATTGCACAACTCGGAGCATTACACTACGGCCGCAAGAAGATTCAACCCTCGACGCGTGAAATGCGCCAGTTTCATGAGCGGTCGCGCAGCGTATTGAAGTTTCCGTTGTTACTGTTTGCGGAAAATGGAATTCCCATTATTGCCGAAGGCGTCGCCGAGGCGATCCGTCGACACAACGATACCTGTTACGCCTGCGCTATCATGCCGGACCACGTGCATATGGTCATCCGTCGACACAGGCATCAGGCGGATGAAATGTTGGCAAACCTAAAGGAATCCACTCGCTTGCGAGTTCGCACTGCAGGTGTGCGAACGACGGATCATCCTGTCTGGGGCGGCCCCGGCTGGAACGTGTTTCTGGACACCCCCGATGGCGTGCGACGCGTCATTCGTTATACTAACGAGAATCCTCGCCCATGGTGCATGCCCGAGCAACGATGGACGTTTGTGAAACCGTATGACGGATGGCCGTTGCATTCGGGGCATGGTCCAAACACTTCGGACGCGGCAAGCCTTTCAAAACATCAACCATAACACGTGTGATTTTGCATACTTTACGATGTCCCAAACTATGAAGCACTCTCTGCACGATCCGTTTCAATGTCGCGACACGTTTGACGCGGGGGCCGGCGTCGGACGGGTGGGCATTTATCGTTTGAGCCGCTTGGAGGATCAAGGACTGACGCGCGTCGCCGCGCTGCCCTATTCGATCCGCGTGCTGTTGGAGTCGGTGCTGCGTCATTGCGACGGCCGCGAGGTGACCGAGGACGACGTACGGCGTTTGGCGGCGTGGCGGGCCGATCAGCGCGCGACCCGCGAAACGCCGATGAAGCCGGCGAGAGTTCTTTTGCAGGATTTTACGGGCGTGCCGGCCGTGGTCGATCTGGCCGCGATGCGCGACGCCATGAAACGATTGGGCGGCGATCCGCGGCGGATCAATCCGCTGGTGCCGGTCGATCTGGTGATCGACCACTCGATCCAAGTCGATCGGTTCGGATCGTCGGACGCGCTGGCCGAAAACGTCGCGCTGGAGTTTCAGCGAAACCGCGAGCGCTACGAATTTTTGCGATGGGGGCAGAAGGCGTTGAAAAACTTCCGCGTCGTGCCGCCGTCGGTCGGAATCATTCATCAAGTGAACTTGGAGTTTTTGGCTAAGTGCGTCGTACTGCGAGAAGATTCGGTCGGGCCGGTCGCGTTGCCCGATACGTTGGTCGGCACGGACAGCCACACGACGATGATCAACGGGCTCGGCGTGGTCGGCTGGGGCGTCGGCGGCATCGAGGCCGAGGCGGTCATGTTGGGCCAGCCGCTCTACATGCTCGCGCCCGAGGTGGTCGGGTTCGAGTTGAGCGGACGGTTGCCGCCGGGCGCGACGGCCACGGATTTGGTGTTGACCGTGACGCAAATGTTGCGACGCGAGGGCGTTGTGGATAAGTTCGTCGAGTTTTTTGGGCCGGCGATGGCCGCGATGAAGTTAGCCGATCGGGCCGTGGTGGCCAACATGGCGCCGGAATATGGGGCCACGATGGGCTTTTTCCCGATCGACGAGCAGACGCTGGCCTATCTGCGCGAGACGGGCCGGACCGACGCCGAAGTGTCGCTGGTCGAGCGGTACGCCAAAGAGCAGCAGTTGTTTCGCTCGTTGGCGGACTCCAACGCTTCGTGTCCACAATACAGCAAAGTGCTGCGGCTCGATTTGTCGACGGTCGAACCGAGCGTGGCGGGCCCCAAACGTCCGCAAGACCGCGTGCCGTTGCGAGAAGTGTCGTCGGCGTTTCGCCGCGCGTTGCAGGCCCCGACGAAAGAACGAGGGTTTGCGCTCGGTGACGACCAGTTGGCGCGGACCGCCAAGGTCGAGGGCGACGGCCAGATCGGGCACGGCGCGGTCGTGATCGCGTCGATCACCAGTTGCACGAACACGAGCAGTCCGAGCGTGATGTTGGCGGCTGGGTTGTTGGCCCAAAAGGCCGTCCAACGCGGATTGGCGACGAAGCCGCATGTGAAAACCAGTCTTGCACCGGGCAGCCGTGTGGTGACCGACTATCTGGCCGAGGCCGGGTTGGACAAGCCGCTCGAACGGCTCGGGTTCCATACGGTTGGCTACGGCTGTTTGACGTGCATCGGCAACAGCGGCCCGTTGCCCCAGGCGGTGGCCGACGCGGTGGTCGAGGGCCGGTTGGTGGCGGCGGCCGTGTTGAGCGGCAATCGAAATTTCGAGGGCCGGGTCAATCCGTTGGTGAAGGCCAACTATCTGGCCAGTCCGCCGTTGGTGGTGGCCTACGCGCTGGCCGGCACGGTCGATCTCGATCTGACGCGCGATCCGTTGGGAATTGGCAGCGACGGCTGCCCGGTCTATTTGAAAGACATCTGGCCGGCGCCCGAGGAAATCGCCGAGGTGGCCGCTCGAGCGATTCGGCCCGAGATGTTTCGCACGCGCTACGCCGACGTGTTCGCGTCGAACCCGATGTGGAACGCATTGGCGGTGTCGGACGACGAATTGTATCCCTGGGATTCCGCGAGCACGTACATTCAAGAGCCGCCGTTCCTGCTGGATTTGGCGGCCGAGCCGAGTCCAATCTGTCCGATCGGTGGGGCCCGCGTCTTGGCGGCGCTGGGCGATTCGGTGACGACGGACCACATCTCGCCCGCCGGTTCGATCGCCGCAGACGGTCCGGCCGGAAAATATCTGCGCGAGCGCGGCGTCGCGCCGTCGGAGTTCAACAGCTACGGGTCGCGGCGCGGCAACGATCGGGTGATGGCTCGCGGCACGCTGGCCAACATCCGGATTCGCAACCAGTTGGCCGGCGGCGTCGAGGGCGGCATGACGCGCCACCTGCCCGACGGCGAGTTGATGCCGATGTTTGACGCCGCGATGAAATATAAGGCCGAAGGCGTGCCGCTGATGGTGCTGGCCGGGCTGGAATATGGGACTGGCAGCAGCCGCGATTGGGCCGCGAAGGGGCCGTATCTGCTCGGCGTGCGGGCCGTCCTCGCGTCGAGTTTCGAGCGGATCCATCGCAGCAATCTGATCGGCATGGGCATTTTGCCGCTTCAGTTGCCGCAGGGGCAGACGTGGGAATCGCTCGGGTTGAAGGGCGACGAAGTGTTCGACATTCCCGAGTTGAACGATTCCTTGAAGCCGGGCGAGGAATTGACGGTGCTCGTCACGTCGGCCGACGGCGGCGTCAAGCAGTTTTCGGCCAAGGCGCGCATCGACACGCCGGTCGAGCTGGACTACTATCGCAACGGAGGCATTTTGCCCACCGTGTTGCGCAAGCTGGCGAAAGGCGTCTGAGCGGCGGTCTAGGAGACGTGATGGGCGAGCTCTTCGCCGATCATTTCAAAATCGCGGTGAAACCGTTCGACGGCTTCGGCCGGGCTGAGATTCAAAATCGTTCGGCCGTCGGTCTCCCAATGATCGCAGTCGAACCGAAAAACCGCCGTGCCGGCTTGGCCCTGCTCGGACAGATTCATGCTTAGACGGTCCAACTCGTCGGCGGCCAACGTGACGGCGACCAACGCCGACAATTGGCCGTTCGATCGGTCGCGGACGTAGGCCACGTCGTCGGCGAACGAGCCGTCGATCCAACGAGGGGCGTCGGGTTGCGCGTGGGCGGCGGCCAACTGCAGAAACTTCGCTTCGAGTCGCTCGCGTTGGACGTGGAATCGCCGCTTGGCTTGCGTCAGCCCGGCGATGGGCGCGCTCAGACGTGGACGACGGTTGCGCCCTCGGAGGGCGGCGATGGCGGTCGCGCCGAGCAATACGGCGATCAGCGGTGTCCACCAGAGCCAGTGCATTGAGTATCCCCCCACGCGTGCGGAAAACGTTCCAATCTTTGCCCCAATGTCTGCTCGATGCTTGTGTTATTCTACAACACAATTGACGCGGCATGCAACCTAAATGTGAAAAAGCGCAATTTGCACAAAATGCGGGTTATGCAACGAGACGGAAAGGCGGCGATTGACCCCCTGGTCGCGGCCCGATAGATTACAATGGAAGAAGCTGCCGTACCTCGTACCCTGAAGCCTTCTGCTCCGAACGACCGGATATGGATCTGGCCTACTATAAACGTTTCCGCATGGAGATCCCACTGGCCGGTCGGTTGTGGACGCCGCCGCCGCTGCCGACAAGTTATTTCTATTTGCCGTGGGAAGAGTCGCTGTTGGATGCGTTTTCGCAGGCGAAATATCTGAGTTTTCGGGACGCGATCGACGCGGCGGTTTTTCCGTGTTTTTTGGAGTTTGAAGGTTGCCGGCGATTGATGCGGGACATCTCGCAACGGCGAGGGTTTTTGCCGGAGACCACGTGGTTGTTGGTTCATGCGCCGGGCGGAGGGGCGAAGCCGGAGTATTGCGGCACGGTGCAAGGGATCCGCGAGACGCCGGAATTGGGTGCGATTCAGAATCTCGGCGTCGTGCCGGGCCATCGAGGGCTCGGACTCGGCAAGAACTTATTGCAGCGCGCGCTGGCGGGTTTCGGCCAGTCCGGCGTGCAGCGCGTCCATCTTGAGGTGACGGCGGAAAATCACGTCGCAATCCGTTTATATCGGCAGCTCGGATTCACCGTGGTTCGCTCCCTTTACAAGGCTGTCGAGACGGAATGTTCGAAGTGACCAATTCGATTGTTTCTCACACCTACGCAAACGGTTTGACGCTGGTCGCCGAGCCGATGGCGTGGCTGCGGTCCGCGGCGTTCACATTTTTGACGCCCGCCGGCGGCGTGTACGATCCGACGGATCGGGCCGGGCTGAGCGGATTCACCTGCGAGATGGCGCTGCGCGGGGCCGGTTCGCGCGACAGCCGGCAGTTCATTCTCGACCTGGACAATCTGGGCGTCGAGCGGAGCGAATCGGTCTCGAGCAGCCACGCCGGCTACAGCGGGGCGACCGTGTCCGAAAATCTCGCGCCCGCGTTGGCGATCTACGCCGACGTGCTGCGCCGTCCGCATTTGCCGGAAGATCAAATCGAGGCCGGGCGTCTGGCGATGTTGCAGGAGCTGCGGGCGGTCGAGGACGAGCCGTCGCAAAAGGTGATGATCGAGCTGCGGCGTCGTCATTATCCGTGGCCGTGGGGCCGTCCGTTGCAAGGGGAGCGCGAGGCCATCGAGGCGACCGGGATCGACGACGTCCGGCGGCAATTTCATCGCTGCTATCGGCCGAACGGGACGATTTTGGGCGTGGCGGGCCGTTTCGAGTGGCCGCGGCTAGTTGATTGGGTCGGGCAGTTGTTCGGCGATTGGACGCCGGGTCCGGAGTTGCCCGTCGAAGAAATGCCGGCGCCGGGCGGCTATTTGCACTTGCCCTACGACTCGCAGCAGACGCAGATCGGCATCGGCTACGACAGCGTGCCGTATTGCGACGCGGATTATTTTCAGGCGTGGGGCGCCGTCGGCGTGTTGAGCGGCGGCATGAGCGCCCGGCTCTTCACCGAGGTCCGCGAACGACGCGGATTGTGTTACAGCGTCTATGCCGTGCAGCACACGCTGTTGCGTCGCGGGGCGGTTTTTTGCTATGCCGGAACCGGAGCGGATCGGGCCCAGCAGACGCTCGACGTGACGATCGGCGAGCTGCTTCGGTTGTCGAAGGGCATCGAGGAGCACGAAATCGACCGGCTGAAGGCGCGGATCAAAAGCGCGCTGGTGATGCAGCAGGAGTCGAGCGTGTCGCGCAGCGCGTCGTTGTGCCGGGATTGGTATTATTTGGGCCGCGCGAGGACGTTGGACGAGATGGGGCGGCTGATCGACGGGCTGAGCGGACAGAGCATCAGTCGATATGCGGCCGAACATCCGCCGAAACGATTCACCGTGGTGACGGTCGGCGGCCAACCGCTTCAGACGCCGGACGGATCGGACGGCAGGTGACCAAACATGGAATTTCTCAAACACGTATTGCCCAATGGTCTGGAAATCGTCGCCGAGTGTAACGACGCGGCGTATTCGACGGCGATGGGTTTTTTTGTGAAGACCGGCTCGCGCGACGAGACCGCCGACGTGGCCGGCGTGAGCCATTTCTTGGAGCATATGGTCTTCAAGGGCACGCCGAGCCGCTCGGCCGACGACGTGAACCGCGAGTTCGACGAGATGGGCGCCCATTACAACGCCTTCACCAACGAAGAAAACACGGTGTTCTACGCGGCGGTGCTGCCCGAGCAACAAGATCGGGCCGTCGATCTGCTGGCCGACATCCTTCGGCCATCGCTGCGCGAGGACGATTTTCGGACCGAGAAGCAAGTGATTCTGGAAGAGATCCGGATGTACGACGATCAGCCGCCGTTTGGGGCCGACGACAAGTCCCGGGCGCTCTTTTTCGGCCGGCATCCGTTGGGTCAAAGCGTGTTGGGCACCACGGAGAGCATCGAGGGGCTTTCGTCCGAAGCGATGCGGGCGTATTTCGAGGATCGGTACAATCCGACCAACATCGTGTTGGCCGCGGCGGGCCGCGTGGATTTCGACGCGCTGGTCGACTCGGCTCGCCGGTGTTGCGGCCCGTGGCCTGCGAGGCCCACGCAACGCACCGTCGCGCCGGCGATCGGCCAATGCGGGTTCCAGTTGATTTGTCGCCCCTCGGCGTCGCAACAGTACACGCTGTTGTTGGCCTCTGGGCCCGCGGCCGAAGACGGCGATCGCTATGCCGTGAAGCTGATGGTCACCGTGTTGGGTGACGATTCCGGCAGCCGGCTGTTTTGGGAACTGGTCGATCCGGGATTGGCCGAGCAGGTGAGTTTGTGTCATAGCGAACACGAGGGGACGGGCTTGCTGATGACCTACATGAGTTGCGAGCCCGAACGGGCCGCCGACAATCTGCGTCGCATCTTGGATCTCTATCGAAAGGCCGAGGCGGACGGCGTCTCGGCGGCCGAGCTGGAGCAGGCCAAAAACAAAGTGCGTTCGCGGATCGTGTTGTCGGCCGAACGTCCGCGCGGACGGCTTTTTGCGGTCGGCAACGACTGGGTGTATCGGCGCGAGTATCGCGCGATCGAGTCGGACTTGCAGGCCGTGTCCGATCTGACGTCCGACGATCTGGCGGCGGCGCTGGCCCGATGGCCGTTGAGCCGTTGCGCGACGGTGACGATCGGACCGCTCGACGAAATGGCTTTGTAGGGACAGAGCGTCGAAAAGCCACTTGGCGCGGGCGATAGGTCGGCGTACATTGAGGCCCATGGACTTGGGCGTTTCTGTTTTGATGCTGTTGATCGGCGTGGCTTTCGGAGCGACGGCGGCGTGGCTGGTCGGTCGGGCGAAAAGGTCGGCCGCTTTTGAGCGCGGACGCGGCGAGTCGGCCATGGAGACGGCCGCGATGGCCGAGCGGCTTTTGGCCCGAGAGTCGTCGATCGAGGAGCTGCGCGGCCGGCTGAGCGAGAAGGACGTTTCGTTGGCCGATCTTCAGCGGCAGGTGACCGTGCTGACCTCGCAGGCGGCCGAGTTGCGTCGGGCGCTGGCCGAGCAGCAAAAGCAAACGGAAGAGAAGCTCGCGCTGTTGGACGACGCCAAGCGGCAGTTGGCCGACACGTTCAAGGCGTTGGCCGCCGGCGCGCTGCAAAGCAACAACACGTCGTTTCTGGAGCTGGCCAAGACGCATCTGGAAAAATTTCAGGAGTCGGCCCGGGGCGATCTCGAAAAGCGGCAGTCGGCCATCGACGAACTGGTCAAGCCGGTCCGCGAGTCGCTGGGCAAAGTGGACGTCAAGCTGCAGGAGCTCGAAAAAAGCCGCATCGAGGCCTACAGCGGCCTGATCGAGCAGGTCCGGTCGCTTTCGGAGACGCAGAAGGAGCTGCGCGGCGAGACGGCCAATCTGGTCAAGGCGTTGCGGCGTCCGCAGGCTCGCGGGCGCTGGGGCGAGATCCAGTTGCGGCGCGTGGTCGAGATGGCCGGCATGTTGGAACATTGCGATTTTGTCGAGCAGCAGTCGACCGACACGGACGACGGTCGGCTGCGGCCCGACTTGATCGTTCGGTTGCCGGGCCAGAAGAACGTCGTGGTTGACTCGAAGGCGCCGCTGGAGGCGTATTTGGACGCGATCGAAGCGCCGGACGACGAGACGCGCGCGGCGAAGCTGAAGGATCACGCCCGTCAGGTGCGCGGGCACATCATGGCGTTGGGTCGCAAGTCGTATTTCGAGCAGTTCGACTTCACGCCGGAGTTTGTCGTGTTGTTTTTGCCCGGCGAGGTGTTTTTCAGCGCGGCGTTGGAGAACGATCCCGAGTTGATCGAGTTGGGCGTCCGTCAAAATGTGATCGTGGCGACGCCGACGACGCTGATTGCGCTGCTGCGGGCCGTGGCCTATGGTTGGCGGCAAGAGCGGTTGGCGGAAAACGCGAAAACCATCAGCGAGTTGGGCCAGGAGCTTTACAAGCGGATCTCCGACTTGGGCGAGCACATGCAGCGATTGGGCAAGGGGCTGTCGACGGCCATTGGGGCGTACAACAGTGCGGTCGGGTCGCTCGAGTCGCGCGTGTTGGTCAGCGCCCGGCGATTCAAGGAGTTGGGCGCGTCGCCCTCGAACGCAGACATCGGCGAGACGCCGCCGCTGGAAAGTTCGCCCCGGTTGTTGCAGTCGCCGGAATTTCTTGGCGGAAGTGTGGAAAAGTAATACTCGCCGCGGATTTTTTGCGATTCTACGGAACTTTACACGGCGAACGAACCCAGGCCGACTTACGGGAGGCCGGAAAATGGGCCCAATACGTCGCCGAGCTGGTTCCTTCTCCAAGCAAACATCCATAAAATGCGGCGACGCACGCTGTTTCCGAAAAAATCGCTTGGTGGACGCCGCGTGGGCGGGCTGGTATAATGAGGAATTGGGTTTTCGTTGAAATAGTCCGCCGGGCATGGCTGGAAATCTTACTGTGGCTCGCAACGGCTCAGGCACGTCCTCTCGCTCGGACTCGAACGCCTCCGCGAACGGCGGCAAGGCGGAGTTCGGCTGCATCACGCTTCGGGGCGTGCGAGTTCATAATTTGAAGTCCGTCGACCTCGACGTTCCGCGGCGAAAGCTGATCGTGTTTTGCGGACTCAGCGGCAGCGGCAAGAGCAGCCTGGCGCTCGACACGCTGTACGCCGAAGGACAGCGGCGCTACATCGAGAGTTTTTCGGCCTACACGCGGCAATTCTTGCAGCGGTTGGAAAAGCCCGAGGCCGATCGAATCGACGGCATTCCGCCGGCCATCGCGGTGACCGGAAAGAACACGAGTCGTTCGAGTCGCTCGACCGTCGGCACGGCGACCGAGACGAACGATTATCTGCGGCTGCTGATGGCCAAGATCGGCCACATCCATTGCGTGCAGTGCGGGAAGGAAGTGCGACGGGACACGCCGCAGAACGCGGCCGAGACGCTCGGCTTGTTGCCCGAGGGCGTTAAGTTTATCGTTGCGTTTCGGGCCGAACTGCCTGCCGATGGGATGATCCGGCAGTTGGCCGCCGAGTTGCGCGAGGACGGTTTTGTCCGCGCGATCGTCAACGGGCGGACGGTCTCGCTCGACGCGCCGGCGGACCTGGCCGCGCTGCTTTCGCCGATGGAGATTTACGTCGTGGTCGATCGGCTCGTCACGGGCGGCGCGAGCGACAGTCGGCTGCGCGATTCGCTGGAGACGGCGTTCGCCAAGGGCCGCGGCCGCTGCTATGTCTTTGTTGAAGACGGCTCCAAATCTCCCTCTTCTCTCGCCTCACTCCCTTCTCCCCTTTTTACGCTCGACGATCGGCCGTGGCGACGGATCGGGTTCAGCACGGGGTTGTCGTGCGCCGACTGCGGGATTGAGTATCCGACGCCCGAACCGCGATTGTACAGTTTCAACAATCCGATGGGGGCGTGTCCCGAGTGCGAGGGGTTTGGCAACGTGATCGGCATCGACATGGATTTGGTGATTCCGGATCCGTCGAAGACGCTGCGCGACGGGGCAATCGCGCCGTGGAACACGCCGGCCTATTTGCACGAGTTGAAAGAGCTGGCGGCGCTGGCGCCGGACTTCGATTTGCCGATGGACGTGCCGTTCGCGGAGCTTGCGGAGCGGCACAAGGCGATCGTGCTGCACGGCGTGCCGGAGCGAAAGTTCGGCGGGCTCGATGGCTTTTTCGGGTGGCTCGAACGCCGCAAGTACAAGATGCACATTCGAGTGTTTTTGAGCCGGTGGCGCAGTTTTCGGCCGTGTCCGGCATGCGGCGGCGCGCGGCTCCGGCCCGAGGCGCTGGCCGCTCGGATCGGCGGAAAAAATCTCGGTGAGATCAGCGCGATGAAGGTGCGCGACGCCGCGGCGATGTTCCGCGAGCTGCAACTGCCCGAGTCCGAAGAGCGGATCGGGCGAATGATGCTCGAGCAGGTTCGGTCGCGGCTCGGTTTTTTGGAGACGGTGGGCCTGGGCTATCTGACGCTCGACCGCACGTTGCGGACGCTCAGCGGGGGCGAGGCACGGCGCGTGGCGCTCACCGCCGCGATGGGCTCTAGCCTGGTGAACATGCTGTACGTGCTCGATGAGCCGTCGATCGGGCTGCATCCGCGCGACATCCATCAATTGCTCGGGGCGATTCACCGGCTGCGCGAACGCGGCAATACGGTGGTGGTCGTCGAACATGAGGAAGCGATCATTCGCGCGGCCGATCAGGTGATCGAGATCGGACCCGGCGCGGGCGAGCGCGGCGGCAAGGTGGTGTTTCAGGGCACGCCGGCCGAAATGGAAAAATCGTCCGACAGTCTGACCGGCGATTATTTGACGGGGCGGCGCGGGTTCAATGGCTGTGGGCAGCGTCGGCCGCCCAATCACGGCTGGATTCGGTTGGCCGGGGCGCGCGGCAACAATCTGAAAAACATCACGGTCGAGTTTCCGCTGGGCACGTTGTGTTTGGTGACCGGCGTGAGCGGTTCGGGCAAGAGCACGCTGGTCCAAGACACGCTCTATCCGGCGTTGTGTCAGCGGCTGCGCAAGGACTCGCCGAAGCCTTATCCGCACGACGACGTCTATGGCGACGGCCAGTTGGACGACGTGATCATGGTCGACCAGAGTCCGATCGGCCGCTCGCCGCGATCGAATCCGGTGACCTATTTGAAGGCGTTTGACGAGATTCGCAACGTGTTCGCCGAAACGGTCGAGGCCCGGACGCGAGGGTTCAACGCCGGGCATTTCAGCTTCAATGTGGACGGCGGCCGCTGCGACGCCTGCCAGGGCGACGGCTACACGCAGATCGACATGCAGTTTTTGGCCGACGTCTACATACGATGCCCGCAGTGCAACGGGACGCGATACCGCGACGAGATTCTGGATGTGACCTATCGCGGCCGCAACATCGCAGACGTGTTGGAAATGACCGTGCGCGAGGCTTTTACGTTCTTCCGCGGCCAGCCGAAAGTGCAGGCCCGGCTCAAGCGGTTGATCGACGTCGGGCTCGATTACGTGCGGCTGGGCCAGCCGGCCAACACGCTGTCGGGCGGCGAGGCGCAGCGATTGAAGCTGGCCGGATACATGAGCAGCGCGAAACGCGGCCGGTGTCTGTTCATTTTGGACGAGCCGACCACGGGCCTGCATTTTTCGGACATTGTGCAATTGTTGGACTGCTTTGACGCGCTGCTGGCCGTCGGGCATTCGCTGTTGGTGGTGGAGCACAACCTGCAAATCATGAAGGCGGCGGACTATATTATCGACTTGGGGCCGGGCGCCGCGGACGAGGGCGGACAGGTGGTGGCCAAGGGGACGCCGGAGATGGTCGCCCGGGCCTCGGGATCGGTCACGGCCGGCTTTTTGGCGAAAATTTTGAAAGAGCGCGACAAAAACACGTAGGACAGAACGTCCGCCCGGCTGATGAGGACGCATGGCTCACGATTCCGAACCAACGCCGAACTTCGATCGTTACGCCCGGCAAGTGCGCTTTGCGGCGCTGGGCGACGACGGACAGCGGCGGCTCGGCGGAGCCAAGGCCCTGCTTTGCGGATGCGGGGCGCTGGGCAGTGCGATCGCACATCTTTTGGTGCGCGCGGGGATCGGCGCGCTGCGCATCGTCGATCGTGATTTCGTCGAGGCGAGCAATTTGCCGCGGCAGTCGCTGTTCGACGAGGACGACGCTCGGGTCGGCGCGCCGAAGGCCGTGGCCGCCGCCGAACATCTGCGGCGAATCAATTCCGACGTCCGATTGGACCCGATCGTCGCGGACATCGAGCCGTCGAACATCGAGCGGTTCTGCGACGGCGTCGGGCTGATTCTCGACGGGACCGACAATTTTGAGACGCGATTTTTGATCAACGACGCGGCGATCGCTCGCGGGCTGCCGTGGATCTACGGCGGCTGCGTCGGCGCGGAGGGGCGGACGATGACGATCGTGCCCGGCGAGACGGCGTGTCTGCGGTGCCTGATGCCCGAGTGCCCGGCGCCGGGCGTCGCGGAGACGTGCGAGACCGCCGGGATTCTGGGACCGATCGTCGGTGCGATCGCGTCGATCGAGGCGTGCGAGGCGATCAAAATCCTGAGCGGCCGCGTCGACGCCATCTCACGCGACTTGACGGTCGTCGATCTGTGGCGGAATCAAACGCGGCGGATCGACGTTCGATCATTGCGCGACCAAGTGGATTGCCCGGCCTGCCGGCACGAAGAGCTTGTGTGGCTCGCCGGTCGCCAAGGCCATCGGACGGCCGTACTTTGCGGACGAAACGCCGTGCAGTTGAGTCATCCGGGCGCGAGCGTGTCGCTGGAGCGATTGGCCGAAAAACTGTCGGGCGTCGGTCCGGTGGTTTGCAACCCGCACCTGTTGCGGTTGAAGGTCGAGGGGTTCGAGATCACCGTGTTCGCCGACGCCAGGGCGATCGTCGCCGGCACGTCGGACGTGGCCGCGGCCCGAGCGGTTTATGCAAAATACATCGGGCACTGACCCAAGCCCAATTTTTTTGCTCGAACAAGAAACGCGAAAAGTTACGACTCGCTCTCGGGCGGCGGGTTTTCGACCGTCGGCGCGGGCTGCGGTTCTTCGGCCGGCTTCTGTTGATAGAACTGGAACAGGTCGCTGAAGGTGCGCATCGGCTCCTTGCCGTTTTTCATCGCCTCGGTGATCGGGATGACCGGTTTTGGACGCGGCGGACGCGGCGGACGATTTTGATGTTGTTGTCCGTGCGGCGGCCGATTCTGCCGTTGGGGCGGACGCGGCGGGCGTTTTTCTTGCGGGGCGGGACGGGTGCCCTTGGGTTGCGGTTTGCCGTGGTCGGCGGCGGGACGGTTGCTTTTGGGCTGCGGTTTGGGACGTTCGGAGCCGGGCCGGACCATGGTCAACGACACGCGGCGTCGTTCTTTGTCCACTTCCATGACCCAGACGCGAACGATGTCGCCGACGGCCACGACGTCGTGCGGATCACGAATGAAACGATCGGCCAGGCGGCTGACGTGGACCAGTCCGCTGTCGTGCATGCCGATGTCGACAAAACAGCCGAAATCGACCACGTTGAGCACCGTGCCGGTCAACTCCATGCCCGGGGTCAGATCTTCCAGCTTGATGATCCCGTGCTTGAAGATCGGCGCGGGCAAGTCTTCACGCGGATCGCGGCCCGGCCGGGCCAACTGGGCGAGGATGTCCTTCAAGAGCAACTCGCCCACCTGCAACTCGGCGGCCAACGCCGGCACGTCCAGCTTGCCGATCTGCTCGGCCAGACTGGCGAGCGTTTCCTTCGACGTCAGGTCGGCGGGCCCGCGGCCAAGCTTCTCCAAGATTCGCGTGGCGACTTCATAGCTTTCCGGGTGGATCCAGGTGGCATCCAGGGGATTCTCGCCGCCGACGATCTTCAAGAACCCGGCCGCCTGGACAAACGTCGCCTCGCCGAAGCCGACCACCTCTTTGACCTGCTCGCGCGTCCGGAACGGGCCGCCCTGCAAGCGCTGCTCATAGACCCGGCGAGCGGTCAACTGGTTCAAGCCCGAAACGTAACGCAACAGCGCCGGGCTGGCCGTGTTCACGTCCACGCCCACGTAGTTGACGCACGATTCCACAACGCCATCCAACGAGGTGCACAAGTGCTTCGCCTTGACGTCGTGCTGGTAGAGTCCCACGCCGATGTTCGCCGGGTCGATCTTGACCAGTTCGCTCAACGGGTCCTGGAGCCGCCGGCCGATCGAAATCGCCCCGCGCATCGAGGCGTCGAAATTCGGCAGTTCGTCGCGACCGACCCGACTGGTCGAATAGACGCTGGCGCCCGCCTCGTTGACGATCACGTAGCAGACGCGGTCCTTCAGCTCATCGCTGCTGATCAATTCGGCAAAGAAGTCCTCCGTCTCCCGGCAGGCTGTGCCGTTGCCGATCGCCACCACCGACAACTGGTGGCGGTCGATCAGGTCGCGGACGATCTTCTGGGCTTCTGGCCGCCGCTCGGGGTTGCCGATCAGGTAGATCACGGCATGGTCGAGCAGGTTGCCGAACTCATCCAGCGCCGCCAGCTTGCAGCCGCTCTTGAACCCGGGGTCCACGGCCAGGATGCGGCGATTGCGGACCGGCGGCTGGACGAGCAGCTTGCGGAGGTTCTTGGCAAACACCTCAACGGCGTGCGTTTCCGCCCGCTCGGTCAACTCGCGACGTACATCGCGTTCCAGGCTGGGCAGGATCAGCCGCGTCAGGGCGTCGCGGGCGCAGCC
>JAJFVC010000026.1 GCA_021372005.1 Planctomycetaceae bacterium | reverse complement strand
AAACTTACCATATCGCCCGGGGCGTGCGAAGATGTCTTGGACTTCTTAGGATGCGTCCCCTCTCCGACAACCGGGCACCGGCTCGCGGTCGATATGTGAGGGGAAATAAAAAAGCGCCCCGAGATCGAAATCCCGGGACGCTTCGAGTTGCAAGTCTTCCGATTGTGAAACCGCAGAAGAAGATGGAATCGGAAATCGAATCCCTAACCTCTAATCCCTGCTTCTTTAATACATATCCTCTTCGCCGCCTTGCGGCATGGCGGGGGCTTTTTCCTTCTTCGGCTTCTCGGCCACCAACGCATCGCTGGTCAACAGCAACGAGGCGACGCTCGAAGCGTTTTGTAGGGCGGTGCGGGTCACTTTGGTCGGGTCGATCACGCCGGCCTTGACCATGTCTTCGTAGACGCCGGTCAGGGCGTTGTAGCCGAACGCGCCCTTGCCCTCGGCGACCTTCTCGCACACGATGCCGCCGTCTTGACCGGCGTTCTGGGCGATTTGGGTCAATGGGGCTCGGCACGCACGCAGCACGATCTTGTAGCCGACTTCTTCGTCCTGGCCGAGGCCCTCGGGCTTGACCGCCGACGAGGCTCGCAGCAGGGCGACGCCGCCGCCGGGCAGAATGCCTTCTTCGACGGCCGCGCGGGTGGCGTGCAAGGCGTCCTCGACGCGGGCCTTGCGCTCTTTCATTTCGCTCTCGGTCGCGGCGCCGACGTTGATCTTCGCCACGCCGCCGGCCAGCTTGGCCAGCCGTTCCTCAAGCTTTTCGCGGTCGTAATCGCTGGTGGTGTTCTCGATCTCGTGGCGCAACTGTTCGATGCGGCCCTTGATGTCGGAACTCTTGCCGGCGCCTTCGATGATCGTCGTGTTTTCTTTGTCGATGACGATCTTCTTGGCGCGGCCCAGCTCGGCCAGCGTCACGTTTTCGAGCTTCTTGCCGAGGCTCTCGAACAGGGCGGTGCCGCCGGTCAGGATGGCGATGTCTTCGAGCATGGCCTTGCGGCGATCGCCGTAGCCCGGGGCCTTGATGGCCGCAATCTTCAGCGTGCCGCGCAGGCGGTTGATCACCAGCGTGGCCAGGGCCTCACCGTCGATGTCCTCGGCGATGATCAACAACGGCTTGCCCGCGTTGACGACCTTCTCCAACACCGGGACCAGATCCTTGACGCTGCTGAGCTTCTTTTCGTAGATCAGCACGTAGGCGTCTTCCAACACGCATTCCATCTTGGCCGGATCGGTCACGAAATAGGGCGACAGATAGCCGCGGTCGAACTGCATGCCTTCGACCCACTCGACCTCGGTGGCCAGGCTCTTGCCTTCGTCGACGGTGATCACTCCGTCCTTGCCGACCCGCTCCATGGCGTCGGCCAACAGGCGTCCGATTTCGGCGTCGTTGTTGGCGGCCACAGTGCCGACCTGGGCGATTTCTTCCTTCTTATTCTTGACCGAGATGGACATGCTCTTCAGCTTGTCGGTCACGTCGGCCACGGCGCGCTCGATGCCTTGCTTCAACTGGATCGGGTTGACGCCGGAGACGACGGCGCGGAGTCCCTCGTTGAAGATGGCTTCGGCCATCAACGTGGCGGTGGTGGTGCCGTCGCCGGCCACGTCGCTGGTTTTGCTGGCCACTTCGCGGACCATCCGGGCGCCCATGTTCTCGTAGACGTCTTCCAGTTCGATTTCTTTGGCGACCGAGACGCCGTCTTTGGTGACGGTCGGCGAGCCGAAGCTTTTCTGCAGAATCACATTGCGTCCACGCGGACCAAGAGTCACTTTTACGGCCTGGGCCAACTTGGAAACGCCGCGCTTCAGGGCGTCGCGGGCTTCCTGGTCAAAGGCAATCATTTTCGCCATGGAACGTATCTCCTTGTATTTTCGTTATTCGATAACGGCCAAAATATCTTCTTCGCGCAGCAACAGAAGCTCGCGGGTTCCGACCTTAAAGCTGTCGCCGGCGTAGCTGCTGAACAGCACGCGATCGCCAACCTTGACTTGCAACGGGCAACGGACGCCGCAGTCCGAGAGCCGGCCGTCGCCGACGCTGACGATCTTGCCGCGCGTGGGCTTGTCCTTGGCGCTGTCGGGCAACACGATCCCGCCGGCGGTCATCGTTTCCGACTCTTCACGCTCGACCACGACGCGGTCGCCCAACGGTTGGAGCTTGATCTTGCTCGGGTCCGTAGCCTCTTTCTTTTTTGCCATGCTTGGTTGTCTCCAAAACTTCTCGAAAAAATGCAGAAACGAATGGCGCGCGTGGATCCCGACTGCCAAAGCGGCCAGACAGGAACACTGGGGCGTTTTGGTGATGCAACTCTCGCGCCAATCTTGCCACAATCCACGCAATAGGCTTTCTTCAAAGAACTTAGGGCGGTTTTGGTCAAAAAACCAACTCAGGAACTTCACGCCAGGGGTGACAAAAGGCCGTTGAGAATCTTCGGAACGTCTGCCAATTTGACAGGTTTGTTGACTTTGTTCGGTTATGCGCTACTATAGAGGGGGAGGGGCATGAGGATCTGGAGTCAGAGACTATGAAGTCGGTTTTCTACCTAGCGGCGGTGTTGTTGGGGCTGTCGGCGGCGATGACCTGGGCCGCAGACGATCGCCCCAAAAAAGAGGTTGCAGCGACGACGCCTCGCGCAGCCGAACGAGGAGATCCGATCCAGAAACTTTTGGACCGGATCGGCAAGCTGCCGCCGGCGGAGCAACAAGATTGGCTGCGACGGTTGGAGCGTCGCGCGATGCGGGCGGCGGAGTTGTCGCTGTCGGCCGAGGACGCGGCCCGACAACAAGCGAAGATTCGCGATCAGTTGCATCGGGGGCTGGTCACGTGGCAGACATTGCACGACGTGATCAAAGCGACCGACTCGTCCGAAAAGGAGGCGCTCAACCAGCGGGTGCGACTGTATCGTGCGAAGGTGTTTGATGCCTTCCGCCACTCCCAAAAGGAGTTGGGCGAACGACAGCAGGCGTGGTTCGACGCTTATTTGGCGTGGAAGGTGGCCGGTTCGCAATTCGAGCAGCAAGATCGACTGATCGATTGGCTGGACCAAGCGACGCTCGCGGCCACGCCCAACGCCATCGAGCCGCTTCCGAAGGCGCCGAAGTTCGAGTCGGAGCAGACGGCCGAGGCGCCGTCGCGCGACAAAGTCGAATCAGACAAAACGACGCAAAAAACGGTCGAGCGAACGGCCTCGCAAGAAAAAAAGACGCCGCCGACCTCGCGTGCGCCGCGGTTGTCCAACGCGTCGCCGACCGAAAAACCGTTGATGGCCGGCGGCGAAGTGGCGACGGGCGCGGTCGAGATCAAGGTGGACGAGCTCGACGCGCGGGTGAGCGGATTCAATTTGGCGTTGCGCGGGTTGGAATCGGATCTGGAGGAAAAAGGCGCTTGGGACGCGGAACGGCTCGGCTCGACACTGGACCAGTTGAAGTTGCTGGCCGTTCGCCGCAACGACTTGCGATTGTTCCGCGACGCCTTGCCGAAGGGGCAACGCGCGTCGGTCGACAAAATCGAATCGCTCAAGAGCGCGGTTTCGTCGATGAACGCCCGAATCGCCGAAGTCCGAGCGTATCTGAAGGGGCCGGAGTTCAACGGCACGGACGACGACCGCCAGGATGCGCTGGAACGATTGGATTTGCTGTCCCGGCAACTGGTGAAAATCGCGGAAAAGCAGTGAGGGCATGAGCGAGACGAGGCCGCCCGCCGATTATTCCCTGGCCGCCGAGAAGGTGCGATCCTTCCCGCAGACGCCGGGCGTCTATCTGATGAAGGACGAGGCGGGCCGGGTGATTTATGTGGGCAAGGCGAAGAATTTGCGATCCCGGGCCGGCAGTTATTTCTTGAAGGCCGCCGCCGAGGACCCTCGCACCGCCCAACTGGTCCTGGAAATCCGCGACATCGACTATCTCGACGCGGAGAGCGAGATCGACGCGCTGCTGATGGAAGCGCGGCTGATCAAGGACATCCTGCCAAAGTTCAATCGCGATTTGCGCGACAACAAGACATTTCCGTATCTGGAAATTTTCACGCACGAGGATTTTCCACGGGTTCGGTTCACGCGCGAGCCGAGGCCGCGCGGGACGAAACTGTACGGACCGTTCGCCAATCCGCGAGGGTTGCGCGGCGCGATCCAGGTGTTGCAGAAGATCTTCAAGTTTCGCACGTGTTCGTTGGACATCGACGCCGAGGATCGCCGCTGGCAGTGGTTTCGGCCGTGTCTGCTGCATTCGATCGCACAATGCACGGCGCCGTGCAATTTTCGGATCACGAAAGAGGATTATCGCAAGAATATCCAGCGATTGCAGCGGTTTCTCGACGGCGGCAAGAGTCGATTGCTCGGCGAGCTGCGCGAAGAAATGGCCGAAGCGTCGCAGGCGTTGAATTTTGAGGAGGCCGCCCGGCTGCGCGATGAAATCGAGATGCTCGAATCGCTCAATGATCGCGGCGAGCTGGAGACGCACGTTCAGCCCGAGGTGTTTCCGATCGACCCAAAGCGAGGGCTGGCCGGTCTGAAAAAAGTGTTGCGGCTGGATCGTACGCCGCGGACCCTCGAAGGGATCGACATCGCGCACACCGGCGGCGCCGACACGGTGGCCAGTCTCGTGCAATTCATCGACGGGCTGCCGTTCAAGCCGGGCTATCGGCGGATGCGAATTCGCAGTGTCGCGGGGCCTGACGACACGGCCAGCATCTTTGAGGCGGTCGCTCGGCGATTCGAGCATCTGGAGCGAGAAGGACAATCGCCGCCCGATTTGCTGCTTGTCGACGGCGGTTTGGGACAGTTGCACGCTGCCATGTCCGCTTTGCAATCGTTAGGCGTCGCACAGCGCGTCATCTCGCTGGCCAAACGCGAGGAACTGGTCTTTCAGCCGGATGAGAAAGAGCCGTTGCGGCTGAGTCGGCACAGTTATGCGTTGCGGTTGCTGCAATACGTCCGCGACGAGGCCCATCGATTTGCCCAGCACTATCATCACCTGTTGCGCAAGAGATCGCAGTTGGGCGATGCGGGCGAATGAGCAGACAACGCGGAAATGCGCGGTATATTACCACTACGGCTGTTGGATCGTCGTGGAAAGCGAGGAAAAAGCCGCTGAAGCGTCGGGCGGCCGTAGGACGCCGATTCGGGCGGACGGAGGCGACCTGGTCTCCCTCGTGATCGATCGCTTCGGTGGATCCGTATCAGGCTATATTGTAGTAGTTTGGTGGGGTGCCTTATAATTCGTCTTGGTTGTTTTTTTGTGTTTTTCCGCGTAGCGCTTGACGGAAATGAACGAATTGTGGTTTAATGAGCAGAGCATTAGCGTCGTCTCACTGTGGGCGGCGCTTGGTTGGTCGTTGTCGGATTTATAGGAGAGGTATTATGTCTTCAGTGCGAGTGCGACGCGTTGGCTTCACCTTGGTGGAGCTGCTGGTGGTCATCACGATCATCGGCATCTTGATTGCACTGCTCTTGCCGGCAGTGCAAGCCGCGCGCGAGGCCGCGCGGCGAATGCAGTGCACCAACCAACTCAAACAATTGGGTTTGGCTGCGCACAGTTACGCCGCGGCGAACCGCGTGTTCCCGCCGGCGTGCATCGTGGGGACGGTTTCTTCGGTGGTGGGGTCCTATGACGGCTGGTCCGCCGGTACGATGACTGGTTCGCACGGCACGAGTTGGATGCTGCGAATTCTTCCTTATATGGAATTGGATACGCTCTTCAAGGCGTGGAATTTTACTGACAAAGACACGTGCGTCCTCAACAATGGCATTGTTCCTGTGCCCTCGGGCTACTCGAAGTCTCATCCTGCGTCCTTGGATATTAAGGCGTTCTATTGCCCCAGCCGGCGAACTGGGCTCCGTTCGGGTGTGGACACCAACTTGGTCGTCCCGAACAGCACGGGTTGGTCGGGTGGCGGCAACGACTACGGCGGATGCGCGGGTCGTGTGCGTTGGGTCGACACCGTTTTGAACACTGCGAATGCCCCGACGTATGATTACAAGGGAGACGCTCTTGCTTCGTCTCTCACCTCGGCCGACAGCTTTGCCAAGCGGAAGGGCGTCTTCTGCTGGGCGAACGAGGCCTCCGGATTCCAGTCGTTGGTCGACGGAGCGTCGAACACGATCTTCGCGGGCGAGCTGCAACGTATTACGTCCGTGAGCACCACGACGTACAACTCGAGCACGGGTCCGCAACTCAGTTGGGATGGTTGGCCGGTCGGCAGCATCAGTTCGCTGTTTAGCACGGGCATCGTCTACAACAGCGGAGGTGACACCAGTTCCACCGAGAGCAAGGGACCATTGATCAACAACGGCATGCGCGGGTCGCCGGGCAGCGATCATCCGGGCGTGTGCAACTTCTGCTTCGGCGATGGTTCCGTCCGGTCGCTCAATGCGACGATGGATGGGTCTACGTTCTCTCTGCTCGGCAGTATGGCGGATCGCATTCCGGTTCAGCCGCCTAATTAATGTGCCGATCAGGTTTTGTTGATTCGTAATCCAAAGAGGGACGGCAGTCGGCAAGCTGTCGTCCCTCTTGTTTTTTGCGCTTTTCCGAAATAGTCCATCGCGCGGCAACTCGAAAGGGTGGGGCCGTTCGCCCAGATGTCCAAGAAAAAGCCGACCACCCCTCTGGAACAATCGGCCCGTTCGTGGCAAGATTGGAACATGAACAAAACCGCTGCGATTGTGTTGGCCGCCGGTAAGGGCACTCGTATGAAGTCCGAGTTGCCGAAGGTGCTGATGCCGGTCCTGAAGCTTTGCGAGTCGCTGGGCATCCACACCGCGGCCGAGCTGGCCGTCGTCGAAACCGAATTGGGCAGAATGTCCTCCAATTCCCCAAATCCCTAAATCCTCGAATCCCAAAATCCCTCTCGAATGAACTCCATGAAACTTTTCACCGGTCGTGCCCATCCTGCGTTGGCCAGACGAATTTGCGAGTACCTCGGACTGCCGTTGGGACGCGCGGTGATGGGCAATTTTCCGGACGGCGAGATCTCGTGCAAGATCGACGAGGACGTGCGCGGCCGCGACGTGTTCTTGTTGCAGCCGACCTGTCCGCCGGTCAACGAGACCCTGATGGAATTGTTGATCATGATCGAGAGTTTCAAACGGGCCAGCGCCGACCGGATCACGGCCGTGGTGCCGTATTTCGGCTATGCGCGTCAGGATCGCAAGGACGAGGGCCGAGTGCCGATCACCGCCAAGCTGGTGGCCAACCTGATCACTCGCGCCGGCGCCGATCGGGTGCTGGCGATGGACCTGCACACCGCGCAGATTCAAGGATTTTTCGACATCCCGGTCGATCACCTCTACGCCGCGCCGGTCATCGACGAGCATTTTAAGTCGATGGGCTTCTCGGACAACGACGATTTCGTGGTGGTCAGCCCGGACGAAGGCAGCATCAAGCGGGCGCTGGCCCACATGGCGCGATTGGGCGGACACCTGGCCATCATCGACAAGCGGCGCAGCAGCGCCGAAAAGACCAAACAGGCCAACGTGATCGGCGGACAGGTCGAGGGCCGCACCGCGCTGATTTTCGACGACATGATCAGCACGGCCGGTTCGATCTGCGGAGCGGCCGAAGTGATGCATCAGCACGGCGCCAAAAATGTCTATCTGGCGGCCACCCACGGGTTGCTGGTCGGCGGCGCGGTCGAGAAGCTGCAAAACGCCCCAATCGACGGGTTGATCCTGACCGACACGGTTCCGATGGCCTCAGAAAAACAGATCCCGAAACTGACCGTGTTGAGCATCGCGCCGTTGTTGGGGGAAGCGATCAAACGCATCCACCGCAACGAGTCGGTGAGTCGACTGTTCGTCTAATTGAAAGTATTTGGATTTCCTGGCAACCTGTCGTACAATCCATCGACGGAGGATGCCATGACCGAGCTGTCGCATCTGGGCGATTTGACCGATCCGGACGGGCTTGCGCAACAGCTTGCCGCGACCGGTCTGAGCGGCGACGCCTGCGAGTTGAAGGCTCGTTGGCTGATCAAGGCCCGGACCGCGCTGGCGGTGGTCGAACGACCCGACCGGGTTGAGCCTCCGGTGGCGTTTTTTGTGCCCGGTCGTCTGGAATTGCTGGGCAAGCATACCGACTACGCCGGCGGTCGGACGATGGTCGCGGCGGTCGAACGCGGTTTTTGTTTCGTCGCCTTGCCGCGGAACGATTCGCAGATCTTCGTGCTCGACGCCGTCAACGGGCAGGCCGTGCGGTTCGGCGTCGATCCGGAATGGTCGCCGCCGGCGGACTCTTGGGCCGAGGGGCCGATGACGGTCGTTCGACGCATGGCCCGCGATTTTCCGGGCGCGACGCGCGGGGCCGACATCGCCATGGTCAGCGATCTCGTGCCCGACTCAGGCTTGGGCGCCTCGGCCGCGATGGCGATCGGCGTTTTTTTGATTCTTTCGGAAGTCAATCGGCTGTCGGCCCGGGACGACTACTGGCACAACCTCGGCGGCAAGACCGATCTGGCCGGATATTTGAGCGCCGTGTTGCGGAGTCGAGCGTTCGGCGATTTTGCCGCAGACGGCGATGAAACGGTGTTTTGTGGGGGCGAGGACCAAGCCGCGATTCTCTGCGCGGAGCCGGGCCATATTGCTCGGTTCGGTTATGGTCCGATTGAGTTGGAAAAGCTGCTGCCGATGCCGCCGGGCTATCTGTTTGCGGTGGCCGCCAGCGGCGCGTCGCCCGAGTGCGGCGAGGACGGTTTGACGCCGGCGGATTTGCCGGAACGGTCGGTCCGTAAACTACTCGAACTTTGGCGGCAAGCCACCGGCCGGGACGATCCGCATCTGGCCGCCGCGTTGGGTAGCGCGCCGGACGCCGTCGATCGGCTGCGAGCGATTGTGGCCGCGTGGGACGATTCGCTGTGTGGTCGGGAGTCGTTGTTGGCTCGGCTCGAACATTTTGAACTGGAGGGTGGCGCGCTGCTGCCTGAGGCGAGCGCCGCGCTGGCCGTCGGCGATCTGCGGACGTTCGGGCGATTGGTCGATCGTTCGCAGCAGGCGGCCGAGCGGTTGCTTGGCAATCAGACGCCGGAGACGGTGTTTTTGGCGGCCCACGCGCGTCGATTGGGGGGGGCGGCGGCCACGTCGTTCGGCCGTGGATTTGGCGGCAGCGTTTGGGCGATGGTCGAGACGGATCACGCGGCGGATTTTTTGGACGCCTGGTCGGACGCCTATCGCATCGAATATCCGGAAATGGCCGATCGGGCGGTATTCTTTCACACGGCCGCCGGCCCGGCCGCCTTTCGCGTGAGCTGACGTCTTTCTGCGGCCCGCCGCAGGCGTCGAATTGCATCAATGGGTTGTTCGATTGCCCGTCATTGTGGTTAATTTCACCCATCTCAGGGCCTTCAGACGCGGTCGGCGCCGGAAACGGATTGCGGCAAACTGGCCGGCGCGGTACGCTACTAGATTCTTCACTGCCCAAAATGGTGACCGTCGCCATTTTTGGTTTTTTGAACACACAACCGACATTTTTTCTTTCAGCAGAGGAGACGACCGTGGAACAAAGACGCTTCGTCACCGTCGACGGCAATGAAGCGACGGCCAATATCGCACATCTTTGCAATGAAGTGATGGCGATCTATCCGATCACGCCCTCTTCGGGCCTGGGCGAGTTGCCCGACGCTTGGGCCGCCGCCGGCCGTAAAAACATTTTCGGCACCGTGCCTCACGTGTGCGAGATGCAAAGCGAGGCGGGCGCCGCCGGTGCGGTGCACGGTTCGCTGCAAGCCGGAGCCCTGACCACGACATTTACGGCTTCGCAGGGCTTGCTGCTGATGATCCCCAATATGTTCAAGATCGCCGGCGAGTTGACTTCGACGGTGTTCCATGTGACGGCCCGGACCGTGGCGACCCATGCGTTGTCGATTTTCGGCGACCATGGCGACGTGATGGCGTGCCGCTCGACCGGCTGGGCGATGCTTTCGTCCGCGTCGGTCCAAGAGTCGCAGGACATGGCCCTGATCGCCCACAGCGCGACGCTGGAGGCTCGGGTGCCGTTCATTCATTTTTATGACGGGTTCCGCATTTCGCACGAAGTCAACAAGATCGAGCAGTTGACCGAAGACGATTGCCGCGCGATGATCGACATGGATCTGGTGGCGGCGCATCGTGAGCGGGCGTTGTCGCCCGAGCGGCCGAAGCTGCGCGGCACGGCCCAAAACCCCGACGTGTTCTTCCAGGCCCGCGAGGCGTGCAATCCGTTCTACGCCAAGTGCGCCGGCATCGTCCAAAAACACATGGACAAGTTCGCCAAGTTGGTCGGACGCCAATATCATCTGTTCGACTACGTCGGCTCGCCGGACGCGGATCGCGTGATTGTGATCATGGGTTCGGGCATCGGCGTGGCGGAGGAGACGGTTGAGAAGCTGATCGAGGAAGGTCAGAAGGTCGGTCTGCTGAAGGTTCGGCTGTTCCGTCCGTGGGACTCGGCCGCCATGGTGGCGGCGTTGCCGAAGTCGGTCAAACGGATCGCCGTGATGGACCGGACGAAAGAGCCGGGCGCCGCGGGCGAGCCGATGTATCAGGACGTGATCACGTCGCTGGCCGAGTGCTGGACCGGCGCGATGCCGAAGGTGATCGGCGGTCGTTACGGGCTGTCGTCGAAGGAGTTTACGCCGGCGATGGTCGCCGCCGTGTTCGACGAGTTGAAGAAATCGGAGCCGCGGCGTCAGTTCACCATCGGCATCGTGGACGACGTGAGCGGGATGAGCCTCGACTACGATCCGAAGTTCACCACCGAGAAGGACGACGTCGTTCGGGCGATGTTCTTCGGGTTAGGCAGCGACGGCACGGTCAGCGCCAACCGCAACTCGGTCAAGATCGTCGGCGAAAACACGCCGTTGCACGCCCAAGGCTATTTTGTGTACGACTCGCGCAAGGCGGGCTCGGTCACCACGTCGCACGTGCGGTTCAGCCCCCGACCGATCCGCGGTTCGTACCTGGTCCATCGGGCCAACTTCGTGGCGTGCCACCAGTTCCAGTTTTTGGAGCGGATCGACATGCTGTCGTTGGCCGACCCTGGCGCGACGTTCCTGTTGAACAGCGTCTACGGTCCCAACGAGGTCTGGGATCATCTGCCGGCCGAAGTGCAAAAGCAGATCCTCGACAAGAAGCTGAAGTTCTACGTCGTGGACGCCTACGACGTGGCCCACAAGGCCGAGATGGGCGTGCGGATCAACACGATCATGCAGACGTGCTTCTTCAAGCTGGCCAACGTGATTCCGTCCGATGAGGCGATCGTGGCGATCAAGGCGGCCATCAAGAAAACCTACGGCAAGAAGGGCGGCGAGAAGGTCGTCAACAAGAACTACGCGGCCGTGGACGGCGCGCTCAGCTCGCTGCACGAGGTCAAGTATCCGAACCAGGTCACGTCGAAGCTGCACATGGTTCCGGCGGTTCCGGCCAACGCGCCGGCGTTTGTGAAGGACGTGCTGGGCATGATGATTGCCAATCGCGGCGACGACATCACCGTCGGCGCGCTGCCGTGCGACGGCACGTTCCCGACCGGTACGACGCAGTACGAAAAGCGGAGCATCGCGCAGGAGATTCCGATTTGGGATCCGAAGATCTGCATCCAATGCGGCCAGTGTTCGCTGGTTTGCCCGCACGCGGCGATCCGCGTTAAGGCGTTCGATCCGGCATCGGCCAAGCCGGCCCCGGCCAGCTTCAAGTCGGTGGACTTCAAAGGCAAGGAGTTCCCCGGCTGGAAGTATGTCGTCCAGGTGTATCCGGACGATTGCACCGGTTGCGGCCTGTGCGTCGAGACCTGTCCGGCGAAGGACAAGGAAAAGGTGAAGCACAAGGCGATCGACATGGAGCCGAAGCTTGAGCATCTGGACGCCGAGCGGGCCAATTTCGAGTACTTCCACGATCTGCCTGACGTGGACCGCTCGAAGGTCAAGGCGGACACGATCAAGGGTTCGCAGATGTTGCTGCCGCTGTTTGAGTTCTCGGGCGCATGTGCCGGTTGCGGCGAGACGCCCTATGTGAAGCTGCTGACGCAGTTTTTCGGCGACCGGATGCTGATCGCCAACGCGACCGGCTGCTCGTCGATTTACGGCGGCAACCTGCCGTGCACGCCCTACACAATGACGCGCGACGGACGCGGCCCGGCTTGGTCCAATTCGCTGTTCGAGGACTGCGCCGAGTTCGGCATGGGCTTCCGATTGGCGGTCGATCAGCAGGTCGAGTTCGCTCAGGACTTGCTCAAGCGGCTGTCGTCGCAGTTGGGCGACGAGTTGGTCGGCGCGCTGCTTTCCAACAAGCAGGAAACCGAAGAAGAGTTGGCCGCGCAACGGGCCCGAGTGACGGAGTTGAACAAACGGCTCGCCGCGATCGGCACGCCCGAAGCGAAGAGCCTGCTGGCCTCGTCCGACTATCTGATTCGCAAGAGCGTCTGGAGCTTCGGCGGCGACGGCTGGGCCTACGACATCGGGTTCGGCGGACTGGACCACGTGTTGGCCTCGGGCCGCGACATCAACATCCTGGTGTTGGACACCGAGGTGTACTCGAACACGGGCGGGCAGGCGTCGAAGTCGACGTTCCGCGGGGCCGTGGCCAAGTTCGCCGCCGGCGGCAAGACCGGACGCAAGAAGGACTTGGGCATGATCGCCATGTCCTACGGCGACGTGTTTGTCGGTTCGATTTCGCTGGGCGCCAATCCGATGCACGCCATTCGGACCATCCGGGCGGCCGAATCGTATCGCGGTCCGTCGATCGTGATTGCGTTCTCGCACTGCATCGGCTGGGGCATCGACATGCGTCAGGGCCTGAACATCCAGAAAGAGGCCGTGGCTTGCGGCTACTGGCCGTTGTACAGCTTCGATCCGCGCGACGAGGCGCATCCGTTCCAGTTGGCCAGCAAGAAGCCGGTCGGCGAGTTCAAGGATTTCGCCTTGAAGGAGGCGCGATTCGCCATGTTGGCCCGGTCGAAGCCCGAGGATTCGGCTCGGCTGTTGGCGCTGGGTCAGCGCGACATCAATGCCCGGTATCAACTGTACGAGCAACTGGCCAACGTCAACCGTATGGTGGCCGGCGAAACGGCCGCGGAAGCCAACGGCTGATCGGTCGAGCGATTGTAGTTTTTGAAACCCAAGGCCGCGAGGTGGGAGACGCCTGCCTCGCGGCCTTTTTCTATCGCGCCACAAAAAAACGCTTCAGGACCGGGCGCAATCGGCAGAATCGTCACAGGCGGCCGATCTCTTCGGAAAAAATCGCCTCGAATCGCAACCTATGTTTTTTGTGGGCGGTTGGGTAAAACTTTTAAGGTCTGTTTTCACGAAAGGGTTGTGACCATGGGTGCAGAACAAGCTTGCGGTTGTGAGCGACTGAATCAAGAGTTCGGCCATCTCCAAGGCCAATGGTGGTGGCTGTTCTTGTTTGGGGCGTTGCTGGCGGTGTGCGGCGCCGCCGCGGTGATTTTCCCGGCCTTGACCGTGCTGACCACCGTGACCTCGGTGTTGATACTGGGCATCGTGTTGATGGTCGCCGGAATCGCCACGGTCGTCGCGTCGTTTTGGACCGGCAAGTGGAGCGGCATGTTGGTGCAGCTTCTGGTCGGCATCCTCTACCTGGTCGCCGGATACCTGATCACCGAGAAGCCGCTGGCCGCGATGGCGGTCATGACGCTGTTCATGGCGGCGGTTTGCATCGTGATCGGCGTGTTCCGCATCGTCGCGGCGCTGGTCGTCCAGTTTCCGTGCTGGGGTTGGGCCTTGCTCAACGGGTTGATCACGTTCCTGCTCGGCGTGATCATCTACCGACAGTTTCCGGAGAGCGGACTGTGGGTGATCGGCCTGTTGGTGGGCATCGAAATGCTGTTCCACGGCTGGAGCTGGATCGCTCTGTCGCTGGCCGTCAAACAACTGCCGAAAGCGGCGGCTTGAGAAAGACGAGCATTTGTGGCCAGTGTTCCGACCGCGAATTCCAAACCCTCTTCCATACGGAAGGGGGTTTTTCTTTTTTCTTGCCGACGTTCCGTTAGGCGCCGGAATAGGATCGAAAATCGTCGGCGATCGATTTTAACCGCTCGGCCTGTTGCCGCTTGGTTTCTTCGAGCCGATCGGCGCCGTGCGGCGGATCGTAGGCGAACAGGTAGATTTTGACCTTCGGCTCCGTGCCGGACGGACGCACCGCCACGTAGTTGCCGGGCGATTGCAGCCGCAAGATCACCATGTCGCCGCGCGGAGCGTCCAACGGCTTGTCGGTCCATCGGCCGTCGTCGCCCAAATCGGACGTTTTTTGCCGGAAATAATCGCGCAGTTGAACGACGCGCTGGCCGCCGAGTCGTTCGGGCGGGTTCGTGCGCAATTGGGCCATCAACGCCTGCATGTCGTCCATGCCTTTTTCGCCGGGCATCTGGACATTGACCTGCCCCTCGGTGAAACAACCGTGCTCGACGAACAATTCGTTCAATCGTTGGAAGAGCGTTTTGCCTTGGGCTTTCAGCCGAGCGGTCAATTCGGCGGTCAGCAGCGAGGCCGCCGCGGCGTCTTTGTCGCGCGCGTGATCGCCGGCCAAGAAACCGTAAGACTCCTCTGCGCCGAATACGAAATGTTTCGGACCTCGGGCGTCGATCTCCGCGCCGATCCACTTGAATCCGACGTGCAGATTGCCGAACGTCGCCGCACCGTAACGATCGGCGATCCGGCGGATCAGCTCGGTCGTCACGAGCGTTTTGACGACGTAATGCTGCGGCGTGAGCGTCCCGGCCGCTTGACGCATGCCGAGCAGGAAATCGGTCAGCAACGAGCCGAGTTGGTTGCCGGTCAGCGTGGCCCAGGGAGCGTCGGACGCCAGGGACGCCCGGATCGCGCAGCCGAGCCGGTCGCAATCGGGATCGGTGGCCAGAATCAGCTCGGCGCCGGACTGCCGGGCCCGCTCGATCATCGCGTCGAACACGGCGGGGTTTTCGGGGTTGGCGACGTGATTGGGCACGTTCGGAAAATCGCCGTCGGGGGCGGCGTGCGGCTTGAAAATCTCGACGTTCTGGAAGCCCGCCTCGACCAGCGTCGGAAACGCGGCCGTCGTGCCGACCCCGTGCAACGGAGAGTATAAAATCTTCAAATTGCGAGGGCCGGCGACGCTTTGGGTCAGCACGGCTTTGAGAAACGCCGCGTCGGTTTCCTCTTGGCAATAGACGATCTGCCCGACGGTCAGCGCCTCGGCGAACGGAACTCGCCGGATCCATGTGACCGACTGCATTGCGGCGATCGAATCGTGGTCGTGGGGCGGGACGTATTGGCCGCCGCTGGGACCGTACACTTTCACGGCGTTGTCGGACGGCGGATTGTGGCTGGCCGTGACCATGATGCCGCAATCGGCATGCTGGTGGCGAACGGCGAACGAAAGCTGCGGCGTACTGCGGTAGCCGTCGTGAAAATAGACGCGAAATCTGGCGGCGGCCATGATTTCGGCGCATAGCTCGGCGAAATGCCGCGAACGGTGACGCGTGTCGTAGGCGATCACACAGGAAAGCACGCGCTGTGGATCGCGGCGGCGATCGTCGGCCGTTTGCTGACGGACGTAATCGGCCAATCCCTGGGCGCTTTCGCCGATCGTGCGATCGTTGATGGCGTTGCAACCGATCGGATACATGCGGCCGCGACGTCCGCCGGTGCCGAAGGGGATGGTCGTCCAGAAGGCTTCTTCGAGGGCCTGCCATTGTCCGGACTCGATATGCTCGACCACTTGAGGGGCGTAGTCGGCCAGGTAGGGTTCGGTCAGCCAGGTGCGGATGTTGGCCGCGGCGCGGGCTGACAGTTTTTTTGCCATCGTGGCGGCGTCCAGTTGGGCCAGTGGGTTTGGGATTGTGTTCATGTCCATCATTGTGTCGAAAATTGCAGAAAGAAAAGTCATCAGAGGTCTTGGGACGTTTTAGGCTCCACAACCCTCATATTCCGACGTCGTCCAACCCCCGCGGTGCGATCGGTTGGGGGGCGGTCAAGATTGTATCAATTATAATGCCTCTTTCCAATCGTTCGTAATTTCCGAATGGTCGGACGCAATCCGCGTCATCTTGGTGTAGAGTTACTATTATGGCACTTATTATCCTGCGATGCGTTTTCGTGTTGGTGGCGGCCGGGCTGAGTGTCTCGTTCATCAACGCCGGCATCATCCCCCAGGGGACGCCTTGGATGGTTTGGGTTCTTCTGGGAGGGCTGATCTTTTTGGCCCTGGCGGTGATCAGCATCGACGTCGCATTCCGCAACAAGCGGCTCGACGCCATTACGGCCGTTTATTTCGGCATGATCGTTGGGCTGTTCATGACCTACGTGCTCGGTCTGGCGATGACGCCTTTGCAGCCGCAGATCGGGGAGAAGCTGCGCAATCCCGTCCAGTTGGTTATGGCGGTCGTGTTGTGTTACATCTGCATCAGTTTGTTGATGCAGACGCGCAACGATTTTCGGTTCATCATTCCTTACGTCGAGTTCGCCAAGGAAGTGAAGGGGCTGAAACCGTGTATTCTTGACACCAGCGCGGTGATCGACGGACGGATCGCCGACGTGGTCGAAACGGGCGTGTTCGACGGCCAGGTCATCATGCCGAAGTTCGTGATCGCCGAGCTGCAGGGCATTGCCGACAGCGCCGATCGATTGCGACGCGGCCGCGGTCGCCGTGGGTTGGATATTTTGAATCGTTTGCGGACCAGTCCGAACATCGAACTGGTGATCAACGATCAGGAATTGCCCGACTACGCCGGCCAGCCGGTCGACATGAAGCTGGTCGCGCTGGCCAAACATCTGCAAGGCAAGTTGGTTACGAACGATTACAACTTGAACAAAGTGGCAAAATTGCAGGGCGTCTCGGTGATCAATTTGAACGATCTGGCCAACGCGATGAAGCCGATCTTCATGCCCGGCGAACACATCGACGTCCGCGTGGTCAAGGCCGGCGAGGAACCGGGCCAAGGCGTCGGCTATCTCGAGGACGGGACGATGGTCGTCATCGAGGCGGGCCGCGATCACATCAACCAGACCGTCTCGGTCGCTGTGACCAGCGTGCTGCAAACCAGCGCCGGCCGGATGGTTTTCGGCAAACTCGGCTAAACAAGGCGGCCCCTGTTTTCCGCTACAGACTCGAAAGCTCAAGTTCCAGCAAATCGTCGAGCAGGAACGGCTTCGAGAGGACTGCGGCGGCCCCGGCTTCCAGGGCTTTGCGACGGTCTTCCTCGCGAGGAAACGTCGTCAGCGCGAGGACCGGCGAGGGACGCAAGGCCGCCGTCAGACGCTTCAGTTTCGCACACGATTGGGTGTCGAACCGGTCCGCATCAAAAATTGCGGCCCGCACTCCCTCCGCACTCATCGAGACCGAGTCGCATTGCCGCACAGTCGCAAAACCTTGACGACGACACATCGCCGAGAGCCACTCGGCCATCTCGGGCAGATTCGAGCGAATCAGCACTAGTCCGCGAGAGTCCGTCGGGCGGATAGGCGTTGTCATCGGATCGGCGTCGGCCAACAGTCGTTCCTCCTCGGTGGCCGTTGGCGGCAGCGACCAGGCGCAGGGGCGGCCTCCGACCATCCGACGCAGTTGGCGATCGGCCCGCGGCGTCCATTGATGCCAGTAGACGCGCACAGCCCCGGGCCAGGGCGATCCGGTGCGCATCTCGCCCTCGCACCAACTGCCCAGCAGTCCGACAATTCGAGCCAACGGGGCCAGCCGACGCAATTGAGCGATCGCGGCATGCGAAATCTGACCGGGGAACGCCTGGGCCGCGACGATCAGATCCGGCGTGAGCTGGCCGCGATGCAAAACCGTTGCGGCGTCGCTTGGCATTGGGCACACTTCCACGGGCCCCCAAGATTCCAACGTGGCTCGGGCTCCAGCGAACTCCGAACGGTCTACGTCGCCAGTCAAAAGAGTGGAGAGTGGAGAGTGGAGAGTGGAGAGGCTCGACGGTTGCCGGTTCCACGATTCGCTCATGGCAGCCGTTCCTCCGCGTCGACAATGGCCTGTCGCGCCTCTTGCGGATCTTGGGCCTCATGGAGAGCGTTCAAACAGCCCGGCATCGCCAGAATGCGGCTCAATCGAGCCAACGTTCGCAGGTGGCCGCCGTCTTCGACCGAGCAGATCAGGAAAAATACGTCGGTCAGACAGTCGGACCCGCCGAACGGGATGCCTGCGCTCGTGCAACCCAAGGCGAGCAACGGTTGGGCCAAAAATTTGGCCATCGGACGACGCGGGTGCAACAGCGCCACGCCATTTTCGAGGGCGGTGGAGTGCAAGTCTTCGCGGGCCTTCACGGCGTTGGACATTTCTTTGGCGTCCCAAAGCCAGCCGGTCCGAGAGGCCAGTTCGACCATCGTGTCGATCACCGAATTGCGGGTTCGGGCGCACAGCGGCACGGCGATGGCCTCAAGCGGCAACAGGTCGGCGATCGACACCTCTTGGCGATCCTCGCCCGGCGTCGATTGTTCAAGCACCGCCTCGACCCGAAGCAACTCGCTTTCGTCGGACAGTCCGATGCGGTGTTCAAACCAATGATGGATGTCGGCCCGGGCGAAACGCCAGCCGGCAGCCAGCTTTCGGCCCGGCAGCTTGCCCCGTTCCGCCAGTTTTTCTACCTGCTGGGGAGTTAGGTGCAAATAACGAGCCAGACTATGGGTGTCAAAGTCGCTAAAAGGCATGATGGCTATATATTCGCCCAATATCGCTGGCTTGTCTAGATCAACATGGGGGGCTAGCGGCTGATTCGATTCTTCCCTTGACACGGTCGTCGAATTTCGGACAATCCCGCCGCGGGTCAGATGTGGTTTGTTTAGGCATGGAGGCCTAAATCATGCAAGTGTGTCCCGAGCTGGGACAATCGGCGAGTCTGCGGCGGTTGCTGCCCGAAATGGATTGGGGCGGCGTTCAGGATGTCGCTGTGACCGGATGCACGTGCGATTCGCGCCAGATTGGTGGCGGCGAATTGTTCGTGGCGTTGGCCGGTCAAACGTGCGATGGGCATGATTTCGTCGGCGAGGCGATCGCGCGCGGCTGTGCGGCGGTGCTCAGCGAGCGGTCGTTGTTGGATTGCAGCGTGCCGTGGTGCGCTGCGGCCGACGCCCGAGCCGTCTTTGGCCGTTTGTGTCAGAGGCTGGCCGGCCATCCGAGCCGTCAATTGAAGTTGGTCGGCGTCACCGGCACGAACGGCAAGACGACGACAAGCTGTCTGATTGCAGGCGTGTTGACCGCGGCGGGCCACGATGTCGGCGTGCTGGGCACGCTGGGGTATCTCGATGGCCGCGTGGTCGAGCCGGCCACGCACACCACGCCGCCGGCCGAGCGGTTGGCGACGCTTTTGGCCCGGATGGTCCGCAACGGCTGTTCGCATGCGGTGATGGAGGTGTCGAGCCATGCGTTGGATCAATCGCGGGTGGCCGGGGCCACGTTCGATGCGGCGTGCTTGACGAACGTGACGCAGGACCACTTGGACTACCACGCCGATTGGGAGAGTTATCGTCGCGCGAAGGCGAAACTTTTCGACCATTTGGACGGCGAGGGATTCGCGGTGTTCAACGCCGACGATCCCGGCTCAGCGGAATTGTTGCGGCGGTTCGACGGGCCGGCGTTGACGGTCGGCATCGAGTCGGCCGCCGAAATCACGGCCGTGCCGCTCGAACAGTGCCTGAGCGAGCAGACGTTTTTGCTCTGCGCCGGCAGCGAGACCGTGCCGGTTTGCACGCAGATGATCGGGCGGCATCACATCTATAACTGTATGACCGCCGCCGCCGTCGGGTTGGCTTATGGAATCCGTTTGACCACCGTGGCCGCGGGCTTGGAGTCGGTCGGGCACGTGCCGGGTCGGCTCGAACGGATTGAGTGCGGGCAGCCGTTTGGCGTATTTGTAGATTTCGCCCACACGCCCGATGCGCTCGGCAATGCGTTGGCCGCGTTGCGGACGGTCACGGCGGGTCGGTTGATTTGCGTGTTCGGCGCCGGCGGTCAGCGGGACCGCACCAAACGTCCGCGCATGGGCCGCGCGGTCGAGTTGGGCGCGGATCGGATCGTGCTGACCAACGACAATCCGCGTCATGAGGATCCGCAGACGATTTTTCACGATATTTTGGGCGGTTTTCACAGCCCCGGCATCGTCGAAGTGATTCCCGATCGGACGGTGGCGATTCAACGGGCGTTGAGCGCCGCGCGGCCTGGCGATTGCGTGTTGATCGCGGGCCGAGGGCACGAGACCTGCCAGATGATCGGCGACGATCGGGTGCCGCTGGATGACCGCGAAGTGGCTCGGCAGTGGCTTTTTCAGGAACCCTGACCGAAAGGGAAAGGATCAAGGACTCGTTGTACGAAAACGTCGCGGCGAGGCTGCCGCGAGATCGCATCCGCATTTTCCGAACTCTGATTTTTTGACCCCCGGGGGTGATCATCATGTCCACGCTCAACGAATTGCATCGTGCGATCGGTGGACGGCTGCGCGGCGGTGACGCGGCCGGGCCGAATGGTTCGTCGCCGCTGGGACCGGTGCAAAACGACAGCCGACGCATCGAACCGGGCGACGTGTTTTGGGCCTTGCAAGGGCCGAACTATCGGGGCGAGGCGTTCGTCGACGAGGCGTTTCGCCGGGGCGCATCGGGCGCGGTGGTCGGCGACGAGCGGCCGATGCCCGAGGAACATTGGACGCTTCAGGTCTCCGATGCCCAGCAGGCGCTCGAAACCTGGGCCCAATGGCGGCGTCGGCGATCGGCGGCGGCCGTGGTGGCCGTCACGGGCAGCGCCGGCAAGACGACCGCGAGGCAGATGATCCACGCCGTGCTCGGATCGCGATTGCGAGGGACCGCCAGCCCCGCGAACTTCAATAATTGCGTCGGCGTGCCGCTGAGCATGACGGCTATCGAGCCGGAGCACGACTACGCGGTGCTCGAGTTGGGTGCCAGCGCGCCGGGCGAGATCGCCGAATTGGCCGAAGTAGCGTGGCCGCAGATCGGCGTGATCACATGCATCGGCGACGCCCATCTCGGCGGATTCGGAAGTCGACGGGCGATCGCTCGGGCCAAGGCTGAATTGCTGGCTGCGCTGCCGACCGACGGGGCGGCGGTGTTGGCCGACGATCCGTTGCTGCGCGAAGTGGTCGGGCGGTCCGATGCGCCGATCATCTGGGTCGGCGTCGATCCTCGCTGCGACTTGCGGGCGACGGAAATTGAAAGCGAGCAGGGGCGGCTGACGTTTACGGTCGACGGTTGCGAGTTTTGCGTGCCGGTATGGGGCCGCCATCATTTGAACGCCACGTTGTGTGCGTTGGCCGTGGGCCGGATGTTTGGGATTCGACTCGACGAAATGGCCGATGCGCTGCGGGCGTTTCGGCCGATGCCGATGCGCTGCGAGGTGCGGCAGGTCGGCGGCGCGACGATCATCGACGATACGTACAACTCGAATCCGACGGCAATGCGGGCCGCATTGGAATTGTTGCGGGACATCGACGCGCCGGGCCGGCGGATCGTCGTTTGCGGCGACATGGCCGAATTGGGCGAGCAAAGCGATTCGTTGCATGACGAATTGGGCCGACGGATCGTCGACCTGGGCCGGGCCGAATGGCTCGTCGCTTGCGGCGAGTTTTCGGACCAAGTAATCCGCGGCGCGCTCGCCGTCGGGATGCCGCAGGATCGCGCGGTCTCGTATCCGAGCGTCGATCAGTCGGCGTCCTATGTGTGCAAAACGATTGCGCCGGGCGACGTGGTGCTCATCAAAGGCTCTCGCAAGATGTGCATGGAACGACTCGTCGAGGCGATTGTGGGAGAAAAGAAACAAGAGGTTTTTATATAGTCGTCCGACAGGGCTGCCTTTAAAAACGAGGAAAAGCCCGAAAGGAACCATTGAAAAGGCTTCGTCGCTGGCGTCGGGTTTGCGGGAACCGGACGCTTACCCTCCCTCCTTGGGTAGGAGCAACAGTTCGTCGGCTATGCGGCTACTGGGTCGGTCGCGTCGACGGACGCTTCACGACGAAGTCTTCGACTGAGCGCCGGGGCGGCGCGAAATATCGCCGTCCCGGCTGCTCAGGGATATTTTCCGGGCCCGTGGAGAGACGAGCCGACATCAGTCCCGCCGCTCTCCACTTTGTCTCTCCACGTCATTCATGCTTCTTTGGCTATTGCATCATCTGTCGAACGGTTCGGCCGCGCTGGCGGCTTGGGAAAAGATCACTCCGCGCGCGGCGCTGGCGGCCGGGCTCAGTTTTGTGGCGGCGGTGCTGTTGGGCCCTTGGTGCATTGCGTGGCTCCGGCGGCGGTTCCGCGAGCCGATCAAGTCCGATTCGGCGGAGATCGCCCGGCTGCACCAGGCAAAAAACGCCACGCCGACGATGGGCGGGCTGTTTTTGGCGGCGGCCCTCTTAACGGCGGTGCTGTTGTTGGGCGACTGGCGCAACGGTTTTTTCGCGCCGGCGCTGGTGGTGCTCATTGGCATGACGCTGCTGGGCATGATCGACGATCTGGTCAAGCTGCGCAGCGCGGCTAAGGGGCTTTCGGTGCGCGGCAAACTGGCCGGCCAGTTGGTGATCGCCGGCCTAGCGGCGTGGCTGTTGTACGAACAGCAAGCGGGCACACCCGACGGATTGAGGTTGCAAGTGCCGTTGGCCGGCGTTTCAGTTTCGCTGGGACTTTGGTTTATTCCGTTGGCTGTGGCGGTGATGGTCGGCGCGTCGAACGCCGTCAATTTGACGGACGGGCTTGATGGTTTGGCCGGCGGATGTTTGATCGCCGCCACCGTGGCGATCGGCGCGCTGGTGTATGCTGCGGGCCATGCCGGTTGGGCGGCCTATTTGGGCGTCGCACGGATTCCGCAGGCCGGCGAGATGACCGTGTTGGCCGGCGCGATGATCGGCGCGTCGCTTGGGTTTTTGTGGTTCAATTGTCATCCGGCCCAAGTGTTCATGGGCAACACGGGTTCGCTGCCGTTGGGCGGTTTGCTGGGCTTGTTGGCCGTGGTGGCCCGACAGGAATTGCTGTTGATCGTCATCGCCGGGGTGTTTGTCGCCGAGGCGGCCAGCGTGTTGTTGCAGGTGGGCTATTACAAGTGGACCCATCGGCGGTTGTTTCGATGCGCCCCGCTGCATCACCATTTTCAATTGCTCGGCTGGTCCGAGAACAAGATTGTCGTAAGGTTTTGGATCGCCGCGGCGTTGTGCGCGTTGGTGGGCGTCGCGTCGTTGAAGTTTTCAGGCGCAGAGTTTCAAGAATCTCGCGGTGAAGCGAGCGTCGTCCAAAAAACCGACTTCGGACCTCTCCGCTCTCCTCTCTCCTCCGTCCCCTGTTTGAAACGATGAGTTCGCTTCACGTGGTATTTTCCGGCGGCGGCACCGGCGGACATTTGTTCCCGGGCCTTGCGGTGGCCGAGCGGTTGACGGCCCGAGCGCCGGGGCTGCGCATCACGTTTTGCGGAACCGGTAAGCCGTCGGAGCGAACGTGGGTCGAGTCGGCCGGATTCGACTATTTCACGCTGTCGGCCCGACCGATGCCGCGCGGTCCGCGCGAAGCCGTGGCGTTCGTGGTCGAAAATCTGACAAGCTATCTGGCCGCCGGACAGTTTTTGCGCGACCAGCGGGTGTCGGCCGTCGTGGGATTGGGCGGATACGCCAGCGCGCCGATGGCCCGGGCCGCCGCCAGACGCCGCGTGCCGCTGGTGTTGTTGGAGCAAAACGCGGTGGCCGGCAAAGCCACGCGGTGGTTGGCCCGACACGCCGCGCTGATTTGCACGTCGTTCAAGGAAACCGTCGGATTGAAAACCGACCGTCCGATCCGCGTCACAGGAAATCCGGTGCGCAGCATGGGCGGATTCCATCGGCGTCGCTCCACTCTCCACGGTTCGCTCTCCACTTTATTGGTGCTCGGCGGCAGCGGCGGGGCTCGAGCGTTGAACCAGAATGTGCCGCGGGCGCTGCACAAAGTGCGTTCGCAGTTGACCGGCTGGCGGATCGTGCATCAGTCGGGGCACGCGGAGCTTGAGGCCACGCGGACGCTTTATCGAAAGTTGGATTTGCCGGCTCAGGTCGTCCCGTTTCTCGGTGACGTGCCCAGGCTATTGGCGTCGACCGACTTGGCGATCTGTCGCGCGGGCGGGACCACGTTGGCCGAATTGGCGACGGCCGGCGTGCCGGCGCTTCTGTTGCCTTATCCTTTGGCCGCGGACGATCACCAAGTGGCCAACGCGCGGCACTACACGGCCGGCGGCGGATGTATTACAATCGACCAGCGCACCGTGCTTGGGCGACTGGACGATGAGTTGGCCGACGCGTTGTGCTTTTTGCTGGCCAACGACGAATTGCGGCGGTCTATGGCCGCGGCGATGCGGCGTCTGGCCCGTCCGCGCGCGGCCGACGAGGTGGCCGAGCTGTTGTGGTCGGTCGTCAGCAGTCGTTCGGTCGTGGCGACTGCGGCGGATGCCGTGGGGTGAACGGGGCAACGGAGAATCCAAAAAATGCTTCGTTGGCGACTACTTTTAGGAACGTTGTTGATCGCCGCATTGGTCGGACTTTGCTGGCTGGACGCGCGATCCGGGCTGCCGGGCGCGTGGCTGATGCCGGTGGCGTTGACGGCCGCCGTGTTGGCGACCCGCGAAGTGCTTGATCTGGCCGAACGGGCCCAGTTGCATCCGCTGCGGTGGACGGTCTACGGTGGAAACGTGCTGGCCGTGTTGGGCAGTTGGCTGTCCATGCTCGGGGCGGTTCACGGATGCGCGGCCGGCGGCGTCGGGGTTTCCTTGGGCCTGGGCGCGGCGGTGTTGCTGGTCTTTTTGGGCGAGTTGTTTCGCTATCGGCAGCCGGGCGGCAACACGGCCAACTTGGCGGCGGGCGTTTTTGCAGTGGTGTACGTCGGGGTGATGCTCAGTTTTGCGATTCAACTGCGCGGCTACGGACTTGGGGCGCTGGCCGCGTGGATTGTGGTGGTCAAGATGGGCGATACGGGCGCGTATTTTACGGGCCGCCTGTTGGGCCGGCACAAACTGGCCCCGCGCATTAGTCCGGGCAAAACCGCCGAGGGCGCGATCGGGGCGCTGGCGTGGTCTTGTTTCGGCGCATGGCTGGTCATCCGAGTGCTTGGGCCATGGATCGGACACAACTCGCCGACCGGACCGTGGTGGGGTTGGCTGCTGTTCGGCCTGTTGGTCGGCACGGTCGGTCTGTTGGGCGATCTGGCCGAGTCGCTTCTGAAACGCGATGTTGGCGTGAAGGATTCGAGCACGTGGCTGCCCGGTTTCGGCGGCGTGCTGGATATTTTGGATTCGCTGCTGCTTTCGGCGCCGGTGGCGTGGTGTTGTTGGACGCTCGGATGGCTCGGGTAGTCTTTCTCCCAACAAAAAAACCCGCGGACGTCCTTGTCCGTGGGCTCGAATAACGGGCGAAGCGCCGTCAAAAGCGACAGGCTTGCCCGTTAGCTATCGTGAGAGGAAAGAAGATCCGCCCCAAAGAAACGCGAGAAGAAAAAAGGACATGATTTGACGGAAGAACCGCCCGGCAGATCCGACGAGAATCAATATTTTCGAAACATTCGCAACGACACTGGCACGATCATATCAGATTCGGCGATCTTGTCAACAATTTGGCGACGCATTTCTTTTTGCATTCCGTCGATCAACGCGATGCAAGTTGACGCGCGGCCCAGACGGCCAGCTTTTCGCGGAAAATTTTTGCGTTATGGCGGATGTCGACCGGAAATCTGTGATGCAGCAGGAAATCGGAGAGAGACGCCGTTTGCGGATTGGTCGCGCCGAGCGCGCGGAGTTCGCCGAAAAATTGTTCGCGGGCCGCGCGGTTTTTTGGCATATGGCCCTCGGCGGGTTCGACGATCAACACCGGACGCTGGCGGCCCGGCATGCCGACGCCAACCAACGCGCTGCGTCGCACCGCCGGATGAGCATTGAAAATCGCTTCACAGCAGATTGGATACATTGGTCCGGTGGCGGTTTGCACGCGATGGGCCACGCGACCGCAAAACCAGAACCGATCCAAGCGGTCGAGGTAGCCTGAATCGCCGATTCGGTGCCAAAACCCGTCGCCATCGGCGATTTTGGCGAGTCGGTTCGCCTCCGTTCGGGTGACATAGGCCCGGGTCACCTGCGGCCCTTGGACGATGAGCTCGCCGATTTGTCCGGTGGGCAGCGGCTCGGCCTGGTCGATCGATGGAATTGGACCGTCGACGATGCGGATCACCCGCCATCGGATTTTGGAAAACCGGTGGCCGACGCAAACGCCGGCCCCCAGACGGGTTTGTTCGGCCGTGCCGGGTTCGCTGGCTTCGCCGAGCACCTCGCGGCTGGAGATCGACGCCACGGGCAGCGACTCGGTGGCCCCGTAAGGCGTGTGCATGTCACCCTCGGGGTGGATGCACGCGCGGACGCGACGAAGCAGTTCGGGCGAGACCGGCGCCCCGGACGACAACACGCGGCGGATGGTCGGCAGCTTCTTGCCGTGCGACAGGCAATATTGGCTCACGCGATCCCAAACGGCCGGCGAGGCGAACGATTGGGTCGCCTGCCAATCACGGACGGCTTCGAGAATGTTTTCGGGATTCACGCTTGCGGGCCGCGAGGAATCCATGTCGGGAATGACGGCCGTGGTGCCCATCGCGCAGTTGAACAGCCCGAACAACGGAAACGCCGGCACGTCGACCCCACCGGGCTGGATGTCAAAAAAATCTCGGATTTGTTCGGCCTGGGCGTCGAAATTGCCGTGGGTGAAAAGCACGCCCTTCGGCGCGCCGGTGCTGCCGCTTGTGAAAATAATGGCGGCCGGTTGGTCCACGGTTACAGCCGCCAGGTGGCTGCCGTCCCAGGGGCCGCCGCGCAATTGGTCGAGCGTCGGACCGCCCCAGAACCAACGCCGGCCTACGGTGACGTTCCATCGGGCGTGGGGAAAAAGCGATCGGCGAAACACACGGACGGCATGGACCACGGGCATCGCCAAAAAACCCTCGGGATCGGCTTCGGCCAGGCATCGCAGCAAACTGCGGCGGCCCATGCCCGGATCGATCAAGATCGTCACCGCCCCGGATTTGAACAGTCCGAACACCAGCGAAATGAAATCGATGCTGGGCCGGACTAACAAGGCAAGCCGCGTACCGGGTTTTGTGCCGAGCGCGAGCAGACCGCGGGCGATGCGGTCGCTGTCGTGGTCCAACTGGCGAAAGGTGACGCTACGATATTGGCGACGGCCTTGACGATCGCGGCCCAAGGGTTCGGCCACGGCCACGGCGTCGGGTCGGGCTTGGGCCATTTCGGCCAGTCGTCGGGCAACATTGCAAGAAACGTCGGGCATGGCTCCCATCATGGCACTTCGGCGTCGATTTCGCAATGCCCGACGGCGATTGCGGAACGTCTGAAGAACCAATAAAATAGATAGAGAGTGAAGCGTGGAGCGATTCGATGGGACGTCTTTCTCCGCCGCCTGCTCTCCCTCTTTACTTTCCATGGAACTCGGCTGGCTGGCAATTCTCGGCATCTCGGTGGGATTGGCCATGGACGCCTTTGCGGTGTCGGTGGCCGCGGGAATTGCGCTGGACGCGGTGACGCCTCGCCATGTGTTTCGGCTTGGGTTTCATTTCGGGTTGTTTCAGTTCCTGATGCCGATTCTCGGCTGGCTGGCCGGTTCGCAATTGGCCGCGTACATCAGCCGTTACGATCATTGGGTGGCGTTCGCGTTGTTGATCTATGTGGGCGGCAAGATGCTGTTCGAGGCGATGGGCGAAAAGAAAAACGGCGGCGGCGTCGATCCCACACGCGGTTGGAGTTTGTTGACGCTTTCGGTGGCCACCAGTTTGGACGCGTTGGCCGTGGGCGTCAGCATGGCGATGTTGCGAGTGTCCGTGTGGCTGCCGAGCGTTGTGATTGGCACGGTCACCGCGACATTGTCGGCCGTCGGGGTCACGTTCGGCGGTCGGATCGGCACGCGGTGGGGGCGTTGGGCCGAGGTGGCCGGCGGCTTGGTGTTGGTGGCGATCGGCGTCAAGGTGCTTTGCACCGGCTAAACGGAAAAATTCGGCAAATCCCGTTCGGCCGTCAAAACCGTCCGACAGAATCGCCACGGTCGTTTCGATCGGATCGGATCGGCGTCCGGTGGTAGCGGCGATGGCTGGCGTGCGTGTTCTGCCGGATCTTGCGGATGCCGCTGCTGTGTCGACGCGGCAAAATTTTTTCTTGCCATTTGCGCCACCCGACCGATATCCCGACACAGGACAAGGTTCCATAGCGGACCTGTTGTCCAATCCGATGTTTTCCTCCCCCTGCCCGTAGCCCAAAAGACAACGACTATGAAGAAAGACACGTTTCGCGTGGTGACGCGCGGCGCCGACGGTCAGATTCGCATCCGCGATTACGATTCGCAAGAGGCCCTGTTGAAGCGGCATTCGCAAGTCGGCGTGGACGATTGCAGCACGGATCTTGGGCTGCGCGGGTTGCCGGTGTTTCGCGGCCTGATCGGTCCGATGCCTGAGGGAAAGAACGTGATCCGTTACGAGTCGCCGGAGGTGTTTGAGACGCTCACCAAGGATTGGATTGCGACGAAGCCCGCCCGTCGCCGCTCGCGGACGCACGCCCCGACCGTTGCGAATTGACGCTCCAGCGGACGCGCAAGCAGCGAAAACGCGAATCGTGACGGTCCGCGCTTTGGCGATCGCGCGGAATTGGTGAACATGATGAACAAGGAGCCGACGGCGGTTTACGTTTGTCCGGTCGATCACACGCCGCTGGCAACGGCGGACGCACAACTCATCACACGCGTCAATCGGGCGATCGCCGCCGGACGCGTCAAAAATGTTGCAGGCCGGTTGGTCGATCAACCGTTGGGCGGTGGCCTGTTGCGTGAGGATCACGCATGGTTATACCCGATCCGCGAGGGCATCCCCGTCTTGCTGGCGGACGAAGCGATTCCGCTCGATCAGATCGGCCTCTGATTTCGGTTCGGAAAGTCGTTGGCAACAGGCACTCGTCTTACGTTTGTTAAAATAGGTAATTCGTAGCGGTTTTTCTAATTTTTCAGGCTGCCCCGGACGATCCCCTGACAAGAAGCCGTGTGTACGGTCGCGGCTGCGGTCGGATGGGTCCGCTTTTCCAGCTCGTCACATGCCCTGTACGTTCGATTGTGAAACCGGGGGGCCAGAAGCCGATGCTCATTCCTTTACGGATGTGGATCGCCGTGGCGTTGGTCGCCGGTTCGGGCGCGACGTTCATGGGCTGCACATTCCATCGGACAGGCCATGGGTTTGTGGTCGGGAGCCAGTGGTCGCTTGAGTACAACCGATTGGCGTGGTTGAAGTTTCGTTCGGGAAACGACGCGGTGACGACGCTGGAGCCCGGCCAAAAAACGGTGGTTGCGACCGAACGACAGACGGAATTGCATCCGTGGCGAAGCCGGTTGAAGGGATATCGCTTGGGTTCGCGGATTTTTCACGATCGTGGGGCGGATTCCCCGCCGTTCGATGAACAAGCCATCGCATTAACATCAAAAACTCCGCCTGAACCACCAGCCGATGTGAAGGCGTCCAAGGCGGATTCTCTCGTTTCATCCGAGCATGGCGAAACACCGGACTCGACGGTTGCGGACCGTCGAGTGGGCCAGCGAAGACCCGATCCCGCGATTGACTAGGTAATATAGGCGGTCGTGGCGAACTGTTCGGGTGGTATCGTTGGTTATCAAGGCGCCGTTTCTGCCGCGCCGATCTATCCCAAGGGCGTCCTGTGGGTTTGAGCCCGCACGCGTCAGGTGCGACGTTCAGGCCTGAGCGGCTCTGCGCACCTTTCAGACAAGAAGACGCGTTTGTTTTAACACCAACGATAGACTTTCCATGGCCAATCGACCCCTACGTCCCGCTCGGTTTCGAGGCAGCCTGGTTTGGCTTGGTCTCGGCTGCTTTTGCTGTTTGTGGTTTACCTCCGGTCGGGCGTCGGGTTCGGAGTTGCGCGAGACGCCGATCGTCAAGGCGATCACTCGAGTTCGCGCATCGGTGGTGAACATTCGCGGCGAAAAGACCGTGTTGACCCAAGTCGGGCAAAACAGCGGCACGCCGGACGCCGGGCGGCGGGTCAACGGGATGGGGACGGGCGTGGTCATCGACAGTCGCGGCTACATCGTGACGAACCATCATGTGATCGACGGCGTTCGAGAAATTTTCGTTACGCTGGCCGACGGTCAGCGGTCCACCGCAACGCTGGTCGCCCGCGATCTGGAGACGGATCTGGCGATTATCAAGATCGAAGCGTCAAAGCCGTTGCCGGTCATTCCGATCGGCACTTCCTCGGATTTGATGCCCGGCGAGACGGTCATTGCGGTGGGCAACGCCTACGGATACGAGCACACGGTGACGCGCGGCATCGTCAGCGCCTTGCATCGTGCGGTGCAAGTCAGCGACGCCCAATTCTACGAGGATTTGATTCAGACCGACGCAAGCATCAATCCGGGCAATTCGGGCGGGCCGCTGTTGAACATCGACGGCGACATGATCGGCGTCAACGTGGCGGTTCGGGCCGGCGCGCAGGGCATCGGGTTCGCCATTCCGGCCGATAAGGTTGTGGCGGTCGCCGCGCAGTTGTTGGCCAACTGCAACGTGAATCGCGCGTGGGTGGGCGTGGCCTCGTCGAACGACGCCGGCCCCTCGCGGCACGGGCTGTTGGTCGGCGCGATCGAACCGAAAAGTCCCGCCGCCGAGGCCGGTTTGACGCCCGGCGACGTCATCGTGCGGATCGACGAGATCGCCATCGAGCGGTCGTTGGATTTTCAGCGGGCGATGCTCGACCGCAAGCCGGGCCAGCGGATCCAGTTGACGGTGCGTCGCGGCGGCGAACCGCTTTCGTTCAGCCTCGCGCTGGGCGATTCGCCGGCCCGCGAGCGAGTGGTGCTGAAGCCGAACGATCAGCCGGCCTGGGACGCATTAGGCTTAGAGTTGAAGCAGATCGACGCGGAGGTGTTTCATCGGGACTATCAGACGCGGTATCGCGGCGGGCTGATGGTCACGGTGGTGCGTCCGAACAGTCCCGCCTCGGCGCAGGGCATCGCGGTGGGCGACGTGTTGGTGGGCATGCACGTCTGGGAAACGGTGTCGATGGACAACATCGCATACATTCTAAAGCGACCCGACCTGGCGACGCTCAGCCCGGTGAAGTTCTTCATCCTTCGCGGCGACGAAACGCTCTACGGCTATCTGCCGCTTTCGGCGACTAAGACGGCCCAGCGATAATCGTGAACGATTCGTGTTTCGACCAGGCTCGGCCCGCGGCTTGACCCACCGGTTCCTCGGCGTATACTGGTTCCAGGTTTTTTGGCCATGGAACTTGAACTGATCCGCCGGTTGCGCGAACGATTTCCGGCCCATCCGCGATTGCGATTGGGGCCCGGGGACGATGCCGCCGTGTTGGAAATGGCCGGCGTCGACCAGTGCGCCATGACGGTCGATCTGCTGACCGATCACGTCGATTTCGAGTTGTCCGAGGTGGATCCGCGTCGGGTGGGCCGCAAGGCGCTGGCCGTAAACCTCAGCGATCTGGCCGCGATGGCCGCCGAGCCGCTGGCCGGGGTGATCGCCGTGGCGCTGCCTCGTCCGCAGGCCGCCGAGCTGGCCGTCGCATTGTATGAGGGCATTTTGCCGCTAGCCGAACGCTATGGGCTGGCGATCGCCGGCGGCGACACAAACACCTGGGACGGTCCGTTGGTGCTGAGCGTTACGCTGTTGGGCCGCGTCGCGCCGCGCGGTCCGTTGCGACGCGCGGGGGCCAGGCCCGGTGACCGACTGCTGGCCACGGGCTCGTTCGGCGGAAGCATTTTGGGCCGCCATCTGGATTTTGAGCCCCGAGTGCATGAGGCGCTCCAACTGCACGCCCGATATGCATTGCACGCCGGCATCGACGTGAGCGACGGGTTGTCGCTCGATCTGTCGCGGGTGTTGGAAGAAAGCGGTTGCGGGGCGACGATCTGGGCCGACGCCGTGCCGGTGTCCGACGACGCACGACGGCTGGCCGAGCAACGGGCCGACGGTTCGACTGCGTTGGACCACGCGCTGGGCGACGGCGAGGATTTTGAGCTGTTGTTGGCCGTGCCGCCGCATGACGCCGAACGAATGCTGGCCGAGCAGCCGTTGGACGGGGTGCGTCTGAGCGAGTTCGGAGAGTTCACCGCCGAGCCGGGGCTTTGGATCGAGGACCATGAGGGCCGGCGTCCGCTCGAGCCTCGCGGATGGGAACATTGATTAGGATGAGAACCAAGGGGTAGTGAGAGTCGACGGATGGCGAACGAGTCTATTTGGACATTTGACGCGGTGGAAGAATCGGATACGGCCCGACTGGGCGCGGCGCTGGCCGAGGTGCTGCCAAACGGTACGACGGTTGCGCTGTGTGGCACGTTGGGAGCGGGCAAAACGCGGCTGGTTCAGGCGCTGGCCGAAGCGTCGGGCGTCGAACGCCGACAGGTGCTCAGCCCCACGTTTGTCCTGATCCAAGAATATCACGGACGTCGGTCCCTCTATCACATCGACGCGTATCGTCTGCGTGACGCCGACGAGTTTTTGGCACTCGGGCCGGAAGAATATTTTGACGGCGACGGGCTGGTGTTGATCGAGTGGGCCGATCGTGTGGAGGAGTGTTTGCCGAAGGAAATGCTGGAGATTCGGATCGACGTGACCGGGCCGACGTCGCGGCGGTTCACCGTGCGCTCGATTGGTGAACGGTTTGCACCGATTGTGGCGGAAATCGGTCGCCGAATGGCCTTGTAAGCTTTACTTCTGCTTCGCATTGGTTGACAAAACCTCTTGCGGTCGTTAAGGTTAAGGTTGACGCTGTGGTGGTTTCCTTTTCGACCGTAATGGACTGCATGATGTCGTCGGATTGTCCAGACGCCTCCGAGAAACCGGAGGTCTCCTCGCTTGATACGCTTCAGCAGCGAATCGGTTATGAATTTCATGACAAGGGATTGTTGCTGTCGGCGCTGACGCACGCTTCGGGCGCCGAGCATCGTTTGGCGTCGAACGAGCGGTTGGAGTTTCTAGGCGATGCGATTCTCGGCGCGGTCGTTTGCGAGCTTCTGTATCGGCAGTTCCCCGAATATCTCGAAGGCGATCTGACGCGCATCAAGTCGATTGTGGTCAGCCGTCAGACATGCGCCCGCATGAGCGAATTGCTCGGGATGCAGGAATTTTTGATTCTCGGCAAGGGCATGACGACGCATTCGCACCTTCCGTCGTCGCTGCTGGCCGACGTGTTCGAGTCGCTGGTGGCCGCGATCTATCTGGACGGCGGCGACTTGGCGTCGCGGCAATTCATCATCCGTTCGATCACCTCCGAAATCGAGTCGGCCGTGGAGGGTGAGACGGGCAACAACTACAAATCGCTGTTGCAGCAATTGGCTCAGCGGGAGCACGGTGCGACGCCGACCTATCAGTTGCTCGATGAAAAGGGGCCCGACCACAGCAAGTGCTTCAAGATGGCCGCCGAGGTGAACGGCCGCCGCTATCAAGCCGCCTGGGGGCGGAACAAAAAGGAAGCCGAGCAGCGGGCGGCGCGAAACGCCTTGTGTCAATTGAGCGATCAGCCGCCGCCCTATTCATCCGATTGACGTTTTTTCTGCAAGCGCAAAAAAATAGAAGCGCCCGATCAGCCGTGCCGAGCGCTTCTTTCTCGTCGTAACGAAAGGGAAGATCCGAAGCAGTTTTGGAGTCGCTCCCCAAGCGTTTTTGGCCGTTGCAAAGCTCTCCCACCATGGAAAACCTTGGAGAGCGGCCGCAACGAGGAGCGGGTCCTTCGAGTCAGACGGACGATGCCGCCCGGCACACTACTTCTTCGCAGCCTTCTTCTTGGCTACCTTCTTCTTCGCGGCCTTCTTGGCCGGCTTCTTCACTGCCTTCTTGGCGACTTTCTTGGCCGGCTTCTTCGCGGCCTTCTTGGCTGCCTTCTTCTTGGCCACCTGTCATCCTCCTAACTAACATTTGGGCGAACATTCGGCATCCGACGGGCTGGGGCCGGATCGGTTGTCGAACCTTTTCGCCGCGGAAACAAGACAACGAACCGCTTGACTTCGCCTTGGCGACGCACTTGTCGTCGAGGCAAGCCGCCGTTCGTTTACATCCATGTCGTTGAATTTTCCTTCACTGAAAAACTCAACTGCCCATGATCGTAATCATTTTTGAAATCTTTGCAAGTACAATTTTCGATAAAGAGACAAAAATTTTTCTTCCCACGAAAAATTCTTCGGCGACGCGAACGTGTTTTTCTTTCTGCGCGGTAATTCGACATTCGTCTCGCGGCGTATTTCTTGAACCAAAAACGTTGCGCGGCAAAATGGAATCGATCGCGAGACTTGTCGCTCCGCTGCTTGACGAATCTTCGAGGGATTGCGAAAATGTCGTCCTCGTCGTCGAGGATACGCAGTCTCAGCGTGATCTTTGTGAGGCGGCGGTCGACGATTTCTTCGAGGAGGATCGCGATGTCTCGGCCCCAGGAGCTCCCACCGACGCAGGTGTCTAACCGACGCGAGCCGGCTGCGGCCCGGACGTTTGGACGCGCTGCCCATTGGACCGTCGGATTGGCCGCCGCGCTGTTGGTGCTGATCTCGGCGGGGGGATATTTCTACCATCGCAATCAACTGCTGGCCATCGTGGCCGAACATGTGCGGTTGGTGGTCACCGGTCCCGATACGCTGCATGCGGGCGTCGCGGCGGAATATCTCGTGAGCGTCACGGCCGTCGACGGGCAGCCGCTTTCGGCGCAAATCGAGGCGGTGTTGTCGGACTCCGGCGGCCGTCGTCTGAAGGCGTACCGCGAGTCGGCCGACACCCGAGGTCGCCTGCGAGTGCTGATCCCCGGCGATTTGAACTTGCCTTCGCACGTGACGCTGAAAGTGGCGGCCCAACATGCCGAAAGCCGCGAACATGCCGAGTTACCGTTAACCGTGGCGCCGCCGGATGGCATCACCTGTTTGACCACCGACCGACCATGCTACGCGCCGGGTGAAACGATTCGCTACCGTTCGTTGACGCTTTCGCGCATCGGGTGGACGGCCGAACGTGAAAGCGACGTGTTGTTTGAAGTCCTTGATTCACAGGGTCGTCAGATGCCGCAGTTGGTCCAACGGCAAACGACCCAACGCGGCGTGGCGTCCGGGGAATTTTCGGCGGCGTTGCGCTGGCCGGCCGGCGACTACGCGCTGGTGGCGCGAAGTCCCGACGGCAGATTCCCGGAACAGCGGGCACCGTTTGTCTTGCGCGACGCGGGCGACGAGGAACCGAACGAAGCCGAGTCGGCGGAAAAAGCCGCCGCTCAAAAAATCAACGTCATGTTTCAACCGGAGGGCGGCGGTCTGGTCGCCGGTCGGGAAAACCGCGTTTACTTTTTCGCCCAAGATGCGCGAGGTCGTCCGCTTCGTTTGTCGGGCATGGTGGTGAACGACGCCGACCAGAATGCCAAGCGGCCCGGATCCGCGACGACGGTTCAGACGACGATCGACGGATTGGGGGCGTTCAACATGATTCCGGAGGTTGGCAAGCGTTATCGGTTGAAGGTGAGTGTTCCGGCGGGCGTAGCGGATCAGCCCGCGTTGCCGGCGGTCGTGGCGGATCTTCCGGCGACGTTGGTCGTCGGCAGCGGCGTGTTCGCCGCCGGACAGCCGTTGGAGTTTAATGTGCAGGCCGTCAGGACGGGTTTGCCGCTGGTTGCGGCGGCGTATGTCGGCGGCACGCAAGTCGGCCAGCAGCCGCTGGTGAGTCGTGCGGGCGCCAATCCGGTGTCGATCGCGTTGCCGGCGGCGGTCGGCGGGGTTGTGCGCGTGGCCGTGTTCAGCTACGAAGCGGGTGCGCCGAAGCGGCTGGCCGAACGGTTGGTCTTTCGGCGGCCGGCGGGGCGGCTGGACGTGCGTCTGGCTGGCTTGAAGGCATCGTATGCCCCCGGCGAGAAGGCCCGTGCGACGGTGTCGGTGACCAACGAACGCGGCAGACCGGTCGCGGCGGCGCTTGGCATCGCGGTGGGCGATCGCCGTGTTGAGCCGGCGGCGGATTTTTTCTTGCTGACCGACGAGGTGAGCCGTCCAAGACCGTTGCGCGGCGCGGCGTTCTTTTTGTCCGAAAAGAAACAAGGCGACGTGTCGGGCGCTGCGGCGCTGGATCTGTTGTTGGGCGTGCAGCCGGCGTCGGCTGCGGCGTGTCGTCCGCCGCGGATGTTCGACAATTTGACCCAAATCCGCGAGAATTACCAAAAAAGCCTGGCGGAATATCAGGCCGGTCGCACGCGGGTGTTGAATACCTTGACGATCGTCAGTTTTCTGGGCGGGCTGGGGTTGGTGCTTTTGGTCGCCATGTTGGGACTGATGCAAATTGTTTCGGGCTTGTCGCTATGGGCGGCCACGATCGGCGCCGCCACGTGCTGCCTGATTGTCGGTGCGATTTTGATGGATCCCATTCAACAAGGCGCTCGGCTCGACCGCGTCGTGGCGTTTGCGTCGAATCCGGCGGGCGCTGAAAAGCCACCGACGTCGGAGTCGGCCACCAAGATGGTTGCTTTTCCGATGGAGATGTCGGAGGTGCGGAGGAACTCGACGGAGCCGCCCTATTGGAATCCGCTGTTGATCGTCGGAACGGACGGCAAGGCGTCGTGGGACGTCGTGTGGCCGGACGCCGCCGCGACGTTTTTTGCGACGGTCGACGCGCACGGCGACGGTCGGCTTGGGTCGGCTCAGGCGGAAATCGTCGTCAAGAAACAAAATCCTCAATAGCACATCCTTGCGAGAACGCCAAAAGTTCGCGTTTGCGTTGGCTGGGAAGCGTTTTGCGGTTAGCCTCCTTTTTTTACAATCTGTTATGCACGCAGAAATTATTTCGATCGGTGACGAGATCACCAGCGGGCAGTTGCTCGACACAAACTCTCAGTGGCTCAGCCAACGTTTGGAGGAGCTGGGCGTTCGGACGCTTTACCATAACACGGTTGGCGACGAATTAACGCCGAACGTCGAGGCGTTTCGACTTGCGATCGAGCGGTCCGACGTGGTCGTGGCCACCGGCGGATTGGGGCCGACGGCCGACGACCTGACCCGCGAGGCGCTGGCCCGGGCCGTCGACCGGCCGTTGCAGTTGGATGCGGACGCCTTGGAGTCGATTCGCGCGATGTTTGCGAGGCGGAATCGTCCGATGCCGCCGCAAAACGAATTGCAGGCGATGTTTCCGGCGGGCAGTCGGGTGATCCGCAATCCGAACGGCACCGCGCCGGGCATCGACTTGGAGGCGGCGCGAGCGGGTCGGTCGCCTTGTCTGGTGATTTGTCTGTCGGGCGTGCCGGCCGAGATGGTCGAAATGTGGAACGAGTCGGTTGCTGCGAGGATCTGCGATTTTGTCGGGGACGGCCGAACGGTGATTCGTCGCCGACGCATCCATTGCTTCGGCGCCGGCGAAAGTCAAATCGAATCGATGTTGCCCGACCTGATCCGGCGCGGTCGGCAGCCGACCGTGGGCATCACGGCCAGTCGGGCGACGATCACGCTGCGCATCGCGGCCGAGGGACGGTCCGAGGCGGAATGTCTCGCGGCGATCGAGCCCACCGCCGCCACGATCCGGAGGTGTTTGGGCTCGCTGGTGTTCGGCGAGGAGGAGGACGAGCTGCAACACGCGGTGGTCCGGCTGCTGCGGGAACGTCAAAAGACGTTGGCCACGGTCGAGTGCGCGACGACCGGGCTGGCGGCCCAATGGTTGGCGTCGGTCGACGGCGTGGAGGACGTGTTTCGGGGCGGCGCGGTGCTTACGAAAACCGACGGGCTGGCCGAGTCGCTGGCGGCCGAGTATCGCGAGCGGTTCGACGCCGATTTTGGGTTGGCGATCGGCCCGATGATCCACGACGCTTCCGGAGGCGGCGCGTCGGCCGTGATCGCGTTGGCCACTGCGGACGACGTGCGACGAAAGGAGATTCCGCTCAACCTGCATCCGGCGCTGTCCAAAATTTATCTCGCCAAGCACGCGCTCAATCTTGCGCGGCGGACGCTGCTTGCGTAGCGCTACAGGATGAACTTGCTCATGTCCTCGTCCTGGGTCAGCTCGGCCAGGCGTTGCCGGACGTAGGCGGCGTTGATCGCCACGCGGCCGCGGTGGATTTCCGGGGCTTCGAAACTCAACTCTTCGAGCAACCGTTCCATGATCGTGTACAGCCGCCGGGCGCCGATGTTTTGCGTCGTTTGATTCACCTGGTAGGCGAACTCGGCCAGTGCGTCGATCGCATCGGGCTCGAACGCCAGCTCGACGCCTTCGGTGGACAGCAGCGCCTCGTATTGTTTTGTCAGCGAACCCTTTGGCTCGGTCAGGATTCGCATGAAGTCGTCTTTGGTCAGCGCCTGCAACTCGACGCGGATCGGGAAGCGGCCCTGGAGCTCGGGCATCAGGTCGCTCGGCTTGGCCCGATGAAACGCGCCGGCCGCGACGAACAGAATGTGATCGGTCCGAACGTAGCCGTAGCGGGTTTGGATCGTCGTGCCCTCGACGATCGGCAGCAGATCGCGCTGGACGCCTTGACGCGAGACGTCGGCGCCGTGCGTTTGTTCGCCGGCCACGACTTTGTCGATCTCGTCGACAAAGATGATGCCGAGGTTTTCGGCTAGTTCGATGGCCGCCGCGTTGACCTTTTCCTGATTGATCATCGCATTGCATTCCTGCTCGAACAGCACCGACCGGGCTTGGGCGACCGTCATTTCGCGCCGCACGGTGTTTTTGGGCAAGATTTTCTCGAACATTCCCTGCAAGTCGAAGTCCATCTGCTCGACGCCCGCGCCGGTGAGCATCATCGGGACGGGCCGCTGCTCCAACTGCAATTCGACGCGGCGTTCGTCCATCTCGCCGGAGACGAGCATGGCCCGCATTTTTTCGCGGGTGCGCTCGTAACGTTCGGGGGCGTTGGGACTGTCGGGGGCGGCGTCGAACGAGGGCGGGGCGGGCGCCAGCAGATCGAGCAACCGCTCCGTGACGCGGCGGCGGGCCTCGGGCTCGACGTTTTTGCGTTCTTCGCTGCGGACCAGCCCGATGGCGTTTTCGACCAACTCGCGGATCATGCTTTCGACGTCGCGGCCGTAGTAGCCCACCTCGGTGTATTTGGTGGCTTCGACTTTGATGAACGGGGCGCCAGTCAGTTTGGCGAGCCGCCGGGCGATTTCGGTCTTTCCGACGCCGGTCGGCCCGATCATCATGATATTTTTAGGTGCGACTTCCTGACGCATGTCGCCTTCAAGCTGTTGGCGGCGCCAGCGATTGCGGATTGCGATGGCCACGGCTCGCTTGGCCGCGTCCTGACCGACGATGTGCCGGTCCAATTCTTCCACGATTTGCCGAGGGGTCAGGTCTCGCAATTCATTTCCTCCACCACCAGGTTGTCGTTCGTGTAGATGTCGATTTCGGCGGCGATTTTCATGGCGGCCCGGACGATCTCGACGGCCGAAAGATCGCTGTGGGCGATCAGGGCCCGAGCCGCGGCCACGGCGTAGTTGCCGCCGGAGCCGATCCCCAACACGCTGTCGCTGGGCTGGACGACGTCGCCGTTGCCGGTGATCAGCAGCGTGTGATGCGCGTCGACGACCGTCAGCATGGCCTCAAGCCGCCGCAGTGCGCGATCGGTCCGCCATTCCTTGGCCAGTTCGGTGGCGGCCTTCGGCACGTTCGACGGGTGGTCCTTCAGCTTGGCGTCAAAACGTTCCAACAGGGCGAAGGCGTCGGCCGTCGAGCCGGCGAACCCGGTCATGACGCGACCGTCCAAAAGCCGGCGGATTTTGTTGACGTCGGCCTTCATGATCGTGTTGTTGACGGTCACCTGGCCGTCGCCGCCCATGGCCACCACGCCACGATGTCGAACGGTCAAAATCGTCGTGGAATGGGTTTTGATTTTCATCGGTCGCTCCTCTGCCGCTTTTCAGCGATGAGAATTTTTGAAGAATTCACCACCAGTATGGCGGAAATCGTTTTGTAAGACCAGGGGGGGGCGATGGAAGCGGTTTGGTCGAGCATTGTCGTTCATGAAGAAACAATGGACATCCATCGGTTGGCTGGACGAATCGTTTCTTTTTCCCGCAGCTCTAAAATTCCATTTGTCGGAAGGCTCGCAGGCCGATTCGCAACGGCACGACCGTGGCCAGCACGCCCAACAGGATGCTGCTGATGGTTCCGACGATCAGCCAGAGCTTGACCCACCATTCGACCGTGCTGGGAATGACGTTGTTCGACCAGACGCTGGTCATTTCGGCTGCCAAGTAGAAATGAACCGGTAAGGCCGTCAACAGTACGATCGCCAGAATGTAGAGCGTGCTGATGAATAGGTTCAACGTTCCGCCGAATCCGGCGGCGATGCGGGCGGGCGATTGTTCGCAGAAATTGGGCAGCCGCGCGCCGAGTCCGACGGCGATGCCCGACAGTCCGAGACACAGCAACAGGCAGGTCACTTGATGGCTGGCCAACACCAACGGCGAGATGTCCAACATCACATCGCTCAGCAGAACCAACAGCGAGCATGGAATAATCGAACCGCCGACGGCGAAAAGAAATTTACTCCAAAGGATCGTTTCACGGGGGATCGGCAACAGGCCGAGAATCCAGAACCGGCGTCCTTCGAGGCTGATCATGGGGAAGACGAATCGCGTGGTGAACGTCGACAGCAGCAGGCCGACCACTGCGAGATTCAGAAAGCTGACCATGTTGACCCAGCCGACGTAATAGGGATTGTAAGTGAATCGTCGGATATTGAGAAAATAGAACGCCAGAAGTCCGAGAAAGATGAGCAACTGCGACCACTGGACGGGATCGCGGCGAAAAATCCGCAAATCCTTGATGAGGATCAATTTGGCGGGCGGGGGCAGAAAGTCGAGAGCGGCCGACAGCAGGTTGTCGAATCGCAAACGCCCGGGGCGACGCCGCCGACGGCCCGTTCGTCCGCACAGTCCGCTGTAGGCGTCGCGGTAGGTCCGCTTGGCGATCCATTGCGACACTTGCCGCAGCAACAAGGCGTTGGAAATCAGCAGCGTCATGAACAAAACGCTTTCGGCCCAGGCTCCATTGACGGCGTCCAACAGACTGGAGCTGAGCCACCAACTGGGCAGCAGTCGCTGTTCGGAGAAGTGAAGCCGATCGAGCATTTCGACAAACCAGTTGGGCGTGAGCAAGTTGCTTGTGAAGCCGTCCAGCAGTTGCCAGACCGCCCAAACCAGGCTGGCGATAAAGACGGCGGCGCCGCCCCACAGCATGGCCTTGCGTCCATTCGGAAAAAAACGCACGATCAACAGGCAGGCGATGGCTCCGACCGCGACGGGGATATAGACGAAGGCGAACACGTTGGGCAGCAGCATCACATAGTAGTACCATGGCGCGAGCGACGTCAGACCGAAAGCGATCAGTGACGGACTTCCCAGAAGCACAAATCCCCAACTGCTGAGGACCACGGCCTCTTGGAATTTATGCAGAAAAACCCGTTGCGTGCGGGCGGGGATCGTCAACAGAAAGGCGGCCTCTTTCGAGCAGAACAGGAAGCTGTATAGAATGACGCCCGACGAAAACACGATCATGATCAATAGGGTGGCGAAAAAAACGCCGAACGCCGCACCGATGACGTTCGTATGGATTTCGGACTCCTGAATGTTCGCCTGTAGGAAGAGGAACCCGTCGCGGAAAATCCAAAACATTCCGCCCCAAAGGATCGCGCATAGCGAGGCAACCAGCGAAACGCGGAATCGCGAGCGGGAAAACGTTTGCCATAAAAGCGTTCGCAACAGGCGATGTCGCATTTTGGCGAAAACATCGGCCTCGCGGTCCGGAGTCAGATCGGCGCTCGGCGCGATGGCGGGCGGCGGTGCGGCGGATCGGGACGTAAGAAGCTCATCGGCCATTGCCGCCCTCGGTCAGTTGCAGAAAAAGCGGCTCCAGCGAGGCGTCTTTGGCGGCCAGCTCTTCGCGCAGTTGGCCGAGGGTGCCCAGAAAGTACAGTTGGCCGTGGTCCATGATGCCGATCCGGTCGGCGATTTCCTCGGCCACGGTCAGCGTGTGCGTGGACATGAACACGGCAGCCCCGGCGGCCGTTCGCCGGCGGAGGCGATCCTTGGTGGCTCGCACGCTGTGCGGGTCGAGCCCGACCATCGGTTCGTCGACCACCAGGACGGCCGGTTCGTGCAAAAAGGCCGCGGCCAGGGCGAGGCGTTGTTTCATGCCGTGCGAGTAGGTTTCGGTTAAATCATCGAGAAAGTCGGTCAGATCGAAGTCTTGGCACTCGCGGCGGATGGCGGACTCGCGCGCCGCGCGGTCGAGGCCCCGCATGTCGGCGGTGAATTCGAGAAACTCGCGGCCGGTCAGCTTGTCGTAGAGAAACGGCTCCTCCGGCACGTAGCCGAGGAAGCGGGCCGCGCGGCGCACGTCTTTCGAGACTTCTTGGCCGCAAACTCGGACACACCCGGCCGTGGGGCTCAACAGGCCGGTGAGCATCTTGATCGTGGTGGTCTTGCCCGCGCCGTTGGGGCCCAGCAAGGCGAACAACTCGCCGGGCGCAACGGTCAAGGTGAAATCTTTTACGACGACCTTTCGGCCGTACGTGCGGATGACGTTTTCAAATTCAATCATGCTGCGTCCGGTTGCGAGCGGTTTTTTCGCTGATCCACCATTCCGGGCCGGCGGACTGCAGGAGCGTCTTCGATTCGACGTCCGACATGCGATCAAAAACAATGGTCGAATCGAACAGAAGCATCTGCTGCCGAAGCACCGCTCCATCGAATCGCACCCAAAGTCGGCCGCGAGGACCGTTTTTGCTGTTGCCGGCGGTTCGATCGCCGGGGTCGTTGCGGTACTCGACAAGCCAACACGACACGACGTCCCCGTTCCAGAAAATCGTGTCCAAACCCGTGACGACGGCGTGGACAATTTCCAAGGGACTGCCGGCGGGCCACAGCGGACTGTACACCGGAACGGTCCAATGTTGGCCGGCGCGAAGACCTGGCAATTCGCATTGAGGAGACAACGCATCGCTCAAGATCGCGTTGGATGGCAGAAACACTTGAGTGGTCAACGGCACGCCGCCGGCGCGAACCACCAGTTCCAGTTGCCGCCCGTCGACGGCGCCGCGGGCGTAGATCGCTTCGTTGAACGGATCGACATGGATGGAGGACTCGAATCGGACCAGTCGGCCCAACGGATCGATCAGCAAATCGTTGCGAGCATCCATCTGGAGGTTATCGATCGGACGGCCGAGCAATTGGGTGAGCGTTCGCAGCCAGCCGGGCGTGGTCTGTTGCAACGGCAGATTGTCGAAATGCACCCAACCGCGAACAGCCGCCAAACCGTTGGGCAGCGATTGGATCTCGCTGATTGCCCAGCCGATCGAACGCCCGTTCAACGCAATGCACCAGCCTACCGGTGGATTATGTTTTTGAGCATTGATGATCCGCCGGTAGTTGGGCGGTTCGCCGACCAGCAACGAGGGCATGACCTTGGCATAGAGCAGCCAACCCATGGTGGACAGCCAGAGCATCACTACCAACGGATTGAACCATCGGCCATACATAGCGGAATAACCGAAGTTGCTGGGTCAGCCCGAGCCATGCCTCATTGTAGCAAACCCTGCAAAAAAAGAAATTTCCCCCCGAAAGACCGAAAAACCCTCTGTGGAGGGGTGTGTTTCTCGAAAAATCGACGTTGCGGCGGACGGCCGTTCTGCGGATGATTACGGTTCCTTATTAGGAATCGAAACAGGACATCGGAGGCCTCGGATCATGGCGACGGATGTTCAGAAACGCGCAACGACGCCGGGCGGATGTTTTTTTCGCCAACACCGGGATTCGGTGGGGCGCCCTCGCTGCTACATGAGCTCGATGGGTTGTCAGCATCGGCAAATGACGATGTTCTGTGTAGGGTTGACTTTTTTGGCGGTTTTGGTGGGCTGTAATCGCGGCGGCGATGCGGGCGGTTCGACCACGGCGTCGATCGGCGGCACGAGCGAAAAAACGCTCCTGGAGGGGGCAACCTCGAAAAACCTATTGCGCAAGGCCGACATGGATCTCCAGCACCCCATGGTGCAAATCGAGACCTCTCTCGGCAAGATTACGGTGCAATTGGACGCCGTGAACGCTCCGCTGACGGTGGAAAATTTCCTCTCCTACGTCAATTCGGGCCAGTACGACCAAACGTTGGTGCATCAGGTCTATCAAGGCCAAGGTTTTTTGGCGGGCGGATACGGGCTCAATGGATTGGAGCGGCCCAGCCGAACGCCGATCCGGAACGAGGCCCACAACGGCCTAAAAAATCGCCGCGGAACGATCGCCATGGTTCGGCGTCCCGACATGATCGACAGCGCCACGTGTCAGTTTTTCATCAACGTGTCGGACAATCCGGCGCTGGATTTTCGGGATCGGACGGCCGCAGGCTACGGCTATTGCGTGTTCGGCGAGGTGAAAGACGGGCTCGAGATCCTCGACGCCATCGGTCGCACGGCGGTGCACAACACGGCCGAGTTTGACCGCGCGCCGGTCTCGCCGATTGCGGTCCAATCGGTTCGGCAGATTCGCTAACGCGTTTTGGTGTTTTCTTGCGGATTGACGCAAGAGCCCCGCAATTCGGTCGTCAGCATGGCCTCGGTGTAGATGCGTCCGGTGGGCGCGTTGAACTGCCCGGCTCCTGGATCCTGCGAAAGCATTTTGCCCAAATTCCGGCCTCCCGGCGATTGGGTCATATATTTGAGCATTTGGTCGCCGTCGGGGCCGCGGATCAAGTTGCGGACCGTTTGACGCCCGTGAATCATGCGACCGAGCCGATCGAGCCGGTCGTAGGCGCCCGGATAAATCGACGACCGACGCATGAACGCTCGACCCTTGGGGGTGGCCAGTTGATCGACGAGAAACTCGCCCTTGGCCGGCACTTTTTTCAAGATACGGTTCATGTCGGTTTCCTTCAGAAATCCTCGTTGGCGGAGTCGGTCCAATAGCGGCTTGACCATGTCCTGGTTGAGTAAATCGTTCGCGCGATAGTCGGGCAGGGATGAAAAATGGTCGGACGCGATTTTTTCCACCGCGTCGAACCAATCGGGCGGTGCGTCGGGACCTTTGGCGGCGGCTGGCTCAACGGACCGAACGCCCATTAGGATCAGAGCGACACCACTCAAAAGTACCAATCGTTTTGGCATCATGGCGATCGATGTGGTAATCAATAATGTCTTTGACGATTCACGCATTTGGGTTCGTCGTGAAGGATGCAATCGTCCAAGTATAGGTTGCAGTCGCGCGGGTCGGCCGCCGATCAAAACAGGTATCGCGAAAGTCGTCCGTCGGCGGCTGTCCGGCGTCGACGCGAAACCTCTTTGTGTCACAGTGACCCCCGTTGGTGGGTGATTGACAGAGTCGAAATGGCAGAGATAATGATCGCTCGTGAGCCGTCGGGTGACAGGAGGTTTCGCCATGTCTAATCCGACCTTTTTTGTTCAGGAATGTCCGGTTTGCGGGCGTCGGTTGTTGGTTCGGGTGGAATATCTCGGTCGCAGGGTCACTTGTCCGCACTGCCAAGGGTCGTTGACGGCGACCGACCCAGCGACGATGCGTTGCGATTGCACGGTGACGGGCAATGCGTTGTTGCGACGGGCCGATGAGCTGTTGGAGACCGTCTCGCATCGGCGGTTGTTGCCTCGCTAGGGCGCATTTTACAAACCTATAGCGTACCGATCGCTTTCGGAACCGTCGAATCACGTCGCCAGGAGCGCTACACGTCCGTGCGACACGCACTAGTCTTCGCGGTCTAGTTTTTTGAGGTCGTCGAAGAATCGCGGATAGGTTTTGGCCGTGCATTCGGGATGGCGAATAACCACGCCCGGGATCGCAAGCCCCGCCAACGCCAGACTCATGGCCATTCGATGGTCGTCGTAGGTGTCGATCGCGGCGCCGTGCAGCGCACGCGGGACGATCGACAGCCCATCCTCACGTTCAGTCACTTCGGCCCCAAGTTTTCGCAGCTCGACGGCCAGAGCGTGGATGCGATCGGTTTCTTTGTGCCGGATGTGGGCGACGCCGCGAATGGTCGTCGGGCCTTGGGCGAATAGGGCCGCGACGGCCAACGTCTGGACCGTGTCGCTGATCGCGTTCATGTGGACGTCGATGCCGTGCAAGGGGCGTCCGAGCACCGTGATCGAGTCGCGGTTGAATTGCGTCTCGCAGCCCATCTGTTCGAGACAATCGCAGAACGTGACGTCGCCCTGCAAACTGTCGCGTGAAAGTCCCTCGACGGTGACTTGTCCACCGGTGATGGCCGCGGCGGCGAAAAAATAGCTTGCGGCCGAGGCGTCCGGCTCGATCGCATACCTCCGGCCTTGGTAGTGTTGCGGCGCGGCGATCGTGAACCGATTTGCATCCGCGGCGGTTGCGTGAACGCCGAACGCCGACATCACGGCCAGCGTCATGTCGACGTAAGGCCGAGAGACCAATGGGCCGCGGATCGCCAGCTCGACGTCCGATCCGGCGTAAGGAGCGGCCATCAGCAAGGCGCTCAAAAACTGGCTCGAAACGTCGCCTGCCACGACGGCCCGACCGCCGGGCAAACCGTGCGCCGCGACCAACACCGGCGGGCAACCGGTCGCAGGAACGGCGGACACCTCGGCCCCGAGTTGTTGCAAGGCGTCGATCAGGTCGCCGATTGGCCGTTCGCGCATTCGCGGCAAGCCGTCCAGGCGATAGCGGCCCGCGTTGCCGACCGTCAGCATCGCCGTCAGAAACCGCACGGTCGTGCCGCTGTTGGCCACATACAGATCGGCCTGGCCGGCGGGAATCGCGCCGCCGCACCCGGTTACGTCGATCGTCGCGGAGGCCGAATCGTGGCGGACCGCGATGCCCAAGCGTTCGAGCGATTCGATCATGACGCGGGTGTCGTCGCAATCCAACGCGCCGGTGAGCGTCGAATCGCCGTCGGCCAGCGCGGCGCAGACCAACGCCCGATTGGTGAGGCTTTTCGAGCCGGGCGGACGAACGGCGGCTCGGCAGTGACGGATCGGTTGAATGGCGACGTCGGAACTCATGATCTCATTATTCGTCGCCGCGAAAATAATGCAAGCCGGCGTCGGCCGGTTGGACCGCGCGTTTTTGGCGTCGGCATTGCAGTTTTTCGGCGTTTTGGTCTAATGGGCCCATGATTCTTTGTGCAGGGTTGTCGCCCGCTTGGCAGCAGGTTTTGGTGTTCGACCGGTTTCGCTACGGCGAGGTGAACCGGGCCGCCGAGTCGCATTGGTTTGCCCAGGGCAAGGTGTTGAACGCGGGCGTGGCCGCGCACAGTTTGGGCGGGCCGAGCAAGACGTTGGCCGTCGTGGGCGGGCCGCCGCGGGAGTCGATCGAACGCGAGTTTTCGGCCCTCGGCGTTCCGCATCGTTGGGTCGTGACGGAGTCGGCCACCCGCGTTTGCACGACAATCTTGGATCGTACAACGGGCCGCATGACCGAGCTGGTCGAAAACGCCCGGCCAATCCGGCCCGAGGAACTGGACGAGTTTCGCCGCGCGTATGTCGAAGAGGCGGCCGAAGCTCGCGTCGTGGTGTTGACCGGCTCGCTGCCGGCTGGCGTCCCGGAGAGTTTTTATCGGGAGTTGGTCGCCGCGACGACGTGTCCGATGGTGTTGGACTTTCGCGGTGTGGGGCTTTTGGGCTGTCTAGACTTGCATCCAAGGGTGGTTAAGCCCAATCGTGAGGAGTTGTCGCAAACCGTCGGTCGACCGTTGACCGACGACGCGGCGCTGTTGGACGCGATGCGGGACTTGAATCGTCGCGGTGCCCGCTGGGTCGTGGTCACGCAAGGGGCCGGTCCGGTTTGGGTCACGTCCGAGTCGGAGACCTATCGATTGACGTCGCCGTCGGTCGGGCGGGTGGTCAATCCGTTGGGCAGCGGCGACTGCCTGGCGGCGGGCATGGCCTGGGCGATCGCCGGCGGTCGAACGATGCTCGAGGCCGTGCGGATTGGCGTGGCGGCCGCCCTCGAAAATCTCGCTCAGCTCGAGATCGGTCGCCTGGACTCTGTAAGAGTTCTCCGTCAAGCCGATCGGGTGCGCGTTGAGCCGTGGGGCTCGACTTGCACGCGGTAGCACCGTGCGTTATGCTGCTCGAAGGTTTCAAGGTTCCCGCCTCTTGGAGTCGTTCCCAACGGTCTCAACATGTCGGAGGGACGGCCTCGGTTGTGATTTTTCGGACGTTGTCGGCCGTTGGGGCATCGGCGCCGAGTTTGATGTCGAATCCGGCGACCACGCTTATGCCGTGGCTGGGTGCAACGTTGGAACTTTAGGTCCGCTCGAAGCGTCAGACTTCATAGCGACGGTGTTTGTCGATCCCCGGGGACGTTTATTTGGATGCGAATAGGGAGTCGCTTGTCATGAAAACCTTGGCATGGATTTGCGGGTTGGCGGTGATTGCGTCGGCATCATGGGCGTGGGCCGATGCGGCGGGCTCCCAGACGCGAGCCGCCGCGCTGACGGCTTACAACCAAGGCAATTTCAAGGACGCCTACGAAGATTATCGCCGGTTGACGCTCGACCGTCAGGCGGATCCCTCGCTGGTCGGCGCCGATCTGAACATGGCGGTTCTATGTCTTCAGCGTTTAGGGCGGGTCGAGGCGATCGACGGGTTGCTGGAAGACGCCGTCCGGGTGCATCAGGACAACTGGCGATTGCTTTGCAGCGCCGCGCAAAACTACGCGAGGATTCCGCACCAGGGGCTGATCGTGGCCGGTGAGTTTCAACGCGGCGAGCGTCGAGGCGACGGTAAGCAGGTCAACGCCGTCGATCGGGATCGCGCCCGGGCGCTGCAGTTGATGGTTCAGGCCATGCCGTTGGTTTTGGCCGACGAACATCGCGACGAGGCAAGCGGCTTCTTTCTGACGTTGGCTGGTTTGTTGCAGGACAATCGCGGCGCCCAGGCGGCATGGCGACTGCAATCGTTGACCGATTTGAAACAACTGCCGGACTACGAGGAAAGTTTTGGATTTTTCGTCCGATCGGGCAGCGCCGCGCCGGTCGACGCCGACGGCGCGCCGGTGTTTTACACCGTGCCCAAAAGTTTCGACGCGGCGCGAAACGACGGCCAGCGGTGGCGGTGGTGTTTGCAGGAGGCCGTCGAGTTGGACCCCCAGAAGGCCGACGCCGTGCGGATGCAGTTCGCCGAGTTTCTTTGGAATCAGTTTGGCGTGCAGACGATGGCGTCGATGGGTTGGCGAAACGATGCGTCGCGAAAGGACGAGAGCGGCGTTTATGCGGTCTCGACGCTCAAGGACACCGAAACGATCGCGCGGCTGGCCACGGGCGTCCGGCGGTTCACGTTGCCTGAGGAGTTCAACTACATTGCGATTTTCCGGCAAGTGGCCGATCGGCCGCAGTCGCCGCAGGCGGTCAACGCATTGGAGCGGCTGGCCCGGATTTATGAGAATCGTCGGCAGTATACCGAGGCGGCCGGCTATTGGCGGCGGCTTTTGGACCAGTATCCGGACGAGCGGGGCAATCGTCGATTGAGTTGGCGGCGGCGGCTCGATCAAATCGTCGGCAATTGGGGACGGTTTGAGCCGACCGGGACTCAGCCGGCTGGACGCGGGGCGACGGTCGACTATCGGTTCCGCAACGGCCGATCGGTGGAGTTGACGGCCCACGAGATCAACATCGAAAAATTGCTCGGCGACGTCAAGGCGTTTTTGAAATCGAACCCTCGCTCGCTCGACTGGCAGAAGATCGACATCAGCAACCTCGGTTATCGGCTGGTCGTGCAGAACCAGCGGCAGTACGTCGGCCGGCGGACGGCCCAGTGGCGAATGGCGCTCGAGCCGCGCGAGGGACATTGCGACCGTCGGGTGACGGTGACCACGCCGCTGTCGCGTCCGGGCGCGTATCTGGTCGAGGCCCGCATGGAGGACGGCAACACCAGTTCGATCGTGGTGTGGATCGACGACACGGCGATCGTCAAAAAACCGCTCGAAAATAAAGTGCTTTATTTCGTCGCCGACGCGGTGACCGGCGCGCCGGTGGCCAAGGCGAACGTCGAGTTTTTCGGCTGGCGGCAAAACTTTTTGGATCAGCCGCCGCGGCGCGAGATCGTCACGCGGCAGTTCGCCGAGCGGACCGACTCGAACGGCCAGGCGATCCCCGACCCAAAACAGCACGACACGGCGTATCAGTGGCTCGTCACGGCGCGCACCCGGGACGGACGGCTCGCCTACATGGGCTTCAACAACATTTGGTTCGGCGATTGGCGCGAATCGCCGTACAACGAAGTGAAAGTGTACACGATCACCGATCGGCCGGTCTATCGGCCCGAACAAAAGGTGCAGTACAAGCTGTGGGTTCGCCGGGCGCGCTACGATTTGGGCGAAGATTCGGAGTTCGCCGATCGGCCGCTAACGATCAAGCTGTACGATGCGAAGGGCGACGAGGTCGCGTCGGAACAGGTTCGTTCGGATCGCTACGGCGGCGTGTCCGGGCAGTTTGCGATCGCGGCCGACGCCTCGCTCGGTGAGTATCAAATTCAATGTCGCAACGAGCAGGCCGACATTTTGGGCGGCGGCGGTTTCCGCGTCGAAGAGTACAAAAAGCCCGAGTACGAGGTGACCGTCGACGCGCCGGCCAAGCCGGTCGCCCTGGGCGGGACGATCACGGCCACGATCCGGGCGAAATACTATTTCGGCTCGCCGGTGACCAACGCCCGAGTGAAATACAAGGTGGAGCGGACGCCGCACACCGAGCGATGGTATCCGTTGGGGCCTTGGGATTGGCTCTACGAACCGGGCTACGGGTGGTGCGGTTGCGATTACACTTGGTATCCGGGTTGGGCGTCGTGGGGTTGCCCGCGGCCGAGGCCGTTTTGGATCCCATTCCGTCCGGAGCGGCCCGAACTGGTGGCCGAGCAGCAAACGACCATCGGACCGGACGGCACGGTGCGGGTGGCGATCGACACGGCGACGGCCAAACTGCTGCATCCGGATCAGGACCAAAGCTATACGATCACCGCCGAGGTGGTCGATGCGTCGCGGCGGACGATCGTCGGCACGGGTACGGTGCTGGTCGCGCGGCGGCCGTTTACGATCTACGCGTGGCTCGATCGCGGCTATTATCGGACAGGCGATCCGGCGGTCGCGCGATTCACGGCCCGCACGCTCGACGGCAAGCCGGTCCAGGGCCAAGGTGAAGCGACACTGGTGCGCGTCACGTATCAGGACGGCAGGCCGGTCGAAACGCCGGTGCAGTGTTGGAAGCTGGCCACGGATCCGAACGGCGAGGCCCGACAGCCGTTTTCGGCTTCGCAGGCCGGACAATATCGAATCGTGTATCGGCTTGCGGCGTCGTTGGCCGACGGCGGCCGTGCGACGAAGGACGACTTCATCGAGGGCGGCTCGGTGTTCACGGTCCGCGGCGAAGGGTTTGCCGATGGGTCGCAGTTCCGATTCAACCATTTGGAGTTGGTGCCCGACCGACGCGAGTATGCACCGGGCGACAAGGTGCGACTGCAGATCAACGTGGATCGGGTCGGCGGCACCGTGCTGTTGTTCGTCCGGCCGAGCAACGGGGTGTATTTGCCGCCGAAGCTGTTGCGGATCGAGGGCAAAAGCGCCATCGAAGAAATCGACGTTACGCCGAAGGACATGCCGAACTTTTTCGTCGAGGCCGTCACCGTGTCCGACGGTCGGGTATACGTCGAGACGAGGCAAATCGTTGTGCCTCCGGAGAGCCGCGTCACCAACGTGGCGGTGGAGCCGTCGAAAGAGAGCTACCGGCCGGGCGAAAAGGCGGGGGTCAAAATCCGGCTGACCGATTTAAACGGCCGGCCGGTGACGGGCTCGACCGTTGTGGCCATCTACGACAAGTCGGTCGAGTATATTTCGGGCGGCAGCAATGTGCCGGACATCCGCGCGTTTTTCTGGAAGTGGCGGCGCACACACCATCCGACCATGGAAAACAGCTTGCAGCGATGGTTCCAAAACCTCGTGCCGCCGAAAACCATCGGCATGGGCAATCTCGGCGTGTTCGGCGGCTCCGTGGCGGATGATCAAAGCGAGCGGCGTTTGGACGAAAGCAATTCCGTGGTTCGGGAATCCGGAGACGCCTTGGGCGTGGTGCGTCAGGAAGGAATGACGCTGGGCGTGCCGATGTCCGCCGCGGCTCCGAGCATGGCGCTGATGGACGGCGGCATGGGCGGCGTGAAGATGAAGGCGGCCCCAAAGGCCGATTCCGCCAACGTGGCAGCCGAGCCGGCGGTGCGGACCAAGTTCGCCGACACGGCGCTTTGGGTTGGCGCGCTTTCGACCGATGCCAGTGGCGCGGCCCATGTGGGACTCGAAATGCCTGAGAACTTGACCACGTGGCGCATCAAAGTCTGGAGCATGAGCCAAGGCACCCGCGTGGGTCAAGGACAGGCCGACGTAGTGACGCGCAAGGATCTGATGATTCGCATGGAGGCTCCGCGATTTTTCGTCCAGACCGACGAGGTCGTGTTGTCGGCCATCGTGCACAATTATCGGAAAAATAAGCAGGATGTGCGGGTGTCGCTGGAATTGGGCGATCGTTCGGCCGGTCCGAAAACGCCCGGGCCGCTCAAGCTCCTCGATCCGCAAAAGACGTCGCAGAACGTTGAAATTCCGTCGGGCGGCGAGGCTCGGGTCGATTGGCCGGTTCGCGTGCTCGACGAGGGCCAAGCGGTCCTGCGGATGAAGGCCGTCGCCGACGAGGAATCGGACGCGATGGAGCAGAGGATCCCGTGTTACGTGCACGGGATGTTTAGGACCGAATCGTTTTCGGAGTCGATCCGTCCGAGCGACGAGCGTGGGCAGTTTACGTTCAACGTGCCGAAGGACCGGCGTTCGGAACATTCGCGGCTGGAAGTGCGATGGTCGCCGTCGTTGGCGGCCGCGATGGTCGACGCGCTGCCGTATCTGGTCGATTATCCGTATGGCTGCACCGAGCAGACGTTGAATCGTTTCCTGCCGACCGTTGTCACGCAAAAAGCGCTGCTCGACATGAAATTGGACCTGAAGCAGATCGAGCGAAAGCGGACGAACTTGGACGCGCAGCAAACCGGCGACGGTCGGCAGCAAGCCGCACGATGGGGGCTGCCGACGGCCAAGCGGTCCGAACGCAATCCGGTGTTCGACGCGGAAGAAGTGCAGCGGATGGTCAAGCATGGCGTCGAGCGGCTCGGCGCGATGCAGTGCGCCGACGGTGGATGGGGCTGGTTTTCGGGTTTTGGCGAGCATTCGTCGCCGCACACGACGGCCCTGGTGGTTCACGGATTGCAGGTGGCCCAACAGAGCGACGTGGCGCTGACGCCCGGACTGTTGGAACGCGGCGTCGAATGGCTGAAACGCTATCAGGATAAGCAGATTCAACTGCTGAAAAACGCCGCCGTGGAGGACAAGCCGGAAGATCTGCGTTGGAAACCGTCGGCCGACAATCTCGATGCGATGGTTTATGGGACGTTGGTCGACGCGGACGTGAAAAACGACGAGATGCTCGAGTTTTTGTACCGCGACCGCAGCAAGCTGGCCGTTTACGCGATGACGATGTTCGGCGTGGCGCTCGAACAGCAGGGCGAACGCGACAAGCTGGCGATGGTGTTGCGCAACCTCGGCCAGTTCGTCGAGCAGGACGACGAGAATCAGACGGCATGGCTTCGGACGCCGGAGGACGCCTGGTGGTATTGGTACGGCAGCCCGATCGAGGCCAACGCGTATTATTTGAAGCTGCTGGCCCGGACCGATCCGAAGGGCGAGCTTGCACGGCGGTTGGTCAAATCTCTGTTGAACAATCGGAAAAACGCCACGTATTGGAACTCGACGCGCGACACGGCGCTTTGCATCGAGGCGATGGCGGAGTTTTTGCGGGCCAGTGGCGAGATGCGTCCTTCGATGACCGTCGAGGTGTTTTATGACGGGAAGTCGCAAAAGACACTCGAGATCGGCGAAAAGACGTTGTTCGATGCGGACAATCGGTTTGCGTTGGACGGCGATCGGTTGACCACCGGGCGACACACGGTCGAGTTGCGCAAAAAGGGCGACGGACCGCTGTACTGCAACGGATATCTGACCACCTTCACGCTCGAAGAGTTCATTCGCAAGGCCGGGCTGGAGATCAAGGTCGATCGAAAATACTACAAGTTGGTCAAGGTGGACCGAACGGTCGAAGTGGCCGGTGGTCGTGGGCAGTCGATCGACCAGCGGGTCGAGCAGTACGAGCGGCAACCGTTGCCCAGCGGGGCCGAGGTCCGAAGCGGCGACCTGATCGAGATCGAATTGACGATCGACAGCAAGAACGATTACGAATACCTCGTGTTCGAGGACATGAAGCCGGCCGGATTCGAGCCGGTCGACGTTCGGAGCGGTTACACGGGCAACGAGTTGGGCGCATATGTCGAGTTCCGCGACAACCGCGTGGCGTTTTTCGTCGAACGGTTGGCACGCGGCCGACACAGCGTTTCGTATCGAATGAGGGCGGAAATTCCCGGCCGGTTCAGCGCGCTTCCGACCCGAGCGTCGGCGATGTACGCCCCGGAGTTGAAAGGCAATTCGGACGAGATGAAAGTCGGGATTGAAGAGTAAGGCGGAAGTCGCGGCCGACGGCCGGTCGGCGATCGCTTGTGATGGCGATTACGTTGCCGCAGATTTTTCGTCGAGAGAAGCGATTTTCTCTCGCTGCAATTCAAGGCACCGTTGACGGGTGTTTCGTCGCACCGTGGCTTGGGCGTCGGCCCAGGCGATCATGTCTTGAATGGATCGCCATCGTTTGGCCGGGTCCCAATGGGCCTCGCGCTTTTGCTCTTCATACTGTTTCAGACGGTCGTCCGGCGGATCGATCATGATTGCTTTTGGGCAAGGACGTTTTGCAGATAACGAATTCGGGCTTCGTTGCGACGACCTTCAGGCAGAGCCAACTGGCATTGCAGCATGTCGGCGTCCGCCAATCCCCAAAACGTCGTGCCCAACGCCGTTCGACAGGCTGCGGCCCGGGCGCGACATGCCGCCCAGGAGTCCAGCCCGACCACTGCGCGGAAAATGTCGATCGCGCCGGCTTCGCTGGTCAGGCAACAGACGGCCTGACGCAGAAGCCAGTCGGACGGCTTTTCAAGGACCGGCCCCCAATCTTCGTCCGACGCGCCCCACTCGGCGTGCAGATCGGCCAACGCGGTCTCGCAACGGCGGCAGTTGGCCTTCGTGTCCTCGATCCACACGTCCACGTCGTAGGTCAACACGGGCGCGTGGCGGAGGAGAAAATTGAGGCCGCCGATCAACAGGTAATTTACACCACGTTGGTTCAGCGTTGACAGGATACGGTCGGTTTGATCTGCCATACTTCTATTGTAGATCATGTCGGATGACCGTGGGAGCCCGGCGGATGGTTTTTGTCGGGAGGGCGGTCTACGGCAGCCCTTCGGCCTTGCGGACGATCCAGTCGCGGAGCCCGTCGGGCAACATCTTCATGCCTTTGAAGCAAACGCGGACGCTCCAGCCGAGAAAATACCTGGTTTTGGGACGTCGCGCCGAAAGGGCATGGACCACGGCCCGGACGACCCGCTCGACCGGCGAGGCCGAACCGGCCAATTGCGTGACGGCTTCGCGAAGCATCGTGAGTTCGCGGCCGTACAGTTGGAGCCGCTCGGGCGGAATGTGTTCGACCAGCGATTCGGCCATGTCTCCGGATTTCCGCCAAATCGACGTATCAATCGGGCCGGGCTCGACGTTCGAGACGCGAATGCCCCAGGGACGCAACTCGATGCGCAGGGCGTCGGCCACCGCTTCAACGGCGTGTTTCGACGCGCAATAGGCGCCCAAAAACGGCGACGACTGACCGCCGCTCACCGAACTGATATTGACGATTCGTCCGCGCGAGGGCCGCAACAGCGGCAAGAACGCCTGCGTCGTGGCCACTACACCGAGCACGTTCACCTCGAGTTGCTGACGCCAAGCGTCGAGCGGAATCAATTCGACCGGGCCGGGCACCGCGATGCCGGCGTTGTTCACCAGTCCGTCGAGTCCGCGGGGGCCGACGGCCTCGGCGACGATCCGTTCGGCGTCGGCGATCGTTTCGGGCTTGGTCACGTCGATCCGCAGGGGCGTCAGACGGTCGGACCCCTGGGCCGCGATTTTTTCGGCCGCCGCATCCGACCGCACACCGGCGAACACTCGCCATCCGAGCCGGTGCAACTCGGCCGCGCAGGCCGCGCCGATCCCGCTCGACGCGCCGGTGATTACGACTGTTTTGTGCGAGGTCGCCATCAGGTTATTCTCCTTCGCCGGGGCGAGCGGCGAGAATTTGGAACAGGTTGCTGTACTGATCGGTCCAAAGTGGAGCGGACGCATCGGCCGGCGCTTCCGACGGATGACGCCGCAGGAAATCGTCGTTGGAGGTCGCCAGCACCCACGTGCTGAATTCAGTGCGGCGATTGTGGTTTTTCTTGCCGGAGACTTGTGTAGATTTCAAGCCGCAGCTTTCGGCCGCGCGGCGGACGACCGGCCCAAGCCGCAGATAGTTGTTCGACACGTGGATGGCCAAAATGCCGTCGGGGGCGAGGTGCCGACGATAAAGTTCAAAAGCCTCGCGGGTCAGCAGGTGCGTCGGAATGGCGTCGCCGCTAAAGGCGTCGACCACCAAGATGTCGAACCGTTGCGGCGGCTCTCGTTCGAGCGACAACCGCGCGTCGCCCGGCACGATCTCGCACCGTCCGCGACAGTCGGCCAAATAGCGGAAACGGTCGCGGGCCAGGCGGATCACCTCGGGGTTGATCTCGTAAAAGCGGAGCGCGTCGCCTGGACGGGCGTAGGCGGCCACCGTGCCGATGCCCAGCCCGATCGCGCCGATTCGGATCGGACCGCGGCGCTGGCTGTAGCCTACGGCCCGATCCACGCCGCTGTCGGCGCCGTAATAGACCGTGGGCCAGCGACGTTTGACCGGGTCGGTGAACTGGCAGCCGTGGACGATCCGGCCGTGTTTGAGATATAGGACGTGTTCGGCCGGGTCGTCGCGATCGGATTCGGTGACCGAGACGACGCCGAAGAAATTGCGGGCGCGGTCCAACGTGCGCTCCCATTGCAGTTCCCAATGGAGCACGACGCCGAGGCCGGCCGCCGCGAAAATCGACGCCGTCGCCATGCGAATCAGGAGTTTTTTTCCGCCGGGGCCGGGCCAGGTCAACAGGGCGATGGCCAACAGCACGGACAACACCATGCCGATCGGCCATTCCCAATAGGAAGAAAACACCAGCGGGGCGACCAGTCCGACCAGCAGGCCGCCCAACGCCCCGCCGGCTGCAATGATCAGATAAAACTCGGTCAGGCGTCGAGCGTCGGGCTTTCGACGGGCCAGTTCGCCGTGGCACACCATGCAAACGAAAAAAATCGCCGCGCCGTTGAGGATCAATTCCTCGGCCAACGGCAGCGGTTGCAGCGTGTTCTTCAGATGGTCGCACGCCGCCACGCCGATCAGCTCGACCGCGACCGCGACGGCCCAAAGCCAGCGGACATACCATCGGGCATGGTCGAAACAGATGATGAACGACAACAAATAAAGCGTCAGCGGCAAGACCCAAAGAAAGGGGACCACCGCGACGTCTTGGCAAAGGTGGTTCGTGCCGGCCACGAGCATCCAGGAAGCCAACGCCGGCAACGCGAGCCAGCTCATGCGATCGCGCCAACGCACCGCGGGGACGTCGCCGGATGGTTGCAATGACGCAGGCGAGACGCCGGCCGCGGGGTCTCGGACCAGACCGAGGAGGATCGCCGCGCAGAGAACGGCGTAAAAGGCGAATGCACCCGACCACAGCCGCGACTGCGCGGGCAGATCGAACGCCGGCTCGAACACGATCGGATAGCACAGCAGCGCCGCCAGCGAACCGAAGTTCGACACGGCGTAAAGTCGATAGGGCGAGCGGCCCGGCCGGCGGACCGAAAACCACGTCTGCACCAAGGGGCTGGTGGCCGACAAGGCAAAATACGGCAGCCCGACCGTGGCCAGCAGCAACCACAAGATGCGAAGCGACGGCAGCGAATCGTCCGTAGGACGCCAACCGGCCGTCGGTCCGATCGGCAGCATCGCCATGGCGACCACCGCGATCGCCAAATGCACGGCCGCCTGACGACGCGGCGAACACCATCGCTGGAGCAGATGGGCGTACAGATAACCGGCGAACAACAAGGTCTGGAAAAACAGCAGGCAGGTGGTCCAGACCGCCGGACAGCCGCCAAACCACGGAAGAATCGCCTTGCTGATCAGCGGCTGCACTAAAAACAACAGCAACGCGCCGAGCAGAGTGACGACGACAAACGTCATCATGGCCCAGCGATCGGCGGCGGACGGTTTTGGGGCGGGGGCGGTCATCGGCAATCGCAAGCGATCCACGCGGTTAAAAGATCCCAGTTGACAAGTCCTTGTGGCGGCCCGTGACGCCGAGGGCGGTGGGAAGCGAGTCGGTTCTTTGTGGAGAGGACCCTTCGCCGCCACGTGCATCACTCTTGATTTCCATCGGCCGTCCGATCATCATCGGAATTTCCATTGCAGAACGATGTTTTTGAGCGTCGCCGCCCCCCAAGATTGTGGGTTTGACGCGATAGTGATTGCGGCTGGTGGGCGACATCCTGGTAGGGTGGTCCTCGCCCTTCGAGAGGATAAACGCGGTGATAGGCGGCGTCAAGACCGCGATGACCGACGCGTTTTGCACGAGACGGGCGGAAAAAACGGAGAATCGGCATGAAAACAGATTGCGTGGTTCCTGGAAAAACTCGCCTTGGCTGGATCGGCGTCGGGGTGATGGGGGCGAGCATGTGCGGGCATCTGATCTCGGCGGGGTTCGAGGTCTCGGTGCACAATCGCACGCGATCGAAGGCTGCGACGCTGCTGGCCCGCGGCGCCCGATGGGTCGATTCGCCCAAACGAGCCGCCGAGCAAAGCGATGTGGTGTTTTCGATCGTGGGCTATCCGGACGACGTGCGTTCGGTGATGCTCGGACCCGATGGCGTGTTGGCCGGCTCGCGACCTGATATGATCGTTGTCGACATGACCACCAGTCGGCCCAGTTTGGCAGTCGAAATTGCCGAGGCGGCGGCTCGTCAGGGCGTTGCGAGTCTGGATGCGCCGGTGTCCGGCGGCGACGTCGGCGCACGCGAGGCGAAACTTTCGATCATGATCGGCGGCGATCGTGCGGCGATGGATGCGCTGCAACCATGTTGGCGGGCGATGGGCACGACGATCGTTCATCAGGGCGGGCCGGGCGCGGGCCAACACGCCAAACTGGTCAATCAAATCTTGATCGCCGGCAACATGATCGGCCTTTGCGAGGCGCTTTTGTACGGATACCGCTCAGGATTGGATCTGCCGACGGTTCTGAAATCAGTCGTGTCAGGTGCGGCGGGCAGTTGGTCGCTGTCGAATCTGGGGCCGAGGATCATCGCCAATCGGTTTGAGCCCGGTTTCTTCGTCGAGCATTTCGTCAAAGACATGGGCATCGCGTTGAACGAGGCGCAACGGCTGGGGCTTTGCCTGCCGGGATTGGCGTTGGCCCATCAATTGTACATGGCGGTTCAGGCCCAGGGACACGGCCGCGACGGAACGCAAGCGTTGGAGCTGGCGCTGGCTCGGATGTCGGGCGTCGATTGGCGAAACCGACGTTCTTGATTTTCTGACGAAGTTCCGACGGCGGTCAAAACATGCGGGCCAAGCGGCTCATCGGCGATATTCCAAGCTCAACCAAAGACCGTGCAATTGCACGTCGTCGTTGAGCACTACATCGGCGTCGTCCACTCGGCCACCCAGGTTTGCAGGGCGTTTTGTGAAGAGTGTGACGTCAAAAGTGACGTCGTACCCGGTGGGAAGGGTTGGCCAAGAAATGCAAGAAACAATAAAGACCCTTGCCGGGCAAGAGCTTTTGCCAAAGGAGACGGATGGTTGCCGTCTCTTACGAAGTCAACAAGTGGCGGGGACAGGATTTGAACCTGCGACCTCGAGGTTATGAGCCTCGCGAGCTACCGGACTGCTCCACCCCGCGTCATATTCTCTTATTCTACCATAACCGCTGCCGTTGTCGAGAGACCGGGTCGAAGTTTTCGGAGGGGGGCAAAAAAACTTCTTGGGACACGATTTTCTGGTCACAATTCAACGTCGTTGACTATTGCGCCGGTGTGGGCGTCAATGGTTCCGATTCGTTCGGCGGCGAGGGGATCTGTTCCGGCGCTAAGGTTGGCACGCTGGGACTGTCGGACGGCGTCGGTTGCGGAGTGGCCACTTGCGGCTGCGGATTGGCGGACTGTTGATGCAGATAGCCGGGATTCGCGTAGCCGTAGTACGGATAGCCGTAGATCTGGCCCGGCACGTAAACCGCCGACGGCACGATCGCCGGATAACTGTATCGCGCCGCACGATACGCCCGACGCGGCACATAGGCGTACGACGGATAGGCTGCGTAGCCGGGGGCGTAGACGAACGCCGGAACCGCTCGATGGCCCGCCTCGGCCGGAATCGGCAACGCGACGCTCACCATTAAAATCGCTGCTAGCAGGCATGTGGTTTTCCAACGCGTTTGAATCAACATCGCGGCGGCTCCGAATGTTGGGAGGTTTAGGTTGAAGCCATAAAACACAGGGAATGTACCACTTCGCCGTCCGGAGAGCAAGGGAATTCGGGCATCACGCGGGCGGGCCGCCGATTTGACGCAAAACTTCGTAGGCGGCGATGCCCACGCTGACCGCCAGGTTCAAGCTCCGCGCCTCGGGGCGCATCGGAATGCGAAGGCTGCGTTTGGGCTCGGCGGCCAATAGAGACATCGGCAATCCTTGCGACTCGCTGCCGAACACCAAAACGTCCTCCGCGGAAAAAGCGGCGTCGGTGTAGAGTTTTTCCGCTCGTTTGGTGAAAAACCACGGTCGGCAACCGGGCAAACCTTTTGTCAGGGCAGCCCAATCGTCCACGGCTTCCCAATGGAGATGTTGCCAATAGTCGAGCCCGGCGCGGCGCAGATGCCGATCGTCGAGCCGAAACCCCAAGGGACGCACGAGCCAGAGCTTGGCGCCAAGGGCCGCGCAGGTGCGTCCGATGTTGCCGGCGTTCTCGGGAATCTCCGGCTGATGAAGAACGATGTGGAACAACGAAAAATGACCGCAATCAGGGAGCGCCGGCCGCGCCTTCTTCGGCGACCGAGGGGACGACCCAAACTTTCACTTCGGCGTTGATCTCGTGGCCCAAGTGGACTTCGATCGTGTAGAGGCCGAGCTCCTTGAGCGGACCCTTCAGCCGGACCTGATCGGTGGCGATGTGGAAATTGGCCTTCTTCAGGGCGTTGGCCACTTCGACCGCGCCGACCGAGCCGTACAGGTGGCCTTCGTCGTTGGCGTTGGCCTCGATCGTGACGCTTTGCTTGGCCAAGTCGGCGGCCAGGGCTTGCAGACTGCTGAGCCGCGCCCGCTCGATCGCCTCCAATTGGGCCCGATGTTTCTCGACCATCCGTTTGTGGTGGTCGGTGGCCAAGGTGGCCAAGCCTTGGGGGATCAGATAGTTGTTAGCATAGCCGGGCCGAACTTGGACGACCTCGCCTTGTTTGCCGAGATGCTCGACCGTCTGCACGAGCAGCAGTTCGACGCCGTGCGGGCCCTTGGGCAGCCGTTTGTTGCGATGCGGAACGGATTGTTTTTTCGACTTGATGTTGGCCATCGGTAAATCCAATTATGCTTTTTCGATTTGCTAAAAAGGAATGTCATCGCCGCCGGCGGGCTCGGCCGGTGGGGCGTCAAAAACTTCGTCCGACGGAGCGGCCTGGCTGTAGGCGTTGTTGTTTCGGGCCGCCGGTCGAGCCGCAGGCCGAGAGCCGCCGCCCTCCGAGCCGCCGCCTTGGCCTTTGCCGCCAAGCATCTGCATCCGCTCGCCGACCACCTTCAATTTGGAACGTTTTTGGCCGTCCTGCGTCTCCCAACTGTCGAGCTTCAGGCGGCCTTCAATCAGCACGGGGGAGCCCTTGCTCAGGTATTCGCTGACCACCTCGGCCGTCCGGCCCCAAAGGGTCACGTCGACGAACGTGGTCTCTTCGATCCATTCGCCGTTGGCGCTCTTGCGACGGTCGCTGACGGCCAGACCGATGTCGGTCACCGCCGTGCCGCTGGCCAAATAGCGCAGCTCCGGATCTCGTGTGAGATTGCCGACCAAGATGACGCGGTTGAAACTGGCCATGGCGGAGATTTCTCTCAAAAAATCCTAAGGAAAGGGCGACTCAGGCGTCGTCCTCGTCGACTTCGCCTTCCACGGCGTCGACCACGGGAGCCGTGTCTTCCACCTCGTCGTCATGCGGGGCCGACTCGCTGTCGGACGTGGAGACCACGACCGGCGCGGACTTGGCATGGGCCACCAACGCGTCGACGATCCGCGGATCAACCTTCAAAAACAACACGCGAAGGATGTCGTCGGTGATCTGGCACTGACGTCGCAGACCTTCGAGTTGCTCGCTTCCGAGGCGGAAGTAGGTCAACCAGTAGGTGCCTTTGCGCTGACCTTTGATCGGATAGGCCAGGCGGCGCTCCTCCCAAAGCCGGCTGACGAGCATCTCGCCGCCGAGTTTCTCGACCATTGCGGGAATCTGATTCGACACGGTCTCGGGATCTCGCCCATAACGGTTCGAATCGAGAATGAACATTCCTTCGTAAACGTTCGCGGCCAAAGTGCGACTCCTATTAAGTGATCGTCAATTATATTGATTCATGCAAAACGCAATGTCTTTTCGGACCCAATCGGCGACGGCGTCGGCGGCCAACGCCACGGCTTGTTCGGCCACGGGCGACTCCTCCGGTGTGAATCGGCTCAACACGTAGTTGGCCCAATCCCAACCTTCCGGCGCCGCGCCCACGCCGATGCGAAGCCGCGAAAAATCCTCCGTCGCCAATCGCTTGATGATGTCTTCCAGACCCTTTTGGCCGCCCGACGACCCTTCGGCTCGAAACCGCAACTTGCCAACCGGCAGGTTCAGGTCGTCGCAAACGACCAGCAGGTTTTCGTCGGCCAACTTGTAAAAACTTTTTGCTTCTTGAACGCTCGCACCGCTTCGATTCATGAAGGTCGTGGGGCTCAGCAACAGGACTTTTTGGCCGTCCACGTCGGCTTCGATCAGCTCGCCGTGAAACTTTCCCCAAGGTTGGGTCGTGCCAAATCGTCGGGCCAACTCACGAAGGACGGCGTAGCCGATGTTGTGCCGAGTGCCCTCGTAACGTCGGCCCGGATTGCCAAGCCCCACCACGAGTTTCATCGGCGATCATCCCCAAACGGCTTTTCTTGATCTTCAGCAAGACCCAGCCACAGCCGCCCGAGCGTGTTCCCCGCGAAACCGGGACGGCTGTCGCATCGCTTGTCTGACGGTCAACCCACGCGACCAGATCGGCAACGCGGGATGTCCCACGCGATCTATTTCTCCTCCGACTCTTCTTCCTCCTTCTCCTTGGCTCCAATGACCTCGGGCTCGCCAGACGCGGCTTCGCCCGATTCTTCCTCGGGCAACTCCACCGGCACGACGCATTCGACGACCGCTTCTTCGAGGTCGCCGGCCAAAATCTTCGCGCCTTGCGGAAGTTCGAGGCTGCCGAGCAAAATCGAGCCGTTCAATACCAAATGGTTGATGTTGACCGCCAGTTTTTCCGGAATCGACACGGCCGGGCAGGCGATCTCGACTTCGTGGATGTGTTGCATCACGACGCCGCCCTCGCGAACGCCCGGGGCCTCGCCGCGAAGCTCGACCGGCACGCGGACCTCAACGATTTCGTCTTCGGAAATCCGCGTGAAATCGACGTGAATGATATGCGTGCCCCAGGTATCCCACTGAAGCTCGCGGATGAAGGCCGACTCGTTGACCGCACCGGTCAGGTTGACCAGCCGGCTGCCGTGTCGGATGGCCGCCGACAACGTCTCGGCCTCCACCGAAAGTGGGACGCTCTGCTGGCCGTGCCCATACAAAACTCCCGGAACGTGCCCCGACTGACGGAGCCGACGGTTGCCGTGTTTTCCTTGACTTTCTCGCGACTGAACCGCTAACTGTAACGCCATGGATATCCTCGAAACTTTGGGGCCTATCCCAGACTTTGTTTTCGGACGATTCGATTGGGGGTTTGGGACTCGGTCGAATGCGCAGAACAACTCCCGTCGCCAACCGGCGAATCGCTCATTTTCGCGTAAACGCCGAGAAATGCAACCCCAACGACCAAGAATTTTGTCAAAGATCGTTCAGCATCCCGCAAACTCCGCGCAAACCCCCACGTTTGGCAAAAAACCGTGGGGGCTTCGGTCGTTGGGTTTGAGAACTCACCCGCCGGGGTGGTTTTTGATTGACTGACGCCAACGAAACAACGGACGACGACCTCTAGCCGTGTTGCGAGGAGTCGTTGTCTTCGAGCACTGCGGCGTCGTTCGACTCGTGTTCGGCGCTGGGCGGCGTCTGACGATCGCCGGATTCCTCGGACGGATCTTTGCCGTGGTTTTTCTTGGCGGCCTTGTCGTGTGCAAGCCCTTCGGTGATAAACTCCTCAACCTGTTCGACACTCTGGCCGCCGACCAGTTTTTCACGGAGCCAGCCAGTGGCCGTCTTGCGAAACATCACCAGTTGAGGGATCGGACCGCCGCCGGTCAACTGATTGGCCAACTCGCCGTCGCGGTCGGGGTTGACGATGGCGAAGGCTACTTTCCGCAACAGACCGTGCTCGCGGACCTTCGGAATGATGGCCTTTTTCATCGTCTGACACGGGGCGCACCAATCGGTGCTGACCATGACAACCATCGGTTTGCCGGTTTCGACTGTGACGCGATGCGCTTCGGTGTAGCTGTCTGCATCGTTGGCCAACAAGGCCATGTGCACAACGGTAGCCAACAACATGGGGGTCATCGATGACTCCTTTTCATTCTGACTGGGTTCGTATCAGGCGGGCTTTTGCGGGAAAGCCGGGTCGCACGACGCGCGCCGAAACGTCCGGGTTTCGGACTGACGAAAAAAGCATCCGGCCTTGGCTGCTTTCCCAAACGGGGATTCGCCAGTGTATCTGGATAGAATGAAATGGCAAGTAGGGGTCGCGCTCGATTTGTTGTTTACGTAATTTGGGAAGTTTTTTCTTTCACCCCAAAATTGGTTTTTTTGGTGATTTCTACTCGGAATGGCGTGAAAATAGGAAAAAAGGACAAATAGGATAAGCGTATGCGGCACGATATTATGGTTGGCGGCATTGCGCGGTGTGGTTCCACACGGCTCCGTGGTAAACCGAACGTGGCGGCATTAAGATAGCGGGCTGGACCGGCATTTGTCCTTTAGTAGTTGGAATTTTGAGAAGGACTCGAAAACTCTCATGAGACTCCGCGTGGGCCTGATCGGACTGGGAGACGTTTGGCAGACGCGCTATGCCGCGGCGCTTCGGGCGTTGGCCGATCGCTTCGAGGTTCGGGCGATTTGCGACCAGGTCCATCATCGGGCCGAACAGGTTGCTGCTGAGTTGCATGCCGAAGCGGTTGACGGCTACCACGTGCTGACGCGGCGTGAAGACATTGATGCCGTGCTGTTGCTCTCGCCGCAGTGGTACGGCGCGCTACCGATCCTGGCGGCGTGCGAGTCGGGCAAGGCGGTGTATTGTGCGGCGGGATTGGATTTGCCAGCCGATCAGGCGTTGCAAATTCGCCGGCGCGTCGAGGAGGCGGGCATCGCGTTCGTCGCAGAGTTCGCGAGGCGTCAGGCCTCGGCCACCATTCGGTTGAAAGAACTGATCGCCAGTCAGTTGGGTGCGCCGCGGCTGTTGTTTTGTCATCAGCGATCGGTGGCCGACCCGGGCGGCGGAGGTGCGGGACGCAGTTCGGCGCATATCGCGTTTCGTTATTTGATCGAGCAGGTCGACTGGTGCCGTTACGTGGTCGATCTGCCGCCGAGCGGCGTGACCGGCGTGATTCACCGGGTCGACGACACGGCCGGCACGGAAGACTATCACATGCTGAGTCTTGATTTTTCGCCGCGCGGCGCGCCGGGCCTGGGCTCCATCGCCCAGATCAGTTGCGGACGCTATGTGCCGCCGGGTTGGCAGGAGGCGATCAACTATCGACCGCTGCCGGCGCTCCAGGTGTCATGTCAGCGGGGCATCGCGTTCGTGGATTTGCCGTCGACGTTGGTGTGGTTCGACGAATTGGGCCGCCATCAAGAGTCGCTCGAAAGCGAGCGTCCGGTGGGCGAGCAGCTTTTGACGCATTTTTATCGCGCGGTGACGAGCCTGGTCCGGCAGACCTGCGATCTGGAAGATGCGTACAGCGCGATTTGCATCGTGCAGGCCGCCCGGCACAGCCACGAACAAGGCCGGCGAATCGAATTGTCCTGATCGTTTTTAGGTCTCGTTGAGCTCGCAAATTGCTCCCCAAAATTCTTTTGCGGCAGCGAAAGAAATGCGTAGTTGTGTGGAGGTTCTTTTTTCAAAAAGAAAAAGAAAAACCACCAGCAGGCAGGAGAAAAAGGCAGTCGCTTTTTTGAAAAAAACGGCGCATCGGAAAAACATTTTGCGAAGTGCGAGGTCTGCAAGCGGTGTTACGACAAGAAGTTATGACGTTTTTTCTTGGGTGAGAAAAAGATTTTTTTGGGGTGGGTTGTCAACCGGCCCAGAGCCGATATAATCCAGACACCATTGCGACGGTTGGCACGAGGCCGACAACGCTTTTTTGAGCGAGTTGATTCTTCGCCAAAAGCAGCCGGAAAAAAATCTTTCGGTGAAAGCCTCAAAGGGTGTTGACACACTTTGAGCCGGCTGTTAAAGTGGTGGTTTCTCCAGTGCGTGCTACGTGCTGGCAGTAAGCTCTTTGACAATTTGGTTGTGGTAATGAAGTGGCATCTTAATTTGTGAACCACATGGGTTTGCAACGTGCAAATCGATGTGGCTCCAAGGGCACTTAGAGCATATTCGTTACTCGGACTGATCGCGGCGCGAGCTGTGGAAGGTGGATTGTCCTTGTGGCAATCGATCGGAAGCGGGCGAGGGTCGGGGTTGGTTCGAAGAGCGTGGATCGCATGAATCGGCTCGAACAATGGAGCGTTTGATTCATGTGGCCAAGCTACTAAGGGCACATGGGGGATGTCTTGGCGTCAGAAGCCTATGAAGGGCGTGGAAGACTGCGATAAGCCCGGGGTAGTTGTCAAACGAGCGTTGATCCTGGGATTCCCGAATGAGCATGCACTGAATCCATAGGTGCGTGTCGCGAACACGGTGAACCGAAACATCCAAGTAACCGTTGGAAAAGAAAGAAAACTCGATTTCCTTAGTAGTGGCGAGCGAACGGGAAAGAGCCTAAACCGCGAGGGTTTTCCCTGGCGGGGTTGTAGGGCTTCTCACATGGGAGTTACCAAGCTACCAGCTAACAGAACTGCCTGGAAAGGCAGACCATAGAGGGTGACAGTCCCGTACGTGACAGTGGTGTAGCCTCCCGAGAAGTACCTGAGTAGGTCGGAGCACGTGAAACTCCGATTGAATCTGCGGGGACCATCCCGCAAGGCTAAATACTCTCTGACGACCGATAGTGAACTCAGTAGGGCGACTGAAAGATGGGAAGAACCCCTGTTAGGGGAGGATACTGAACCTGAAACCATGTGCCTACAAGCGGTCGGAGCACTATGGCGAGCTTGCTCGCAAAGTGTGACGGCGTGCCTTTTGCATAATGATCCGGCGAGTTACCGTCTGCGGCGATAGGTTAAGGTCTTACGGACCGGAGCCATAGGGAAACCAAGTCTGAATAGGGCGACAGAGTCGTTGGCGGTAGACGCGAATCTGCGTGAACTACCCATGAGCAGGTTGAATCGCGGGTTATACCGCGTGGAGGACCGAACCCACTTGGGTTGAAAACCGAGGGGATGACTTGTGGGGAGGAGTGAAAGTCTCATCAAACGCAGGGATAGCTCGTTCTCTCCGAAATATTTTTAGGAATAGCCTCGAGCAACTACACACCGGGGGTAGAGATACTGAATCGGGTTGGGGGTCTTCCCAGACTACCCTCCTGAACCAAACTCCGAATACCGGTGTGACTATCTCGGGAGTCAGTCCGCGAGGGATAAGCTTCGCGGTCAAAAGGGAAACAACCCAGACCACCTGCTAAGGTCCCCAAGTAGAACTCAGTCACTAAGGAAGTGGAGTTGCTAAGACAGCCAGGATGTTGGCTTAGAAGCAGCCATCATTTAAAAAGTGCGTAACAGCTTACTGGTCGAGCAATTCCGCGCCGATAATGAACGGGAGTAAGTTCTACACCGAAGCAGTGGAATTCACGCAAGTGAATTGGTAGGAGAGCGCTGTACGTCAGATACAAGTCGCACCGTAAGGAGCGATGTCGGGGCGTACAGGTGATTATGCCGGAATGAGTAACGATTAAGCAGGTGAGAATCCTGCTCGCCGAAAGCCTAAGGTTTCCTGGGGAAGGTAAATCCGCCCAGGGTTAGCCGGTACCTTAGTCGAGGCCGAAAGGCGTAGACGATGGATAGCAGGTCAACATTCCTGCGCCACATGCTGGACCGATGGAGGGACGGCGTCTGGAAGGTGAGGGGACGGATAGAAATGTCCCTCGCCGGTGTGGAAGGTAGCTGTTGGCAAATCCGCAGCGACATCCGGAAGCATCGGACAAAGACGCTTATGTTTCGATAGTCATCCGAAGGACGTCCAAGAAAAGCTTCTAGGGTTGAAGGCATGTGACCGTACTAAAACTGACACAGGTAGGCGGGACGAGAAGTCCTAGGCGCTCGGGAGAACACTGGTTAAGGAACTCTGCAAAATGGCCCCGTAAGTTCGCGATAAGGGGT
>JAJFVC010000099.1 GCA_021372005.1 Planctomycetaceae bacterium | reverse complement strand
CATGCCTAATCCACGCCGCCAACGTTCATTCTGAGCCAGGATCAAACCCTTCAATTTTTATGCTTACCGCAACGGCTTCCGCCGCCACGGATGGCTAACCTCGAAAGGCTCAAACCTAGTTGTGCGATCGACTCCTCGATTTGCATCGAGGGCCGACCTCTTCTTACATTCAAACCAGTCTTCGACCGGCTGAAATTTTTCAGAATTGAGGTTGTCACAACCAAATTGTCAAAGAACAAACTTTTTCCCGCTCGCACTGTTGCGTCGCAGCAGCCACAAGCGAGACACGCAATTCTACAGGTTTTCGGAGCTGCGTCAACAGCCCCTTCATGATTTTTTGCAATTCTTTTTTTCGTCTCCGCAACTCATGCGACAGCAAGCACTTGCGAAAACGAAAATTTTCACACCCACAACGTTTTTCGCATCGATCCCAAAAAATTGTTCGCCCCGAATTCGACCTCGCCGAAAATTGCCGACCACACCGAGACCCTTTGTGGCTATCGCAAGGAATGTTCACTAAAACACTAACAACATCTAGCGTCCAAGAGCGAGTTCGTTTAGCTCGGGTCCTAGCGCACGTAACTACTTTGGAATGGTTGACCGAGGTTGCGGGCGGTCTGCAGAGCGGCCCCCATTGTGGCATCGGTGTCGTCGGGACGAACACCGTTAATCGGCCGTGCAACAGTCCATATTGCTATGTCCGGTTCAACGCCTATGTGGCTGAAAGGTTGCCCGTTGGGCGAATAGAACTTAGCGATAGTCAACCGAATACCCGCATTTGTTCCTTCTAGAGGGAAAAACAACTGAACCGTTCCTTTGCCAAAACTCCGCGTACCGACAATTGTGCCTCGATGATGATCGCGAATCGCACCGGCCACGATCTCAGCCGCGCTGGCTGTATCTTGGTCGATCATTAATACTAGCGGTGTTTGCCATTTTGCCTGTTCGTGGGCTGAATAGACCAAGTTCTCTTGAGCAATGCGCCCACGAGTTGACACAATCACGCCTCGGTCAATGAACCGATCCACGACTTCCACCGCCGAAATCAATGAACCACCACCGTTGCCTCGCATGTCGATGATCAAACTTTTCATGCCTTCTCGATAAAGCTGCCAGAGAGCCACATCAAGTTCATGGGCCGTGGTCCTTTGAAAGGAAGTCAACTTGAAGTATCCAATGCCGCTCTGCGAATCAACGATGTTTATCTGACGGATACTCGGCGTCTCAATGCGACGGAAACAAACGGAAATGTCACGGGGTGTCCGATCGCGCGCCGCTACGCTAAGGGTGACCATTTTTCCTTCGGGCCCTCGCAGGAGATTATCGATCTGGTCGGCTGTCAAATCCTTGATGCGACGGTGGTCAATAGCAAAAATGCGATCGTCCACCCGAATGCCAGCTTCCTCCGCAGGGCTGTTGTGAAGCACCTGCTGGACCACCAATTCATCGTGTTGAACATCCAGATCGAAGCCCAGCCCAACATAATTGCCTTCGATTTGAGCATAAGATGCGTTGAGTTGATTGGGCGTGAGATAGGACGAATATGGGTCTAATGTGCTGATCGCTCCACAGAGAAATTCAAACACAACGGCGGTCGGCGCAATCGCCAACCGCTCTTCCGCTAATCGTGCAACCGCGGCAACCACATTGTCGGCTTCGACACGGTTTCTTATATCCCGCGAACGAATGGCAATCTGTAATTCGCGGCAAAAAGCCTCGATAGCGATTCGATTCTTCGGACGAATGTTCCATTGGACAAAAACCGGCTCATCCAAAGCTAATTCAAAATTGGTCGCTCCTTGCACCACCAACCTTTTCCATTGCGGCACATCGACGTAGTTTTCCTCAATCTTCAAGAGCGCTCGGTTGTATAAGTCGAATGCCTGCTCGGCAGATAAGGGCAGCGCCGTCGTAAGAAAACTTCGATCGGCGTAGCGACGCTCCAAGTCATAGTGGAGTCGAACGTTATTAAATCGTTGCTGCAGTGCACCATCATCGGGATATCGGCGGACGGCTTGTTCGTAGTGCGCAAACGCATCCACCCAACGCCGTTGCTGCTCCAGTTCACGCCCGTTCTGCAACAACTCGACAATTTCGCTGCGAGAATCTCGAAACGTAATCGTTGTCGGAGACTGAGCGACAGCCGATGCGATCCACACCAGGATCAGGGTAATTGTGTATACGCAAAGACAGCGAAAGCGAAGACCGAATGATCGCATGATTGTGTATTGGTGGGCGCGCCGCCGGATGCTTGTCGCTAACATCGCGGCGAACACGTGAGGTGGGAGGGAGGGGGCCGGTACGGCCAAAGAGCCGAGCCGGCTCACAGAGCTGCGCTAAGCATAGATCACGTTTTGCATCATGTCAAAATGCAGCGGTTGGATTTGCCCGACCATTTGGAATAATCCGAAAAATCCACCTGCGTGAGGTGGGATTGAATGGAAAATGACGGTGTTTTGCCGCAACGACTGACTTGAATGCGCCTGGGCAAGCTGTTGACGACCGATGAAGCGTTATGTTATTTCAACAGTTCGCAGACTCTGCACGCCCTTCTGCAGGTCATTGGCCGAAACACACACCGTCAAACATCTATTCCCAAGAGATATTGACGCCAAAATGGCCGACCACACGGACGCACTTTGTGGCCCTCACGGCGAATGTTCACTAAAATACTAACCAGATTCTTCCCCAAGCCTCCATTTTCACTCGCAAGAAAAACATGAACATCGTTGTTCTCGACGGCTACACACTCAATCCCGGCGATCTTTCTTGGAACACGCTGCGGTCGCTCGGACCTTGCACGATCCACGATCGCACACAGCCGGCCGAAACCATCGCGCGGGCCGCGGACGCCGAGATCGTGTTGACCAACAAGACAATCCTGTCGCACGACGTGATCGAACGATTGCCGAAGCTGCGCTACGTCGGCGTGCTGGCCACCGGCTACAACGTCGTGGACCTTGCGGCCGCCCGGGCAAAGAACATCTTGGTGACCAACGTGCCCGACTACGCAACTGCGTCGGTCGTGCAGATGGTTTTTGCGCATCTGATGAATCTGACGTTGCGAGTGGCCGATCACGGGCGCGGCGTCGCGGCCGGGCGGTGGACGCGAAGTCCCGATTTCGCCTACTGGGACTTTCCGCTGGTCGAGTTGTCGGGCCAGACGTTGGGCGTCGTCGGGTTTGGGCGGATCGGTCGTCGGGTAGCCGAGGTGGCCCGGGCCCTGGACATGAATGTGATCGCTTGCACGCGACGTCCACCGGTCGAGCCGCCGTCCGACATCGCGTTTGTCGAACTGGACGAGTTGTTTCGCCGTAGCGACGTGGTCAGCTTGCATTGCCCGCTGACGCCCGAGACGCAACGGATGGTCGATCGGCGACGGCTGACGTTTATGAAACCGACGGCCTATCTGATCAACACGGGTCGGGGTCCGCTGGTCGACGAGGCGGCGCTGGCCGAAGCGTTGAACGCGGGGCATCTGGCAGGGGCCGGCCTGGACGTGCTTTCAACCGAACCGCCTGAAGCCGGCAATCCGTTGTTGACGGCGAAAAACTGCTGCATTACGCCGCACATCGGCTGGGCCACGTTGGCTGCGCGCCGCCGACTGATGACCGTCGTGGTGGACAATGTCCGCGCGTTTTTGGCCGGCACACCGCAGAACGTGGTGAACTAGACAACAGCGACTTGGCCCAGAGATACTAGGCTTTTTCCGGGGCCGGTGTTTCTTTTTCGCCGGCGCCGAGATTGGCCAGCGTCTCGGGAATCTCGACGCCGCCGATGTCTTTCATTACTTGCATCATCGGCGGCAGTGTACGGGCCATATTGTGCAGCCAGTTGGCCGTCGCGCTGGCTCCGTTCTGACCGCCGCCTTCCCAGACAACCACTTTGTCGAACTTGATGTTCGAGATGGCCTTGGCCGACGCCTCGACCAGATGGTCGAAGTGTTCGAGCATGAGCATTTTGAACGCCTGCTCCGACCCGCCGCAAGCCTCGACGATTCGCTGCAAGCCCTCGCCTTTTTTGGCCAAGATTTCGTACTGGCCCCGGGCTTCGGCCTCCAGGCGGGCGAAAATGGCCGACGCCTCGCCTTCCGCTTCGATCCGACGTTTCGCAGCTTCGGCGGCGGCGTCCACCTCGACCCGGGCGCGGGCCGCTTTGGCCGGGGCCTCCAACTCGGCGCGTCGTTCGGCCTCGATCCGCTGCGCCTCGGCCACGGCGGCTTTGGCACGGGCCAGATGTTCGGCTTCGAGCACCGCCGCCTCGGCACGGACCTTGCGAGTCTCGCCCAATTCGTAGGCCTCGGCCTTTTTGACCTGCAACTCGGCCTGCGAGCCGGCAATGTCGGCCTTGGCCAGGTTTTCGCCTTCGACCGCTTGGGCGTCGGCCTGCGACAGCTTGATGCGCATGTCCCGCTCGGCGGCTTTTACTTGAGCATCCCGTTCAAACGCGGCGGTCTGCTCGCCGATCTTTTGCTCCTTGTCCAACTCGGCTACGCGGACGGCCTGTTCGCGCAGGGCCTCGCGGGTGCCGATCTCGCGCACCTTGTGGGCGTTGGCCACGTTGACCGTTTTTTCACGCTCCGCCTCGGCCACGCGGATTTCGCCCATCTTTTCATTGTCGGCCACGTCGCCGCGGGCCTTTTGGATGGCCTGGGAGGCGGCTTTTTGGCCGATCGCTTCGATGTAGCCCGATTCGTCCGTAATGTCCGTGATGTTGACGTTGATCAGCACCAGGCCGATTTTGCGCAGTTCGGGTTCGAGCGAATTCTGCACGGCCGCCAAAAACTTATCGCGGTCGCGGTTGATGTCCTCGATCTGCATCGAGGCGATCACCTGGCGCAGTTGACCGAAAATCATGTCCTCGGCCTGCTTGGACACCTGCGCCCGATTGAGCCCCAGCAGGCGGATGGCGGCGTTTTGCATCAGCTCGGGCGTCGTGCCCACGGCCACGGTGAACACGCTGGGCACATTGACCCGAATGTTTTCCATCGACAGTGCGCCGCGCAGCGGGATTTCGATCTGCATCGGTTCGAGGCTCAGCCACGCGTAGTCCTGAATCAACGGAACAATGAACTTCGCGCCGCCATGGATGCAGGTGGCCGCGTCGTGTCGGCCGCCCGAACGCCCAAAAATCACCAGCACGCGGTTGCTCGGACATCGTTTGTACTGCTTCAACAGCAGCATGACGAACCCGAAGGCCATGATCACCAACAGAATCACGATGATGGCGACCAACGTGGACGAGTCGGCCACATGTTCGGCGAACAACAGCGGGCGCAACATGGCGGTTTTCCCTTTCTCGGTGCGTGTTTCTCAGGTAGAGGTCTCTTGGCGAACTTCCAGCGTAGACGGATCGACCACGCCGGTGACGAGGACGTTGCTGCCGGTCGGAAGTTCGGGACCGGTCGTGACGGCCAGATACTCCATCGTCCGGTTTTGCAGATTGACGTGGACCTTGCCGCTTCCGGCGCCGTGGCCTGGAACGCGGAGATACACCAATCCGGGCCGCCCGACGGCGTGTTGGATCCGAACGGTGCCCTCGGCCCGAAGCCCGTAAATGCCGCGCATGATCCAATAGACCCCGACCATCGCGGTCACCCCTGCGGCAGCGGCCACCAGCAGTTGCATGGGCGTCGAGGCGTCGGCCGACTCGGCGGTCAGACCGGCCAGTCCGAAAAACGCCAGCGCGGCGACGATCGTTCGGAACGAGAGGATTTTGAACAGTCCGAGCGTATTGTGTTCGGGGGCGTGTTCGGCGCCGCCGGAAGCATCGCCGTGGAGGTCGCCGCCGTGAAAATCGCCGCCGAAATCATGTCCAATGTCTTGCGGCACGTCGACGTCCAACGCGTGGCCGCCGATGCCGATCAAGGTCATCAGAAACTGGAGCACGAGCACCGTCCCGCCGAGGACGGCGCTGACGAGGAAGACCATGGTCATTCCTGGTTTCTCCCTATTTTCCCGAGAATACGGGGACAGACACGAGGTGTTTGTTTATTAAGCATGGAGAATATACGGGGAAAAGTCAACGAATTTCCCCTCCACAGAGATCGACGATCGGCACTTTTTTCTCGTGCGGGGGGGCAACGGGACTTTAAACCCCAAGAAAAAACCTCCTGAGGCTTATTTCGTGCGGGCGGATGGTTTCTTGGCGAGCCGCAAGAAAAACCCGTCCCCTAGTGCGTGTCGCACAGACGTGTGGCGTTCCTGGCGGCGTGATTCTGCGGTTCCGAAGGCGATTTACCCGCTACCGATAAGCGAGACTCGCTCTAAGGGATCGCCGGAATGGTCCACGGCAGCCAATAGGCCTGGACCAATGTGAGCAGGCCGATCAAAAAGGCCATGGCGAGGCTGTGCAGGAAGACGAATCGCAGGATGCGGCCCTCGCCGCCCGACTGGCCGGTGGCGGCGGCGGCCACGACGATGCTTTGGGCGTCGATCATTTTGCCCATCACGCCGCCGGTGCTGTTGCTGGTCACGATCAGCACGGGATTCAAATGCAGTTGCTCGGCCGTGATGCGTTGAAGGCTGCCGAACAGGGCGTTGCACGACGTGTCCGAACCGGTCAACGCGACGCCGAGCCAGCCCAACATCGGGGCGAACAGCGGATAGAACCAGCCGGTGTGTGTGAAGGCCAACCCCAACGTGGCGTCGGTGCCGCTGTATTTGGTCGTAAAGGCCAGGGCCAACATGCAGGCGATGGTCAACAATGCCCAGCGAACGCGGATCAATGTTTGGCCGAACTGCACCCAAAAACTTCGGAATCCGATCCGAAGCCAAAAGCCCGAAAGCACGGCGGCCAAAAACAGACTGGTCCCGGTGGCCGACAACCAATTCAATTCGTACACGGCCTTTTCAGGCTTCGCAGCACGGTCCGAACCGGGCGGGACCGGCACGACGGGGCTGGTGCGATAGATGCGTCCGTCGAGGCCCGGCACCGGAATCGAGATTTTTCCGATGCCCGCCAGGAAGTTGGGCCGGTCGGGCGTGCCGCCGTTCAAAAAGGTTCGCCAAGCAGGCCAGCTCCAAAGAAACACCATGGCGGCCAGCAGCAGCCAAGGCGTCCAGGCGTAGGCCACGCGCCGGGCGGTCAGTGGCGGATGGATGGTTTTCTCCACGGCAGGTGAGCCTTCCGAGGCGGACGAGGCACTTGAAGCGTCGTCGGGCAGACCGTTGCCGTTGCCGTTTTCACCGGGAAATTTCCAAACTTCACGCGGCTGCCAAAATCGCAGAAAGACGACCATGATGGCCAACGAGCCCAAGCCGGCGGCGACGCAGACCAGGGCGGGTCCGTGGTAGTTGGACATTAGAAACTGAATCACGGCATAGCTGCCGCCGCAGAGCAGCAAGGCGGGCCAACAGCCCACCACGCCGCGCCAGCCCGACATGGCCATCACGAGCCACGCGGGAATGATCAGCGAAAAGACGGCCAACTGACGGCCGGCCATTTGACCCAGCACCATTTCGGGCATGCCGGCCACCTCGGCCAACGTGCGGATCGGGATGCCCAGCGAACCGAACGCGACCGGCGACGTGTTGGCGATCAGCGCGAGGCTCGCGGCGTAGAGCGGCGAAAACCCGATGCCGATCAACAGCGCCGAGCAGATGGCCACCGGCGCCCCGAAACCGGCCGCGCCTTCCAGCAGCGTGCCGAAACAGAATGCAATCAACAGGGCCTGCATTCGGCGATCGGGCGACAGCGCGGCCACGGAGCGTTTCAACACGTCGAATTGGCCTGAATGAACCGTCAGATAAAACAAAAACACGGCGGGTAAAATAATCCATCCGATCGGCAGCAGCCCGAAGCACGCTCCGTAACCGGCGGCGGCTAACGCCGAGGGGACGGGCATGTGGAACACGCCGATCGAGACGACCAACGCCGTGGTCAACCCGATCGCCGCGGCTCGAGGCGCGGGCGTGCCCAACAATAGCAGCCCCAGCAGCACGACGATCGGCAATCCGGCGAGCACGGAGGACCAGAGGCCCGAGCCGAGCGGATCGTAGATTTGCACCCATTCCATGATGCGGGCTCCTAGGGATGAGCGGGCGCGAACCATCGGGCAGCTTGTTCGGGGGCTATCCGACGTTCGGTTGCGAAAATCGGCCGGACTGCGCCGACGGCGGGCAGACGACGATTCACCGTTCCAAGAACCCAAAGTATGAAGGATGCGGGGGGAGTTTGCCAGGGGGGCTCCGTAAAACCGCGGAAAACCGAAAGCAACCTGGAACTTTCAACCGTCTCGCCTTGGCCTTAGTTTTGGGGGCTTTTCGCTTACCAAGGGTTCGGCTATGCTTGAAGGGCGGTTGGACGGGTCGATTCCCGCTGAAGCACACAGGCCGGGCCGATCGGGTCGCGCGGCCCTTGGGGGAGAAAAAACCATGACGATTGCGATGTCGATTCCGCTGGCGGCCGGTTCGTTGCCTTGGTTGATCGGCGTGTTGGCCCTCTTGGTGGTCGCGCTGGTCGTCGTGGTGATTGTGATCAACTTCGGTGGCATTTGGTTCCGGGCCTACATGTCCAGCGCCAACATCAGCCTGTGGAGCTTGATCGGCATGAAACTGCGGCGGGTCAACGCGCAAATCATCGTGCAGAGCAAAATCATGGCGGTCCAGGCGGGCATCGGACCGGAAAAAAGTACGGGCATCACCACGCGCCGGTTGGAGGCGCATTTTTTAGCCGGCGGCAACGTGCCCAACGTGATCCGCGCGATCATCGCCGCACATCGGGCGGACATCGATCTGGATTTCGACCGGGCCGCTGCGATTGACCTAGCCGGCCGCGACGTGCTTGACGCCGTCCAGACAAGCGTCTATCCAAAAGTGATCGATTGTCCCGATCCGAAACGATCGAGCCGGACGACCTTGAGCGCAATCGCCAAAAATGGCGTCGAGTTGAAAGTTCGCGCGCGGGTCACCGTCCGCACGAACATCGAACAACTCATCGGCGGAGCGACCGAGGAGACGATCATCGCGCGGGTCGGCGAGGGCATCATCACGGCGATTGGCTCGTCGGACAGCCATCTGCAAGTGATGGAGAACCCGGACCGCATCTCGAAGGCGGTGCTCAATCGCGGCCTGGACGCCCAAACGGCGTTCGAGATCGTCTCGATCGACATCGCCGACATCGACGTGGGCGAAAACATCGGCGCCCGGTTGCAGGCCGATCAGGCCGAGGCCGACACGCGCGTGGCTCGGGCCAAGGCCGAGGAGCGGCGGGCGTTGGCCATGGCGCGCGAGCAGGAGATGAAGGCTCAAGTCGCGCGGAATCGCGCCCAGGTGGTTTTGGCCGAGGCCGAAGTGCCGTTGGCTATGGCCGCCGCCTTCCGGGAAGGCAACCTCACCGGCAAATAATTTCACATACAATTCCACAGATCCACGCCGACGCGAAAGCGGCGGTGGATGCAAAACGCCGACCCTTGTGCGTTGTTCGAGCTTGAAGCGTTTTTGGTTTTCCGCGGTTTTATTTAGCCACTCACCCCTAGCACCAGCCACTTTGTTATGGCCATCGACGCCTATTCGATTTGTCCCGGCGGAACGGGCAAAAAAATCAAGTTTTGTTGCGGCGACTTTCTCGCCGAATTGCAGAAAATCGACCGCATGGTCGAGGGCGAGCAGTATTTGGCTTGCCTGACGCACATCGACCAGTTGCTCGAACAAGAGCCGGGCCGGAATCGCGAATGTCTGCTGGCGATCAAAACCAGTCTGTTGCGGGCGACCGGACAGTTGGATGCCGCGAGGACCTCGGCCGAGTTCTTTCTCGAAAAGCATCCCGACAATCCCGTCGCGTTGGCCGAATTGGCCATCTCGGCGGTCGACGCCGACGCGCGCCGGGCGTTTGAGTTCACGCTCCGTTCGCTACGGGCCTCGCAAGGCAATATCTCGAACCGCACCTATCAGGCGATCGGACTGACGGCCGGGGCGATGCTTCGCGACGGGTTCCCGCTGGCCGCCCGGGCGCTGCTGCAGTTGCAGTTGGACGTCGCCCGCGAAGACGAGCGGCCCGCCCAACTGCTTTCGGCGTTGTGTCAGGCGGCCGACATTCCGCTGTTGCTGCGAGAAGATCCGCCGATGCTGCCTTGCCCCACGGACGCACCGTGGATCGACCGTTTCCAAGAGGCGATGCAGGCGGTGGCGATGGCCGATTGGTCCTCCGGGGTCGAGCGGCTCCAGTCGCTGACCGACCAATGGCCCGAGCAGCCCGTCCTGTGGCGAGATCTGGCGTCGCTCCGCGGCTGGCTGGCCGACAACGCCAAGGCGATCGACGCGCTGCGGCGTTACGCGGCGTTGCGGAGTCGCGACGCGGACGGTTGGGACGACGCCGTCGAGGCCGAGGCCGAGGCGATGTTTTTGACCGACGACCCGCTGGGCGATCGGATCGAGATGTTTCGTGCGGCGTGGACGGTTCGGGACGCCGATCGGGCCAACGAGCGGTTGTTGTCGTCGCGGCAGATTCGGCCGGTGCCGTTCGATCCGTCGCGGTTTGGCGACGAGGATTCGCCGCCGCCGAAGGGCGCGTACATGGTGTTGGACCGGCCCATGCCCGAGTCGGCCGATGGATTGACGATCGATACGATGCCGCGGCTGCTGGGTCAGGCGTTGTTGTTCGGACGCCAGACGGACCGCGAGGCGCGGCTCGAAGTGCTCGGCGTCGCCGGCGACGAAATGGACGCCGTCCGCCGGTCGCTCGGTGAAACGCTGGGCGATTCGGTCGACGCGGAACCAACCGTCGAGACGGTCGGACACTGGTCGGCCACGCAAAAACTGTTGCGAGCGGCTTGGCAACCGCCGCGCGGCACGACGCCCGAGCAACTCCGCGAGTTGACCGACGCCTACGTGCGTCGTGCGATTCTCGAACAGTGGCCGGCGTTGAAGCTCGGCGTGCTGGACGGCCGTTCGGCGTCGGACGGACAGGCCGGCGCGCTGCGGCGTTCGGCGGCGGTGTTGGTCTTGGAGCATTGGGCCGGACGGCTCTCGGCGCCGTTGGATTTCAACGAGCTCCGCACCCGCTTGGGATTGCCGGTGTTGGGGGCGATCGACGCGTCGCAGCGTTCGGTGATGGAGCTGCCGGTCGTGCGATTGGAGCGGGTGAAGGTTGACACGCTGTCGGACCAAGAATTGGCGACGGCGTATTATCGGGCCGGGGCGTTCGCCATCCGCGGCGCGATGCGGAAGTTCGCCGAGGCGATCGTTGCGCGGCCGAGCATGGCCGACTCCGACGAGCGGCTCCACGCCTTTGCCACGCTGGCTCGGACGGAGGACAACGTCGAACGGGCGTTGGACTACCTCGAACGCGGTCGGCAGGCGGCTGAGGCCAAAAAAGAGTCGAGCGCGTCGTGGGACCTGATGGAGCTGTCGCTGCGGTTCGCCGCGCACGATGGCCAGGCGGCGATGCGGTTGATCGAGCACTTGCAGAGCCAACATTTAGAGGAACCGGGCGTGGCCGAGGCGCTCACGCACATGCTGATCGACGTGGGCCTGTTGCGGCCCGACGGCACGCCGGCGATTCCGCCCGAGGCGATGCAGGCCGGCGGGTCGGCCGGTCCGATGGCGGCTCCTGCGGCGGCGGAGCCCGGCAAACTGTGGACGCCCGACGGCGATCAACCGGCCGGCGGCGGCAGCGGCAAGCTCTGGACGCCCGACTGATTTTTTCAGTTATTCAACGGGCCACTCTACGTTGATCGGCAGCCGGCTGAGCACGGTTTCGACGGCCACGCGGGTGTCGTGTTTCAACTGGTCGGACGGCACGGCGACGGCTTGCGAGACCAACGGCCAGTCCAGTTCGTTCATGGCGTCGTCGGCCCACAAAGACCACTCAGCCACGGCGGTCGAATCGACCGGACGTTGGACGGCGGTCATCGCGTTGGTTGCGTTGGGATGCGGTTGAGGTTCCTGCGTCGAATAGCTGGGCAAGATTACGGCCAACAGGCACGCGGCCGCGGCGGCGACCAGCGCCCCGCGGAGCGGCGACCGGCGCACTCGACGGACCGGCGCCGCGCGATGCGGTTCGATGGCGTCCACCATGCGACGATGGAGCGCCTCGGAAAACGGAGGACGCGAGTCGGCCGCTTCGCGTTGAAGCCGCGAGGTCAACTTGCGTAGTTCTTCCGAACGCCGAGGATCATTCATAAGAAGCCTCGCATGCAACGATGGGTGAATTCCAGGAGTCGAGTTCGGCGGCCAGCTTTCGCCGCGCGCGAAACAGCGACACTTTGACCGCCGGCCGCGAACGGTTCACCACCTTGGCCACTTCGCGGAGCGGCATCTCTTCGACGTAGTGCAGCCACAGCACGGTCCATTGCTCTTCGGAGAGCAGCCGGGCCGCGAGATCCCAGAGCCGCCGCCGGCTTTCGGACTGCGTCAGGACGTCCAACGGCGGGCGATTCGACGAGACGGCCGACGCGATCGCCGCAGGATCGGCGACCGGACGTTTGCGTCGCCGCGCGTTGAGGCTCGTTCGCCGGGCGATCGTGAAAAGCCACGTCGAGAACCGCCATCGCGGATCGTAGCGGCGCAGGTTTTCGTAGGCCCGGAGAAACGTGTCTTGAGTCAGATCCTCGGCCTCGGCGGCGTGACCCCGGCGTTGCAAAAAGTGCAGCACCGGCGTCTGAAACCGCCGCAGCAGGCGCTCGAAACTGGTCGCGCATCCCCGTTGGGCTCGACAAGCGAGTTCTTCGTTGGTCGGCTCTGTGGGCGAACCATGCGACATGCCGGACTATTTCTTTTCCTTCGCGGCGGCCGGCGCCGGGTGGCCGAACCGGTGCGGACCGCGCCAGAATTTCTTGTCCACGAACTTTTGCAGACCGTTCCATACGTCGTCGACCGACGCGGAGCCTTCGAGACGGACGGTCTTTTCAGCCGCGGTCCACTTCAGGGCGCTGAGCAGCTTCACCAGCGAGGCGTCTTCGCCGTGCATCAGCGTGGCCAGCGCCAGCGCGCCGTCGCCGACCGCTTTGAGCTGCTGGGCCGTCTCGGCTTTTTTGGCGGTCATCGCGCCTTCGACGAAAATCTTGCCGTCGTTCTCGCCGACGGTCAGCGTGAGCGAGTCGACCTGTTGGGCCAACGGCGACCGGCAAGGCCAATCGAGGTCGCCCAGTCCGATCGCGCTGATCACGAAGACCGCGCCGGGATGCGTCTTTCCGCCCGACGACGGACCTTGGTCGGCGCGACTGGGTTTCGTGCCGTTGAGGACGTCCAACGCGGCCATCACTTCTTCGCTCGAACCGCCGAAGACCAGCACGTCGGGCTTGAAAAACGCGCCGGCCATGGGACGCTCGCAGCGAAAACCTTTGGCATGGAGCCAACTGTGCACGTCATACTTGCCGTAGGTGCTCACGCGGTGTTCGGGCGCTTTCTTGAGCCGTTCGAGCAGGAACGGCTGATCCACTTTGGCGTGAATGATCGCCACGCCGGTGTCTCGCTTCAACTGCGAGCCGTAGACGGTGACGCCGTGCAGATCGGTGCTGGGATCGAACTTCCACAACTCGCGGATCATCGCCAATCCGGCGACGGCTTCGGGGTGTTTTTCGAGCACTTGCTGGCGGGTTTTTTGGTACAGGCTCGAGGCGTGCAGGGCGTCGGCGTCCAGGTGGACCGCCCATTTCGCGTCGGCCGACACGCAGTGCTGGTCGAGCGGTTCGGCCCAAACGGTTGCCGTCAGGCCCAGCAGGGCGATGATCGCCAGCGTCAGTGTTTTTCGCATAACACACCTCTTGTTCTTGTTCAAGGATTTATTGTAATGGGTTGGCCTCGTCTCTGTATACACGCGGAACGGGGCGGCGGTTACGGGTTTTAGGGACAAAAATGGCAAGAAACTTTGGTTCTTGGTATCGAAGTTGCATCTCCGAAAAAGAAACCACAACAGGGCCGCGACAGGCAACCGGGCCTTTGTGGGCCTTTTTTCACGAATTTTCGTCGCGTTGGACTAGGGTGCCTGTCCGGGCGGTTTTCGGCAGTCTGTGCAGGAAACGCACCGGACGAGGGGGAGGGTGTGCAAATTTTGCAGTGTCACGCCACAGCCGTTGGAACGCTGAGCGTCCGGACCGGCCGTCCGCAATCCCCCGACGGCTTTACGCTGGTCGAGTTGTTGGTGGTGATCACGATCCTCGGCGTCTTGGTCTCGCTGTTGTTGCCGGCGGTGCAAGCCTCGCGCGAGGCGGCGCGGCGGCTGCAATGCGCCAACCATCTGAAGCAGATCGGTCTGGCCATGACGATGTATCTCGACGCTCAAGGCGTCAACGGACGGTATCCCGACGCCGCGCAGATGAAGACCACCACGCCCGACAAACCGACGCTGCGCGAAGTGCTGGGGCCGTACATCGAAGAGAACCATCTGGTGTTCCAATGCCCGGACGACGTGTCGTATATCGACGGCGCCGACGGATCGTATTTCGAGAAGGAAGAGCTAAGTTACGATTGGGAGCGCCGCCGGGCGCTTCCGGGCGTGATCCGAGAACCGCTAGTGATGAAAACGCAGATCGAGTTTTTGGACGGAAAACCCTCGGCCGAGGTGAGCGTGTCGTATGACTTCGAGGCCGTGCACGCGCCGAAGGGCACGTTGGGCGAACGAAACATTTTATATGCGGATGGGCATGTGGATTATTGACGGATCCATAGACTGGATTTTTCTATGAAGCGCAAGAAGACCGTTGCGATCGTCGTGATTTCGCTGTTGGTGATCGTCGGCGTCGTTTGGTGGGCTCGAAGCGGCGAAGACCCCGCCGTGGCGAACCTGCGTGAAAAAATAAAGGAACTGGGCCCGCCGGGTCCGCCGGGGAAAGGACCGCCGCCGTCGCACGAAAAAATGGACGAGTTGCACAAGGCCATGGATCAACTGACGCCCGAGCAGCGACGGCAGGTGATGGAGCCGATGCACCGCGAGATGGAGCAGCGGATGAAGAAAAAGCTCGACGAGTTCTTCGCGCTGTCCAAAGACAAACGAAAGGACTTTCTTGATAAAGAAATTGCCGAGATGGAAAAACGCCATAAGGAGATGGAGGCGAACCGGCCCAAAAACGATCGTGGGCCCGGCGGGCCGCCCGGCGGTTTGAACATGTCGGCCGAACAGCGGTCGATGCGTCATAACGAGATGCTCGATCGTCACTCGCCGCAAGACCGGACGCGGATGGGGGCGTTGATGGAGGCGATGGAGGCGCGACGCGCCGAACTGGGCCTGCCGTCCATGCGTCCGCCCGGTCCACCGCCCCATTAGGGTGCATTTCACGAACCTACAACGTGCCGATCCGCTTTCGGAACCGTCGAATCGCGCCGCCGGCAACGCGACACGTTGGTGCGACACGCACTAGTCGTCGCCCAGCGGATAGCCGTGGATGATTTCTTCGGGGATGCGCGTCGGGCGTCCGGTCGTGTAGTTGACAAAGGCCCAATGCGTCTCGGCCGTGGCCAGCAGCTCGCCGTCGTGGCGGCGCACGATGCGATACAGCCGCTTCGAGGTGACTTTTTTCATGTCGACCACGCGCGTCTCGACGACGATCTCGTCGCCGGCGTAGGCCGGACGCAGGTATTCGATCTTGTGCGATCGGGCGACCCAGCCCTTGCCCATCGAAAGATAGCGCTGGGCGGTCCAGCCGAGCGTGGCGGAATGGGCCACCGCCGCGTCTTGCATCCAGCCTACGTAAACGACGTTGTTGGCGTTGCCCTGTTCGTCGATCTCGTCGTTGGTAACGGTATGGGGGTATTCAAACACGTTGCTCATCGCACGTTATTTGGCAAGCGTTTCGAGGATGATTTTGGCCACCTGTTTAGCCTGGACGGCCTGTCCTTCGGGCTTATAGTGGACCCCGTCGTTCCGCCAATACTCCGGATGGTCTACCACGATGCTATAAAGATCGTCAACCGGGATGCCCTGTTTCGCGGCCAATTCCACGACGATTTTGTTCCTGGCCTTGACCCGTTCGTTTTTGGGATTGAACTCCTGGAGATTCGTCTTGTTGCGCATCGGCGTGCTTGTGGCCCAGATCAGTTTTGCGTCGGGGGCGTTCTGCTTGATGAGTTTCAAAATCGCAGAGATGTCCTTCTGATATTCATCCTCGGCGTAGCCGAAGCCGTGCAGGCCGTTGTTGAAGTGAACGACCGCGAACTTGTAGTTGTCCAACAGAAGCTTCAACTGTGCCGTAAAGGCGGGGTCTTCAAGGGACGCCGAGGTGGCCAGCATCGCCACACAGGCCTTGCCTTTCAATTCCTTTTCCACGACGTTGCGATAGCCGTTGCAGATGGAATCGCCGATTAACAACACGCGGGGCAAATCGGCTTTCACGGCCTCGGCGACCCAGACGTTGCACCACTCGATATTCTCTCGCT
>JAJFVC010000076.1 GCA_021372005.1 Planctomycetaceae bacterium | reverse complement strand
TGCAGCCGAAGACGCGTGGCTGCCGGTCCGATTGCGGCCGATTCTGGCCCCGAAGCTCGAAGAAGCCGGACTGACGGACCTGCTCCGCTCGTTGGAACTGCCGTTGATCGACGTGCTGGCCGAGATGGAGTACAACGGCATCCGCATCGACGTCGAGCGACTGGCCGAAATGAGCCGCCGCTACGGCGAACGGCTGGAGACGTTGGAGCGAGAGATTCATCGAATGGCGGGCCGGCCGTTGAACATCGCCTCGCCCAAGCAGTTGCAGGCGTTGTTGTTCGACGAGTTGAAGTTGCCGGTGATCAAAAAGACGGCCAAGACCGGCGCCAGCACCGACGCCGAGGTGCTCGAAGAGCTGGCCCGACTGCACCCGCTGCCCGCCAAAATTCTCGAATATCGCCAATATGCGAAACTAAAAAGCACCTACGTCGACGCCCTGCCCGAGATGGTTTGCCCCGCGACCGGCCGCGTCCACACGTCGTTCAATCAGGTCGTCACGGCCACGGGCCGGCTGAGCTCGAACGATCCGAACCTGCAAAACATCCCAGTTCGCACCGAGGAGGGCCGCGAGATCCGATCGGCGTTCGTGCCCGGCCAGTCGGGCTGGACGCTGTTGGCGGCCGACTACTCGCAGATCGAGTTGCGAGTGCTGGCCCATTTCTCGGGCGACCGGCATCTGTGCGATGCCTTTGCAAGGGGGGAGGATATTCATGCCCGGGTGGCAAGTCAAGTGAATGGCGTCCCCCTGGACCAAGTGACGCCCGAGATGCGTCGAGCGGCCAAAGCGGTCAACTTTGGGGTGATCTATGGCCAGAGTGCGTTTGGACTGTCCCGGGCGTTGGGGATCGAGCAGGACGAGGCCGCGCGATTTATCAACAGCTATTTTGAGGGATATCCCAAGATCGACGAATTTTTGGAACAAGTACTGGCGGATTGTCGTGAAAAGGGGTATGTTAGAACGATCCTAGGGCGTCGTCGCGCAATCAGCGGTGTGCGCGTGGGGGCCGGTCGGCAACGCAATCTGGCCGAGCGCACGGCCGTGAACACGGCGATCCAGGGATCGGCGGCGGACTTGATCAAATTGGCCATGGTTGCCATCCACCGCCGGTTGCAGACGGAACATTCGCCCGCGCGGATGCTGCTTCAAATCCATGACGAGTTGATCTTTGAAGTTCCCTCCGATCAACTTCATCCCCTGGCCGAACTTGTCCGGGAAGAGATGGTCGGCGTCTATGCGTTGAATGTTCCGTTGAAAGTTGACATCAAAGCCGGTCTGAATTGGGCCGAGACGGAAAAAGTGGGAGAGTGAATAGTGGCGTGCGGCGTGCGGCATGGCTCCGGGATCTTTCCGGTTGCCGGCCACCAGCCACGGACCACTGGCCACTAGGGCATGCGAATCATCGGCATCGTGGGCGGCGTGGCGAGCGGCAAGAGCGTGGTGGCCGAGCATATGGCTCGCTTGGGCGCGGCCGTGATCGACGCGGACCAACTTGGGCACGAGGCGTTGCGGTTGCCGCGGGTCGAGGCGGCCGCCCGACAGCGTTGGGGCGAAACGGTGTTCGGCGCGGATGGCCGAATCGATCGGGCTCGGGTGGCGGCAATTGTTTTCGGCGAGGGGCCGAAAGCCGAGCGAGAACGAAAATACTTGGAAAAGTTGACTCATCCGGAGATCGCCCGACGACTGTGGCAGCAGGCCGTGGCCGCGTCGGTTCGGGCTCCGCTGGTTGTGTTGGACGCCGCGTTGTTGACCGAAACCGGATGGGACAAATGGTGTGAAAAGGTGGTGTTTGTGGACGCGCCGCGCGAGATGCGGCAACTTCGGGCGGCGGCCCGAGGTTGGGAAAAGGAGGATTTTGCCGCCCGTGAGGCCGCGCAGGAATCGTTGGACCGGAAACGCGAGAGAGCCGATGTGATAATAGACAATTCCGGCCCTCTCGAGCGGACGCAAGCTCAAGTCGAGCAGTTATGGGCGTCCCTTGTCCATTGATCCCGCCGCCGCGCGTTCGCGCAGGTTGCCGCACGCCAGCGTTCGTGTGATACAAGTTTCCATCTCGAAAGCTTATCCCTCCGCCGTCGCCTTCCGCGCGATGGCCACCGGAACGATTCAGGAGCAGAGCAGAAAAATGAGCCAAGGTCCCTCCGAAGCCGAGCCGCAGAAGCCGCCGCGCCCGGACATTGATGATCCGCAACTCGTGCAATCGGTGAAAGACGCCCTCCGCGATTTGGATCGCGAGGAGCCGCTGTCGCTGGCCGAGGAAATCGCCTCGGAAAATCGCGGGGCCCGCGAGTCGCTCCGCGATCGTTATGAAAAAGTCAAGCAATCCGGCGACACCTACATCGCCGAGTTGCAGCGCATGTCGATGGCCGAGTTGATCGAGACGGCGCGCAAGGACAATCTCTCCGACTACGCCGGCGTCAAACGCCAAGACCTGATCTTTCGCATTCTCAAAGAGCGGGTCAAGCTCAACGGGTTGATGTACGGCGAGGGCACGCTCGAAGTGTTGCCCGATGGGTTTGGGTTTCTGCGCAGTCCCGACTATCATTATCTCTCCTGTCCCGACGACATTTATGTTTCGCCGAGCCAGATTCGTCGTTTCGGGTTGAAGACCGGGGCGACCGTGTCGGGCCAGATACGTCCGCCGAAGGAAAACGAGCGGTATTTCGCCCTGTTGCGCGTCGAGGCGATCAACTACCAAGATCCGAATTTGCTGGCCAACAAGATCGACTTTGAGGAGTTGACGCCGCTGCACCCCGATACGCACATCCGCATGGAGACGACGCCGGACGAAGTCGAAATGCGCGTGGTCGATCTGGTCGTGCCGATCGGCTTCGGCCAGCGCGGGCTGATCGTCAGTCCGCCGAGGGCCGGCAAGACCGTCCTGATGCAGAAGATGGCCCGAGCCGCACTGAAAAATTACCCCGATCTGTACGTGTTTATGCTCCTGATCGACGAGCGGCCCGAGGAAGTCACCGACATGGAGCGAGAGGTGCGGGGGTCAAACTGCGAGGTGGTCAGCTCGACGTTCGACGAGACCGCCGCTCGGCACATCCAAGTGTCGGAAATGGTTCTGGAAAAAGCCAAACGCATGGTCGAATACGGCCATGACGTGCTGATCTTTCTGGATTCGATCACGCGGCTGGCCCGGGCCTGGAACACCGAGTGTCCGTCGTCGGGCAAACTGCTTTCCGGCGGCGTCGACGCGAATGCCCTGACCCGGCCCAAACGATTTTTCGGCTCTGCCCGCAAGGTCGAGGAAGGCGGATCGTTGACGGTCATCGGCACGGCGTTGATCGACACGGGCAGCCGCATGGACGAAGTGATTTTCGAGGAGTTCAAAGGCACCGGCAACCAAGAGATCGTGCTCGACCACGCATTGGTCGATCGACGCATCTGGCCGGCCATCGACATCAATCGGAGCGGCACGCGCAAAGAAGAAATGCTCTTGGACCCGGAGGAATACCGCCGTGTGTGCATCCTGCGCCGCGTGCTGAACGACATGAATCCGCCCGATGCGATGGAGCTTTTGGTCGGCCGACTGCAAAAAACCAAGAGCAATGCCGAGTTCCTGATGAGCATGAACATGAAAATGTAAGAAGCGGTCCGTGGTCGGCGGCCGTACCTAGGCCGAGAGATGTTTTTTTGAGGACCGTAGAAGAATATGCCTAACGTTTATGAAGGAAATGGCGAAGCGGCGACGGCCGGTCGATTTGCGATCGTCGTATCGCGGTTCAACCAGTCGATCACCTCCCGGTTGTTGGACGGCGCGGTGCAAACGCTCGTGGCTCGCGGCGTGGCCGACGATCGGATCGACGTGGCTTGGACGCCCGGTGCGTTTGAGATTCCGACCGTGGCGAACCAACTGGCCGCTTGCGGGCGCTATGCGGCGGTGATCTGTCTCGGCGCGGTCATTCACGGCGAAACGCCGCACGACCAGCACATCAACCGTGCGGTCAGCTCTGCGCTTTGCGAAATCGGCGTTCACTATGGACTGCCGGTGTTGTTCGGCATTCTGACGTGCGACACGCTTGAGCAGGCCGTCGCTCGATCGGGCGGCCAAGCGGCCACGACCGGCAAGGACGGCTCCGACGTTCACCTGGGCAACAAGGGCGTCGACTGCGCCCACGCGGCGTTGGAAATGATCGATTTGATGGCGAAGTTGCCGAAAGAATAGGAACATCGGGTGGCCAGTGGCCGGCGGCCAGTGGTCGGAAAACACATACGCGCTGACCACGGACCGCTAAAATGTATCGTCGCAGTCGAGCTCGTGAAGTCGCGTTTCAAGTCCTTTATGAGGACGATCTGAATCCGCGCAACAATCCGGCGTTGGGCGACCAATGGATCGACCAACGGCTACACGCCGACGATTTGTGTGAGTTGGCTCGGCGGCTGGTCGTCGGCGTTCGGCAGCATCGTGAGGAGATCGACGCGATGTTGGAGCGAACCGCGGCGAATTGGAGCTTGCGCCGGATGGCGGCCACCGATCGCAATGTGCTGCGGCTTGGGGCTTACGAACTGTTGTACGGCGACACGCCCGAACGGGTCGCCATCGACGAGGCCATCGAATTGGCCCGACGTTTCGGCTCCGCTCAATCGCCTCAATTTGTCAACGGGATTCTGGACAAGGTTATGCACAGCAAAGAGGAGAGCGGCCAGGGCGAAGGATAATTTCACCGATCACTGACCACCGACCATGGGCCTATTCAACCAATTCAAAAAAGGTCTTCAAAAGACCAAGCAACTGCTGAAGACCGACATCCGCGACTTGTTCAAGGCGGAAGGTCGGCTCGTGGACGATTCATTTTGCACGGCGCTGTTCGAGCGGCTCATCAAGACCGATATGAGCGTCGATGCCGCGCAACAGATCGTCGATGAAATCGGCCAGCAGTTTCACGCCCGGGTCGTGCACGAGTCCGAGGTGATTGAAGAAATCAAAAAACGTCTGAAGGCGATGCTTGCACAGCCGGCCGAGCCGATTCGATTTGCGGCTTCCGGGCCCACGGTGATCATGGTCGCCGGCGTGAACGGCTGTGGCAAGACGACATCGATCGCCAAGCTGACGCAAATGTTCCAGGCGTCCGGCAAGCGAGTTGTGCTCGGCGCGGCTGACACGTTTCGCGCCGCGGCGGTCGAACAGTTGACTATTTGGTCCAAACGACTGGGCGCGGAGATTGTTACGGGTTCGCCGGGCAGCGATCCGGCCGCGGTGGCCCATCGCGCCGTGGCCAAGGCGATCGAACTGAACGCCGACGTCTGTATCGTCGACACGGCCGGTCGATTGCAGACCCAACACACGTTGATGCAGCAACTCACGAAAATTCATCGCGTGTTGGGCAAACAGATTCCCGACGCGCCGCACGAAGTTTTGTTGGTGCTCGACGCCACGACCGGACAGAACGGCATCAGCCAAGCGAAACATTTCACCGAGGCGGTCCACTGCACCGGCCTGATCCTGGCCAAACTGGACGGCACGGCCAAAGGCGGCGTCGTGGTGGCCATCCGCAAGCAGGTTGGGCTGCCGGTCAAGTACGTCGGCGTGGGCGAATCGTCCGATGATCTGGCGCTGTTCGATCCCGACCCGTTTGTCGATGCAATGTTCGACGAGGCCAACGGCGACGAGTAGAACGAGGTCAACGATCGCCGGTTCAGTTGCCGGTCGCCAAGCCTTCAAACAGCGGCGTCGACAAGTATCGTTCGCCGAAACTGGCCGCGACGGTGACGATCGTTTTGCCGCGATTCTCAGGTCGAGCGGCTAATCGAGCCGCCGCCGCCACATTGGCGCCGGAACTGATGCCGACCAAAATACCCTCTTCACGAGCCAAACGCCGAGCCCACGCAAACGCCTCATCGTTGCCGATCGGTTCGACGCCCGTCAACAGGCTGGTGTCGAGATTTTTCGGGATGAATCCGGCGCCGATGCCTTGGATCTTGTGCGTGCCCGGTTTGCCGCCGGAGATAACCGGCGAGTCGGCCGGTTCGACCGCGATCGCTTCGACCTTGGGGTTCTTCGTCCGCAAGAATCGCGTGACGCCGGTTACGGTGCCGCCGGTGCCCACGCCCGCAATGAACATGTCAACGCGGCCTTTCGTGTCGTCCCAAATCTCGGGGCCGGTCGTGCGCTGGTGGACCGCCGGATTCGACGGATTTTCAAACTGTTGCGGAATCCACGTGTTCGACTCGGCGGCCGCAATCTGTTCGGCGCGGTTGATCGCCCCTCGCATGCCCTCCAGGGCGGGCGTCAACTCCAAATGGACCCCAAAGGCCCTCAACAGCGCGCGACGTTCCAGACTGAACGACTCCGGCATCGTGATCGTCAAACGATAGCCGCGGGCTGCCGCAACGAACGCCAGTGCAATGCCCGTGTTGCCGCTGGTCGGCTCGATGATGTGCGTCTCGGGATTGAGAATGCCCGCCCGCTCGGCGTCTTCGATCATCGCCCGACCGACGCGATCCTTGATGCTCGAACACGGATTGAAATACTCGAGCTTCAACAACACCGTCGCTCCGCCGGTTGGGATCACGCGGTTCAGCCGAACCAGCGGCGTCTTATAGGTCGTTTCAACGATATTGGCGAAAACTACACCCGATGGCATGATTTCTGACTCCTTGGCGGGTTCGCAACATCGAACGGCCGTTCCAATTCGATTTTCAGTTCGTAAGCATTATCGTCCCGGGCGCCAGCGATACTTTACAATGTGCACAAACATGGTAAGCGATTTTAGGAGTCGGCCGCCGTCCGGTCAATACCACGGTGGCGTGGGCCGTCGAAGGTTGGGTGACGAAAATGCTTGGGGGGATAGACGTTACGGCTCGCCGAGATGATAATCTAGGAATGAGCTATCGTCGTTGTCATGCCACAAAACGCTGGGGGCGACTGCTTGTCTTGGTCGGTTTGGCGACCGTCGTAGCGTTCGGGCCGCGCGCCGCCGCGCAACAAACGCCGCAGAACGATGTTGAGGGGCTCGGGTTCTCGATGGCGCCGAAGGAAGGCGGCAAAGCCCGAACTCGTTTGTTCGGCGTCGTCGGCGAAGGCTACAAGTTCGTCTACGTCTTCGATCGTTCCGGCAGCATGGGCGGATCGGGGCAGCGGGCGTTGCGGGCGGCCAAGGGCGAGTTGATCCGAAGCCTCGAACCGTTGGACACCGTCCATCAGTTCCAGTTGATCTTCTACAACGAAGAGCCGCTGCTGTTCAATCCGTCAGGCGCGTCCGGTCGATTGGCGTTTGCCACCGACGCGAACAAACGCCGAGCGATTCGTTTCATCGATTCGGTCCAAGCCGTCGGCGGCACGAACCACGAGGACGCCCTGCGGCTGGCGATTCGGCTGCAGCCCGACGTGATTTTTCTGCTGACCGACGCCGACGAACCCTCGCTGACTGCGGCCCAGTTGGACAAGATCCGCACGCTGGCCGCCGGTATCGTCATCAATGCGATCGAGTTTGGCGACGGTCCAAAACTGACCGGCGCAAGTTTTTTGGAAGCGTTGGCCCGAGAAAACGGGGGCGGTTACGCCTACGTCGACCTTTCAAAGCGGACCGACGACGGCCGTGAGAAAAAATAGCTTCGCAAGTCTGTGAGGATTTCGATTGTGAACGCCGAAGAGTTTCGTCGCTCGGGCCATCAGTTGATTGATTGGATCGCCGACTATCAAAACCATGTGGAGCAGTATCCGGTGATGTCGCAAGTCTCGCCGGGCAAGATCCGCGCCAAGTTGCCGGCCGCACCGCCGAGCCACGGCGAATCGTTCGACGCGATCCTGCGCGATGTGGACGAGATCATTATGCCTGGGATCACGCATTGGCAGTCGCCTAATTTCTTTGCGTTCTTCCCGTCGAACAATTCCGGTCCGTCGATCCTCGGCGAGCTGCTTTCGGCGGGCCTGGGCGTTCAGGGCATGCTTTGGTCGACCAGTCCCGCCTGCACCGAGCTGGAGACGCACGTCATGGACTGGCTGGTCGATCTGATGCGATTGCCGCCGGCGTTTCGATCCACGTCGACCGGCGGCGGCGTGATTCAAGAGAGCGCGTCGTCGGCCGCGGTGTGCGCGCTGGTCGCGGCCCGAGAGCGCGCGACCGAAGGACGCACCAATCGTTTCGGCGCCGACGGCACACTGACGGCCTACATTTCCACGCAGACCCACTCGTCGATCGAAAAGGCGGTGCGGCTCGTGGGGCTTGGCAGCGACAACTTGCGTCTAATCGACGTGGACGAACGTTTCGCCATGCGGCCCGAGCGACTGGCCAAGGCGATCCGCGACGATCGCGCCGCGGGCCGGCGTCCGTGCTTCGTATGCGCCACGATCGGCACCACGTCGTCGACGGCTATCGACCCGGTCCGAAGGATCGGCGAAATCTGCCGCGCCGAGGGGCTCTGGCTGCACGTCGACGGCGCAATGGGCGGCACGGCGGCTTTGTGTCCCGAGTTTCAGCCGATGTTCGACGGGCTCGAATTGGCCGACAGCTACTGCTTCAATCCGCACAAGTGGATGTTCACCAATTTCGATTGCGACTGTTTCTTTGTGGCCGATCGGGCGTCTCTGATCCGTGCGCTGACGATTCTGCCCGAATATCTGCGCAACAAGGCGACGGAGTCCGGCGCGGTGATCGACTACCGCGATTGGCAGGTGTCGCTCGGCCGCCGGTTTCGCTCGCTCAAGTTGTGGTTCGTTTTGCGATGTTTTGGGGTCGAGGGGCTCCGCGAGCGCATCCGTCGGCACGTGGCGCTGGCCGGCGAGTTGGCCGAGTGGATCCGTCGCGATCCGCGTTTCGAGCTGGCCGCTCCGGTAACGTTCAGCCTGGTGTGTTTTCGCCATCGCGGCGGCGACGAGCCCACGCAACGACTGCTCGACGCGCTAAACGGCTCGGGCAAGATCGCCGTAAGCCATACGCGGCTGGACGGCAAGCTGACGATTCGTTTCTCGATCGGGCAGACCAACACCGAGCGTCGCCATGTCGAAGCGGCGTGGCAGTTGATTCGGCAATTCGCCGATGCGTGAACCGGTGGGCCGCGGTTGCGTTCGGAAGTCGTTCTGGCTATCATGCGCGTCTCGTAAAGAGAAGTTTCAATCATCCGGGGAGGGGATGCGATGAAAAGCCCGATGCGGCGAGCGACGGCGGTTGCGGCCTTGGCGTCGCTGATTTTGGTTTTCGGTGGAACCTCTCCACTCGTCGCCCAACGATGGGTCGAGGCCGAAGCGGTCGTGGGCGAGCCGTTCGGCGTGGGCCGAGTCGTCGTCGAACTGCCCAAGGATCTGTTGCCTGAGCCATTGGGCATCGAAGGCGTCGGACTGAGCGAAGCCGACGGTCGAGTGTTGTATCCGACGTTTGATCATCCGGCGGCGGGCAAGGTGGTCAAAACGTTTTTGGACAGCGATACGCCGCTGACCAGCGGTGGTCCGGTCCGCGAGCAAGTCGGCGGGCTGTTGCGCGGCCTGTTGGATCGGCCGCCGCGGATGACCATCTACTTTCTGTTTCGCGGCGACGGGCCGTTGCAGTTGTCGCTCATGGCCAAGCGTCCGATTCCGTTGACCGTCACGCCGCACGCCGACCCGGCCGTGTTCCGGCGTTTGCTGTTGTTTTGGTGGAAGCCGTACGCCAAACCCGACAGTTTGTTGGAGCCAAAGCCCGATTACCCGCCGGTGGTCGACAACTATGTGATGACTACGCTGGCCCGGCGGTTAAATCTTCGGTTGCCCGAACGCAGGCAAACCGAGTCGGCCTATGCGGCGTTGCGCAAGGAAATCGGTTTGAACTTGGGCGACGAAACGCTGGTCGTGGCGATGCAGCAGGACCGCATTTTAGGATTGACCAACCTCGGATTGCCGGCCGAGGAATCGCTGCCGCCGACGCCCGAGGTCGAGCCGCTGGACGTGCCCGAGCCGTCGGCCGTGGTGAAGGTCGAACCGTTGGCCTGCCGCGTGCCGATCGAGTGTTTTTATGCGCGGTTCGGCAGCTTCGCCAATTTCGTCTGGCTGCAAGACACACTGGCTCAATGGGGCGGCGACGTCCAAAACCTGATCGCGTTGCGCGGGCTCGATCGCGGCATGAGCTCCCGCATCGAGCGGCAATTGGTTCTCAAGCAGACCGTCCTGTCGCGGATGCTTGGCAACACGGTGATGGCCGACGTGGCGATCATCGGCACGGACATGTTTTTCCGCGAAGGCGCCTCCTACGGCATTTTGTTTCAGGCGCGCAGCAATCTCGCGGCCTCGACCAATTTTGCGCAGCAGCGTCAAGAGCGTGTTCGGGCCGGCGGCGTCTCGGAGCGGAAAATCACGATCGACGGCCACGCGGTGTCCTATCTGTCGTCGCCCGACGGCGCGGTGCGATCGTATTACGTCGTGGACGGCGATTTTCATTTTTTCACCACGTCGCGGCGGTTGGTCTCGCGATTTTTGAAGACCGGGCAGTCGCCGGCCGATTCGCTGGGCCGGTCGAAAGAGTTCCAGCATGCTCGCGAGCTGATGCCGATCGGTCGTGACGACACGGTGTGGGTGTATTTGTCCGATGCGTTTTTCCGTAATCTGACGGGTCCGACGTATCGAATCGAAATGGCTCGGCGTTTGCAGGCCGCCGCCGACATCGAGCTGGTCCAACTGGCCCGGCTTGCGGCCCATGCCGAGCAGTCGCCCGGCGAAACGATCGAACAGCTTGTGGCCGCGGGCTTGTTGCCGCCGGATTTCGGGCCCCTGCCCGGCGGAAGCCGCACGGTGCTCCAAGACGGTCTGGTGTCGAACAGCATTCGCGGCTTTCGCGGCGATTTTCTGCCTGTGGCCGACTGCACGGTCGACAAAATTACGCGTGCCGAGCGATCGGAGTACGAAAAGTTCAACGAATACTATCGGACTACGTGGGGGCGCATGGACCCGATCCTCGCCGGAGTGAAACGAATCGCCGAGCCGCAGGGCCGCGATCGGATCGTAGTCGATGTGCTGATGGACCCGCTGGCTCCGCAACACGTCGATCGGTTGCGACGATGGCTTGGTCCGGCGGATCGCCGGCAGTTGACGCCTGTGCCCGGCGACATGGCCGCGTTGGAAATTGCGTCGACCGAGCAACATTTGTTCGGCGCGATTCGGGACGTGGGCCGACCGGCGGGCGTTTCGCTCTCGCAGTGGTTGCCGATGGGTCGGCTCCGCGACTATGTGGTCGGCTATGTGGGCACGGACGGACCGTTGGGGCCGCTTGGGTTTTTGAATCTCGGCATTCCGGACCAATCGGACGCGGCGGGCTACGCCGAATCGCCGGTGGGCGGATGGCGACGAGAGTTTGGGCCGTTCACCGTGTTTTCGTTCCAGCCTGAGGTGCTCGAACAGGTCGCTCCGCAGTTGGCGTTTCAAGAGGCGGCCCGACCGGCGCAGGTTCGGCTGCGTGTGGACGACGTTTCGCAGGCGACGATCACGTCGCGATTGAACGAGTTGCTTTGGACGCGGACTCGGGCCACGTCGTTGGGCAATCTTCGATTGCTGTGGGCCTTGAATCAGCAGTTTCACGTGCCGCCGGCCGAGTGCCGCGACGTGGCGGAGTTGTTGTTGGACGCGAAACTGATTTGCCCGTTGGGCGGCCGCTATGTTTTGCGTCAAACGCCGGGCGAGACGCCGCAATGGACCTCCTCGGCGATGAGCCCTCCCGACCATGGTCATTCGACGACGATGGCGCCGCCGCTGAATTGGTTTCGCGGATTGACGTTCGACGCCACGATGACCGACAGGGACATTTCGGCCCATGCCGAGGTGCTGATGCAAGGGCCGACAAAATAGAGTCGCCCCCCCGCTTTTTACGCTTGCACGTCCGCTTGCAGGTGGTAAAATCTTGTTGGCTTGTTAAGCCGCGGACGTTTGTAAAGACGTCCGACATTTTGCTGCTTCCCAGGAAATTGCAACACTCGGAAGCCTCGGCTTCCTGTGACCGTCAGAAGCGGCAGCCAGACCGCGTTTCCACTAAGGGAACGTCGGCCGTGCGCTGTTCTGACATCAACCCCGTTGCAAGGGTCCTGGGAACGGCTGCGGTTCGGCGTTCCCTTTTTTTGTCAGGGCAGAAGTATGGCAAAATCTGAAAAAGCCGATTTGATCGGCGAGTATGTGCAACTGCGCGATCGACTGTCCGATCTCTATCGCGAAGTCACCGTGGTGGACCAACGCCTGGTCGAGCTGGAGTATCTGCTGCCGGAGAAATACGTTTATCCAGGCGACCTTCCGGAAAGTTGGACCCGACGTCGTCGCAAGCCGCTGCAACGTTAACGGGTCCAATCCGATGGGATCTGTTTCGTCCCTTCGCGGCGATCGTGTCGCGAGTTTTTTAAGAACGCAATGGCAAAAACTACGCCGAGGACGGCTGGTTTTCGTCCAGTCCGTAGCGGTGAATCTTTCGATCGAGCGTGGAGCGTTCGATGCCCAAGATCGCGGCGGTCTTGCTTTTGTTCCAACCGGTGTGGTTGAGCGTATCGAAGATATGACGCCGCTCCATGTCTTCCAGCGAGATCGGCGCGAACTTGCCCGCCGCCGCCGGTGCGGACATTTCGGTGTCGCCGGCCGTGGCCAGCTTGGTCAGCAACAAATCGCCGACGTCGATTTCCTGATCCCGGCAAAGCACCACGGCCCGCTCGACGACGTTTTTCAATTCTCGAACGTTGCCCGGCCAGAGGTATTTCAAAAGTTGTTCTTTCGCCGCCGGTGTAAACCCCTTGATCTTTCGTCCGGTCTCGGCGTTGAATTTGTCCAAAAAGAAATCGGCCAGCAGCGGGATGTCTTCTTGGCGTTTTCGCAAAGCCGGCACGACGATCTCGAGCACCCGAAGCCGGAAGAACAGATCGCGTCGAAAACGCCCCTCGGCCACATCGCGCTCCAAGTCCCGATTCGTGGCGGCGATCACCCGAACGTCGACCTTCACGGGCTTGCTGCCGCCGACGCGCTCGAACGGATGGCCTTCGAGCACGCGCAAAAACTTGGCCTGAATGCCCTGGCTCATCTCGCCGATTTCATCGAGCATGAGCGTGCCCTTGTGGGCGGCTTCGAATTTGCCGATCTTTCGCTCGGTCGCGCCGGTGAATGCGCCGCGTTCGTGGCCGAACAATTCGCTGGCCAGCAGCTCGGCCGACAACGCGGCGCAATTCAAACACACGAACACGTTGTCTCGCCGAGGGCTGTTGTAATGAACGGCCCGAGCGACCAACTCCTTGCCGACGCCGCTCTCGCCGCGAATCAATACGGTGGCGTTGGTGGCCGCCGCCCTGGCGATTTCTTCGGTCACGCGATGGATCGCCTCGCTGCGGCCGACGATATCACTGCGAATCCCGAGCCGCTCGCGCAACTCGACATTTTCGGTGCGAACGCGCCGCAGATTGTCGGCCAACTCTTGACGCCGCCGCAAGTTTTCAACCGCAACGGCCACGGTGTCGGCCACGGCCAGCGTGAACTCCAGGTCATCGGGGCTGGGCGAGGTCGAGCCGTCGGTCGAGTAAAGATGCAACACACCGATCACTTGATTGCCGCGACGGATCGGGGCGCAAATCACGCCGGTGGCCAGAATTTCACCGCGGCTGTCGCGGGCGCCCAGCGTGCTGTCGCCCATTACATTGCGGGCCAGCACCGCCTCGCCCTCGCGCATCACGGTGGACGCCAAAAAGTCGGACACGCGAACGTAGCGGTGCGCGGAACTGGTGCGCGAGGCGATCAATTCGAGACTCTTGCCGTTCGGTTCGCCCTGAAAATTGGCCGGCAGCAACAACAATCCGCCCGCGTCGATTTGCGTGCCTTCGGCAAGTCCCGCCAACGCCAAGTCGGCCATCGCCACCAGATCGGACGCCTTGGCCAACTCGAAAGCCAACCGGCAGAGCCTGGCCGCCGCGCGCCCCATTTCGGAGATGCCGCTCTCGGCCTCCGCTCCTTCTTTGTCTGGCGCTAAAAATTTGGTATGCCCCCGGCGGTGCGTAATGGTCGTCGGCTCGCCTCCGCTCAGCACGTTTGCATCGTCTTCGTCGATCGACTCCCGCTCTGTGGTCGACGCAGCGCGACGCGACGCCGAGCCGTCGCCAGAGTTGTTGAACGCCTCGGACAGCTTATAGACGAATACCAACTGCGTGTGCCCGATGCGAATCACATCGCCTGGCTTCAGTGGCCAGTCGCCGTGAACCATCTCGTTGCCAACCATCGTTCCGTTGCGGCTTTCCAGGTCGCGGAGCGTCCACTGGCCGCTCGACAAGAACACCTCGAAATGATTGCGGCTGCATCGCTCGTCCTTGATGACGATCTGACAGGTCGGTGAACGACCGACCGTCACCGATTGGCCTGGCACCAACCGAAACACGTCGCTCCACTTCGAGCCTTCACGAATCACCAAGTATGCCAGCTGCGACACGAACCGTCTCCCCATTGCGGGTCGGAAAGGTGGCCGAACGTCCCCCCTCCAATTACTCCACGTCCTCGGGAAGCGGCGGCCGCCTTTTCCCGTGACATTGAGTGTTGCAAAATCGTACAATTCCAACTTAACGCAGCGGCCAGCGGTTCTGCAAGTGTCGGACTTGCACAAAAACACATTTTATAACTCTGGTGGGTGGTTTTCAAGCTGATTTCCTTGCAATTTACGCCCCGGCAGATTAGTCTAGTTAGGTATCCCATAGTGGGAGCCCGGTGTAGTTTAACAATTTCTCTAAGACGGCCGAGCCACTGGGGCCATAACCGCAAGGAAAGCCACCCCCATGCGTACTGTCTCTTGTTTGTTTTCGCGGATCCTGATTTCGACGATTCCGTCGTTGCTCGTCTGGTTGTCCCTGGGCGGCCTTGGATACGGCCAAACCGTGGTGACCACCAGTGCGGTCGGCGGTGTGTCGATCGACGCGAGCGGATTGGTGAGCAACGCGCAACAGGATGCGTTGGGGGCGCTGGCGGCGATGCGCAGCCAAACGCTCGAAAAAATTCCGGCCGATCTGAAAACGATGGTCGGCATGCGCAAGGTTTCGCTTCGGCAGTTGGAAACGACGCTGCAAGACTGCGTCAAGAACGACAAGCCGATTCCCGACGCGGTCAAGTATTTGGCCGGTCTGCAAGGCGTCCGCTATGTGTTTGTGTATCCCGAAAAGAAAGACATCGTGCTGGTCGGTCCGGGCGAAGGTTGGAAAGTGGACGCCAAGGGCTATGTGGTCGGCGCGACCACCGGGCGGCCGGTTTTGTTGCTCGACGACCTGGTCACGGCGCTGCGAACCGCACAGGCCGCAGCCAACGGCGGCATCGCTTGTTCGATCGACCCAACCACCGAAGGTCTGGCCCGGTTGAACCAAGAACTGCCGGCGCTGGCCAGCGCCGGTGATCCTGCGGCCATGGCGCGCGGCATCGAGAACGCCTTGGGATTGCAGCAGATCAGCGTTCGCGGCGTGCCCGACACGAGCCATTTCGCCCGCGTTTTGGTGGCCGCCGACTATCGCATGAAGCGGATCGCCATGAATTTCGATCCTTCGCCGATTCGTAGTTTGCCGAGCTATCTGCAAATGGTCAAGCCGGCCAAGAAGATGGTTTCGCCGCGGTTCTGGCTCGAACCTCGCTACGACGCGTTGCTGCGCGACGCCGACGGTCTGGCGTTCGAGTTGCGAGGCGCCAGCGTCAAAGCCCTGACCGAAGAAGACTTTATTGCCCAAAGCGGCAGCGTGCAGCACACCGGCAAGGCCAGTCCTGCCGCCCAGCGTTGGACCGCGATGATGACCGATCGCTATGCCGAACTGGCCCTGGTCGATCCGATCTTTGGCCAACTACAAAACTGCATGGAGTTGGCCGTCGTCGGCGCATTGGTGGTCAAGGAACAGTTGCCCGCCAAAGCCGGCGGCCAGATGTCCGCGCTTCTGAAGTCGTCGGACGTCAAGACGGAGACGTTCAACGCTCCGAAGCAGGTTGAAAGCAAAGCCAGCGCGTTGAAGCGAGGCCGCGGTTGGGTGCTCAGCGCCTCGGGCGGCGTCGCGATCAACTCTTGGCAGATCGCCGATCAGGTGCGAGTCAGCGACGAGATCGCTCCCGAGCGTGCGAAAGCCGCGGCCGGCCAGGGCGACTCTTGGTATTGGAACTGAGCTGCGACTTCCCTGAAGCTCTTTTTTGCGTTTTGGTTTAAAACCAAAACGTTCGGGCGATCCACCAGAGCAGCCATACCGCACCGAGCAACAACAACGGTGCGAGTACAAAGACGGTCAGTGGTCCGAGCACCGCCAGCAAGTCGTCGCGCGGCGACGTCGGGGATCGTCGTCCGTCGCTCTCTTGGGAAGGGTCGAGCACTTCGCTGGCGGAACTGTCGTCGTCGAGCGCCGACAGCGGAAATCCGAAAAAGTCCGGTCCCATCGTCTCGCCCGAGTTGGTCGCAGGGGCCGCCCCCGTGGTGGCGAACTTTGTCGGACGAGTCGGCGTCAGCGTCGCGAAGGCCGAGGTGGCCAAATCGTTCGGATCGGGCAAAAACGGCGTTAATCGTGTAATTACGTCCCGAGCCGACGCGATCCGTTGTGACGGTTCCTTGGCCATCATGTCGGCCATCATGTCAACAAACTCCGAACTGAGGTTCGGATTGAGTCGCCGCGGGTCCAACGGACGCAGATCGCAATGAGCCCGGGCTTTATCGTTCGTCGTGCCGCCGGGAAAAGGCACCTTGCCCGTCACCGCGTAATAGAGCGTGCAGCCAAGCGAATAGATGTCCCAGGCCGGCGTCGGATTCCAGGGATCGCGCACTTGGTCGGGCGAAAGATAATCGGCCGTGCCTACGATCTTCCCGTAACGTGGATCGTTTTTGTGAGAAGCGTTCAAGGAACCGGCCAGTCCGAGGTCCGAGATCTTCACTTCCCAGTGCGGCGAGACCAACACGTTGCCCGGCTTGATGTCGCGATGAACCAGCCCTTGCGCGTGGGCGTATTCCAAGCCTTCGGCCACTTGGCAAATGATCGCCGCGGCGGTCGGCATTCCCAGCGGCCCGCCGACCCGGACCAGTTTTCGCAAATCCATGCCGGACACGTATTCCGTCACCAGATAGTACACGCTTCCGTCTTGACCGGCGTCCAAGGCGGCGACCAATCGTGGGTGATCGAGTCGGGCCAAGGCGCGGATCTCGTGGGTGAAGCCGGCTACCGCCTCGGGCGTAGACTTGTCATAAGGCAACACCTTCACGGCCACGATGCGGCCGATCTTTTCGTGTTTCGCCTTAAAAACTTGCCCCATGCCACCTTGCCCAATGGAATCGATGATCTGGTACGGCCCCAGATTGAACTTCGTTCGTCCGGCGAGCAGTTGTTTGGCCTGCCAGACATTCAGCAGTCCGGCCTCCACCAAATGACCGGCCAACTGTCCATCCGTCGGTCGATCGCCCGGTCCCGATGGATCGTCTTCCGGCCATGGTGCGCCGGTCCGGGCCTGATCGAGCTGTTGTTCGTTCAGCAGCCCGCTGGCCAAAATACATTGTTCAAACGGCGAGCGACTTGGCATATTCACGGACAAAACCTCAAAAATTAAATCATATTCGCATGGTCGCGGGCTGTCCATCGGCGAATCGCCGTTCGGCCGGACGTCCCCTCGAAAAAGTGGTTCGACAATGGGTGAAGCAAATGTAATTGTATCACCCCATTGACATTAGGAAGTCTAATGTTACCATATAAGATAATGAGCCATTGTCACGTCTGTATGTTCGGGTGGCGTAAATTGGAATAGCGATTTCGCCAGCCGATCCCCTTAAGACGAGGAAGGACCGATTGACCGTGCCAAACGTGCGAGGTTTGTACGATCCGCAGTGGGAACACGACGCCTGCGGAATTGGGGCCGTGGTGAACATCTCGGGCCGACGCGATCACGCCATCGTTGAGCATGGCCGCCAGGTGCTGATGAATCTGATGCATCGCGGAGCGGCGGGCGCCGATGAGTCGACCGGCGACGGTGCGGGCATCTTGCTTCAAATCCCCCACGGGTTCTTTTCGGCCGTCGCAAAGGACGACGGCGTTTCACTGCCCGAGCCGAACCAATACGGCGTGGCGATGCTCTTTTTGCCACGAGAGGAAGAATCGCGTCGCCGTTGCGAGCAAATCTTCGCGGACTTGGTCGCCGACGGCGGGCTCGATCTGCTGGGCTGGCGCGACGTGCCCACCGACAACCGTTCGTTGGGCGATCTGGCTCGGATGGCCGAACCCGTGGTGCGTCAGGCGTTTCTCGGCGGACGCGGGCTGGAAGACGAATCGCTCGAAGGCCGGCTCTACGTCGTGCGCAAGCGGATCGAGCGTCGTGTGTCGGATGCGCTGGGCCAGGCCGCCGACGATTTTTATATCCCGTCGATGTCCTGCCGTACGATCGTCTACAAGGGCATGTTTTTGGCCCCGCAGTTGTTCGACTATTATCCGGATTTATCCGACGCGCGCGTGCATACCGCCCTTTGCGTGGTCCATCAGCGTTACAGCACCAACACGTTTCCGAGTTGGCGTCTGGCCCAACCGTTCCGCATGATCGCCCACAACGGCGAAATCAACACGTTGCGAGGCAACGCCAATCGGTTACAGGGCCGCGAACGCAACATGTTTGCACCGGCGCTGACCGACGACATGAGCGAGCTGTATCCGATTCTCCAGCCCGGCGGAAGCGACTCGGCCTGCTTTGACAACGCGATGGAGCTGCTGGTCCGCGCCGGTCGTTCGGCCCCGCACGCTCTGATGATGATGATCCCCGAGGCGTTCGGCGCCCGCTACTACATTTCGACCGACAAACGAGCGTTTTACGAATACCACGCCTCGATCATGGAGCCGTGGGACGGTCCGGCGGCGATGGTTTTCAGCGATGGCCGGTTGGTCGGCGGCACTTTGGACCGCAACGGGCTGCGGCCTTGCCGGTACGTCGTCACCACGGACGGTCTGGTTGTGTTGGCCAGCGAGGCGGGCGTGATCGAATTTCCGGCCGAGCGGATTCAAAAGAAAGGCCGTCTTCAGCCGGGCCGCATGTTTTTGGTCGACACCGAAGAAGGCCGCATCGTGGTCGACAACGAAATCAAGGGCAAGATCTCGCGTCAAAAACCCTATCGCCGATGGCTCGAAGAGAACCGCATCGAGTTGCGAGGGTTGTTTCAGCCGTCGAAATCGCTGCCGATCAATCCGCAAACGCTCGTCCAACAACTGCGCGTGTTCGGCTACACGCGAGAAGAGCTTCAGACGATTGTGGCGCCGATGGCCATCAACGGCCAGGAACCGATCGGTTCGATGGGCACCGATACGCCGCTGGCCGTGTTGTCGAACCGGCCGAAGCTGCTGTTCCACTATTTCAAGCAGCTATTCGCCCAGGTGACCAATCCGCCGATCGATCCGTTGCGCGAAGGGCTGGTGATGTCGTTGATGTCGTTCACCGGCCGGCAACGCAACCTGTTGGACGAGACGCCGGAGCATTGCCGACAATTGAAATTGCCGCATCCAATCTTGACCAATGAGGACGTCGAGCAGCTCCGCACGGTCGCACGCGACGATTTCAAGGTGGCTACGCTTCCGGCGGTGTTTTCGGCGACGGACGACGATCCGGCTCGAGCGCTGGCCAAAGCGATCGACGAACTGCTCGCCGCGGCCGAGCGAGCCATCGCCGACGGCGCGTCGTTGTTGATCTTGAGCGACCGCGACATTTCGCCGCGCAAGGCCCCGATTCCGTGCCTGTTGGCCACCGCGGCCCTGCACCACGGGCTGTTGCGACGCCGGTTGCGCAGCCAGGTAGGCATCGTGGTCGAAAGCGGCGAGCCCCGCGAGGTGATGCACTTTTGTCTGCTGTGCGGCTACGGCGCCAACGCCATCAACCCTTATCTGGCGTTCGAGGCGATCCAAATGCTCGCCGACAACGGCACGTTGCCGGGCGACACCAGCGGCGGACAATTCGACGACCAATATATCAACGCCGTCAAGAAAGGCATTTTGAAAACCATCTCGAAGATGGGCATCTCGACGTTGCGCAGTTACCATGCGGCCCAGCAATTCGAGGCGGTCGGCCTGAATCGTTCGGTGATTGACAAATATTTCACCGGCACGGCGTCGCGCATCGGCGGTTGCGATCTGTCGGTCATCGCCCGCGAGGCCCTGGCCCGACACCGAGCCGGCTTCGAGCCGCCCGTTCCCGGATCGTTGCCGTTGGAGTTCGGCGGCGAATATCAATTCCGTCTGGACGGCGAAAAGCATCTTTGGAATCCCGAGACGGTGGTGAAGTTGCAGCATGCCGTCCGTCAAAACAGCGTAAAGCTGTACGAAGAATACGCCGCGGCGATCAACCAGCAAACCCACGACCTGATGACCTTGCGAGGGTTGTTCGAGTTTGTGCCCGGTCGCTCCGTTCCGTTGGACGAAGTGGAGCCGGCCTCGGAGATCGTCAAACGGTTTTACACCGGCGCGATGTCGCACGGTTCGATCAGCAAAGAGGCCCACGAAACGTTGGCCGTCGCGATGAACCGCTTGGGCGGCAGCTCCAATACGGGCGAAGGCGGCGAAGACCCGGCCCGTTACCATCCGTTGCCCAATGGCGATTCGCTCAACTGCGGCGTGAAGCAAGTGGCCAGCGCCCGGTTCGGCGTGACGATCGAGTATTTGGCCAACGCGCGGATTTTGCAGATCAAAATGGCGCAAGGCGCGAAACCGGGCGAGGGCGGCCAGTTGCCGGCCCATAAGGTGACCGAGGAAATCGCCCGACTTCGTCATTCGACGCCCGGCGTGTCGTTGATCTCGCCGCCGCCGCATCACGACATCTATTCGATCGAAGACCTCGCCCAGTTGATCTACGACCTGAAGTGCGCGAATCCCGGCGTGCTGGTTTCGGTCAAATTGGTTTCCGAAGTGGGCGTCGGCACGGTCGCGGCCGGCGTGGCCAAAGGCAATGCCGACGAGGTGTTGATCAGCGGCCACGATGGCGGCACGGGCGCGAGTCCCCTGAGTTCGATCAAACATGCCGGCGCGCCGTGGGAGTTGGGCTTGGCCGAAACCCAGCAGACATTGGTGCTCAACGGCCTCCGCGATCGCATTCTCGTGCAGGTGGACGGCCAGATGAAGACCGGCCGCGACGTAGTGATCGGCGCGCTGCTGGGGGCCGAGCGATTCGGCTTTGGCACGGCGGCTTTGGTGTCGCTGGGCTGTCTGCTGATGCGCAAGTGCCATTTGGACGCCTGCCCGGTCGGCATCGCCACGCAAAACCCCGAGCTGCGCAAGCGATTCGCCGGCAAGCCGGAGCATCTGGTGCGGTTCATGACGTTCGTGGCCGAGGAGGCCCGACGCCTGATGGCCCAACTCGGTTTCCGAACGATCGACGAGATGGTCGGCCGCGTGGATCGGTTGAACTGCCGCAAGGCGATCGACCACTGGAAGGCCAAAGGGCTCGATTTTTCGGGCATTTTGGCCCCGGCGGACCGCTCGAACGGCTGCCCGCTGCGCTGCGTGCGCCGACAGAGTGACGTGCACCGCGATCATCTGGATTGGCAGATTTTGAAGTTGGCTGAAACGGCGATCGAGGCCCAAACACCGACGCGCCTCGAGTTGCCGATCCGCAACATCCATCGCACGGTGGGCGCGATCCTCAGCAACCGCATCGTCAAGCGTTGGGGCTCGGCCGGATTGCCCGACAACACGCTCGACATCACTCTGAACGGCTCGGCCGGCCAGAGTTTCGGCGCGTTCCTGGCTCCCGGCGTCACGTTGCGATTGATCGGCCAGGCGAACGATTACGTCGGCAAGGGGCTCTCCGGCGGGCGAATCATCGTTCAGACGCCGTCCGGCTCGGCGTTTGATCCGAAAGAAAACGTCATCGTCGGCAACACGCTGCTTTACGGCGCTACGAGCGGCGAGGCCTATTTCAACGGCTTAGCCGGCGAACGATTCGCCGTGCGCAACAGCGGCGCGGTCGCCGTGGTCGAAGGCGTCGGCGATCACGCTTGCGAATACATGACCGGCGGCACGGTGGTCGTTCTCGGCCAAACCGGGCGTAATTTCGCGGCGGGCATGAGCGGCGGCATCGCCTACGTGTTCGACGAGCATCAATTGTTCGACACCTTGTGCAACCTCGACATGGTCGATCTCGAATCGCTCTATTTGGAACAGGACAAGCAGTTGCTCCGCGAGCTGTTGCGACGCCACCAGCATTGGACCGGCAGCACTCAGGCGGCGTATGTTTTGGACAACTGGGCAGAAATGTCCGGCAAGTTTGTCAAAGTGATGCCGATCGACTATCGCCGGGCGCTCGAACGATTGCGTCAGCATGACGTCGTGCAGGCCGAGCAGACGCCGGCCACCGAGGAAGTTTTTCGACGATAAACCATCCAACAACAGCCGCCGCGACCCCGCGGCGTTCAACCCATGGCCACCTCAACAGGTTTTATCCAATATCCGCGCGTCGAAGTCGGGCATCGTCCCGTCGACCAGCGCATCCACGATTGGCACGAGATCGACCAACCGCTGGTCGACCAGACGCTTAACCAACAGGCCGCCCGGTGCATGGACTGCGGCATTCCGTTCTGCCACAGCCTCGGCTGTCCGTTGGGCAACCGGATTCCCGAGTTCAACGACCTGGTCTATCGCCAGCGTTGGCGCGAGGCGTCGGACAATTTGCATTCGACGAACAATTTTCCGGAAATCACCGGCCGGGTATGTCCCGCGCTGTGCGAGGCGGCATGCACGCTGGCCATCAACCAACAAGCGGTCGCCATCAAGCAGATCGAATACCAAATCGCCGAGCGGGCGTTCGCCGGCGGATGGGTGGAGCCGCTGCGGCCCAAAGCGAAAACCGGCCGCCGGGTCGCCGTCGTCGGTTCCGGTCCGTCGGGCTTGGCCGCCGCGCAGCAACTGGCCCGTGAAGGACACGAGGTCGTCGTGTTCGAGAAAGACGACCGTCTCGGCGGACTGTTGCGCTACGGCATTCCGGATTTCAAACTGGAAAAACGCATTCTCGACCGTCGTTTGAAGCAAATGGTGGCCGAGGGCGTCCGATTCGAGCCGAACGTGCAGGTGGGCGTCAGTTTGTCAGTCGCCGAACTGCGACGCCGGTTCAACGCCGTGCTGTTGTGCATGGGCGCCGGGCAGCCGCGCGAGCTCCGCGTGCCGGGCGTCGATCTGGCCGGCGTGCATTACGCCATGGATTTTTTACCGCTGCAAAACCGATGCACGGCCGGCGATCTTTCGACCGGCGGACGCCAGACCGTCACGGCCAAGGACAAGCATGTGGTCGTCATCGGCGGCGGCGACACCGGCAGCGATTGCGTCGGCACATCGATTCGCCAAGAGGCCGCGTCGGTCACGCAGTTGGAGATCTTGCCGAAACCGCCCGAAGGCTGCAATGCCGAGACGCCGTGGCCGTTCTGGCCCAAAATCATGCGGACCAGCTCGTCGCACGAAGAGGGTTGTCATCGCCGCTGGAGCGTGTTGACCAAAGCATTCACCGGCGAAGACGGCCACGTCACCGAGCTGCACGGTTGCGAAGTCGACTGGCTAATGGGCCCCAAGGGTTGGCAGATGCAAGAGCGGCCGGATACGGACTTCACGCTGCCGGCCGATTTGGTGCTCATCGCGATGGGTTTCGTGCACGTGGTTCATACGGGCTTGGTGACCGAGCTGGGTGTGCAACTCGACGGGCGAGGCAACGTGTCGGTCGACCAGTGGATGACCAGCGTGCCTGGCGTTTTCGCCGCCGGCGACACCGTGCGAGGCGCGTCGTTGGTGGTCCACGCGATCCATCAAGGCCGGCAAGCCGCCGCGGCGTGCGACCAGTGGTTGCAAGCTCAATAGGTCAGTCCGCCGCGCAACAGCACCGTGTCGGGCGGCCAATCCTCGGGCGTGTCGCTGCTGTAGCGGATCCGACGGCCAAACACGTAGCCGGCCTCGATCCGCGCGCTTAGGCTGCCGAGCACCTTTCGCTCGACGCCCACGATCAGCCGATAATCGCTCAGCACAACCTGGTCGTCCGTTCCGTCGGAGCGGCGAATCGCCCAGGCGTCGCCCGCAAACTCGCCGGCCACGTAGACCCAATCTTGCGTCACGTCGCCGGTCGACAGCCCGCCGTCGATCCGACGCGCGATGCGCGGGTGCGGAAACACCAAATCGAACTTGAGATCCGCCCTGGGCGTCCAGATCACTCCGCCGATCGGAAGCACGCCGCAGTCGGGCCGATCGAGATAGGCCGCTCCCAGAATGACTTTCATTTTGTCTGTCCAGGTCCACGCGGCCGCCGCATGGCCGGTCAAGCGAAACGCCTTGTCGCTCGACTGCTCGAAGTCGCTATACACGCCGGGCGTGATGGCCAAATCGAGGCCCACCGTGGGCGTCACCTGCGACATCCACCGTAAATCGAGATAGCCCGTATACAATCGCGGCGGCAGATCGACGTTGCGAGGACTCTGCAAATATTGCGTTCCGAATCCCGGCGTGATCACCAGCGGCGACTCGCGCTTCGGACACGGAATCGCAAAAATCGTCTGCAGCTCCATGTCGTTGATCCCCAGCCCGTCGCTCTTGCCGGCCGCCAACCACGTCGCGTCAAAAAGGACCTTCTGGAACACGCCGTTGCGCACGTCCGACGGGATCGCCGTGGTCGTCGACGAGGAAAGGGCGATGTCGCCCGGCGATTGTAAAATGTCGGACGACGAGTTCGGATGCGACACCAATTGGCCCGGCGGCGACGGGCTGAGCGGCTCCACCGCCGGCAATCGAACGACCTCTTGCGCCGACAACCGCGCGGAGAGGCACAAAATCAGAAGCAACGGCCAGGGAAACAATCCACGAGAAACGCGAAGATTACGAGGCGGCAAAAGAGAATTCTCGCTCTCCTTGGACGTTTTTTTGTTCTCCGGCTCCGGCGGCATGCTCATATCTGCTTGCGGTTAATACGCCAATCCGGCGCGGAGATAAACCGTGCTGTCCGGTTTGTAGGTCGGCGGCAAGTCATCTTCGTAGACGAGCTCTCGGCTGAACGCCCCGCCCACCTCGAACATGCCGTGCAGCCGTCGCAACGTGGTGAACTCCAGCCCCAACGCGACGCGGATGTCGTTGTAGTCGAACGTGGTGTATGTGCCGTTCGTGTCGGGGTAATACGGGTTGGGCGGCAGACCGTTTTGGCGTTTGATGGCCCAAGTGCCGCCGCCGTACTCGCCCGATCCGTAGACCCACCATTCCGTCGTGCCCCAGTTGCCCAAACGCCGAGCGATCTTTGGGTCGGGGAACAGGATGTTGAAATACACGTCCGGGTTGGGCGTCCACACCAGACCGCCGGCCGGGAGGATCTTGACCCGGTTGCGGTCCAGATACCAAATGCCCAGCTTCATCTTGACGCTCGGCGAGATTTGCACCACGCCCAAACCTTTGCCCGTGTAGCGAAAGCTGTCCGAAGCGACCCGTTTGAAGTCGGAATACACGCCGATGCGGGCGTCCAATTCAGCGCTAAGCCAGTTGTTCAACTTCGGGTTCCAAGCCGCGTCGAGATAGGCGTCATACGTGCGCGGCGGCAAGTCGGCCGGCGCGGGATCGTCGGGCGACAGCGGATACACCGAAACCGGGCCTTCCCAATAGTGGACGGCGAACCCCGGCGTAATCAACAGCGGCGTTTCGGGGTTCTGGAACAGTGGAAACCCGAACGTTGCGCTCAACTCCACGTCGTTGATGCCGAGGCTGTTGTGGTGGTCCGGGCCGTTGTGGCCGGCGAACCAATGATAGTCGAGATCGACGTGTTGAAGAAATTTTTGCATCGTGACCGCGCTGAACGTCGGACCGGCGCCCGACAGATACGGATCGTTCGACAACAACGGCGACGGCGCGTTGCTGGGCGTTGCGTAAGGATCCCAAGTCGGAGCGGGCGTAGTCACGGCGGTTCCCGGAGCGGCGGCCGGCGGCGCGGTCGTTGCGCCCGACGGCGTGTAGATCGTTTGCGGCGCTGTGGTCGCCGGAGCGCCGAGCGTCGCGTTGGGCGAGGTGGATAAGGTCGGCGCCGCCGTCGAACTTGAAGCCGGCGGCAGGTAGGGCGAGGTCGTCGAGGGTTGTGTCAATGTCGTCGTCGGCACCGTATTGGCAGGCGTCGCCTGCGGAGCGACCGGCGTGGCGAACTGCACACGCTGCCCCAGAGCAGGCAGCGACGACGCTGCGCCTGCCATAGCCGCCAGCAAGCCGACCAGTCGGACGAGTTTCACCGCGCGTCCCTTTGCCATCTGGAGAAAAGTCTGCGGAAAAACGCAATTGGTGCGGGTTAAATACCAGGAGACTCCGACCGGGTCAAGGTCGTTTGGCGAACGATCTCGCTGCGGTGACGCGAACGTCCCAAGGCCGCCAACTTGGTCTTGCCGAACCGGCTCAAGGCGGCTAAACTCCTCGGCGATTTCATGTCAAGATGGTATTTTGTGTTATAAACGTTTGTCTAGTATCGAGTTACAGCAAGTTTTTTCGTGATCCGAAGGAGACGGTCCGGGAAAAGGGAACCACAAAAATGTTTCCCTCCTTCTGGGCCATTTTCCTTGCATCGGAAACTGGGGGTTTTACAATAGTTGTAGGGACCCCAGATTCCCTAACTGGTAAAGTTTGAAGGGTATATTATGAAACGGATGTCGCTGGGGGCCCTGGTCGGTCTTGCGGTCGTCGTGGCGGCAGCGGTCGCGGCGGAACCGCGCGGAGAACTTCGTGCTCCGACGGCGTCGCCGGTGGCGGCGGTCGGCGGCTCCGAGTTGTTTGTCGTACCGACTTCGTTGGGCGAGAGGGGGCAATTGCTGACCGTGGTCGATCCACGTCAGCGCGTGTTGAGTGTTTATCATATTGATGCGACCACCGGCAAGATCACGCTGAAGAGCGTCCGCAACATTCAGTGGGACTTGCAGATGATGTACTTAAACAACGAAAATCCACTGCCTCCGGAGATTCGTTCGTTGTTGGAGCAGAGGTAAGGCAAGCGAGACCGTTATGGCGCAAAAGTACTACAGCACGCAAGAAGCCGCGAAACTCTTTGGCATCAGTGAAGACGATGTCAAAAAAATGGTGGAAAGCCGCGAACTGCACGGATATCGCGACGGCGCCAGTTGGAAGTTTAAGGCCGAGGAGATCGACCGAATGGCGGCGGAGCGTCAACAATCGCCCGCGGCGTCCGACGATGCGGCCGGCGGCGACGTGCTGTTGAGCGAAGTCTCGTTGGGACCGGCCGATGTGGATGCATCGGGCACGGTCATCGCCATGGAAAACACCGGGCCGGCGGCTAGCGACAGCGACATCCAACTGGCCGGCAGCGGCGTCCTGCCCGTCGATCAATCGATCACGCCCGTCCCCAAGAAAACGGGCGACTCGAAGGGAAAGTTCGAGGAGCTGCAACTCACCCTGGACGAAGACCTCACGCTTGAGGACAGCACCGCGACGCTCCGAAGCATGCCGGTGCCGGGCGGCATGATCGACGGCGGATCGGCGATCAATTTGGGTGGCAAGGGGCTCGACGACGATGATCTCGTGTTGGGCGGCAGCGCGGCCAGCGGTCCCAACGATGTTTCGATCGGCGGCGACAGCGGCATTTCGCTGGTTGATCCGGCCGACAGCGGGCTGTCGTTGGAGCAGCCGCTCGGACTGGCCAACGCCGAGTCGCTCGAATTGAGCGAAGCTGACATGCTCGCGCCGGGTGAAGCGACCACGCAAGTCAAGAAGGACGATGAGTTTCTGCTGACGCCGTTGGAAGAGACCGCCGAACCCAGCGATTCCGAAAGCGGTTCGCAAGTCATCGCCTTGGATTCCGCCGTCGATCTGTCCGGAGCGGGCGAGGAAAGCATGACGTCGATCTTGGAGGAGGCCGTTCCGTCGCAACCCTCGCTTGATATGGGTCTCGGCGCGTCGGCGGGCGGGGGCGCTCTTTTAGGCGCCGCGCCGGTTGGGCTGAACGAAGGCGCCGCGATGGGCTCCTCCGCTTCCCTTTCGGCCGAATCGCCCTACAGCACTTGGCAAATTGTCGGACTGGTGGCTTGTCTCGTGTTGCTCCTGCTTTGCGGCATGATGATGTACGATTTGCTGCGGAATATGTGGAGTTGGCAAGGCGCCTACAAGATCAACAGCTCGCTGATGGACATGATTCTCAGCCTGTTTGAACGGAAATAAAAAGGCGGACCGCCGCCCAACGATTCGAAAGGAGTCGAATCCATGAAGGCGTTTTGGAGCGTGTTGGCGGGGATGTCGGTGGCGCTGTCCGGCTGCATGGTGCCCCAGTCGGAGTTGAACCTGGCCGAGGCGCAAAATCGCGCGCTGGCCGAACAAAACCGCGCCCAATTGGCCGAAATCGACAACTTGAAGACCCACGCCCGGACGCTTGAAAATCGCGTCATTCGCAGCGAAGATCAATTGGCCAAGTTGCAGGACCGCGTGAAAATCGATCGCCGGCAGTTGGACGGTTACCAACGCGAACGCGACGAGCTGTACGATCAATTCCAAGGGTTGGCGTTTGGCCGCGGACATCTGCCGCTCGAGCTCAGCCGCCAGTTCGCCGAGTTGTCCCAAAAATATCCCAGTTTGCAGTTCGATCCCGAGACGGGCATCAGCAAACTCGACACCGACATCTTGTTCGACACCGGCGAGGCCACGCTCAAGCCCGGCGCCGAACGGCTTCTGGACGATCTGGTTCGCGTGATGAAATCGCCGGCCGCGGGCGACACGAAAATCATGGTCGCCGGCCACACCGACAGCCGATTGATCGCCGGACGCGGCGTCCGCGACCGCTATCCGAACAATTTTCATCTGAGTGCGGCCCGAGCTCTGGCCGTGGCCGATCGCATGCGACAAGCCGGTCTGCCTGAGAACCGCGTGGCCGTGGCCGGATTCGGCTCGTCGCAGCCGATCGCCTCGAATGGGACGTCGCAGGACCGACAGAAGAACCGCCGTGTCGAGATCTTCGTCATGGCCGCCGATGTGCCCGTGGTTGGCTGGAGCGATTCGACGCCGAGCGTCTACGGCTCGGGCGTGAAACGTTGAACCCTATGAATGGACAGCGATCCTTTCGGCGATTCGTTGCGATGGTCGGATCGCTGCGTGGAGCGGTCGTCCTGTTGGCCCTTTGCATTGTCGCCATGGCCTGGGGCACATGGGTCGAACACCGTCGCGGCGCCGAGGCGGCCCACGCCGAGGTGTACGGCGCCTGGTGGTTCCTGACGCTGTGGACGTTGTTGGGGTTCAACGTGCTCGGCGCGTTGTTGGCCCGACTACCGTGGTCGCGCCGTTGGTCGGGGTTCGTCGTCGCGCATTTGGGCGTCTTGGTCCTTTTGGTTGGCTGTTTTTTGACGCATCGGTTCGGCGTCGAGGCTCAATTGCCCGTGTTCGAGGGACGCGAAGCCCACGCGGCCGTCCGGGAGTCGGATCATTCGGAGCTGGACCTCGGGTTTCAAATACGCCTGAAGCAGTTTCGCCGCAAGCTCGATCCGGGCGGTGCGGCGTCGCATTATTCGAGCCTGGTCGACGTGTTGGATCGTCACATGCCGCCGCGCGTGTTGATGGCCGATGCGACCATTGCGCTCAATGCGCCGCTGGATGTAGTCGATCCGCGCGACGGCCGGACCTATCGGCTGTTTCAGTCCAGCTTTTCCGGTCCTTGGAAACCCGGCGATCCGGGATTCGACCAACTGGCGCGCGGTGACCGGAGCCGCGATCAGATTTTTTTGTCGCGGTTGAGCGTCAACTACGATCCCGGCCGTTGGCTGAAATACGTCGGCAGCGTCATGGTCTGCCTCGGCATTGCAATGATCTATTATCTGCGTCGCTGGCTTGTCGGCCAAACCGCTGCGGCGTGGATGTTGATGGCGATTGGAACCGTCGGCGTCGGGCAGGCCGCCGAATCGTCGCCGGTCGACTGGACCGCGTGGCAGCGGCTGCCGGCGATGAGCGAAGGGCGGATCGTCCCGTTGGACACGTTTGCCCGTCGCGCGGTCGAGACCATTTGCGGCAGCGAGACTCCGACGCTCACGCTGCCCGACGGTTCGCGGCGAACGTTTTCGGCCGCGGAGTTGTTGTTTGATTGGCTGGCGCACCCGAAAACGTGGGAAAACGCCGCCGTGCTGACGGCCGCCGATCCGGTGTTGCGGCGCGACGTGCTCAAGTTGCCGCTTGTGGACGCCAACGGCCGACCGCTTCATCATGTCTCGCCGAAAGACGTAGAAAACTGTGACGAGCTGGTGCGGCTTTGGGGCCTGATGCAAGATCGGGCAAAGGCCGACGAGCATTTTCGGCCCTCGCCGTTGGAGTCACACATTAAACGGCTGATCGACGCCTACGATCGGTTCCGGTTGTTGACGTTCACGCCGGACGCGGACAAGCCGCCGCCGGAGCGATTCGCCGCTCGCTTGGATCGCGCGGCCGAGGCGTGGCGACGGTTGGCCGCCGATGTGCCCTGCGCGCAACGCATCCGTCGAGACCCGGCCGTCCGGCAGTCGATGGTCCAAGCTGGGGCGGCCCTGCAAAAACTGCTCAGCCTCGCCCACGCCGAGGACATGTCGCGTCGGAAGTTGGAGCCGGCCGTCGATGCGTTCTGCACGGCAGGTCGCCGGTTGGCTTCGCTTCTGACCAATCCGTCCGATCGAGTTGCGACCGCGCTGGCCGCCGAGCTGTTGCGTCAAACGTCGGAATTGCAGATGGCGCTGTACGACACCGGCTACAGCTTGCGATTGGTTCCGGCGCTCAACCCGGGCGCGTTGGAGGCCAATCGCTCGCCGGACGACGACGTCTCGCCGTGGCTTAGTTTTCAGGCAATGATCGACGGTGATGCGACGCGGATGCGCAACTACCCGCAGCCGGAACTCATGGCGGTTCGCGCGGCTTGGAAAAATGCGGTAGACCAAACGAGTTCCTCTGCGTTGGCTCGGTTCGCCGACGCGGTCGCCGCGCTGGGCCACGCCGTCGAGCCGGCCCGGCAACAATTGACAATCCAAAACCGCGACGCGCGCTTGCTGGCCGAAACAGCCTATCCGAGACCCGGCGCCACCGACCGTGAACTGCTTTACAATCGGCTCGATCCGTTTCGTTGGGCGTGGATCGTCAGCCTGACGTCGCTCGTGGCGTTGTTGGCGGCCGTAGGACGCTTTCAGCGCGCGTTGTTTTGGACGGGCATCGGCTTGACGGTTGTCGCCCAGGGTTTCACCGCCGTAGGACTCGTGTTGCGCGGACTGATCGTGGGCCTGGTGCCGTTGACCGGCATGTTCGAGACCGTCGTATTCGTAGCCCTCTACGCCGGCGTGCTGGGCGTCTGGTACGTGCTTTGGCCGCTGTGGCGGACGTCGACCGTCGACCGAAGCGTCTCGCGGATGCAATGCGTGCTGGAACGTCGCGTGTTCGCCGTGGCCGGAGCGGCCGTCAGCTTCGTCGCGTTGGCGTTGGCCTGCTACGCTCCCGCAACCGTGATGCACAGGAACTTGGGTGCGGTCGCCCCGATTTTGCGAGACAATTTTTGGCTGGCCGTTCATGTCGTGACGATCATGATGAGCTACGCGTCTGGCGCGATCGCGCTGATTTTGGGCGACGTCTCGCTGGGCTATTATCTGTTCGGCCGTTACGTCGACCATCGGCCTCCGGAGCCATGTCGGCGTCTGGCCGAGTTCATCGATACGACCCTGCGCATCACGGTGCTGTTGCTGGCCGTCGGCACGGCGCTCGGCGCGTTTTGGGCCGACAAGGCCTGGGGACGGTTTTGGGCTTGGGACCCGAAAGAAGTTTGGGCTTTGATTTCGTTGTTCGTCTATCTGCTGATTCTGCACGCCCGGCATGTCGGCTGGTCCGGCGATTTCGGCATGGCGATGGCCGCCGTGCTTGGGGCTGCGGCGATCCTCTGCACTTGGTACGGCGTCAACTTTCTGATGGGCAGCGGCCTGCATTCCTACGGCGCCGGCGCAGGCGGCCAGTGGCAGGTCAGCTCGGCAATGGCTCTGCAAGCCGTTTTTGCGATCGCCGCCGCCTTTCGTTGTCGAATCGAAAGGAACACGCCATGAAGTGTGCCGCATCGTTATTGCTGATCGTCTGGCTGACGTCCGCCGCCGCGGCCCAAGAGCTGGCCCTGCTGCGGCATATCCCGTCTGACGCGTTGCACTACACCGGCGGCGCGCGCCCGGACGCCCATGGCATGGTGGCCTACAACCGCGACGGATTCAAAAGCCCCGAATTCCAACGCGGCGCAATGCACTACCTGATCATCGCCGTGGTGCGCAACGACGAGCAGGCGGTCGCGTCCGCATGGCGGGCGATCGACGCGACATTCGACCGCCAACAGCCCGAAGGTGGATTCAGCCGCCCCGGCGCTCCGTGCGGCGGACCGTCGGCCGCGGCCTTTTGGCTGTCGAGCGTCAGCGAAGCGGTTTTGGTGTTGCGTGAAAGCCCGCTGGAGCCGAAATTCCGCGAGCGAATTGCACAGGTGATCCCAAAAATTCACAAAGCCGCTCGATGGCTCGCGCAGCCCCGCTATCAAAAACGTTTGGCCGAGGAGGACGCCGACGCCCCGAATCGCCTGCTGTTCGACGCGTTGGCCTTTGGGCTGTCGGGCGTGCTGACCGACGACGCCGAGTTGCAGCGGATCGGCCGGCGTTTCGTCGATCTGGCGATGACGCGCTATCGTCCTGACGACGGCGTTTTCTTGGAGCGCGGCGGATCGGATTCCAGCTACCAGGCCGTCGCGGCCCTCAAACTGCAAGTCTGGACTCTCTATTTTCCGGACAAAAAATTGTCGGAGGCGGTCGATCTGGCCGTGCGTTGGGAACGCGACCGTGTCGGACCGGACGGACAAGTCGACGTCAGCGGCAATACGCGGACCGGCCTGGGTCAGGAACGTTGGATGGGCCACGACAAGTCGGTGAACTTGAGCGAAGTGACATTTTGTCTGCTATGGCACGCCGCCGCAACCGGCGACCAGCAATCTCTTGCCGCTGCTCGACGCATCCAGCAGCATCGGCAGCAAATCGAGCGAAAGCCAATGTCGCCATAGCCTCGGATGTTCAATTCATCCGGTGTAGTAGCCAGTACTTGATCTGACGGAAGTTATCCAAATTACGCCACTGTCTGTACGGTGTAGTCCAGTATTTTCGCCTTGGCCAGCGAGATGGAATCCAAGAAGGTTTGCATGGGCGGCTTGCCGAAACAATACTTGCC
>JAJFVC010000063.1 GCA_021372005.1 Planctomycetaceae bacterium | reverse complement strand
GAATCGCAACGGGCTGGAAGCCGCCGCCTGGCGATACGCCTCCGAAGGTTTTAAGAACATTCTGGCCATTACGGGCGATTATCCGACCGGCGGGTTCGGCGGCCGGGCCGATCCGGTGTTCGACTTCGATTCGATCGCGCTCATCTCGCTGTTGAAGTCGATGAACAAAGGGCTCAACGTGGTCGGACGCAGTGGCAAGCCGGAGATGCTGCCGCCGACCGATTTCTTCATCGGGTGTGTCGTGTCGCCGTTCAAACGGCACGAACGCGAGCTGGTCCCGCAGTATTTCAAGCTGGTCCGCAAAATCGCCGCCGGCGCCCAGTGGGTCATTCCGCAGCTCGGCTACGACATGCGGAAGTTCGACGAGGTGAGGCTATTCTTGGAGTCGAGAGGCATCACGAAGGTGCCGATCGTCGGCAACGTATATCTGTTGAACCGAGGCGTTGCGCGACTGTTCAACAGCGGCAAGCTGGCCGGTTGCGTCGTCAGCAACGAACTGTTGAAAAAGATCGAAACCTATGCGGCGGGGCCCGACAAAGGCAAACGGTTCTGTCAGGAGTTGGCCGCCAAACAGTTGGCCATTTTTCGAGGGCTGGGTTTCGCCGCGGGTTATCTGGGCGGCATCCACAAGGCCGACGATTTTGGGCCGATCATCGAGTTGGCCGAAAGCTACGCGACCCAAGATTGGAAAGAGTTCATGCGGGAAATTCAGTTTTCCCAGCCCGAGGAGTTCTTTTTCTTCGAGCATAATTTTTACACAGGCGAGAGCAGTGCGAAGCGGATCAACCGCAGCTATCTCGAGTCACTCCGGTTTCCACCGAAGACAAAACAGGTCACCTGGAACTATCGGATTTCGCGGCTGGTGCATCGCTGGGCCTTCACGCGAGACAAGGCGCTGTATCCGCTGCTGAAAAAGATTTTCGCCCGATTCGACCGCAAGCCGGGCTTTTTAAGCCGCATGGCCTATCGGGTCGAGCGGATTTCCAAGTTGGCGATGTACGGCTGCAAGGACTGCGGCGATTGCAGTCTGCCCGACTGCGCGTACCTTTGTCCGAAAAAGAGCTGCTCGAAAGGCAGCCGCAACGGACCTTGCGGCGGATCGTCCGACGGACGTTGCGAGTTGGACGACAAAGAGTGCTTTTGGGCCAGGATTTATGAGCGACTGAAGTTTTACGGCGAGTCGGAATCGATGCTCAATCGTCCTCCGATCTTCTACAATGCGTCGCTCAAGGAAACGTCGTCCTGGATCAACACCTATCTGGATCGAGACCATAACACCAAGAAATGGGATTAGGGATTAGATTCGGATGGCCAGCATCTCCCCTTCGTAATCCCTCAAACGTGGAGCATTCTTATGCCGCTTTCCGGTTTAACGATGATCGGCGAATCGATCAACGATTCGGTTCCTTCGACGAAGAAGCTGTTTGACGCCGGCGATGTTCCCGGACTTTTGGAGTTGGCGCGAACGCAGGACGAGAAGGGGGCGGCTTACATCGACGTGAACGTCGGCCCCCGAACGCCCGAGTTCATGGCCGAGATGGTCCGCCGGATTCAAAGCGTCACGGCCAAGCCGCTGTCGATCGACACGCCCGATCCGGCGATCGCCCAGGCCGGACTCGAAGCGTACGATGCGGCGCACGCCGGCGGTCGGCGGCCGATCCTCAACTCCATCAGCGCGCTGCGCGCCGGCATGTTCGATCTGTTCAAGATTCAGCCGTTCAAGCCGATTTTATTGGTGTCGGAGACGGTGGTCGACGGTCGCTCGAAACCGTGTCACACGGCCCAAGAAACCTACGAGGCGGCCAAGCATCTGGTTGGCGAGTTTCTGGCCCGATGCCCCGGCACGACCGGCGACGATTACATCATCGACCCGGGCATCGCGCCGTTGGGGAGCGACTCGGAAGGCAACATCCACCGGTTGATCGCCGCGATGGAGTTGATCCACGCCGATCCGTATTTCAAGGGTTTTCACGCCTCGGTCGGGCTGAGCAACTTCACCGTGATGCTGCCGTCAAAGCGGTCCGATGGTTCGCCGGTCAAAGGCCCGTTGGAAAGCGCGTTTTTGACGAAAGCCATGCCGCTGGGGCTCGACATGATCATCGGCTCGGTCAAGCGGAACTACGAACGCCTCGCGCCGGACCATCCCGCGATGCAATGCTTGGAAGAGTGTTTGAAGCTGCAAGGGTTCGACGTGTTGATGCGAGTGCGCGACTTTTACGCGAGCTGAAAGTATGCGGTGCTGCAAAATCGCAGTCCGTGGTTTTACTCGTTTCTAGCCCCTAGCCTCTAGCCCCTCCAAAAATGCCCACCCGCCCTTTGCCCCCTGACATTGAAATTGCCCGCGCCTCGAAAATGCTGCCGATCGACGAGGTCGCCGCAAAGTTGCACATCGGCGACGACGATCTGGAGCATTACGGCAAGCACAAAGCGAAAATCTCGCTCGATCTGTATCATCGGTTGGATCAACAGCCCGCTGGCAAGCTGGTGCTCGTGACGGCCGTCACGCCCACGCCGGCCGGCGAAGGCAAGACGACCACGAGCATCGGTCTGTGCGACGGATTGAATCGGATCGGCAAGCGGGCGACGGTCTGTCTGCGCGAGCCGTCGTTGGGACCGTGTTTCGGCATGAAAGGCGGTGCGGCGGGCGGCGGATACGCGCAGGTCGTGCCGATGGAAGACATCAATCTGCACTTCACCGGCGACTTTCATGCGATCGAGCTGGCTCACAATTTGCTGGCCGCCATGTTGGACAACCACATCCATCACGGCAACCCGCTGGGCATCGATTTGCGGCGGATCGTTTGGCGACGCGTGGTGGACATGAACGACCGGGCGCTGCGCAATATCATCGTGGGTCTGGGCGGAGTGAACAACTCGATGCCGCACGAAAGCGGCTACGACATCACGGTGGCCTCCGAGGTGATGGCCGTGTTCTGCCTGTCTGAATCGCTCCAGGAGTTGAAAGAACGGCTCGGACGGATCATCGTCGCCTATACACGCGACAAAAAGCCGATCACCGCCGCCGATTTGAAGGCCAACGGCGCGATGACCGCGCTGCTGAAAAACGCCCTGAAGCCGAATCTGGTCCAGACATTGGAAAACAATCCGGCGCTGATTCACGGCGGCCCGTTCGCCAACATCGCGCACGGCTGCAACAGTGTGTTGGCCACAAAGCTGGCCATGCGGCTTTCGGAATACACGGTCACCGAGGCCGGATTCGGCGCCGATTTGGGTGCGGAGAAGTTTTTGAACATCAAATGTCGCAAGGCGGGCATCCGGCC
>JAJFVC010000046.1 GCA_021372005.1 Planctomycetaceae bacterium | reverse complement strand
CTAGCGTCCGACCCAAGCCAGGGCATTGCACGCCAGCCGAACGAAATCCGGCCGACGAAAATCCGCCGCCGAGCCCAACGTCGTGCAAAACGCCCGGCCCCAATCGCCGCGATAGGTCCACGCCACCAGACGAATGGTCTGGTCGGTCCGACCGATCAACAGCGGCACGGCGTCCGACGGAATGCAACCCAGCCGCGCGGAGGTCGCCTCCGTCGTAAACGGACAAACGCCCTCGGTCACCGGATGTCGCGCCGCCGAGGCCGCCGACTCCACGGTCATCGGCTCGTCGCTCCGCACAAAATCATCGTTCCACGACGGCGATAGATCCAGATCCGACCAACGCCGGGCGATTCGCAGCCCATGGCCCAACAATACAACGCAATCAGCGTCGGAGGTGCCGTCCCAGTCGACGTTCGTCGAATCGACGTCGATCGGAAAACACTCGGCGTTGCAACATTCCCGGGCCGCCTGCTCGAAACACCGCATCATCGGACGCACGCTCGCATCCCACTGCCGAGCGACCAACGTGACCCGCAACGGCACGGCCGACCGTTCTTCGTCGAACAGCGGCTCCTCGCCCAACCAACAATAGGGGCCCGGCGTCGAACCTTCGTCGCGCCAGCCCAAGTGTGCGTGGGCCGAGTGGGCGAACCATCGGCGAAGCGGCAGCAGCGTGGAATCAACCATAAAGGCCGATTATGGCGGTCCGCGCCTCGTTTGTCCATGTTTTCTTGACGGTTTGCCGCAATCGTAGAAAAATTCAGATCCGTTTATGACGATAAGAAAAAAAAGCAAAATACCAGCGGGGGGGAACTGCTGTTTACACAAATTGCCCGTTTCGGTATCGTGCCCACAATTCGGCCATCCACCTCCGAGGGATCGCTCCACGCGTTATGAGCCTTTGCAACCTCCACGGCCATTCGGACCCCGCAGACCAGGGCAACCTTTGGGCCAACCATCTGGCCGCGATGCCGACCGATCACGATCTGACCGTGATCATCCCCGCCCACAATGAATCGCAGCGACTGCCCTGGACTCTGACCCAACTGGCCGCGTTTTTCAGCGCGGGGAACATCGACTTTCGCGTCCTGGTGGTCGACGACGGCAGCCGCGACTGCACGGCCGAGTTGACGCGACGCTTTGGCCCGCGATTTTCCACCATTCGACTGTTCCCGCAAGGCGGCAAGGGCCGCGCCGTGCGTACGGCCATGCTTCGCGCGACCGGCCGGGTGCTCTGTTTCACCGACGCCGACCTGCCGTTCGAGCTGTCCGCCCTGCGACAGGGTTGCCAATGGATCGACGACGGCCTTTGCGATGTGGTGTTCGGCGCCCGCGACATCGACGGCTCGCGGCATCAAGCCTCGCGCCGCCTCGCGCGCCGACTGGCCACGTTCGCTTTTCGGGAGGTGGTCCGGCGATTGGTCTCCCACGAAGTGACCGACACCCAATGCGGCTTAAAACTGTTTCGCCGCCGCGCCGCATGGGAAATTTTCGCCCGATCCACGATCGACGGCTTTGCTTTCGACACGGAGGTGGTCCTGCTGACGCACCGGTTGGGCCTGTCGTTTCGCCGCATTCCGGTGACGCTGGTCAACGAGTTCTCCTCGACCCTGTCGCTGCGCCGCCACGCAATCCCGATGCTGCTGGACGTCCTGCGGCTTCGCTGGCGACTGTCATCGCATCAAAACGTTCCGCCGCCCCACCAAGTCGCCCTTCTTAAGGAAGACTCGTCGGACGACGATCACCGAAAGGCAGCAGCCTGACATGCGTCCTCTCCGCGTGTCGCTCCACGCCGACGATCTCGGCCTGAACC
>JAJFVC010000029.1 GCA_021372005.1 Planctomycetaceae bacterium | reverse complement strand
CGGCACTCTGCGAGTCAGATAGGACTCGTAGCGGTTCATGATGATATTGTTCAGCTTGGCGATGGTGGCTCGGGTCGCCGATTCGCGGGCCGACTCGCGCGCGGTCCGCAACACGCCCATCACCATGCCCGCCAAAATGCCGATGATCGTGATCGTCACCAGCAGCTCGATCAGCGTAAAACCCCGAGACGGGCGGCCGTCGACGCGCGATCGAGTCGCATGGCGAGAAATCCAATCGCCCTTGTTCCGGCCGCCGGCCGCCGGCCTCTGACCACTGGCCACTGACCACTGACCACTGATCCATTGCGTTTGGCTGTTCATGATTACGCCTCTTCTCGCCTACGGCTTGCCCTGGCGTCCGAAGGCCCTCACCCTAACTCTCTCCCCAAGGAGAAAGGACTGAAAATTCCGGCCACCGGCCACGAATCCCTCCTGCTTACGACAGTTTCTGAATCAGAGAGATCAACGGCAGGAACAACGCGATGACGATAAAACCGACCATGCCACCGAGGCAGATGATCAACAGCGGTTCCATCAGGCTCATCAAGCTGTCGGTCAGCACGGCCACCTCGTCGTCGTAGGTGTCGGCCACTTTGTAGAGCATCGTGTCCAGTTCGCCCGTCTCCTCGCCGACGTCGACCATGTTGACCACCATGTCGTCGACGATGCGTTTGTTCATTTTGGTCAGGTACATCAGCGCGCCGAAAAGCGGCGGATAGCACGTCCAGAAAAACAAGGCCATCGGATGGAACGCCGGCCGGGAGTTTTCCTTCATCGGCTTGGCGATCGACTCGCCCTCGCGGATGGCCTCGTAGATTTTTTGGAACATCACCTCGAACACGGCGTTGCCCGACGTCTCTTTGGTGATGTTCAGCGATTCGAGAATGGGCACGCCGCTGGCGACCAGCGTGCCGAGGGTCCGCATGGTTCGAGCGACGATGTTTTTTTCGATCAGGGGGCCGAAAATGGGCATCTTGATGGTGAACATGTCCCAACCCATCCGCCCGGCCGAAAATTTTCGGAGCAATTTCAACGCCAGCCAAATCGACAATGGAATGCCAGGCAGCAGATACCAGTAGTTGACCACCCAATTCGATATCGTAATGAGCATCTGGGTCATGGCGGGCAGGGTGGTGCCGAAATCCTTGAAGATTTTTTCAAACGAAGGCACGATCTTCAACATGATGAAGACCAAGATGCCGACGGCGAACGTGACGACGGTGATCGGGTAGACCAACGCGCCTTTGACTTTGCGTCTGAGGGCCTCGGACCGCTCCTGGAACTCGGCCAAGCGTTTCAGGATGACTTCCAACGCACCGCCGGCCTCGCCCGCCTTGATCATGTTCACATAGAGGCGATTGAAGGCCTTCGGGCATTTGGCCATCGCTTCGGACAGCGTCGAACCGCTTTCGATTTCGTCGCAGACGTCGATCAGGGCGTTTTTCAGCGCGCCGGGCTGGGCCTGCTCCTGCAAAATCTTAAGGCTGCGGAGAATCGGCAAACCGGCGTCCTGCAAAATCGAAAGCTGCCGCGTGAACGTGGTCAAAATTTTGGAGTTGACCCCGCCCAGGGCAAAGGTTTTGCCCTTGTTGGCGGCCTTTTTTTGCGCGGCGGTCTTGCGGCCTTTCTTGACCGAGATCTTCGTGACGAAATAACCCATCTGCCGAATCGTGGCTTGGGCTTCGTCCTGGCTCGATGCTTCGACGACGTCCTTGATCTCCTGGCCGGTGGCGTCCATCGCCTCGAATTGATAGGTCGGCATGGTCGTGGCTCCTTGTGCCGCGTGGCCCCCTCTAATCCCTAACCTCTAATCCCTCTTCTCCTACGCGTCCGTCACGGTTTCTCGCACGACCTCCTCGATCGTCGTGATGCCGTTAAACACTTTTTCGAGGCCCGACTCGCGCAGCGGAATCAGACCGTTGCGCAGGGCCAAGTCGCGGAGCCGTTCGGTCGAGGCTCCTTGGTTGATCATTTCGCGGATTTCATCGTTGATGGGCATGTACTCGTACAGTCCTGTGCGGCCTTTGTACCCCGTGTTGTTGCAGGCCGGGCAGCCTCGTCCGCGATAGAATTTTTTGTCGAGCACGTCCTCGGGCGTCAGATCCAGTTGGGCCAGCAGTTCGGTGCTCGGCATGGTCGGCTCGCGGCATTCGCGGCAGATCTTGCGGACCAGACGCTGCGCCAATACGGCTTCGAGCGTAGCGGTCAGCAGGAACGGCGGCACGCCCATGTCGCGGAGCCGCGTCACCGTGCTGGGAGCGTCGTTCGTGTGCAGCGTGCTGAAGACCATGTGCCCGGTCAGCGACGCCTGAACCGCGATTTCCGCTGTTTCCAAGTCGCGGATCTCGCCGACCAAAATCTTGTCGGGATCCTGACGCAAGATCGATCGCAAGCACTGGGCGAACGTATTGCCGATCGAGGCGTCAATCGGCATCTGCACAATGCCGTCGATGTCGTATTCGACCGGATCTTCGGTCGTGATCAGCTTGTCCTCGATAACGTTCAGCTCGTTGAGCGCGCCGTACAGCGTGGTCGTCTTGCCCGAACCGGTCGGACCGGTGACCAACACGATGCCGTTGGGCTTGCGAATCACTTCGCGGAAAGCCTTCAAAATGTTGTCAGGCATGCCGACCACATCCAGGTCGAGCATGACGACCGAACGGTCGAGAATTCGCATGACGATGCTTTCGCCGAACATGGTGGGCAGCACGCTGACGCGCAGATCGACCGGCCGACCGCCGACGGTCAACCGAATGCGGCCGTCTTGCGGCAGCCGGCGCTCGGCGATGTCCAGATCGGCCATCACTTTGATGCGCGTGGTGATGGCGAAAGCCAAATGCCTGGGCGGCGGCAACATCTCGTACAACACGCCGTCGGACCGGATGCGGATCTTGAACTCCGTCTCGAACGGCTCGAAGTGCAAGTCGCTCGCCCGATCCTTGATGGCCAACATCAGCACCATGTTCAGCAATTTGCGGACCGGGGCGCTGTCGGCCGCCGCCTCGGCGCTGTCCAGATCGAGCGCCGGATTCTTTTCGATCTTTTCGATCGTGGCGGCCAAATCGGCGTCGGCCTCCATGTCCGCGATCAGCCGTTCGACGCTCTCGCCGCCGGTCGAATAAAATCGCTCGAGCGCCTTGGCCATCTCCCGCTCGGTGCAGACCTTCGCCTTGATGTCGTAACCGAGGAAACTGCGCAACTCGTCGATGATCGAGAGCTTTTGAGGATCGCACATGGCGATCGTCAGCGTGTTGTCCTCGAAACTCAACGGGACGATGCGGTACAATTGGGCCATCGGGCCGGTGATGAGCGTCAGCACCTCGGGCGGAATGACTTCATCGCCCAGGCTGACCACCTGCATGCCCATCTGCTCGCCTAACGCCTGAGCAAGTTGATCGTCGGTGATCAGACCCATGCTGATGGCGATCTGACCGAACATCTCACCGGGCCGCTGCTGTTGCTCTTCCAGCACCAGATGCAGCTGGTCTTCGGTGAGGAAGCCCAGGTCCACCAGAATCTGACCGATCCGACGAATTGCCATGGTTTACTCCCGTTCGGTTCGTTGCCGAGACTCGGATTCGTCCTCAAACAGCCCGCGTTCGGCCCGCGCGACGCGCGCCGCCAGGTCGTCGGGCAGGTTGGCCTTCAGTAAAATGTCGCGCTTCTCGACCAGTCCGTCCCTCCAAAGTTGGAACATGTGGTCGTCCAACAATTGCATGCCGAGTCGATGGCCGGTCTGAATGGCCGAGGTGATGCGGAACGTCTTGTTTTCGCGGATCAGGTTGGCGATGGCCGACGTGACGACGAGCATTTCGTAGGCCGCGACGCGCCCGCCGCCGATCTTCGGCAAAAGCGTTTGCGAAAGAATGCCGATGATCGCGGTCGACAACTGCGTGCGGATCTGCTCTTGCTGGTTCGTCGGGAACACGTCGATGATGCGGTTGACCGTGCCTTGGGCGCCGGTAGTGTGCAACGTGCCGAAGACGATGTGGCCGGTTTCGGCCGCGGTGATCGCCGCTTCGATCGTTTCGAGGTCCCGCATTTCACCGACCAGAATCACGTCGGGGTCTTGCCGCAACGCGCGACGAATCGCCTCGGCGAACGTCGGCACGTCCACGCCGATTTCACGCTGATTGACCGTGCCCTTCTTGTGCTGATGGTAAAACTCGATCGGGTCTTCGATCGTGATGATGTGATGATCGAAGTTCGCATTGATGTAGTCGATCACCGCGGCCAACGTGGTCGTCTTTCCGGAACCGGTCGGACCGGTCACCAAGATCAATCCGCGGGGGCGAATACACAAGTCGGACAGCACCTGCGGCGTGCCCAAATCCTTGAAGTTCAGCAGCTTGATGGGAATCTGGCGCAACACCATGCCGACGTAGCCGCGCTGCTTGAAAATCGACACGCGGAATCGGGCCTGATCGCCAAAGGAAAAGCCGAAGTCGCTGCCGCCAACCTCCTGCAATTCCTGTTGGCATCGTTCGGGCGAGATGCTTTTCATCAGCGCCACCGTGTCTTCGGGCTCCAAAACCTTCGTTTCGAGCCGAACCAACCGGCCGTCCAAACGCAACACCGGCGGTTGGCCCACGGCAATATGCAAGTCGCTGGCCTTGCGGCTGACGACGGTTTGGAGCAGTTTGTCGATCAGAATGGTAGCCATAATTCCACAGCATCTCCGAAGGAATTGGGGGAATTAAAAGGAGAGCTCTGTTCCGTTGGGCTGTTCCAAAAAAACCCCGCACGCGTGTAGATTATTTACAACCGACCCAGGGTCGGCAAATTTTGAGAGGAAACAGGACGCGGATCCGCGCAAGACCTTGCCGTAGATGGCCTTCCCGACCACCGTCCCCGATCTCGCGCCCTCGATCCTTTTGGTTCAGTCCGCCTCGGATCGTTTGGCGGTGCGCATAACCTCCTCAAGGGTTGTGATGCCTCGCATTGCTTTATCGATGCCGTCCCAATAGAGGGTTTTTAGGCCTTCGGAAATTGCCGTGCGACGGATCGTGTCAGTCGGGGCTCCGTTGAACGTGAGCTCTCGGATCTTGGGCGACATCATCATCAGCTCGTAAATGCCGATACGTCCACGGAAACCGCCGCCCTGGCAATTTCCACAGCCGCGACCTTTCATAAACGTGGCTTTGGCGGCCATCTCGGGCGTAATGCCGGCGCCCTCCAAAACGCTGTCGCTGTAGGTGCACGGCTGCTTGCATTTTTGGCAAATCACGCGAACCAGACGTTGAGCCATGATGGCCACCACGCTGCTGGAGACCAGATAGGACGCAACGCCCATATCGATCAAACGTGTAATGGCACTGGGCGCATCGTTCGTATGTAGTGTACTGAATACCAAGTGTCCAGTCAAAGATGCTTGAATTCCCATCTGGGCCGTCTCAAGGTCTCGCATCTCGCCGACCAGAATCACATTGGGCGCCTGCCGCAACATCGCGCGGATGACTCGGGCGAAATCCAGCCCGATATCGTGATGAATCTCGACCTGATTTACCCCCTGCAGGTAGTATTCTACTGGGTCTTCCGCCGTGATGATCTTTCGGTCCGGCGTGTTCAGCTCGTTTAGCGCCGCATACAGCGACGTCGTCTTGCCCGAGCCGGTTGGTCCGGTGACCAAAATAATTCCATTAGGCCGCTGAATCAGGCTGCGGATCTTGTGATAGTCGGAGTCGCAGAAGCCGAGCTGGCGCAACCCCACTTTAATACTGTCTTTGTCCAAGATCCGCATAACGACGGACTGGCCGTGGCTGGTCGGAATCACGCTGACCCGCAGATCGAGGTCCTTTTCGCCCACCGTGACTTTGATGCGGCCGTCCTGGGTGCGGCGTCGTTCGGCGATATCCAGTTTGGACAGAATTTTGATGCGGGAGAGGATGGCGCCTAGCAACCGCCGGGGGGGGCTGTCTCGCTCGACCAGCACACCGTCAATTCGATATCGGACGCGGATGCGGTCCTCGAACGGTTCGATATGGATGTCGGAGGCTCGAAGCTGTACGGCCTCGGTAATAATCAACTGAACCAGCCGAACGACCGGGGCGCTGCTTTCGTCGACGCTCTCTTCACCGCCGCCGGTCTCTTGGAGCGTCTCGGTGAAGTCGATTGCCGTGTCGGTGAACTCTTGCAGCATCGAGTCGGCGCTCTCGCCGACCGTTTGACCGTAATGACGGTTAATGGCCTCGTTGATTGCGTCACGAGGGGCCAGGGCGATTTCAATTTGACGGTTCAAAATGAACCGCAGTTTGTCGAAGGTCTCATAGTCGGTTGGATCGCTGACCACCACGGTCAACGTGCCGTCATGCTGGGACAGTGGAATCGCACAGTTTTCGCGGGCGACGGATTCCGGGACCAATTCGACGACCGACGGCGGAATGACGATTTCGCTTAGGTTGACGTAATCGAGACCTTCCTGTTCGGCCAGGGCCCGCATGACATCCTCGCCCGTGGCATATTCGAGCTTCACCAGTGCATCAGCCACCTTGATGCCCGTGTCCTTGGACATCTGCTGGGCTTCGGCCAGTTGCTCTGGGCTGATGGTGCCGTGGCGGACGAGAATTTCCGTGAAATCGATCTTGCGTTTGGCCATCAGCGGCTCCCAGTAGGGCGTTAGGATGAGCACCGCGGGAGGGGTGTTGCGGCGAGGCGGCAAAGCACCCGACGCTCGGCAGTCCGACGCTCGGCATGCCGCTCCTGCTCTACAGCCCACAATCGGCAAAAACCCCTACATCTACCTAGACTAATGGGCGAATACCGGAAAGTCAACTGAAAGCCGAATACCGCTACTCCTTGGGGGTGTGCTCTTTCGTTTGGACTGGTTGGCGGACGTTGGCGGGTCCAACGTCAGGAACGGTGAGAGGTTTTTTGAGAGTGGTTGGTTTCTCCGTCGGGCTCTTTTCCTCGCGGCGAGGCATTTCGCGGAGGTAAATGTTTTTGAACCACAAGCCATTGCCGTGATTCTGCAATTCGATCGGACCGGTCGAATAGATCGGTTTGTCGCGCTCCCAGTAGTTTTCCAACGTCACATGATCGACCACCTGGACGCCGTTGAGCTCAACCGTCACCCGGTTGCCGATCATCGTGATGTGAAACGTGTTCCACTGGCCGATCGGATTGTCGACGATTTCGGAAGGTTCCGAAGGGTTTTGCTTATTGTTGTAAAGTCCTCCGGAGCCAATCCCCGACTGGCTGGGATCCCAGATTTGAACCTGCGGCGCGCCGCGCAGATAGATGCCGCTGTCCCCATCGGGGCCGATCTTCCAGTCAACGTACAGCTCGAAATCGCCGTAGTCTTTGACGGTCGCCAGGCTTCGACCGTTGCCGTTGAAGATCAAGACGCCGTCTTCGACGCGCCAGCCGCCGCGCATCACGTCGTCGGCCTCTTTTTGAGCTTCCGCCAGTTGTTCGGCCGGGGTTTTGGCTCGATGGGCCGGATTATCCAGCGGCGGCTTCAGCACCCCTTTCCAACCGGTCAGATCCTTGCCGTTGAACAATGCGACGAAACCGGGCGGCGGCGTGTTGTCGGCGGCGCAAGCCGGCGCGACTGATGAGCTCCCGACCGTCAAGAAGAGCAAAAAGCTGGCAAGAGTCTGCAAGGGAGCAGCTCCGGAAATGAGGTGAAAACGACCTACGCGACAACCGGTGTCCGCGACGCTCGACGATGCGAATGGTCCGACGTTCGGACGATCCTTTCAACCTATCACTGCGACGGGGCGTCGGCAAGCGATTTTTCGTAGATCCGATAGGTTTTGTAACGACGGGCGCCAACCGACTCGATCGTGCGATTGACCGGCTCGTTATCCTCGATGGTCCAACCCAATTCCGCACCCGTGTAGCCCAACACGTTCTTCCCGTAATCAAGCGTTTTGAGGATCAGCGTCTCGCCGATGCCGCGACGACGAAAATCCTTCAATACGTCGAGCACGATCATCCGCGCCGTCGTGATGTGTCGCCTGCGCCGCAGCAACTGGGCCAGTCCGATCGGCAGGCCGAAACGGGTCAGCCGGCCGTTCAGCGGGCCGGTCGCCTCGTTGAAGTCAGGCAGCGTGATGGAAAACCCGACCACTTGGCCACCTACCTCCGCCATCAGCACTTGTTCGGGCACGGCCACTTGCGACAGGCGTTTGGCGAAGTATTGCAGCTCGGCGTCCGACAGGCTGACCGATCCCCAAAGCCCTTCCATCGCACGGTTGTAAATGGTTTGGCATCGGGCCAACTCGGCCGCCAGGTCGCGGGTGCGGAAAGGACGAACCACGACGCCGCTGCGTTGGGCGATCCGCTCCAGCCGCGGCTTCCATTTGGCCACCAAGTCCAACGGATCGACGAACCACCACGCATACAAATCCTTGGCCTTTTGAAGCCCCCACGATTCGAGCAGATCGACGTAGTAACGGCGGTTATGGTTCATCATGATCCGCGGCGGCGTGTCGAACCCGTCTACCAGCAGCCCGCTCGGATAGTTGAGCGAATAGTCGATGGGACCGCGCATCGCCGTGCGGCCCTTTGCTCGGAGCCAACCGGCGGCGGCGTCCAACAACGCGTGGGCCGTCGCGCGATCTTCGACGCACTCGAACATGCCGAAGCAACCCACGTTCTCGCCATGTTGCTGATTGTAGCGAGGATCGTCGCTGACCAAAATCCGCCCGACGGTCTGGTCGCCGCGGACCGCGACAAACTGCGCGGCGTCGCCGTGTTGATAAAACGGATGCTTGCGCCGGTTGAGAAACTCTTTCACGTCGGTCAACAGCGGCGGAACCCAATGCGGATCGTCCGCGTAAATCCGCCACGGCAACTTCACGAACCGATCCAGATCCTCGCGGTCGCCAACCGGACGGACGTCCAGCGGAGAGCGGAGCGTCAGGGCCTGAGGCTTGGCCGCCGACTTTTCAACGGTCTTCGGCTCTTGTCCTTCGTCGGCGGCTTCCCAATCGTACACCCGGTAGGTTTTGGTGATTTTCGCGCCGCCCTTTTTCAACGCGCCGTAAGAGAGCGAATTCGATTCGAGAACCCACGAAAATTCGGCCTCTTCCAGTCCCCATTGGATCGCTTGCGGCACGAACCCGTGCATCAAAATCATGCCGATGCCCATGCGCTGATATTCGGGCAGCACGTTGGTGCTGATCAGCCGAATGCGCTTGATGGCCCGGCGGTTCCGCAGCATGTGGATGAACCCGAACGGAAACAACCGCCCGTCGATGTCGCGGATCCGCGGATTGTAGTCGGGCAGTCCGAACGACGCACCGACCACGCGGCCGTCCATCTCCGCCGCAATCGCCATTTCGGGCACGATCACATACTTCAAATCGTTGGCCATGTGCCGCACTTCGTCGGGCGACATCGGCACGAATCCCCACGTGTTGCTCAACGATCGGTTGTAGAGCGACAGAAACAGTTCGACGTCTTCCCGGAAGTGCTTCTTGTCCAGCGGACGCAGTCGGACGTTGTAACGCTCCATGATCTGCATAGCGACCGGGCGAAGTTTTTCGCCGATCTTCGGCAGCATGTCGATGTGGCCCCAGAAGGCGACCAAATCCTGCGTCTTGCGAAAACCGTAGTTCTCGACCAGCCGCGCATAGTAAGGCGGATTGTAGGTCATCATGAACGTCGGTGGCGTGTCGAACCCTTCGATCAACAGCCCGAGCGCGTAATTCAATGATGGATTGGTCGGCCCCCGCAGCTTGTGAATACCTTGCTCGGCAAACCAATCTCGCACGGCGTCGAACAAACCGGTGGCGGCCTCTTGGTCGTCGTTGCAGTCGAAAAATCCCCAAAACCCGCGCTTTTCGTTGTAACGCAAGTTGTGGCCCTGGTTCAAAATGGCGGCGATTCGTCCGCAAGGCTCGCCGTCGCGGGTGGCCAAAAAAGTTTGGACCCGGTTCCGCGCGTAAAACGGATGCGGCTTATAGCCGACCAGGCATTTCTGATCGCCGCGCAGCGGCGGAATCCAATTGGGATCGTTGCGATACAACGTCCAAGGGTATTCCAAGAAAAGTTTCTTTTGACGACGGGTCGTAACGCGTTCAATAAGAAGATTGGACATAGTGCGGGCAATTCTACCGATTGGGGGACAGGGCCGCAAGCAAGCGGCCTTTCTCTTCGGTTGGCGGAAACACGCGCCGAGGAACTCCTTTGCTTTCGGCCGTCAATGCACGCGTTGGCCCGGTTTCGCGCCACTGTCGGGCGAAAGCAGATAGATTTCGCCGCCACCGCCGCCGGCCGCGACGATCATGCCTTCGCTGGTGCCGAACTTCATTTTTCGCGGAGCGAGATTCGCCGCACAGATGACCAGTCGGCCGATCAAGTTCTCGGGCTGATACACGCCCTTGATGCCGGCGAACACGTTGCGATGGTTGTCGCCGCCGAGGCTGAGCGTCAACCGCAGCAGTTTTTGGGCGCCCGGCACGTCTTCGGCCTGAAGCACGCGGGCCACGCGCAGGTCGACCTTTGCAAACTGCTCGAAATGGATCGTCTCCGAAAGCGGCTCGGCCTGCAACGGAGCGTCGCTGTCCATCGGCAACGTTTCGGCGGCCGGCGATTCGGCCGGTTGGGCGCTGGCGGCCACCACCGCTTCGATCCGTTGGGGATCGACGCGCTGCATCAGATGCGAAAACTTGCCGACCGGCGTGCCCAGCAACGGCCGCTGCGATTGATCCCAACATGCGATCGGATCATGCAGCAATTCACCGGCTTGCTCGGCCAAACGCGGCAGCACGGGCGACAGATAAATCACCAACTGACGGAACAAGTTCAAACCGATTGTACAAACGTCGCGCAGCCGCTCGCATTGCGATGGGTCTTTGCGCAGAGTCCACGGGGCGTTGTGTTCGATGAACTGATTGGCCCGGTCGCCGGCGGCCAGGATCCATCGGATGGCTTTGGCGTAATCGCCCGACTCATACGCCTCGGCGATGGCCTGACCGTCGGCCGCCGCTTGGGCGAACAGACCGTCATCGTCGGGATAGGCCGACGACAGGCCCGTCGGCTCGGCGAACTTCGCCACGCGGCTGGCCAAATTCACGACGTTGCCGACCATATCGGCGTTCACCTTGGCGATCAACTCGTCGAAGTTCAGATCGATGTCGTCCACCCGGGCGGTCAGCTTCGAGGCGTAGTAGTAGCGCAGATACGCCGGATCGAGGTGTTCGAGATAGGTTGACGCGCGGATGAATGTTCCCTTGCTTTTTGACATCTTTTCGCCGTTGACGGTCAAAAAGCCGTGAATGTGCACCTTGGTCGGCAAACGAAATCCGGCGGTTTGGAGCATCGCCGGCCAGAACAACGTATGAAAATACGTGATGTCCTTGCCGATGAAATGGTGGATCTCGGTCTGGTCGCTGCGCCACCAATCGTCGAACGACTCCCCATGGCGATCGCACCATTGGCGGGTCGAGCCCATGTAGCCGATCGGGGCGTCGAACCACACATACCAATAATTGCCGGGGCTGTCGGGAATCTCGAACCCGAAATAAGGCGCCGGGCGCGAAACGTCCCAATCGTGCAACGGTTCGCACAGAAAATGACCGGCCAGATAGTTGGCCACCTCCGGCTGAAGGTGCTCGCCGTGTTGTGTCCAGTCCTCTAAAAAGTCGTGCAACTTTTCAATGTGGACGAACAAATGGTCGGCCTTGCGCAACTCGGGCTTGCTGCCCGACAGCGTGCTGACCGGATCGATCAGATCGGCCGGGCTGTAATGGGCGCCGCAGCGGTCGCAACTGTCGCCGTACTGGTTGGGCGACTGACATTTTGGGCAGGAACCTTTGACGAATCGATCGGCCAAGAAGGTGCCGGCCGCGGTGTCGTACAGTTGAACGACCTCCTGCTCGACGACCAGTTCGGCCCGTCGCAGCGACGCCCAGATTTCCTCACACATCGCCCGGGTTTCGGGGCTGTTGGTGCTGCCGTAGTTGTCAAACGCGATCTGAAACCCGGCGAAATCCGCCATGTGGGCCTCGCGCATCTCGGCGATGAGCTGTTCCTCGCGGATGCCCTCTTGCCGGGCGCGGATCATGATGGCCGTACCATGGGTGTCGTCCGCGCAGAGATAAACGCACCGTCGGCCGCGGAGCTTTTGGAACCGGACCCAGATGTCCGTCTGCATGTATTCGACAAGATGCCCGATATGAATGTGCCCGTTGGCGTAGGGCAGCGCGCTGGTCACCAAAATCTGACGCATGGGTTCATTTTCCTGCAGGGGCGTGAAGACGTTATTCTAGTCCATAAGGCATTTTGAGACAATGCTTTACGAAGCCGCGCAAGAAACACTCCCCCCATGGCTGTCAATCTTTCGGTTCGTTCGAGAACCTCAACGACAGGCTCGCATCCTGAAAAACGTGTCGATCTCGACGGAACGCCGAGGGCTACTTTTCGATCTGGCGCGTTTCGACAGGTACGACCGATGGTGTGGTTTCCACGGCCTTGGCCGCCGCTCGCTTTTCTTTGCCTTGTATGATCGCCTGTTCGATTTGTTTCTTTTGCTCGGGCGTCAGGACGGCGGCGATCTTTTCGTCCCGTTGTTTCTCGATCGCCTCCAGTTGCGCTTTGAGGGCTTCGATCTTGGGGCGATATTCTTCTTGGATCTTATAGATAGCGGCACGTTGTTCCTCGGTGACGACCTTGCCGTAATGGGCCGGCAGGCGACCGCGGAGGAGTCTGCCGGGCTTTCGGGTTGACGTTCCATCGCTGGCTGCCGCCGTCATTGCCCCAATCGCCACAATCAGCAAGGTTGGAACCATCCAACGCGTCGCGCAATCCGCGAATTTTCGTGCCATCGCAAAGCTCCTTTTTTGGGGTAGTGGGACTGTAAAACCGGAAAGATTGATCATCATCGTATCCAGGTCGTCATGATTCGGAAACCCCTCTCAACGGTGGGTTTTTGGTTTGGCGACGGTGTTTCGAGGACAAACGGCGGATTTGGTGATTTGCTGTGCGCCATGCCATAGGTTAGACTTAATCACGTGCCTTTCCCCGCCTGATCGCCATGGCGGATCGTAGGCTTAGGGAAAGTTGGCGGTGTGTTCCCTCTCACTATCGGGCTGATCTTTTTCGGAGGAAAGCGTTCATGACGAAATCCATCGTCACAAGTCTTGTGGTTGCGGCGAGCGTTCTTTGTTGGCTCACGTGCGGTCCGTCGCTTCGGGCTGAGCCTATCGCCGGTGCAGACAGCAGCGAGAGCGCCAGCGCATCGACGGAGCAGTCGCAAGAATTGAATGATGCCGTGGCACGCTTCAAGGAACGCGATGTGCCCGGCACGCTGCGACGATTGAAAGATGCGGTCAAAAAAGATCCCAATTTGCCGCCGGCTCATGTGATCTTGGCTCAGCTGTTTGCCCAGGTCAACAGCGCCCCCGACGTGCGGACGGCGTTGGAACAAGCGGTCAATGAATCGCCCAACGATCCTGAGGCCTATGTATTGATGGGCGACATCGCCTTGCGGGACCGTCGCATTACGGAAGCGATGATGTTGTACCAGAAGGCGGACAGTTTGATGCCAGGCTTCACCAGCAGCACCAAGCGCAAAGACATCCTACAGCCCCGCGTGCTCAGCGGATTGGCCGCGGTCGACGAGGCCCGAGAGAAATGGTCCGAGGCGAGGAAGCGACTTGAAGCGTGGTTGAAGCTCGATCCAAAGAGTTCGCAGGCCATGCAGCGGCTCGCCCGATGCTTGTTCCAACAAAAGGATGCGGCCGGCGCGTTGGAGAAGCTGAAAGACGCCGCCAAGGTGGATTCCAATTTGTTGACGCCCGAGGCCATCTTGGCCCAATTGTACGAACAGGCGGGCGACCGCGAGAATGCGAAGAAGTGGATGGCCAAGGCGTTGGCCGCCGCGCCGAAGGATCACAACACCCATTTTGTCGCCGGCCAGTGGGCCCTGGAGACCTCGCAGTTTGACGAGGCGCAGAAACAAGCCGCCGAAGCGCTGCAGTGTGATCCAAAATCGCTGCGAGCCAAAGTCCTTTGCGGCATTGTCGCACTGTTCCAGAAGGATTATCCGGCGGCCGAGCGGTATTTTGAGGCGGCCCATCTGCAGGCACCTCGGGAGTTCGCCCCCAGCAATGACTTGGCCTTGGCCTTGATCGAACAAAAGGACGACGCCAAGAAGAATCGGGCCCTGCAGTACGCCGAATCCAACGTTCAGCAATATCAGCAATCTCCGCGTGCGGCCGAAGCTGCGGCAACCTATGGTTGGGTGCTGTACAAGTTGGGGCGATTGGATGACGCCGAAAGGGCACTGAACGCCGCCGTCTCGGGCGGATCGTCTAACACCGACACGGCCTACTATTTGGCACGCGTGGCGGTCGAACGCGGCCGTGACTCGCAGGCCAAGCAGTTGCTCGAAAGCGCGCTGAAAAACAATGCGCCGTTCTCGATGCGGCCTGAAGCGGAAAAGCTTTTGGAGCAATTGAAGAAATAAAAAAGGTCACGGCGGAACGATCCATCGTCGCCATGACCTTGATTCCAAAAACGAAACGCGACGTATCCCGCCCTCCCGGCAGGTCCTTTCCCTTTTATCGGCGGGTCGGGTTAGTGGGCTGAAGCGGAAGCGGTTCGTGTTGACGGAAGTAGACGAGAAATGCGGCCGGAGCGGTCTTCGCTTCGGCCGTTTTTTTGTTGTCGAAATTGCGTATATTCCGCAAACGGAATAGTCTTCCGTTGTGCGAGAATCGGGAGCGACAGTCTCTACTTTCACGGTCCGCACAACCGACACTATTGGTATATAGACTCCGTCTGTAGGCTCAAGGGCAGGAACCGCTGCGGGCGCATCGTCGACATCCCAAGAACACAACCCCCGAACGAAGGGCGGCTTGCTGAAAGGTCGTCGCACCAGTATGATGAGAAAGAACGAAAGCATCACATCGCCGAGTTCCGTGACGTTGCGGCCGTGGCCGGCCGATGTTCCGTGCTCTCGAAGTCTTGTCGAAGAGGCCAAAGAGGCGTTCGCGGCAAAACTTCCACGATCACCGAAAAAGCCCGTTGCACCCGATGTGCGTCACTCCGTCGTCCCCGTTACGAGATTGCCTATGTACGTCCTCGAGACCCGCAGCCTGAAGAAGGATTACGGCACCGAGGGCGAGGTCTGCGTGCACGCGCTGCGGGGCGTCGATCTCCAAGTCCGCAAAGGAGAACTGCTGGCGATCATGGGGCCGTCGGGGTCGGGCAAAAGCACGATGCTGCATATTCTCGGCGGCGTCGAAACGCCCTCCAGCGGCCAGGTGTTGCTCGAAGGCGTCGATCTGGCCACGCTGAACGATGACCAGCGGACGATTTTGCGACGCGAGCGGATGGGCTTCATCTTTCAATCGTTCAACTTGCTTCCCGCGTTCACGGCCGTGGAAAACGTTGCCTTGCCGTTGGAACTGGGCGGCACCGCCTCGACCGAGGCGCGTCATCGCGCCGCCGACGCCTTGAAGCTGGTCGGGATGTCGCATCGCCGCGATCATGTGCCCAGCGCGATGTCCGGCGGCGAACAGCAGCGCGTGGCCATCGCCCGAGCGCTGGTCATGCAGCCGGCGTTGCTGCTGGCTGACGAGCCGACCGGCAACCTCGACAGCGCCAACGGCCGCCAAGTGACCGCGCTGTTGCGGCGTTTGTGCACGCGTGAACAACAAACCATCGTCATGGTGACGCACGATTCGAGCGTGGCCGCCCAGGCCGATCGACTCGTGCGGTTGCGCGACGGTTTGATGGAATCGGAGGCCGACGCGCAAGAGGCCGCTCAGCGGGCCTACGCCGGTTCGGCTCGCACGTGTTTGTTCAAGGGAACTGTCTAACCAAGGGAAGGGGGTCGCGATCTCGCCTTGCCGGCGGCCGCGTCTGCCACCTTCCGCCTTCGGGTTCGGTGCATCCATGATCCTTTGGAAGTTCACGCTCCGCGAGGTCAAACATCGACCGGGCCGGGCGACTTTGACGCTGTTGAGCATCGTGATCGGCGTCGCGGCCGTTGTGGCCGTCACCGTCGGCACTGCGACGACCGATCGCGTGTGCCAAGAGATGTACGCCAGCGTGGTTGGCCGCGCGGCCTTGGAGATTGTCGCTCAGGACGACGGCTTTTTTGACGGGGATCTGGCCGAACAGGTCGAAAAGGTTCCATGCGTGAAGGCGGTCGCCGCCACAGTGCAGCGGTTTGCCTTGCTGCGAGGCAAAGACCACAAGTGCATGTTGATGGCCATGGGCATTGACCCGACGCGCGACGCCGCGGTGCGCGATTACGAGTTGGCCGAAGGCAGCTTTTTTCAAAAGAAATACGATCTTGTTTTGGAAGCCGGTTTCGCGCGAGGCTTCGGCGTCCGTGTCGGCGACGAAGTGAGGTTGGCTACGTCGCGCGGCGGACTGTCGGGCAGCATTAAAACGTTTCGCGTGGTTGGACTGTTATCGCCGAAAGGCGTCGCCGGGTTCAAGCAGGGCAGCATTGCGTTTCTGCCGCTGAAAACCGCACAACAATTGCTCACGAAGTCCGGCTACGTCAATGTGCTGAGCGTCGTGTTGGCGGACGGCGCCGACGAGCATGCCGTTGCGAAGGCCATCCAAGCCGCGCTGCCGACGGGCCTAACGGTTCGACTGCCAGTTGACCGCACGCAGCTCTCCAAAGAAACGGTCGAGAAGGTGCAAAAGGGGTTGGACTTCGCCTATACGACCATCTTGGCGCTGGCGTTTTTCACGATCCTCAACACGTTCCTGATGAACGTCGGCGAACGTCGCAAACAGTTGGCCGTGTTGCGGGCGATCGGCGCCACGCGTCGCCAAGTAATCCGCATGTTGCTGGTCGAAGGCCTCGTGATGGGCGTGGTTGGCACGCTGTTGGGCACGGCGATCGGCCTGGGCGGCGCACAGGTTCTGGCTGAATCGATGAGCAAAATCTACGCCGCGCCGGCGCCGGCGATCAAAATCACCCCCGCTCCGTTTTTAACCGCCGGCATTGTTGGCCCGGTTGTCTCCGTGTTGGCGATGTTCATCCCAGCCTGGATCGCCGGGCGGGTCACACCGCTGGAAGGAATGCGGTTTGTTGCTTCGGAGGGTTCGCGTCGCACGTCGCTGGCCTACGCGGTCTCCGCTTTGACGGTGTTCGCAACCACCGGGTCGGTCATGGCGGCGTGCATCGTCGGCTATCTGCCCCCGCAGGTGATGATCGTCGTTGGCGTGGTGTTCACGGCGGCGTTCATTTTGGTCGTGCCCGTGTTGCTCGGTCCGCTGGCTCGGCTGGCCAGCGCCCTGCTGTACCCGGTGCTTCGTACGGAAGGCCGCATTGCCGAGCGGCAAGTGTTGCGCCGCCGGGTTCGCACCACGTTGACCGTCGGCGTGTTGTATATCGCCGTTAGCACCGCGGTCAGTTTGGGCACCAATATCTTGAACACGGTCGACGACATCCACGCGTGGATGAACAAGACATTGAAGGGCGACTACATGATCCGCGCGATGAGCCAGGACGCCACGACCGGCGCATCGGCTAAGATGCCTGAGTCGCTGACCGGCGAACTTCGCGCAATCGACGGCGTGACCAACGTCGACGTGGGCCGTCAGGTGAAAGCGACGGTTCGCACGGCCAACGGACGCAACGGCGATGCATTGGTGATCGTCCGCGATTTCACCGACTACGGCGTGTTGCCGCTGGATATCAAGGACTGCGATCCGGTGGAAGTCCGGCAGCGATTGGCCCGGGGCGAGGTGGTGATGAGCACCACATTGGCCCACCGCGTCGGTGCGAAGACCGGCGGGGACATCACGCTGGAGACGCAAGACGGTCCGAAACAATTGAAGGTGGCCGCCACCGCGACCGTCTATGCCTACGGCGGCCGAGTGATCTACATGGAAGGCCAGACGGCTCGCCAGATCATGAACCTTGAGGGCGTCGATATGTTTATCGTCAGCACGGCGCCTGGTAAGGCCGCCGCCGTTGGCGAGCAGCTCGATCGGATCTGCAAAGACCAAGGTTACATGTTGCAGTCGTTCGTCGATTTGCGCCAACGTGTGGACGACATCACCAAAGGCGTGATCGCCGGTCTGTGGGGGTTGCTCGTGCTAGGGTTGGTCGTCGGTGCGTTTGCCATCGCCAATACGTTGACGATGAACGTGCTCGAGCAGACCCGCGAGCTGGCCCTGTTGCGCGTCGTGGCCATGACGCGGTGGCAGGTCCGCAAAACAATCTTTGCTCAGGCGATTCTGATTGGGGTGATCGGCCTGGGCTCGGGCTGCGTAGGCGGAATGATCGGCGCCTATGTGATGAATCTGAGTCAGTTGCCGCTGTTGGGCCACGCTCCGGCGTTCGCACTGCATCCGTCGTTGCTGATTGCGTGTTTCGGCGTGGGGTTGGCCGTCATTCTGGCCGCAGCCTGGTTGCCGGCCGAGCGAGCCGCGAGGCTCAATTTGTTGATCGCGCTGCAATATGAATGACGCGCGTCACGGCAGTTGAAAGAGCGACTGGCTCTTGACCACCGCGTAGTCGTCCGGGAACGTGTGAAACGCCTGAATTCGCAGGCTTCGGTTGCGCACGTCGAGATTGATGTAGCTCAGCGCGCCGGCCGCCAACCGACCGCTGGAATCAAAGCAATGCAGCAGGCCCCGCTGTCGTCCTTGGTTGGCCAATTCCTGTTGGCATGTCCAAAACACTTCGGGCGCGGTTGGTTCCAACTGGAACGACATTTGATAGGAAATGCCGCCGCGACACTCGACGCGGTCCGACCGCTGGCCTTTCAGTCCGTAGGCCATCAGTCGCCGCATCTTGGGCAGCGGATTTTGAGCGGACGTAGCCACCTCGGTCAGCGTCAGGCCCGCGTAGCGCCAGGTGACCACGTGGCCAGCGCTGGTGATGTCGATCTTTGCTGCGAATCCGCCGCGTTCCACCGTGCAGCTTTCGTACACTTGGAACAACTCAGGGTGCAACGGACGTCCGAAAAGCTGAAATGTCAACTCCGCGACTTTAGGTCGAACGGTGAGCACGTCGACGCCTCCTTGATTGCGCGATGGCCCGGAACTCGGGATGATCAGACTACGTGTGCGATTCCTTCCAACGCGATTCATTATAGGCGCGACGATTGCGGCGCGCAAAGAGCGCTTTGGTGGAAAACCTCGCCGCGGTTTTTTTCAGAGCGAGTTCGTCTTGACAAAACTTCAAGGTCCGGTTCCGCGACGCGATGTCGATCGGCGAAAAGGTAGGTCGTCTTTCTCGCTCTTGTCGCCGAAAACAACGGACCTCGCAGAGGATTTTTGCCTTGGTCCAAAAAACGTTCACGCAGGTTCGTCGCGCGCAACGGCGCGCTCGTAAAAAACCGCGGTGGAAACTAAGAAAAAAATCAGTGGAAGTCGCCGTGACTTCGCACGGGCCCCACTTGTCGTGCGTCCCCCCGTTTGGTCTAATTGAGATATGGATCACCATGCCCGACGCGACCGACTGCGCCGAAATCTGAAAGCCGCGGGGATTGACTCGCTGTTGGTGACGGATTTTGCCAACGTTACCTATTTGACCGGCTTTACGGGCGACGATAGCTATCTGTTGGTCCACCGTGATGGCGATCTGGTGCTGAGCGATCCCCGTTACACGACGCAACTCGAGGAACAGTGTCCTGGCGTCGATTTGGCGATTCGTCCGCCGGGTGTGACGATGTTGCAAGCGGTGGTTCGTGCGGTCCGATCAGTCGGATGCCGCCGGTTGGGCATCGAAGGCGATTCGATGACCGTAAGCCTCCGCGACCGGATTGCTGAAAAACTGTCAAAAATCGGGTTGGCGGCCACTTCCGGGTTGGTCGAGCGGCTTCGGTTGCTGAAGGATCGTTTTGAGGTGGCCCGACTCCGAACGGCGATCGATCAGGCCGAGCGGGCGTTCGCCACGTTGCGTGGGCTGTTGCGGCCGGAAATGACCGAAAAGCAGGCGGCCGACGAGCTGGAACACCAATGCCGGCTGTTTGGGGCCAAGGACGCGGCGTTTCCGACCATTGTGGCGACGGGACCACGGGCGGCGTTGCCGCATGCCACCCCCACAGAGAGATGTTTGGGTGACGAGCCCTTTGTGCTTTTCGACTGGGGCGCCAACGAGGGGCTTTATCGAAGCGACTTGACGCGAGTGCTGGTCACCGGTAGAATCTCGCCGAAATTCGAGCGGATTTATCAGGTGGTGTTGGAGGCCCAGCGGAGGGCCATTGCCGCTATTCGGCCGGGCGTGTTGGCCCACGATGTAGACGCCGTGGCCAGATCCTGCATTGCCGAGGCCGGCTACGGTCGGCGATTTCGCCATGGCCTGGGGCACGGCCTGGGGTTGTTGGTCCACGAGTCGCCCCGATTAGCCGTCCAGAGCCAAACCGTGCTGAAAGCGGGAATGGTTGTGACCGTCGAGCCGGGCGTCTATTTGCCGGGCTGGGGCGGCGTCCGGATTGAGGATGATGTGCTGGTGACCCGCGCCGGCTGCGAAGTGCTAACCCATTCGCCGAAGCGATTGGACGAAATGGTATGTCTGATGCGAGGAAACCCATGAACGCGCCGTCTCCGTCTTGCCAAGATATTTTCGACGTTCGCAAGATTCGTCGCCTGGTTGAGTTGATGAAGGAACACGATCTCACGGAGATCGACCTGCATCAGGGCGAGGTACGGATTCAACTTCGCCGTGCCAGCGCCAATGTGCCGCCGATGTTGGTGCAAGCGCCAATAGCGGTTGCTCCGGCGGCCGCGCCTTCGCCCGCCGCGCCGGCTTCCGCCGAGAGCGGCGACGCGAATCTGACGGTCATCAAGAGTCCGATGGTCGGCACGTTTTACGCCGCTCCCGATCCCGACTCGCCGCCGTTCGTGAAGATCGGCGACCACGTCGGTCCCGAGACCACGGTTTGCATTGTTGAGGCCATGAAGGTGTTCAATCAAATTCCGGCCGAGTTGTCCGGGCGGATTGTGGCGGTGTTGGCCGAGAACGGTTCTCCGGTGGAGTTCGGGCAGCCGTTGTTCAAGGTGAATATTCGGGAGTAAGGACCGCCGCGGATCGCGGAAGAGTCCTTCTTGGCCCAGAGACGCAGAACCGTCGTTCGGGAGCAGCCGTGTTTAAGAGAATTTTAGTTGCCAATCGCGGCGAGATCGCCTTGCGAATCTTTCGCGCCTGCCGCGAGCTGGGCGTCGAGACGGTCGCGTTGTTCAGCGAGGCCGACCGCGGCGCCGCGTATCTCGAATTGGCCGATGAGGCGTATTGCGTCGGACCGCCGAAGGCCGCGGACAGCTATTTGAAGATCGATCGCGTCATCAGCGCCGCCGAGATCGGCAACGTGCAGGCGATTCACCCCGGCTACGGTTTTTTGGCCGAGAATCCGCATTTTGCCGAGATCTGCCGCAGTTGCGAGATCGAGTTCATCGGGCCGACCCACGAGGCGATGGCGCTGGTGGGCGACAAGAACGCCGCCCGCAAGTTGGCCAAACAGGTTGGCGTGCCGACAGTGCCCGGCAGCGAGGGCCTAGTGGACGGCGAAGGCGAGGCCGTCGCGTTGGCCCACCAACTGGGCTTCCCCGTGCTGATTAAGGCGTCGGCCGGCGGCGGCGGGCGCGGCATGCGCGTGGCGCTGAACGATCTGGCGCTGAAGGCCGCGTTACAGCAAGCGCAGGCTGAGGCCGAGGCCGCATTTGGAAACGCCGACATCTATCTCGAAAAATACATCGAGCGTCCGCGCCACGTCGAAGTGCAAGTGTTGGCCGATCAACACGGCAACGTCGTGCATCTGTGGGAGCGCGATTGTTCGATGCAGCGTCGCCATCAGAAACTGGTTGAAGAAAGCCCCGCGCCGCGGTTGGATCCGAAAACCCGCGAGGCGATGTGCGAGGCCGCGGTCCGACTGGTCCGAGCCGCCAACTACACGAACGCCGGCACGGTCGAGTTCATCGTGACGCCGTCGGGTGATTTTTATTTCATCGAAATGAACGCCCGAATCCAGGTCGAACACCCCGTAACCGAGATGATTACGGACATCGATCTGATCAAAGCGCAGATCCTCGTCGCATCCGGTGAAAAATTGCCGTTCCGTCAGGAAGACATCGTGCAACGCGGCGCGGCGATCGAATGCCGCATCAACGCCGAGGATCCCGAAAAGCGATTTCGGCCCACGCCGGGCACGATCACGAAGCTGCGCGTTCCCGGCGGATTCGGCGTCCGGTTCGATTCGCACGTCCACGAAGGCTATACGGTGTCGCCGTACTACGATTCGATGATCGGCAAGCTGATCGTCCATCAACCGACGCGCGAGGAGGCGATCGCCAGCATGCGGCGGGCCCTGAGCGAGTTGCACATTGAAGGCGTTAAGACGACCATCCCCATGCAACAAAAGATTCTCGAGCATCCGGCGTTCCATCGTGCGGAGGTCGACACGACTTTCATCGAGCGGACGTTTTTTTAGTCGAGTGGAGATTTCCACCATAACAAAAGGTTGGTGGACGCAGACCATCGGCCAATGTGTGATATTTCGGTGTTCTAAAAAAGTTCAAATGAAGAAGCCGCTTGCGGTTTCGCAGAGAGAAGATTTATTACGGAGCGTTCCATGAGCAGTACGTTGTCTCGGCCGCCGCATCTCGAGTCCAGCATTCATCGCGTGGCGATTCTGTTCGCCGGCGGTCCCGCGCCCGCGGCCAACGCCGTCATCTCGACGGCCGCCGTTTCGTTCCTTCGCAACAACATCGACGTGTGCGGCATCCTCAACGGTTACTCGCACCTGGTCGAGTACACGCCCGAGCACCCGATGGTCGAGGGGCGCGATTACATCCATATCACGCACCAAGTGCTGCGGCGCACGCGGAACAGCCAGGGAATTTTGATCGGCACCGCGCGGGCCAATCCGGGCAAGGACGTCTCCGAACCGGCGCACCTGAAAGACGCGAAACGTGTCGCGCCGTTGAAGGCCGTCTACGAGGCGCTGGTTTCGATGGGCGTCGACGCCCTGATTTCAATCGGCGGCGACGACACATTAAAGAGCGCCAATAAATTCAAACTCTATCAAGAACATTTGCCGGCCGGACACAAGCACATTCCGGTCGTTCATCTGCCAAAGACGATCGACAACGATTACTCGGGCATCGACTTCACGTTCGGCTATTTTACGGCCGTCGAGGTGCTGGCCGGCGAGATCCGCAATTTGTTGGCCGACGCCGAGTCGAACCGCAGCTATTTCATGGCCGAGACGATGGGCCGCAGCGCCGGCTGGTTGGCTTACGGTGCGAGCATCGCGGGCGAAGCCAGCCTGGTGATCAGCGTCGAGGACGTCACCGGCAAGTACGAGTCGAGCGAGGAAATCGTCGATCCCAAGACGGGCAAGACGACGTTGCGCCGCGTGATGAATCTGCCCGAAATGATCAAGCGGATCGTCGCCACGATGCGAGTGCGCGAGGAGGCCGAAGGCAAGGAGTTCGGCGTCATCGTCATCGCCGAAGGGCTGGCCGAGTTCCTGCCCTATTCGCACATCGAGGGCGTGCCCCGCGACGAACACGGACACATCGCCATCTCGAAGCTCGATCTGTGCCGACTGTTCTCTGAGTTGGTTGCGAAGGAATACGCGAAGCAGACCGGCCGGAAGCGGAAGATTACGGGCATCAAACTTGGCTACGAGTGCCGTTGCGCTCGGCCGCAGGCGTTCGATGTGATGTTGGGTAGCCAGCTTGGCGTCGGTGCCTATCGCGCGCTGGTCGAAAAACGGCTCGACGGCGTCATGGTGTCGGTCTCCGGACAACTGCAATTGAACTACGTGCCGTTCCATCAGTTGGTCGATCCGGCCACCCTGGTCACCGTGGTCCGGTACATCGAGCCCGATAGCGACTTCCACCGCCTCGCGCGGTTTTTGGAGACCTACGTCAACGATTGACGTCGCACGGATCGCCTAAAAAAGTTGAAACGACGCAGATGCCGGTGGTTTGTGCCATCGGCATTTGTGTTTGGGGGGCGATGTTTGCGGGGCGATCGCTTCGTTCGACGAACTATTGTTTTTTGCATGCTGTTTTGATGGCCGAAAGCGACCTGGGGGGTTTTGCTTGCTTTTTTTGTCCCAGAGGTATACGATACAGACGTGTCCTCTACCATGTTCGTGCTGCCGATGCGACAAATTTGGTGAGCCGATAAAGATGCCCGTTGAGCGCCTGAATTAAAAGGCGCTGGAAGCGTGTATAGCCGTTGACCGCTCTTCGGAGCGACCGCGGATCACACAACCCGGCGTCCAGGTTGCTCCCCTCGCAATGACGGGCTCTCAAATGAGCATCGCCACGGCATTGCGGTGGAGGACCTTTTCATTTTCTGAACGCGATGCCGTGCGACGGTCGTCGTTTCCTATGTCGGACGAACTTTCCTCGAAACGCGACCGATTGCTGGACCTGCTTCGCGGATTAGGCAGTTGCGCCGTGGCGTTTTCCGGCGGGCTGGACAGCGCGGTGTTGGCCAAGGCGACGCGGTTGGCGTTAGGCGATCGGGCTGTGGCGATTCTGGGCCGCAGCGCCAGTTTGGCGGCCGGCGAATTGGATGCAGCGCGTCGCATCGCCGCCGAGATCGGCATCCATCTGGAGGTGGTCGAAACCGGTGAGCTCCGCATCGAGGCCTATCAGGCCAATCAGGCCGATCGTTGCTACCATTGTAAGAACGAATTGTTTCGTTGCATCGAGCAACGGGCCCGCGAGCTGAATCTGGCCGCCGTAATCGATGGCGGCAATCAAGACGACCTGGGCGACTATCGACCCGGTTTGCAGGCCGCGAAGGAGCGACGCGTGCGCAGTCCACTGGCCGAGTGCGGGCTGACGAAGACGGAAATCCGCCGGCTTGCGGAGCTTTGGAAACTTTCGATTTGGAACAAGTCGGCCATGCCGTGTCTGAGCAGCCGTGTGGCCTACGGCCAGCGCATCACGCCCGAACGACTGGCCATGATTGACCAAGCGGAGCGGTTTTTGCGCGAGCGAGGGTTTCTGCCCTTGCGAGTTCGCTATCATTCGGGCGACGTGGCTCGCGTGGAAGTGTCTCTAGAGCAGTTGCCGCGGCTGGCCGAGCCGCAAATGCGGCGCGAGGTGGTCGAGCGATTGAAATCGTTGGGGTTTCGATATGTGTCGCTCGACCTTGAAGGATTCCGCAGTGGAAGCATGAATGCGGGGATTAGGGATTAGGTTGGCGATGGGCAAGAAAAGGCCGCGGGGCGGCAGAGTTCGCTCTGCCGCCCCGATGGCTGCTCGGCAAGGGGATACATACTCCTTGCAATTATCTCATGTTACGGTTGGGTCAACGGATCCACTAGGAACGTGCTGTTGTTGGCAACCGGCATGTAAGGCATCCAGCACTTGCCGTTGAGCGAGTGGCTGACGGCGTGACCGCCGAAGTACCAAGCAATGCCCGCACCAACGTTCCATGCGCACTCCGTCGAGGCAGTCGTGCCGGCCACGGAGCTCGGATGAACGTATTGGGCGTTGCCATACAAGGCCAACCGTTCGCTGAGCGGAACCTGCACGCTCGCTCCGAGGAGCCAATCATACAGGCTGCCGTCGTTGTTGAGCCGGTCCTGTTCGGGGAAACCGAACCACAACCAACTGTCGGCGCCCGAGCAGAATTTGTGATGCCAAAACAGATTGGCCTGGTTGATTGGCCGGGCTATGGTATACCCATAGTACTTCGCGCGCTGATCCCGCAGAGTCCCATAAACGCCGATTCCGTTGGTTTCACTCAAAGCGAACTCCACTTGGCCTCGCCATTGCCCAAAGGTCGGGTCCAAGGCCTGATAGCCGGCGTTCGTGTTGAGCATCCAATCATAGACGATGCCGCCGGTGAATCGCTGGCCTTCGCGGGCTTTGCGAAAGAAACCGGTGGTGATGAAAATCTGCTGTTGCGTTTCGGCCGCGGAATCGTAACTGGTGGCCCGCCCATCAAAATCGTACACGCCGTAGGTCATGCCCGCTTGCCAACCAATGCCATACTCGGAAAGCCACGGCACAGGCATGGCGGCGTTCAACCCGGAAACGACGCCAAAGTTGTCTTGGAACATGCCATCGCCGGCGCCTTTGAACGCGTCGAAACCAAACTGGCCGATCACGCCAAAGGATGGATCGCAGTCACAGCCGCCAAACATCTTGCAATCGTTGTCGCAACAATTGCCATCGCACACTCCGCTGAAGACCGCATCTTTGTCGCCGGCAGCCTTGTTATCTTTGTTCGCGGCCACGGAACTGCCGCCCGAAACCCATTGAAAATCTTCAGCAAGCGCGAGACTTGCTTGGCACGCAGCAGCGAACGCCACAAGCATCGCCGCATTTCTCAGAAACGTCTTCATGACGTGTCCCCCTTGTCTGAAAGAATTAGACGCCCTAGCACATTTCTAATGCTTCGACGGAATTGCTGGTTGAAATGACAATCTCGGTATTAGGACAAAAAACCTACCTAAATTGCCGAGTTTGTTGGCTTCAACAAGCGAAGGGTCCGGCTTAATCCGGTTGGCGAAGTTCCGCAAGACACGAAACGGCAGAAACAGTTCGATAGAGAGGGGGCGGCGGCTATCGCAAAAACCGTAAAAAGGCGATTACCAACGCCATGGCTACGACCACCACGATCGTACCAAACAAAAAAGTCCATGGCGAGGGAGATTGGTCCAGTTCCGTCTCTTTTAGAGGAACAGCCTTCGGTAGTCGCTGTCGGCCGGTGTCCAAAACCTGCGAGTCGGATCCGCCGACCGACGTGGCATGGTGAACTCCGGAACTTTGGGATGTTGAGATGCTCGAACCGCCGCGAACTGCGGACAATGGCGGGGGGAGTGTGTGTGGGTGCGACGATCCGGCGGCGGAACCCGGCGTCGCGGCAGTTGATCGCGATCTCGAACCGCTCAACCCGGACGGACTGCCGTGGTTGGCGAGCCACTGTCCAAGCACCTCGGCCACTTTGGCCGCCGAAGGGAAACGATTTTCCGGCTTCTTGGCCATCATCTTCAGGCAGATGTCGACCAGATCGGTTGGGGCGTCGGGCCGTTCTGGATAAATGCTCGGCGGCGGTTGTTTTTGGTGTTTCACCAGCCGCTGGGCCAAGGTGCCCTCGGGGAAGGGCGGATGGCCGGTCAATAGAAAATAAAGGGAACATCCCAAACCATAAATGTCGGCCCGGGCGTCCGCCGTGTGGCTGTTTAAGGCTTGCTCGGGCGCCAGGTAATCGGCCGTGCCCAATACGTTTTCCTCGAACGCGATGGTCAACGAGGTCTTGTCCGCATCCGACTCTTCGGCGAATCGGGCCAGGCCCAGATCGAGCAGCTTGACGACGTTTTTGGGATCGATCAACATGTTGGCCGGCTTCACGTCGCGGTGGATCAGGCCGGCTTCATGGGCGTGGGCGAGCCCCTCGGCCGCTTGACGGATATACTCGGCGGCGACGGCGTAATCCAGCGGTCCGTTCTCCTGGACGATGTGCTGCAAATCATGCCCCTCGACGTATTCCATCACCAGATAGTGGTTTGTCCCGTCGTTGTCGACGTCGTAGGCCCGCACGATGTTGCGGTGGTCCAATGCGGCGGCGGCTTGCGCCTCGCGGTGAAATCGGGCCAGGTAGGACGTATCGTTCACACGCTCTTTAGGCAGCACTTTGATGGCCACGCGCCGCTGCATCAGCACGTGTTCGGCCAGATATACGTTGCTCATCCCGCCGCTGCCCAGATGGTCGAGCAGCTTGTACTTGCCCAGAAAAAATCCCTTATAGCGGCCTTCGAGCAGCTTATCGGCTTGCCAGCGGGTCAGTAGGCCGGCGATGACCAATCGAGTGGCCAATGCGTCCGCATTGAGGGACGGATCCTTTAGGGATGCGCCCATTGCGGACATCGCGGCCGCCAACTGGTGTTTTTCCACCAGTCCGCTGCGACGAATGAGATCCAAGAAGGTCTCCGCGTTCGGTTTGGCCATGCTAATTTCCGCGGGATGGCGTGAGTACACCCCGGTGCAAGTCGAAAAGGGTTTCTGCGTTCAGTTTGGCCATGCTGTCTTCGATCGGGAGGCGACCGTTTTGCTCCGCACTGCTTCCATCATAGCACGACGGGGTGCGAGGGACTACGTGACGCCTGCCGTCCGAAGACGTTCTTGCCCGACTGAGGGGGGCGTCTAGACCAATTTTGCCAACGTGTTACACTGAAAAAGCCTTCCCATCCCAATTTTTTGACCTCTAACCGCGTTTCGCCGCTTCCATGCCCAACCTACTCATTCAGAACGGCCGTGTCATCGATCCCTCGCAAGGCATGGATCGCGTGACCAACGTATTGATCGCCGAGGGGCGGATCGCCGCCTATGACGCCTCGTCGTCCAGCCGTGACACCGTGTTGGACGCTTCGGGCAAGATCGTCAGTCCAGGCTTGATCGACATGCACGTCCACCTGCGCGAGCCGGGTTTTGAGGAAGACGAAACCATTGCGACCGGCACGGCGGCTGCGCTGGCCGGCGGATTCACGTCGATCGCCTGTCTGCCGAACACCGATCCGCCGATCGACAGCCAGGGGTCGGTCGAGTTCGTCCGCGATCAGGCGGCTCGGGCCAATGGCTGCAACGTGCTGGTGATCGCCTGCGTCAGCAAAAATCGCGAGGGCAAAGAGTTGGCCGAAATCGGTCAGCTGGTCGAGGCCGGCGCCGTAGGCTTCAGTGACGACGGCGCCCCGGTCAGCGACGCCGAACTGATGCGACGTGCGTTTGAATACTGTCTGATGTTCGACAAGCCGATCCTCAACCATCCGGAAATCCGCGAATTGACCCAGCACGGCGTAATGCACGAGGGGCACACGTCGGTCGTGCTGGGGTTGCCGGGCATTCCCGCCGCCGCCGAGGACGTGATGACGAGCCGCGACATCGCACTGGCCGAAGCGACCGGCGGCCGGTTGCACATCATGCACGTCTCAACGGTTAACAGCGTCGACGCGGTGCGTCGGGCAAAAAGCCGTGGGGTGCGCGTGACCGCCGAGGCCACGCCGCATCACTTCAGCTTGACGGATGAGTGCCTACGCACGTTCGACTCAAACTTCAAGATGAATCCTCCGCTGCGGGGCCGTGAACATGTCGAGGCGGTGATCGCCGGGCTGGCCGACGGCACGATCGATGTGATCGCCAGCGACCACGCCCCGCACGCCAAAGAGAAAAAAATGCGGGAGCTCGACCTGGCGCCGTTCGGCATCATCGGTCTGGAAACGACGCTCGGGCTGGTCGTGACGAAGCTGATCGCGCCGGGTCATTTGGATTGGGCCGAGGCGATCAACAAGATGTCGTGCAATCCGGCCCGGATTTTGGGCGTCGACAAAGGCACGTTGCGCGTCGGGGCCGAGGCCGATGTGACGATCATTGATCCGGATGTACGTTGGAAGGTCAACCCGGCCGAGTTTCACTCGAAGAGCATCAACACACCGTTCGGCGGCTGGGAGCTTTTTGGGCGTGCCGCGGCGACGATTGTCGGCGGCCAAGTGAGATTTCAACGGTAAAAACCGGGAAGCGGCGGATCGGTTTCCGTGGTGGTCGCGGTTCTGTATCTTGGGTTCTTACGTTCCAAATATTTTTCGCCGACCCGCCATGTCGCTGCTGATCGACGGTTATAATTTGTTGCACGCCACGGGCATCTCGGGCCGCGGCGCGGGACCGGGCGGTTTGCAGCGCAGCCGGTTGGCGTTGTTGAATTTCTTGGCCGAGTCGATCGATCCGCAAGAGTTGCCGCGCACGATCGTGGTTTTCGACGCCCATGACGCGCCGGTCGGGTTGCCTCGCACCGTGGTCCATCGCGGCCTCACGGTTCGGTTCGCCTCGCAGTACGAGTCGGCCGACGAATTGATCGAGGAACTTATTCGCGTCGAATCGGCCCCGCGGCGGCTCGTCGTGGTTTCGAGCGACCATCGCATTCAGCGCGCCGCGCGCCGCCGTCGCGCCAAGGCCGTCGACAGCGATGTGTGGCGCGATGCGCTCGTTCGGCAACGCCAGCAACGTTTAGCCCGCCAGACGATGGACGAGTCGGCCGCGCGTCCGCCGGTCCCTTTGTTGGAGGAAGACGTCCGCTATTGGCTGCGTCAGTTCGGCGGTGAATCGGCGCTAGCCGAATGGATGGCCCGCGAAATCGACCAACCGTCGGAGGCGTTGCCGAGCCGTCCCGTTGAAAAAAAACCATCCAAACAACGTCGCAAATCTCGCGATTCAAGCGGTGACAAGCCAATCCCGAATTCCTCCGACTCGCTCGACAACCCTTTTCCACCCGGCTATGGCGACGATTTGTTGGAGAAATTTTGACGGACAGTTTCGGCCGCTGCGACGGTGCGAGGATCGTTCTGCGCCGGCGAAATTCTGAAGCAGGATCCGCATCAAGACCGAACGATGCGATGATCGTCTGCGGGGAAGGGCTTTTCGTCATCCGACCCGCGCGGCTTTGTCGGAGATGTCCTTTCGGCACCAGGCGCCGGGCCAGCGGATGCACTTGACGGCCCGATAGGCGTTCAATTTGGCTTTCGGAATCGTCTCGCCCAACGCGGTGACGTTCAGCACCCGCCCACCCGCGGTCACCACATGCCCGTTCTTGACCGTCGTGCCGGCGTGAAACACTTTCACCTGAGGCATCTCGTCAGCGTCGACCAGTCCGCGGATCGGAAGTCCCTTGGTGTACGGGCCCGGATAGCCTTGGCTGGCCATCACGACGCACACGGCCGGGCGAGGATCCCACTCCAACGGCCCGAGCTGATCGAGTCGTTCGTCGACGGTCGCCTCCAGCAGGTCGACCAGATCGGTCTTCAATCGCACCAACAACGGTTGGCATTCGGGATCGCCGAACCGCACGTTGTATTCGAGCACCTTGGGCCCTTGGCGGGTCAGCATCAGTCCGGCGTACAGCACGCCGCGGAATGGACGTCTCGCCCGTTTCATCGCGTGGACCGTCGGCACCAATACGTGCTCTTCGATCCAATGAAGCATCGCGTCGTCCACCAGCGGCGTCGGGCAGTAGGCGCCCATGCCGCCGGTGTTCGGGCCGCGATCGCCGTCGTAGGCGGCTTTGTGGTCTTGGGCCGGCTGAAGCGTGACGATCGTCCGACCGTCGGTCACCGCCAACACGCTGGCCTCTTGGCCGTCGAGCCGCTCCTCGATCACCAATCGGCTGCCGGCGTCGCCGAAAATCTTTTGACCGGCGATCAAATCGGCCGCCGCGATCGCTTCGTCGCGATTCTCGCAAACGACCACGCCTTTGCCCGCAGCCAGCCCATCCGCCTTCACCACGACGGGCACGTCCTCGCGGTCTTTCAAAAACTTGATCGCATCGTCGGGATTGACGAACGTGTGATATTCGGCCGATGGCACATCGGCCTGTCGCAGCAGATCCTTGCAAAAAACCTTGCTAGCCTCCAGTTCGGCGGCGTTGCGACGCGGACCAAACGCGCGAAGACCGGCCGCCTCGAACGCGTCGACCAATCCGGCGGCCAACGGGGCTTCGGGGCCGACGACCGTCAGACGCACATCATTCTCTTGGGCGAAGCGGAGCAGGGCGGGGATGTCGGTCGCCTCGATCGGGACATTTTCGCCGTCCAAATCGGTGCCGGCGTTGCCGGGCGCGACGAAAACGCGATCGGCTCGGGGGCTTTGCGCAATCTTCCACGCCAGCGCATGTTCGCGGCCTCCGTTTCCGACGATCAGGATGTTCATGGAGCCAATCCCCTCCTTGGAAAACGACCAAAACATCCAAGATTGTAATGCGAACGGGTTTAGCTGAACAGGGGCGCACAGACCCCTCATGGCCAGTTCGTGCGACGGACCGAGACCGATTGGCGTGGCGATATGTCGGAAAAATGCGGCGATTTCCACCATTAGGTAGCATTTCACGTGCCACTCTGTAGTGTGGTGCGAAGAATAACAGTCTTCCGTAGCAGGAAATCAGGTTCCCGGACGCAGTCGGTTCGCTGCGGACGCCGCAGAACACGTTTTCCAAACCTATGTTTGCGTGAGGTTTGGTTGTCCACTGCACGGGAGTTTAACGCCCATGAGCAACCGCCCTGGGGCACGAAAAGTCTTGTTGCGTCGCGCGATCCGGCGCTGGCGACGGCGTCTGGCGATGGTTTTGCGGCGCGGTCGATCGAAATCGGACGTTGGCGCGACCGTCGTTTCGACACGGCGCGACGATCAATACGGCGTGGTCAAACTGACCCGCAGCTTGATCCTCCTGTTTGGCGTTTTCGTCGTGAGCTTGGCGATCATTGCCACGTCCGCCATGATGATGACGCAGGCGGCAATTCGTTCGACTGGTGAAGCCTTGACGGACGCAAAGAGCTACGGCATGAGCCAAGGCCATAACGAACGGATCGAGTCGCTTCTGATTCAAAGCGGCTCTGACGCATCGCAACTGATACACCAGGTGTTTTTGACGATTTCCTTCGGCGCGCTCGGTTTTGCGCTGGTCGCGGTGTTGGCGGGCGTGGTGGGCTGGCGGCTGTTGCGTCGTTATGCGTTGAGCTTACAACAGGCCGACATGGCGAGACATCGTGAGGTGCTCGAACGCGAGAAGGCCGAACGGACGCTCTCGGCCAGCGAAATCAAATACAAAGCGTTGTTCGACGCCTCGGCCGACGCGATTTTGTTACGAAACGCCGATTTACAGCTGATCGGCGCCAACCGCGCTGCGGTGACGTTGTTCGGATGTAAAGATGAGAGCGAACTGGCCGCCCATGTGCCGTTGGGCGTTTCGCCGGAACGGCAACCGGACGGTTCCTTGTCGTTAGATAAAGCCAAGCGGATGTGGGGTCTCGCCCTTCAGAACGGCTCGCATTCGTTCGAGTGGCTCTATCGACGCCACAACGGCGAAGAGTTTTTTGCTACGGTCTTGCTGACCGCCATGCGAATTGACGACAAGCCGTTTCTCCAGGCGACCGTGCGCGACGTGACCCAACAAAGGCGAATCAACGAGAAACTGCGGACGAGCGAGCGGCGGTTGCGGCTTTTCGCTGAAAACATCGGCGATGTCATCTGGACATTAGATTTTGACGGGCAATTCACCTATTTAAGTCCCTCGGTGGAACGAATGCTTGGCCGCGTGTGGCGGGAGGGCTCACCGTACGCCTTGGCCGACTTGATGGCGCCAACTTCGCTCGTGAAAACCGAGAAAGCGCTGGCCAAATGCATTGCGGATGTTGATGCGGGGAAACGGATTGAACCGGCAACGGTGCAAATCGAGTTGCTCCACAATGACGGCTCGACGCGATGGGGCGATGTGACCGTCAACGGAATGTACGACGAATTGGGCCGGGCCATCGGGTTGGTGGGCGTCTGCCGCGACATTACGGAACAAAAGAAAGTCAAAGAGGCGCTACGGGTCAGCGAAGCGAAATATCAGACCTTATACGAATCGTCCGCCGACGCCATCATGTTGTTAGACACCGAAGACGGATTTTTGAGTGGAAATCCGTCTGCTATTGCGATGTTTGGTTGCCGCGATGAGCAGGAGTTTGCATCGCTGTCTCCCATCGAATTGTCTCCCGACCGTCAGGCCGATGGCATTCCGACGACCGTCAAGGCGCGAGAAGTGGTGGCCTTGGCCTTGAAAAACGGGTCGCACTTTTTTGAATGGACTCATCGACGCAAGAATGGTAGTGAGTTTATCGCCACGGTTCTTTTGACGCGCATTGAACTCGACGGCAAAAATTACCTCCAAGCGACGGTGCGCGACATCACAGACCAAAAACGGGCCGAAGAAGCGTTGCGATGGAAGACGGCGTTTTTAGAGGCGCAAACCAACGCCAGCCCCGATGGCATCCTGGTCGTCGATTGCGACGGCAAGCGGATTTTGACCAACCAACGATTGGTCGAGATGTGGCGCATTCCACAAGCGGTTCTCGACAATCCAGACGACATGCTCTTGCGGCAATATTACGCCGGATTGGTCAAGAATCCCGAAGAAGTTCTGAAGACGATCCGGCACATGTATGCGCATCCCGAAGAAATGCTGCACATGGAAACGGAATACAAAGACGGACGAACCGTTGAAGTGCACACCCGACCCGTACGGGACGACGACGGCCGGTATTATGGACGCATTTGGACCTTCTGCGACATTACCGAATATAAACGCCTGACCGAACAGGTGCAAACCAACGAACGACGATTGCGGCTCTACGTCGAAAACGTCACCGATGTCATCTGGACCATGGACTTCTCGGGCCGATTCACCTATTGCAGTCCTTCGATCGAGCGGTTGTCCGGTTTTACGGCAAAAGAAATCATGGAGCGTTGTTTGACCGACGTGATGCCGCCAGCCGCCGCGGCCGTAGGTCAAGAATTGCTCCAAAGCTTCGTTGCGCGGATCAACCGTGGGGAACAACCGGAGCCGGTCCGTCTGGAGACGGAATTGCTCCGTAAAAATGGTTTGGCCATTTCCGTCGAAGTGAACGTCGGCGTGATGTGCGATGAAAAAGGTGTTGCGTTGGGCATCGTCGGCGTAACCCGGGACGAGACTCAAAAAAAACGGGCGGAGACCCAGCTTCGCGAAAGCGAAAATCGTTATCGGCAATTGTTCGAGCAAAACACAGACGCCATTCTCATCACGGAGGCCGAAACCCGGCAGTTGATCGACTGCAACGTCAAGGCCGAGCAATTGACCGGCTACTCCCGAGAAGAATTATTGGCGCGACGGATCGACGATCTTCATCCGGAAGGGATGCGGGCCGAAACGATACAGATCGTCAACGACTTCATCAAGAACAATTCGTTCTCCGGTTTGGAAACGCAAATCGTGCGGAAAGACGGCAAAGTTTTGCCAGTTTCGGTTTCTGTGGGTCGGGTGCAAATCGCGGGGCGATCGGTCCTGATCGGCGTTTTCCGGGACATCACCATCCAGAAAGAGACGGAAAAGGAACGCCAGTTGATCAATCAGCGGATGGAGTCGCTGTTGAGCTTGAGCCACATGGTCGACCGCCCCATGCAAGAGATCGACGCCAAAGTGGTCGAGGACGCAATCCAGTTGACCGAAAGTGCGATCGGCTATTTAGCGATCGCCAACGATGACGGATCGGAATTGAGCCTGGTGTATTGGTCGAGGTTGGCGCAGGCCGGGTGCAGCGTCGTGGACCGCCCGCTGACGTTCAAGACGAAGGATGCGGGCCTCTGGGGCGAGGCCGTGCGGCAGCGCAAACCGATGATCACGAACGACTATGCTGCGCCGAACCCGCTAAAACGCGGTCTGCCCGAGGGCCATGTGCCGTTGGTGCGGCACATGAACATTCCCGTGTTCGATGGCGACCGGGTTGTGGCCGTCGTGGGCGTCGGCAACAAATCGACGAACTACGACGATCGCGACTTGCGTCAGCTCCAACTTCTGATGGATGGCTGGTGGCGCATCGCCATGCAGCGAAAATACGAACAGAAGCTGGCCGCCGCCAAAGAGACCGCCGACGCCGCCAATCGAGCCAAGAGCCAGTTCTTGGCCGGCATGAGCCACGAGATTCGGACGCCCATGACGGCCATTTTGGGCTATGCCGATCTATTGATGGAACCATCGCTGACGCCGAGCAACCGCGTCAACTACGCCACGATCATTCGCCGAAGCGGCGAACATTTGTTGTCGTTGATCAATGATGTGTTAGACGTGTCCAAAATCGAGGCTGGAAAAATGACGCTCGAAATGAGCCGATGCAACGTGGTCACTCTGCTGACCGAGGTGGCCGGCATGCTGCGGCCCAAGGCCCAGCAGCGAGGCGTGTCTTTCCAAATCGAATTCCCGGGACCCGTGCCCGAAACGATCCAGACCGACGCCGTGCGGTTGCGACAAACCATCGTCAATCTGGCCGGCAATGCGGTGAAGTTCACCGAACAGGGAAGCGTTCGGATCGTCACCTCGCTTCTGCAGAACTGGCGCGACGGACAACCGGCTCTCCGATTTGAGGTGATCGACACCGGCATCGGAATTCGTGAGGAATCGCTGCCGAAGCTGTTCCAACCGTTCGTGCAGGGCGAAGATTCGATCACGCAGCGATTCGGAGGGACCGGTCTTGGACTGGTCATCTCACGGCACATCGCTAATTTGCTCGGCGGCGAGTTGACCGTCCAAAGCGTTTTCGGCGAAGGCAGCGTGTTCACGTTGATCGTGCCGACGGGAAGTCTCGAAGGAGTTCCGTTGCTGGAAAAACCGCTGGAAGAAGAGCAAAAAACGGCCTCGGAGCCTTGGCGGCCGACCCCGGAGAGCCTGCGCGGCGTCCATATTTTGTTGGCCGAGGACGGATTCGACAACCGAGAACTGATCCAAACGGTGTTGCGGAAGGCCGGCGCCGACGTCTGGACCGCCGAAAACGGACGGCTGGCGGTGGAGTTGGCTCGGCAAGAGTCGTTCGATCTGATCCTGATGGATATGAACATGCCGGTTATGGACGGCTATGAGGCCACGCGGCTGCTGCGGTCGGAAGGCTACAAGAAACCAATTTTCGCACTGACGGCCAACGCGATGACGAACGACTACGAACAATGTCTGGCCGCCGGTTGCGATCAGTATTTGGCCAAGCCAGTGTCGCGAGCGCAGTTGATCGACGCCATCGTGACGCGGGTTCATCGGACCGGCGCGGACATGCCGGCTGAGACGCCGACGGCGCCGAGCGAGGAACGGATCATTTCACAATTCGCCGAGGATTCGGAAATCGCGGAAATCCTGCCTGGCTTCGTCGGTCGGTTGGCCGGCCAGTTGGACGCGATGCGGCAGTCGCTCGCTTCCGGACAGCACGACGAACTGCGACGCCTAGCGCACAAATTGAAAGGGGCTGGAGGCTCCTACGGCTATCCTTCGTTGACCGAAGCCTGCGCGGCCTTGGAACAGGCCGCCAGCGCGCAGACCGGCGAAACGGCGGCGTTGGACGTCGTTGCCGCGACGATCCAGGCCGTGCAAAACGGGCTGCGATCGAACACCGCCGGCGCGAAACCCTAAAACCACAACAAAGCTTCCTTTCCTTCCATCAATTGCCATGATGAAACTTTTGATTGTTGACGACAGTCCTGATTCTTTGGAGGTTGCGCGCATCCGGCTGGCCAAAGAAGGGCTCGACATCTATTGTGCCGACGGCGGACGCGCGGGACTCGAAATCGCTCGACGCGAGAAACCCGACCTGATCTTGCTCGACGTCGATATGCCGGAAATGTCGGGATTCGATGTCTGCCGCGAGTTGAAGGCCGATCCGGACTTGTGCATGATTCCCGTATTGTTCGTGACGGCTTCGTGCACGGCCGAAGATAAAGTGCGAGGGCTAGACCTCGGCGCGATCGATTACGTGACCAAGCCGTTCGATTCATTCGAGCTTTGCGCGCGCGTGCGAGCCGCGTTGCGAACCAAACATCTGCAAGACCTGCTGGTCGAGTATGCCCATATCGATCCGTTGACGGGATTGCCGAATCGTCGGGCGTTGTTCGAGCGGCTCGAACGCGAATGGGCCAGGATCGAACGTCACGGCGGGCGGTTGTCCTTCATCATGGCCGACATCGACCGTTTCAAGGAAGTTAACGACCGGTTCGGCCATCACATCGGCGATAAAATGCTTCATGCGGTGGCGCAAGCGATCGTCAAGCAATGCCGCGAACTGGACCTGCCGGCCCGATACGGCGGCGAGGAATTCGCCGTGGTCGTGCCGTTTGAAACCGCCGAAGACGCGGCTCGACTGGCCGAACGCTGTCGTCAAGAGATCGCCGCGATCGCTTTGCCGTGCGATGGCGAGACGGTCGCCGTCACCGCGAGTTTCGGCGTTGCCGAGGCTACGGGTCTTTCGTCGATCGCCTTGTTGGTGGAACGGGCCGATCAAGCGCTTTACGAGGCCAAGAAAAACGGCCGCAACATCGTTCAAACGTGTCAAAATACCGCATCCGACACGGGAAAAATTCTCGATGAGGATTTGACCGTTATGAGTGGACTGGCCGACGGCGGCGGGATGGATTTCTCTCCCAACAGTCCCAACGGAGCGGCGAGCTAGGGTGAGTAATAAGACGAGGGCTTGTTGCGATGCCGCGACGAGCGTTTGCGTCCGAACATTCCGGAGCGGTCCTTGTCCGGATCCTCGTTGTAGTCGATCAACTCCAACGTGCTTCGACGGACAAGACGTCCGTTCTTGTCGAGTTCTTTCGTACTGCTGTGAACGACTCCGCCCGGCACCTCCGGCAAAACCGTCGCCAGCGTGGTGACGGATCCGCCATCGCTTTTGGTTTGAACGGTCTTGACGTAGATGCCGCTCTTTTGCTCGTCGTGCACTTGGACGGGCATGTTCCTGGCCACCACGTCCACATGGGTCTGACCCAATTCGCGGCCCTCGGCGTCAAAGGTCGCGCTTTCGCGTTTGAGGACGTAGGGCGCCAGCACGATCGAATAATGCAAAGTCGTGACGGTTTTGCCGCCGGATGTGATCGTTTCGAGTTGTTGCACCCGGCACGGAATTTTTTGGCCTTCGATGGTCACCTGTCCGCCTAACGGCGGCTTCAACACCAGACGCTCGCCCAACAACTCGCCGTGAAATCCCTGCTTGACGGTTTGAGGCTCGGCCTCGAATCGCTTGCCGGCGACGTCCATACAGGCTTGAATTTCCAGCGTGATGCCTTCGTTGTCTAAGTCCACCAGGGTGGTTTTGGTGTCGGTCGTGCTGATGCTCGACACGTGGCCGCGATCGTCAAGCGTTTCGGTGACGACGCGAACGGTTTTCCACGCTCCTGGGTTGAACAGCCCCCATGGATGGAGTTTTGCCGAGAGACCGGGCGTCGCATCAGAGGCCCACGCGCAGACCGCCGCCAACCAACAAGCGGTCATGGCGGTGACAATCGTCGGTCTTGGCATGCGCAAACTTGTCTCTCCCCAAAGGATCGTGCCATTTTCGAGGTCGGAGCGACCGCGTGGATTGGCAAAAACCACACCGCGCTATTATAACCGATAAGATCCGGCTCATCAGCCCTTACCGCGGCGAAAAAGGGAGGAGAATCCCCGCCTCGGGGTAGTGCGGTTTTGGATTTTCGGCCTAGGTAGAATGGGCGGCGGCCGACGACGGCTCAAAGCCCGACTTGTTTGGCCGACGGAAAGTGGTCCGCCTGGACCTGCTTGCGAAGGCTTTCGTCTTCTCGGCTCTTGGCGAACGGCGCCGACAGGCTTTTGCATCCGCCACAGATGATCGCTGTGAGAAGGGCCACACGGCCGGTCCATTGAATCCAACGATGGGTGATCGTGGAGTGCACGTTGGCGTCCCTTGACGGAAGAACGGATCTACTCGAACCAAAAACGAGTCGCAGTGGTCGGTCCTGTCGGATTTTTTGGGAATGCGACAATCACGGCCGAGGGTTGTGCATCCACTCGGTGACCTTCTTCGGCTTTTCCGGTTCAGGCGTTTTGAACGGATTGTGTTTGCTCCACCACGACGGCTCTTCTTTTTTAATGGGATGCTGGATCGCCCGGGCTTTTGGCACGGCATAGGTGATTTTTTTTGGTTCCGGTTTTTTCAAACCGAGCGTCTCGCCCGTTTTGTTAAAGAAGTTTTTGGTGCCTGAACTGGTTTTATCCCACATCGAAGGTTCTTGGACGCCGGATTTCACCGTGGGTTTTGCTGCGGGTTTTGGACTGGCGGCCTTGGACGTCGAACTGCCCGACGAAAGCGAAAACGGGTCCGCGATCGACCAAGCGGCCGCCGAGTCTGGAGACATCACGGCATACAACAACACAACGAGAGACAAGAAAAAACTTCCGATCGAACTAACCTTTGACATTCTTGCAACCATGATGGCGAACCTTTCTTCCTGGGGCAGCAAACCATCTGCTCCGTGGGACTTGTGCCATGGAGGGACAGGAGCGTGGCCGCCTGTCCTGCAAGACAAGGGCGGGAGTGTCGCAAAACAGGCCGTGCATGTCCAGAGCAAATTGGCGGACGAAAAAGTCCAACCGCCCGTTTCGGAATTCGGCGACCCTTGGTAAGATGGATCGAATCTTGGGCGTTTTTCGTCGTCTCGAAATTTTGGGTGGACCCCACCATGCCGGCACAGTTTGATCGTTTGGGCATCTCGTTCCAGTACCCCGAAAACTGGACTCTCGACGATTCCGACGCCATGTTGGGCCGAAAATCGGTCACCATCTACAGCCCCGGCGGCGCGTTTTGGAATGTCGCCCTGTATTCCGGCTCGGAAAAACCCGGGAATTTGACCGCCGCCATTCTTAAATCCCTGCAACAGGAATATGGTGGATTAGAGTCCGAACCGGTCGAGGAAGACGTGGCGGGCCACCATCTAGAGGGTTTTGAGCTGGCTTTCTATTATCTCGATCTTACCAATACGGCGCAGATTCGCGGGTTTTGTGTTGCCAACACGTCCTATACTATCTATTATCAAGCCGAAGATCGAGAATATGCGCAACTCGAGCGTGTGTTTCAAGCGATTACGTTCAGTTTGTTGAACAGTCTGGAACCGTAGAGGTGATCTTATGGCAACCACATCGCCCGTTTCTTGCGTCATGCACATCGGCGAAGTGGCGGGGACAGTCTGGCGAACGTTGTCGGACGAGGGGCCGGTCACCTTGGCCAAGCTGGTCAAGATGGTCGACGCGCCTCGGGACACGGTCATGCAGGCCGTCGGCTGGCTCGCCCGCGAAGGCAAAGTCGGGTTTGACGAAAACGGCCGGAACCGGAAGATTTTTTTGCAACCGTAGACGGTTGTTTTGCGTCAGGTGGCAAACGGCGGCATCGGCGTGCGGACGCGATTTCGCTCGCTGACCACGTCTGACATCACGTGACCGTCTTGCATGTGGATGGTCCGCTGCGCGCGGCGTCCGAACTCCGGGTCGTGCGTGATCAGCACGATCGTCATGCGTTGCTCGCGATGCAGATGTGCGAATAAATCGAAAACGCCCTCGGCCGACACGGAGTCCAAGTTGCCGGTCGGCTCGTCGGCCAGCATGGCGATCGGATCATTGGCCAGCGATCGAGCGATGGCCACGCGCTGACGTTCGCCGACCGAAAGTTTTTGCGGCATATGGTTTGCCCGATGACTCATGCCGACCAGGTCCAACAGCTCGCGGGCCTTGCGAACGCGAGCAGAGGCGGGCATCCCGTTCTCGAACATCGGCACTTGCACGTTCTCCAGCGACGTGAGAATCGGCAGCAAGTAGAACGACTGAAAGACGAACCCGAATTTTTGAACGCGGATGCGGTCGAGGCTTCGGACCTTCGAGAGCGGCTGGCCGTCAAAATACACCTCGCCGGACGTGGGCCGGTCCAACGTGCCCAGCAAGTTCAGCAACGTCGACTTGCCACTGCCGCTATGGCCCATGATGGCCACGTACTCGCCGCGGCGAATGCCGATCGACACGTCCTCGACGGCATGCACTTGTCCGTCGGGATAGATTTTCGAGACGTGTTCGGTTCGGAACAGCATGGAGTCGCGGTTACTCATGTCGCAGGGCCTCCGTGGGCAGCATTTGGGCGCCGCGATACGCCGGATAGGCGGCGCCGAGCAATCCGACAACCAACGCCATCACGATGCCGAGCACGATAGCCGGCGCGCCGATATGGGCGTCGATCAGCCCGGCCACCGCCGGATGGCGGCCCAACAGCGGCGTCACCACGACGGCGCTCAACGTGCCGACGATTCCGCCGACGAGGCTTAGCAGCACCGACTCGATCAGGATCATCCGTACGATGCGGCTGCGCCGCCACCCGATCGCTCGTAAAATGCCAATTTCGTGCGTCCGCTCGTAAACCGACACGATCATCGTGTTCAGGATGCCGATCGCGCCGATCAGAATGGCGATGGCCGAGGTGATCCAAGAAGTCGCGCGAATGAATCGAATCTCGGTGGTTGAGGTGACCGAGTTGGCGGCCGTTTGCGCCTCGATGTTCGACCCGATCGCCGCGATGGCCTCGCGGATCCGCTCCACTTCGGCGTCGTCATCCGGATGGTCGACCACGACCGAATAGCCGGTCACCTGACCCTCACGGCCCATGAACTTCTGCAGCGCGGCCAACGACACCCACATGCTGCTCGACTCGTACGGAATCGAACTCTTGACGATTCCGATCACGGTGTATTGGCCATCGTCAAACAGCGGAATTTTGTCGCCGACCTTCTTTTCGAGCGACCGGGCGAGGTCTTGGCCCAGCAGCACGCCGCGTCGATCGGCGGCGGTGAGCCAGTGACCGCCCGGCTGAACGTTCAACGCCCGCATCGCCGCCGAATCAGGGATCCAGCCCTGCACGACCAGGGCGTTGATGCCCAAGTCCTCGAGCGATGTGTAGTCGACCAGTCCGGTGTGGACCTGCTTGACGCCTGGGATTCGGGCGATTTGCTCGCCCAGCTTGTCGCTCAACGTGCTGGTTAGTCGCTGCTTGGCGCCGCGCTGCTGCACGATGATGGCGATTTTTTGATTCGTGTAGATGGCCAGAAACGAACGGATTGAGCTGTTCGAGATGCCCACCAGCGCGACAACCGCACCGACCGCCACCGCCATGCCGATCACGGTCAGAGTCGATCGGATTCGGCGGCGGACCACGTTTTTCAAAACGAACGTGTGAAATCGCATGATCGCGTGTACCAGGAACCAACGATCGCAAAGAACCCAGTGCGTCATTGTCGAGGGTCGAGGCGGGTTCTGTCAACGGCCGGCTGCGGTTCGCCGTGGACGAACAAAAGAAAATGGCAGACGCGAGGCGAGATATTATGAAAAAATTGCGCAGTTCGCCTCGATCGCCTGGTTTTTGCTGCTTTCTGCCGCGCGAGTGCGAAAAATGCAAAAAACCGCGCCATCAAAGGCCGCTCACAATGCGACGCAGTGCAAAACCAAGAGCGACGTTGCTCGCGGCAACGAAGAGCTGGGCTCGATGGCGACCGTTAGGCGTCACGGCCCGATGCTGGGCGGATTGTTGGCCAAAAAGTCGCGTGGGCCGCGCGTGGTGTAGTATGGATAGGCGACCGTGCCCGTGGCAGGGCCGGCGGCCGTCGCTTCCGCGCCGTGCCCGCAACGCAACCGACAACCTCTGCACTTTTCGCACGACTCGTCGCAGGACTGCGCATCCTCGGGGGCTTGGGCGCAACTGCCGTTCATGCAGGCCCAGGGGCGTCGTCCATGTTGGTGGATGCAGCCGGTCACCCCAATCAAAATGACCACCGTCAACAGCGAAAAGATGGCGCGTTTCATGTCCGACGATTCCTTTATGAGCTCTTGGTCTTCGGAGGGCAAATTGGGTCTCTGCGGGGAAACCTCCAACCTCGCCCTACTTCAACAGACATCGGCCCTAAAATCGCCAGAGTCCAGAAAAACGACAGAACCGTCGTGTTCCGTAAAGCTGCTGCCGCCAACACGATAGGGTTGGGTAAAGTGGCGAGAGTTTGCGGGCGGCTTGTGGTGGCAATCTTCGATCGGAGGGGATGGCGGCCCGTCTTTCCTGTTTTTCCTAAGTTGTCAATCGCGGCCTGCAAATTTCATCTCCCAAGGCGTCCAAAATTCCTCGTCTTGGCCTGGGAGGCAAAATCTGCTACAAGTGCCGCGCTGGACTCGCAAAGTCTCTTGAGTCTCTGACGGAAGGTCTTGCCTACTATGAATTTTGGCCGAGTCGTGCGGATGGCGATCCGCTACAAGCTCATTTTTGCCGCCTCGATCGTTTCCGCTCTGGCGGTCGCCGTCCTTTGGGGTGCAAATGTCAGCGCGGTGTACCCATTCGTTCAAGTCGGGTTGTTTGGCCAATCGCCGCATCAGTGGATCACGACTCGCATCGAGCGGGGGCAAGCGGTGGTCGAGGAAGAAGCGGCCAAGCTGAAAAAAATCGAGTTGCAACTGGCCGCCGCGTCCGGCGACCAGCGCCGCGTGTTGACCAGCGAAAAGATTTTCGTCGAGGGGCGGCTCAAGATCGAAAGCAAGTCGCTCAAGAGTTATCAAACGCTGCAACCGTACATTCTCGCGTATCTGCCCAGCGATCCGTTTGTCATGATCACGCTGGTGATTGGCTTTTTGATCGCCGGCACGTTGGTGAAGGACGTGTTTTTGGTGGCCAACAATGTGTTGGTGTCGCGGCTGGCCGAGCAAGCCACGTTTGACTTGCGCAAACTGTTCTATCGCCGCACATTGCGGATGGATCTTTCGATGTTCAGCGAAGAAGGTACGGCCGACCTGATGAGCCGGTTCACCAACGACATGAACCGCGTGGCCATCGGACTGGAGGCGCTGTTTGGCAAACTGATTCGCGAGCCGTTGAAGATGGTCGTTTGCCTGTGCGCCGCTGGATGGATCTGTTGGCGACTGCTGCTGTTGACGATGGTCATCGCTCCGTTGGCTGGCTATTTGGTTGGCTGGCTAGCCAAGTCGCTCAAGCGGGCCAACCGCCGCGCGATGGAAGAAATGGCTGCGATCTACGCCACGCTGGAAGAAACCTTCCGAAGCATCAAGATCGTCAAAGCGTTTACTAACGAACCTCGCGAACGCAAACGATTTCACGACAATAACAAAGGCTACTTCAAGAAGGCGATGCGCATCGCCGGTTACGACGCTTTGACCCATCCAATGACGGAAGTCTTGGGGATCGTTCCGATTTCTATGGCGATGTTGGCCGGAGCCTGGATGGTTCTTTCGCAGAGCACGCACTTGTTGGGCGTTCGCATGACCAGCCAGCCGTTGGATTGGGCCGAGTTGCTGTCGTTCTACGCGCTGTTGGCCGCCACGGCCGATCCGTTGCGGAAAATGTCGGACGTGTTCAGCCGGTTGCAGGCCGCCAGCGCGGCGTCCGATCGCATCTTTGCGAGGCTCGATCGTCAGCCGAAAGTCCGCGATCCGCACACTCCGGTCCCGTTCCGCCGCCATCACCGCGAGTTGGTGTTCGAGAACGTCGGATTCGCCTATCAGCCGGGCAAACCGGTGCTCGAGGGCATCAATCTGCAAATCGGCTTTGGCGAAACCGTCGCGCTGGTCGGATCGAACGGTTGTGGCAAGAGCACGCTGGCCAATCTGGTGCCGCGTTTCGCCGATCCTACCAGCGGAGAGGTCAAACTGGACGGCGTGCCGTTGCGCGACATGCGGATCCGCGACGTGCGTCGCCAGATCGGCCTGGTCACGCAAGAGACTATGTTGTTCGACGAGACGATTTTCAACAATATCCGCTACGGTGCGCCGGACGCCACACGCGAACAGGTGATTGCAGCCGCCAAACAGGCGCACGCCCATCGGTTCATCGAGACCGAATTGCCCAACGGCTATGAAACGTCGGCCGGGGCGCTGGGCAACTGTCTGTCGGGCGGCCAACGGCAGCGGATTGCGCTAGCCCGGGCAATTCTCCGGGATCCGTCGATTCTGATTCTCGATGAGGCCACCAGCCAGGTCGACTTGGAGAGCGAACAGGCCATCCAGCAGGTGCTGGAGACATTCACGCGCAACCGAACGACCATTTTGATCACCCATCGTCTGGCGGTTCTATCGCTGGCCGATCGGATTGTGGTGATGCAGGGCGGAAAGATTTTGGACGTCGGCCGGCACGAAGAGCTGTTGGCCCATTGTGCATTCTATCGCCGGCTCTATCAGATCCAATTTGAGGATCTCCGCCAAACTGCGTAAGAGCGAGAGCTTGGAACGAAGCGGGATCTCCTCGTTGGATCGTCGTGGGTCTCCCATCCGCGTTTCTTGTCCTTTTGTTGGTTTGGCATGCCGTTTGCGAAGTCTAAAAGACGTTGATCGATGGCGGTTCGGGGCGAAACGAACCGTGGCGTGTCGGTCGGCCCGTGGGGCCGCAACAGAGAAGAGGATGTTTGAGCGAAAGGAGCTGGGTCGTCGCACTCGTGGCGGCGACCTTTCTCCCGCGCTCGGCGGGGGGAAGAGGTCAGCCGTAACGGGGTCGGTGGCGGCACAAGAGGCATTTTGCGAGTTGGCAGCGGAAAAGAGGAAACCTCCTGACGAATCGGAAGTCAGTCTTCCGACTACACGACAGGCGAGCTGGGAATTGGTTTGCCCGAGCCAACCCCAGCTCGCCTGTTCAATTTTAATACAGCAAAATTGAACACCTGCGGCAATTCGGAACAGCAAAATTGCCACGTGTGAGCTGTGTTAAATACGCCTTAAGAGTAAACTTCCGAGCAGACTTGCCATCGCGCCGAAATAAAAATAGTGGGCCACGCTGGTCCGGCCTGACTGAGGCGACAGGTCGGCGGTCCGTGTCGCGGCGGCCACCGGCAGTGCAGCCATTGCCGGCGGCAACTCTTGCCGAAGCCGATATTCTTCGGGATAGGACGGCTGGAAGCTCAGCACCTTCGATTTGTCGTAGTCCTCGTCGTGCAGCCGGACGGTTTGTCGGTGGCAATGGTCTTTGTCGACCACTTTGGCCTGATAGCGGCCCAGCCCAACCTGACGGACTGCCAGCGGCTCGGGTCGACCTTGTTCATCCAACAGGCTTGCGTTCCAGTGAATCCCATGCACAGGCAACCCGTCGTTGCCGCGGCGTTCGATGTCCAGAGTCCACCCCTCTGTGGTGTGGTGCGACTGGAGCGACAGCCCCTCGACCGAGTTTTTGCGCAATACGGCTCGCAGCGCTTGAGCCCAGAACTTACCGCAATCGTTCCATGCCAACCACTCGCCGCCCCAACGTTCCGTCAGATCGCTGGTGAAGGCCATGCCCGTGCCAAGCCCATAACGTCCGACCGCCAACAACGGGTCGCCAGTCTCGACGGCCAGAAGCAACTGCGCGGTCGGTTTCACCTCGGTCATCACATAGCCGAGCGAAAGCGGCAGATCTTTGGGGCCGAAGCCGGCCAACAACGGGTGGTCGCCCACGCGAACGCACGCAAACAGATCCTCTTTAATGGCCGATCGCGAGGCCTGCATGGTTTCACGGGTGAAAATCTGTGGAACATTGGTCGGGTCGGTGGTCTCGTAATAGCGTCCGCGTCCGACCTCGGCGATGCGAGCCATCAGCGAACGGTCGGCATTGGCGATGGCCACGGTCGAGACGGTCATGCCGGCGGCGGCCATTTCTTCGACCAACGACTCATGATCGGCCGGTTGCGTTTGCCCGTCGCTCAAGCAGATGACGTGTCGGATTTTGGCCGATGTGTGTTCGAGCATCTCTTTGGCGGCGACCAGGGCCGGATACATGAACGTGCCGCCGCCGGCCTGCAACGAATCGATCGCCGCCTGCACGGCGTCGCGCGATGCGGCACTGGTCATTTCGCACACGATTTGCGGTTGCCCGTCGAACCCGATCACGCCGATCGAGTCGCGGGGCCCAAGCAGTTCGGCCGTCGCCTTGGCGGCCTGGCGCGCCAACTCGATGGGCGTGCCGGTCATCGAGCCCGACTTGTCGATCACCAACACCATCGCCAGCGACGGTTTTTCCTTTTCCTTCTCGAATCGGGAAATCAGCGGCAGTACGTCTTCGACGGGCGTTTTGTAGTAGCCGCCCAGTCCAAAACTGTTCTCCGAGCCGAGCATGACCAGCCCGCCGCCTAAGTCAACGACGTAACGCTTCAACAGTTCCATCTGACGAGGCGACATGGCCGTGGCGGGCAAATCGGCCAGCACGATGGCATCGAACGCCAGCAGCCCATCGAGCGAATCGGGCAGGCCGCGCTCCGATCGTACCTCGACGTTCATCTCCTGCTGACGCAATGCACGAACGATCGCCCGCATCTGCTTCGGCTTTTGGTGCACGACGAGCACGGTGGGTCGGCCCCGGACCGAGACCGTGCACGACGCCTGATTGTTGATCGCAAAATGATCCTCGGCCGGCTGCAATTCGGCGGTCCAGGAAGTTTCGCCCGAGTCGGTCATCTCGACGTCGAATCCAAAGAGATTGTTGTCGCCGGGCCGCAGCCGGACCTTTTGCGTCTGGACGGCGACGCCCCGATGCACCAATCGCACAACGGCCGGCATCGCGCGATTCGAGGCGACGCGGACGGACAGGCGGACCATCTCGCCCTGAAACGCCTCGCGGGACGAGGTCGTCGCGTCGATCACGGCCGCCTCGGGATCCTTCAAACCCTCGACGGGGCGGCGAAAGACGCGAACGCCCTCGTCGCGCATCTGACGCAACGCGGCGCCGAGGTCGTTGTCGGTCTCTTGGCCGTCGGTCAGCAATACGGCCTGGCGGATTTTGCCAGCCGGAAAAGCCGCACGCGTTGCGAGCAAACCGGCGGCCAATTGGGTCGCGCTGCGGAATTCGTCGTCCGAGCCGGTCTCGCGCCACTGATCGAGCGTTTTGCGCAACAGGTCGGTCGTCTCGAACGGACGAACGCCGCGTCCCACGGCGAACAACGCCCAACTGTCGCCCGCCCGGAGTTGCTTGATCCAACGATCGATCTCCTCGAGCGACGATCGGGCCTGTTTCAAGTCGATCGACTGCGAGACGTCAACGAGAAAATTAACGTGCCGGGCGTCGCTTTGCGTCGTGCGATACGGTCGGCACAAGGCGACGATTAGGCAGAGAACAGCGATCGCAGAAAGCAGCGTGGAGGTCCAAAGCAATAGTCGCGGTCGATCCGCCAGACTATAGCGCGCGGCGATCGCCAGCAGGGCGACCATCACGAGCCACGCCAACGGACGCAACGACACGAACTCCAGCATGCCTCAGCCCACCTTTCGACGATGATACAATACCGATTCGACCGTCAACGCGAGTACGGCAAAAAGCGTCAGCCACCAAGTCGGCGAACGGCCACGGCTGAGCGGCTCGCCCAAGACGGCCGTCGCCGGATGGTCCAGCAACGTTTCCGACGAGGCTAACAGACTGTTGCCCAACCACCATCGGCCGACGATGTTTTTTAGCTCGGAATAGCCGAGCCGATCGTCGAGTGTAAGCTGTCTACCGAAAACGGTGCGCGGTTTGCCGCCGTCGTCCGTCCACGTCGACACGGTGTCGTCCGACGCGCCGGGAATCGTAATCGACTGGCCCGGTCGGCAGGCGGCCGGCAGCGGCTGTTCACGTCCGGCCAGATGCGTTGCGGCCGAATGCACCAGTACGGGAAACCACGCGCTAAAATAGAAGTCGGCGGCGACCGGGTCCAAATTGACGACCACGGCCGTGCGTCCTTCGTGGCGAGCTAAATACACAAGCGGCAACCCGTGATCGTCGGCTACCAAAATCTGAGCGCCCGGCGGCGGAGTCAATCGTCGCGCGCCGACGAACGGGATCGTCGCCGCATCGACGTGACGCAACGCCGGATGATTCGGAGCGACCACACGAGGCGCCGGCGCCTCGATCGTCTCGCCCAAATCCTTCCACCACGGCGATTGGCCCTCCGGATGAAACAGCAGAAGCCGATTGGCCTCGGGCGACTCTCCAGACGCCAACGTGACGTCGGGCTTTTCATGAACCAACGTCAGGAGACCCTCGGCTTGCGAAAACGCCAGGACGCTTTTTTCCAGGAAGAATCGGTCGGAAGAACGAACCTGCACGCGAATCGGCGAGGGTTGCGCGGCGATCAAGTAGGCTGCGTCATCCGACGTCAAAACGTCTTCAGCGCCAAGCCGCGCGACCCATCGGCCAGGCTCGGCCTGTTCGATCCAAAACGTCTCGGGCGGATTGACGCCCGGTCGAACCGTGAGCGGCACGACCTTTGCCGGCTGCTCGCGGCCGTCGTCCTCCAGACGGGCGATCGTCAGATCGACCTCCCGCGGCTTGGCGAACGAGGAGGCCACCTGACAATAGACGGCCAATCGGCGGCCGCCGGCGGGCAAATAGGCCATGTCGGCAGCCACGAGGCCCATGTTTTCCAACGAGTCGCCGATACGAATCAGTTCGATGTGTTCGGAAAGTTTTTGATCGCCGAAACACCCGTCGCTGATCAACACGATCCGCAGCGAGCGGCGACGATCGGTCTGGATCTCTCGAAAATCTTCTCGCCGGGGCATAGCATCAAGACGCAGCGGCCGTTGGGTCGCCGCGACGGCTTCAACGGCGTCGAGCAGTTCGCGGGGGTTGTCGGTCAGATGCGAGCGATAGACGAGTCGATCGTCCAATACCGCGACGGCCGCACGTTGAACGCCGTCGAGTCCTTCGATCAGCTCGGCTGCCGCCCGACGCGCCAATTCGATCCGCGAGTGACCGCCTTGTCGGGCCGCCATCGACGCGCTTTGGTCGAGGACGATCAGCAGGTCCTGGCGACGATCCGTCCATTCGGGCCGCGCCAACGCCAGTCCGATCGCCGCGCAGGCCAGCGCCAAGATCAGCAGCGACCAAAAATCGCGAAGTCGACGAAACAGGCTGTTCGAGCGTCGCTGGTCGAGCACTTGCTCCCAAAGAAACATCGCCGTGGTCGGCTTGCGGCTGGGACGAACTTTCAAAAAATAGAGGGCCGCCAACGGCAGCAAGGCCAACAGCGACCAGAGCATCATGGGCTGCAAGAATGTCACGCCACCAGCCCTCCGCGGCGAAGCATGTCTTGAATGACCGACTCGAACGGCGGCTCGGTCGACGTGGAGGTCAGGCCGATTCCGCATCGGGCGCAGCAGCTCCGCAGCCGGTCGTTCCAGTCGAGCACGGCCTGATGGTAGCGTCGGGCGTCGCTCGGCGAGACCGTCACGCGGCGCCGTCGGCCCGTCTCGACGCACTCCAACTCGACGTCGCCCTTCCAGTCGCATTGCGTGTCGCGGCGGTCCTGCACCTGAAGGCAGTACACCTCATGCTTGTTGAATTGCAGGTAGTGCAGTCCCTCGTCGAAACCGCCCGGAAACAAGAAGTCGGACACAACGATCACCAACCCGCGACGTCGGTGGCGGGCCTGGAACAGTCGGGTGCAAGCGTTGAATTGCGTGTCGCCGCCGAACGTGTCGGCCCGTTCCAACGCCCGCAGAAATTGCAGCGTCTTCGCGCCGCCGCGACAGGCGTCCAACAGCGGCTCGAGCGTGTCGGCCATCGCGTAGACCGCCAACCGGTCGAGATTCCGCAGCGCAATGTAGCCCAAGGCCGCGGCCAACTTTCGGGCGTACAGGAACTTCGTCTCCATCGAACGGCTCGAATCCAGCAGCAGATAGATCGTCGCGTCTTCTTCCAACTCGAACAGCTTGATCACCAACGACTCGAACCGCCCGTACACGCGCCAGTCGATCGCGCGGTAGTCGGCGCCGAAATAGTATTCGGCATAATCGGCGAACGTCGTGCCGGATCCTTTTTGGACGCTTTTGCGATCGGCCTGCAACGAACCGCCCAGCACTTTGCGGGCCAGCAAGTACAACGAATCGAGTCGTCGGATGAAAGCGGGATCGGTAAGCATGTGCGGCAAGAAAGCGTTTCGACGGTGGTTGTCTCAGTTCCAAAAAAATCCGCGCGTCGCGGTCAGGTCGCGTCGCAGACGATCTGCGCGACGATGTCGTCGGTTCGGACGCCTTCGGCCTCACCCTCGAAGCTCAACAGGATGCGATGGCGCAGCGCCGGCAGCGCCACGGCGTTCACGTCTTCGTGGGCGACGTGATAGCGGCCGGCCAACAGCGCCCGACCTCGCGCGGCCGCCAAGATGGCCTGTGCGGCCCGCGGCGAAGCGCCGTGGCGGACAAACCGCCGGACGGTCGCCGGCGCGGCGTCGCCGTTCGGATGCGTCGCTCGAACCAGACGGATCAGGTAATCTTGGACGGGTCCGTCGATCGGCACCGCTCGCAACGTTTTTTCCATGTCCAAAATATCTTGGCCCGTGGCGACCGCCTCGACCGTTGGCGTCTCCAACCCGCCGGTGCGATCGAGAATCTGCGAGAACTCTTCGTGGCTGGGCATCGTCACAAACAGCTTGAAGAAGAATCGGTCCAATTGGGCTTCGGGCAACGGGTAGGTGCCTTCCTGCTCGATCGGGTTTTGCGTGGCCAGCACAAAAAACGGCGAGCCGAGCCGGTGCGTTTGACCGGCCACGGTGACGGATTTTTCTTGCATCGTTTCCAGCAAGGCCGATTGCGTCTTGGGCGTGGCCCGATTGATTTCGTCGGCCAGCAGAATGTTGCAAAAGACCGGGCCCGGCTGGAACCGCAGCTCTTTGCCCGCCCCGTGATCGACCAGCACTTGCGTGCCGACCACGTCGGCCGGCAGCAGATCGGGCGTAAATTGAATGCGTGAAAACTTCAAATGCAGTGCGCGGCTCAGCGTGTGGACCAAGGCTGTTTTGCCGAGCCCCGGCACGCCCTCGAGCAGCACGTGGCCGCCGCAGAGGACGGCCAGCAGCACGTCTTCGATCACGTTCTGCTGGCCGACGATGAACTTGGCCACTTCATTTTGGATGCGAGAGAACGTCGTGCGGAATCGTTCGGCGGCTTGTTGGATCTCTGGGGCGAGGTCGTTCATGGAGCGGATTCTTTCTTGAGAGAAGGCTCGTTGTCGCTTTCGTGGATGATCTGGAAATACTGTTTCACGCCCTCGCGGACGGCCTCGGGCACGTCCTCGCGTTGGACGAACGACTCGAATTGATGTTGGAACGCGCGCGCTCGGGCGGTCACGCGACGAGTGGCGACGCCGTCGCCGCTGTCGGCCGCCTCGACCGTGGTCGACGAAGGTCCGGCGCTCTTTTGACCCGTCAATTGCGTGGTTTGGCCGTTGTCGATCAACGCGTCTCGCTGATCGCGGCGGGCCTGATTCGTGCCCCAGCCGGCTTTGTGCCCGCCGGCGTTCGGACTGTTGCAGCACATCCGGCCTTGACATTGGCTGCAACAACGACACAGCTTGCAGAGCCGTCCGTCCAACTGCCGGCAGATCGACAGCTTTTTCAACGTGTCGGCCAGCTTGTCGGTCTTCTCGCAGCAGAGACTCTCGCACTGGCAGAGTTTTCCTTGTCGTTCCTCCAGACGATCGAGCTTTTCCATGGCCTCGGCCAGCTCGGCGATCTGATCGGCCAGCGCGCCGTCGCTTTCGTTTCCGGTTTCGCCGTTCGAGGTTTTCGCCGATGATCGGGCGGCGGCCATGCGCTGAGCGATCGTCTTCAGTTGGGCCAGGTCGCGGCGACGCTGGTCGGGCGATTTGGACGGGTCCGGCTTCAATCGCTTTAGCTTGTCGGCCGCGCGACGGTAGTCCTTGTGCGAAAGCGTTTCTGCCATCGACTTGGTCCGCGGATCCTTGGCCAACTCCGAGGCCGCGCGATCGAGCAACTGCTCGTCCCTTTTGCGTTGCACCGATTGGCGAAGGCCGTCCACTTTGCGTTCCAGTCGGGCGTATTGCCGCAGGGCCTCGGCACGGTCCTGAGTCGTTTTTAACCGTTCGACCCACTCGCGCAGCTTGTCGGGCTCGATCAACTTTTGTTCGTCCGGATCGCGGGTTTCTTCGATCAATTGGTCCGCTTCTTTTCGCAAATCGGCATTGAGCTGCGCGGTTTGCGTTGCGATCTGACGTTGCTCGGCCATCCGACGGAGCACGGCGTCGCTGGGCGGCCACACGCTCAGCGGAACGGCGACGGCCAGCAGTCCGACCGCCAGGCACAGCCGTCGTTTGGGCGGTCGGTAACGCACGGCGGCAGAGTCGAGCCCCGCCACGCGATCGGCGGTTTGGGCGGCCTGCAAGGCATAAAAACCGTCCCGGTGGTTTTGCGACGAAAAATGCAAGAATGAGCTGACGGCGTCCTGCAACTGAAAAAAGTGATCGGCGAATCGGGCGGTCCGCTCGACGTTCATGCGACGAACGGTCCAGACTGCAGCGGCCAATAAAACGGTCGCCAGCAGAATCGACGCAGACCACACAGCCGGCAGGGCGTATCCACGCGCCACGTAGCACAAGCCGACGACAATCCACGCCGCCGAGCCGACCACGAGCGATTCGATCGACGTCGTCCAAAGCTGATGGCGGTTGACCCGTCGGCGAACCGACGCGACAAACCGTTCGATGATTTTACAATCCGACATTTTTATGGAAAAAAGAAAGGCAGGGAGTCGTCGTTTCCCTTGGTCTGGCGGTTGACGGGTTTGTCGATAATTATTGCTGCGGTGAGGACGGATGAATCCTATTGCGGAACATTTCGCACGATTTTCGATCTCGCGGGGCGAGCCGCTTCGAATGTATGTCGTCTGCAACGCGGGCCGCTTCGTCCGCCTCGCCCGCTGCGTGGAGCGATTGGGCAAGATCCCATCGCCAATAATCAGCCGAGGGCGAGTCTTTGGCTGCTGCGGCGATGGCGTCGCGCCACAACGCGGCGGCTTGGTCCGGCTCGCCGTTGGATTGCATCCACGCTGCCAACGCGGCTTTGGCGAGCCCTGAATCGTCCAAAGATCGAACCAGCGTCGGTCCGCGAGCGATCAAATCTTTCGACTCGACGAGATTCGACTGCACGACGCGATCGAACACGTTCGTTTGGTCGCCGGCCAAGGGATAATTGCGGCGGTGGGAGCTCCACTGGAACCAGCCGGTTTTCAGCGAGACCTTCAGGATGTCGCTCACGTAACCGATCCGTCGGTCGAGATCGTCGGCCGACGCGGGGCCGTGCAGGTTTTTGACGAGCTGAAAAACCGTCGGCGAGGGGTCAAGCGAGGCGAGCACCTGTTTTGCGAGCGGCGCCGTCTCGGCGTACCATCGGATCATTTCATCGGCTTGGCCTATGTGAACGTGCAAGGCCAGGATCAGCGAGGCCAAGCGTTGTCGGTTGCAAAGGTAAACGTTTTTGGGGTTGGCGGCGATCATGTTGCGCAAAGTGACGGCCACTTTTTCGCTCTGCGGGACGGTCCAGCGTGTTTTGCCGTTTCGCAGGATTTCGTAGTAGGCCGTCAAGGGCGGTTTGTTCAACTGGACCAGCATGCGTCCATTGTTGTTCCTATCGTTGGCCGACGCCGTGAGCAAATCGACCAGCGGTTGCACGTCGCCGGCGGCCAACCGGACGCTGATGTAGGCTTCCAACAGCGGCCGTGACGCCTCCAATTCTTGGAAGTCGTTGTCTTTGAGCCACTGGGCGGGGTGGAGTTTCTTGTACTCGGCGGCCAAATCGTCGGCCAGCAACGCGATGGCTTGCTTGCTGACCAAAAGGCCCTGAAAGGCTTTGACCTTGGCTTCGTGCGTTGCAAGAGGAGCGTCTTTGAATTGGGCGGCCAAGGCGGTCAAACGCTTGTCGCGCGCGGAGGCGTCCTCCGCGTCGGGCATCGCGGCCAGCAAAATCTCGGCGACCAGTCGCTCGTCGCGGTTGGACAGTTTGGCCGCGAAGGCGGGCGTGTTCTTGGCGATTTGCGAATCGTATCGACCCAAGAGATCGTTGCCGGATTGGTTGAGTTGGAACGTCTTCCAATGTTCGCGGAACAGTCGAGCCGCACGGTCGCACTGTCCGAACCGTACCAGACACGCCAAGGTCGAAAACGATTGCGACAGCGAAGAATCGTATTTGTTCAACAACATCATCGCCCGATCGACGTCGCCGACGCTGAAGTAGAGCGTCATCGCTTCGTTCAGAAGATCGGAGGAGCCACCAAGATTGCCCGACGAGCGACGCCCTCGGGCGGTCGAAACATTCGGACGCAGGTATCGGCGGGCAAACTGTTCGCGCCATCGCGCCACCAACGCTCGGCCCGTCTCGCCGTCGCGAATCGACGACAAGGTCCGAACCAGTGTGGATTGCTGAAAACCGCCGGCGGCTGCGTCGGTTTCCAACGCCGTCACATAGAGCTGGGCTATGTCGTGGGCCAGCGCAAGCGGCAGCCGTTCCGATTCGATCTTTGCCACGGCGGCGGCGACGGCCAATCGCACGGACATGGGCGCATCGGCCCGGTCGAGCAGTTTTTGAAAATATTTATGATAGTCGGCCATCGTCGGCCGCTCCGGCACGGCAGGGGATGCCGGAGTTTTGGCCTGGTCCGACTTCTTTCGACCGGCCGCATTGCGGCGGGCTTGTTCCATTTGTAGACAGGCGTGCAGGTCGGCGGCCAGCGAAGGGTACGATCCCCGCCGGGCTTGTTGGTCCGTCCAATCCACCCATTGTTGAAGCTGTAGGGAATCGCCGCTTTGTTGCCGGGCGACTTCCAACAATCCCGGAATCAACAACAAACTGGAGCGTCCGTCGAGCGTTCGGCCCAAAGTCTCGTAGAATTGTTGAAAACGTTCTTCCGCCGAAGACGATCGCTTGGCGCGTTTTCCGGTCGGCGATGGTTGGATCTGCTGGCGCGCGAAATTGCCGATCCAGTAGGACAACTGATTGGGCGGCGTGAGTTGCGAACCTTCGCGGCTCTCGAACAGATCAATCAAAAAGACCAGCGTTTTCGGGCGAAATCGATTTTGCTGTTGAAAGACGAAATTGAGGGCCGAGTCGGCAAACGTCTCGTCGTTGCCGGCGTAGTAGTTCGCTCCGGTCCGTCGTTGGGCGTCTTCCGCCATCTCGACGACTCGGAAAAAGATGATTCGCGCGGCTTTGGGATCCTCGTCGATCACTTCCGGCAACACGCCGGCCAGATACTGGCTGACTTGCCAGGGATCGCAGTTTGCAATGCCTAACTCCTCAAATCGTTTGGCGCTGCGCAACTTTTCGAGCGCCCGCGACGATCGATCGGCCGTCTGGCGACGGAGCCATTGCTCGGCCGGCGTCTGTGCGGTCGACTCGTCGCGCAAGGAATCGCTCAACAGCGGCTTCAACAACACGGCGAGATCGGTTTGACGCGCGCTGGGCAGTTTTTGGATCGCGTCGATCGTTTGGTCCAAATACTGCAACAGTGCGGCGGGGTTGTTTTGTTGGTCGCGGAGGGCCAACAACAATCCTCGTCCGAACGTTGGCCCACTCTTCTGCTTTTCCGCCAAAGCGGTCCACACCGGAGAAGTTTGCTGGTTTCCTAGATTGCGAAGCACCTGAACCAGCGGCCAGGTATCCGCGTTCTGACCGGTCGACAACACGCGAAACCGATCCACGTCGGCCGTCCACGGCGACGCTTCAAGCATCGCGACGACTCGGTCGGGCCGCTTCTGAAGATTTTGCTGAACGATTTGTTGCGGCCGATAGCGGAAACCGTATTGCTCTCCGAGCTGCGGCGTCGATTCAATTTGCGCGAAGACCAAAAACACGAGCGAATCGTCTTGGGCCAGTTGCGACAGGATTTGACCAAACGTGTAAATCTTCGCGTTCGCGGTGCCGGGAGTTATTTGATTCCTTTGGAAATTCTTCTGGACGAACTCCGCACGCTTCTCCGCCGGTCCAAGATAAACGGTCGTCAAATGCTCCAGCACCGCCTCGGCCTTTTTCGTCTCTCCTCGGTCTGCAAGCGTGGCGAGATATCGCGAAGGGAACGTCGTTTGCATCGGTTGGTAAGGCGAAGTCGGATTGCGACGCATGGCCTCGAAGATCATCGGTTCCAGATCGACGGTCGACAGTTTGCGGTCGGCCCAAACGTCCACGACGGTCTCCAAACCGCTGTCGTTGGGCATCATGCCCGGCATCGCAGTCGCCGGTTCCTTGGCAATCTGTACGGCCAAGGTCAAAAACTCGTCGGCCGGGCAGCGGTATAACTGCATGAGGCGAGTGATCTTCTTGCGGATCGGGGCGCCGCGGCCGCCGGCCAGCTTCGGCAGCAGCACTTCGTCGATCGATCGCCAATCGTTCGACTGCCAGGCCTGGGCGACCAGAAAATCTTCCGGTTCGCGTGGCCGCACTTCATTCGGGCTGTTTTGATTGCCGTAATAGGCGGTGACGCCAAATTGCGGCGATCGAAGTTTCGGTTGCGATTCGTCGAGGAGGATCTTTTCGGCCCGCTGGCGGAACTGCTTGACCTCGTCGTCGGACAACGGTTTGTCGGACGCCTCGCTCGCGGCCAAAAGATATCGGAATCCGGCGCGGCTCAGATCGGGCACGTCGATCATGCGTAGACACAAATCGTCGTGCAGCTTCCGGCGGCGACGCAACAACTCGACCGTCACCTCGCGCGACGAGTCGTTGGTTTTCTCTCGTTCGTACAAGGAGGGCAGCGTTTGTTGATTGGACTGGTTGTTCCAGTACAGACGGCGGCCGAAAGACTGGACCAACGCCATGGCCCACGGAGCGTTGATTTGTGGATGTTCTTTGGAAACGGTCAACAGGCGGATGGCCAATTCGACCAGCCGGAATCGCTCGTCCAAAGGGCTTTCCATGTCGGTGACGCCCTCGTTCAAGGATTGGCCGAGCTGATTGCTGCCGACGTCGCTCAGTTGGGATAGGTGTTTTTCGATGTCCGCCGAACGGCTGTCGGATCGGGCCGACATCAACAAAAGCGCAACGCGGGCGTTGACGTCTTTGGGACGTTTGGCCAGCACGCGTTCATACAGCGTTCGGGCCTCCGACGTCCGATCGAACATTGCCAAGACGATTGCGCATTCGTTGAGACGAGCCGGCGAGGCGTCTTGGCCGGGCGTGAATTGCTGCATCACCTCGTCGGTCAGCCCGAGATGGTTCATTCGTTTCTTCATTTCACGGGCTTGATTGCGGAGCCACGAGCGATTGCCTGGATTGGCGGCGACCTGCATGACGAGGGATCGCAGTTCGTTGACCAGCAGTCGCACCGCGGACTGGCGGTTGCCGGCGGCCACCATTTTTTCGAGGCGTTCTTGACTCGTCGGCGTCATGGGGGCGGCGTACGGCGAGGGAGAAAACGAAGGAGAGGAGCTGGCGGCGACGAGTTGCTTTTCAAGTTTCTTCGCTTCGTCTTTCAGCCCTAGATCGTCCAGGGCCAACGCCAACTGCTCGCGCTGCGCAGGGTCGAGCCGTTGGCGTCGCAACCGCAGCGCGGCGTCGCCGCCGATTTTCAGCCATTCTTGCCGATTCTTGTCGTTGGCGTCTTTCACGGCCATCGCGGCGCTGACAATCGCCGCGTCCACTTGCCGCCGCATCTCCGGCTTCATCGGCAGATGGCGAGCCTTTTCGAGCAACCCGATCGCGTCGCCGTACCGCGAATCCGTCGAGGCCTTGCCGGCCGCCAGCAGATACGCGTCCAACCGAGGCGGCTTTTGGGCCAACATCGTTTTCAGCTCCGATTCAACCAGTTGGGACGCTTCATCATTCTGAGCCAGCAGAACGCGCAGCGTCGGGTCTTGGATCTTTTGCAGCAGCGGCACAATTTTTTTCGGCGTCCAGTCCGTCGTCTCCTCGTCAGGGGAGGGTGGTTGGAAAGGATTGTCCTGGGACCTGGACAGCATCGTGAGCACGTTGGGCGGAAAGTCGGAAAGCTGGTCCGGTGGAAACTTCAGCGGCGCCAACAAGGGCGTGTTCGAGCGTCCGAAAACCATCACGGCCTGGCGCGACGCCTGTTGGGACGGGTTTTTGCGCCATTGGGTCACCTCGTTGTCCAGCAAGGTAAAATAGGCTTCGGCGTTGCCGGCCGCGCGGACTGCGTTGGCGACCAAATAAAACGCCCAGGGACCGAACGGGCTGTTCTGGTCCTTGGACATTTGGGGATACCAGGCGACCAACTGCCGCACAATGGCATTGCGGTGTTTGGGGTCGAGCGTGAACGCCCGTCGTTGATTGCCCCAAGGCCCTCCGCCCAACGATTGGGCGATCGCCATGACGACGAACGGATTCGGCCGCTGGAGGGTGGCGGCCAGCGTCAGGCCGTCGTCCAACAATGATTCTGCTTGCATCGCCGCCATGACGGCCAGCTCGGGCCGCGACTTGCGGAATTTCTTGAACGCGCGAACCATGTCGTCCTCCCGATTAGAACCCGAAGGGTCAAATCGAGTGAAGACGGCCATCGCCAGCAGGGCCTCATTGTTGGGATTCTCGTCGAGCGCTTCGGTGACGTTCGGCATCCCGCCCTGCAGGTTGACTCCCAATTTCAATAGCACCTTGGGATCGCGCACGCCGTGCGATTTGAGCGCAGCGGTCAACGCGGCGGTTTGCGAATCGTCGAGCCCGGTCGCCAACGTCAGCACGTGGGACATCGCGTAGGACCGAACGGCGTCGACGCTCGGCGGTTGAAAAATCGTCGAGACGACCCCCGTGCCGCCGCGGTTCATCGCTTGGGCCATTCCCGGCTGACGATGACCGTACGCCATGTGTCGGCCTTCCGAGAGCCGGAACCAGTCGACGGCCTCGGCGGGAAGCAACCGGCCGAGCAGATCGAGGTAGCCGAGGTTTGCCGCCGCGTTCGACGACAGCTTTTTCTTCAGATTGGGCAATTCCTCCTGGCGATCCAGCAGCGTGACGAATTGGTCGAGCGCCTCGGACGTCTTGCCCGACTCCTCGTAGGCCACGCCCAGCAAATAGCGCAGCCGGTAATCGCCCGGATGTTCGGCCAGGCGCGGGCGAAGCAACTCAACGGCTCGCTCCCACTCTTGCATTCCGCACAGCGAATCGGCCAAACGCTCCACGACGCGGGGGTCGGCGATCTGCTCGCCGAGCAAGTCGCGCATCATGGCCAATCCCGTGTCGCGATTGCCGAACGAGAGATGGAGCGTCGCGATTTTTTGACGGGTTTGCGTCGTTTTGTCCAATGCGGCGGCGCGCTCGAGCGTCGCGACGGCCGATTTCCAGTCGCCCTCCAATTCCTCAAGCCGAGCGATTTGCGTGAGCAGTTGTAGATCGTCGGGCTTCAGCTTGGCTGCGGCCAACAACGCTTGGCGGCGATTCTGCGAGTCGTCGACCACGCGATAGATTTCCGCCATCGCCATCCAAGGGACGATCGACTGCCGGTTGTTTTGACTGCGTTGGCGGAACAACTCGATCAGGCGCGGAGTTGTCCCTTCGCGTTGGGCCGATTGAGCCAGTTCCGAAACCCAGCGGAGCTTGTCGCTCAGATCGGACGCCTTCTCATAGAGTTGCCAGTAGACTTGCTCGGCGTCGCGCGGCTTGCCGAGGTCCTGATACGTTTGGGCCAGCCGGGTGCGCAGCTCCTCGTCGTCCGGGAATCGTTGGATGGCCTTGCGCAGCGAATCCAAGGCGAGTTCGGGGGCCTTGCCCTGCATTTGCAGCAGCCGGGCCTCGGTGAGCCAGGGCGTCGTCGCGCCCGGCGAGAGCCGCTTCCACGTCTCCACCCACTTCATCGCTTCGTCGAATTGCCCGTTGCGCTCGTACAGCTCCACTAAACGCCGCACCAGTGGAGTTTGTCGCCCTCCGGATAGCTCCAACAATCGGCGAGTCGCCGCGGCGGCCTCGGCCCATTGACCTCGCGTGGTGAACAAGCGGATTTGTTCGGCCACGGCCAGCGGTTCACCCTGGGCGGCCGGCGCTTGCAACAACTGATCGGCTTGCGGGCTGTCGCCGACGGTCTCCAACAGTTCGGCCAACAGGCAACTTAGCGCGATCGGACGAAGTTGGAGCGCCTTCAGTTCGCGGAGGGTCGGGTCGAGCCGGTCGGCCTGTTGGCAGGCGGTGAGGAACGACACAACGGCGGCTTCCAGCTCGGCGGAGGTTTTCGCCAGCTCGACGCGGCGCCGGGCCCAGGGCAAACACGATTCGTACTGTTTCAACCGCAGAGCCGTGCCAACCCGTTGGCCCAGAAACAACGGATCGTCGCCGAATTGTTTTTCACGGCTTGTCAAGATTTCCAACGCCGTCTTGTCTTCATTCCGGGCGTCCAACGTGCGGGCGATGTTCAACGTCTGGTTCAGGTCGGCCTTGGCGGCCAACGATTTCCAAATCGTCAGGGCCCGGTCTTTTTGGCCGTCGGCGTACAGAAACGCCGCAAACGCCTCTTGTGCGGAAGGCGAATCGCGGAAGGCGTCGGCCATCGTCTGGTAGAACTTCGCGGCGCGGCTTCGATCGCCGAACGACTCGACCAAACGGGCGGCCCGCAAATAGGCGTATTCGCTGTGGTCGGAAAGGTCCAAGTATTGCCGCGCGGCCTCGACGGCCTTTTGAGGATTTTTGGCCTGGTTCCACAACTTGGCCAAGCGAACGCGCAATTCCGCGTCCTTGGGATTTTGTTGGCACAGGGTTTCAAGTTCCTGAACGGCCGTCTCGAGGCGTCCGGCCCGGCAAAGCATCTCGACGAACTCCTCGCGATTGGCGCGATCGCCGGGCGTTCGCTCCAAAATGTCGCGATAGCCGCGAATCGCTTCCTCCGACTGGCCTAGGTCGGCCAGCAATCGGCACTGCCGCTGCCGCAAGACGATTCGCTTGGGATAGGTTTCGATCAGCTTCGCGTATTGTTTTTTCAGTCCGACCAGATCATCCTCGGCGCGGAACGATTGTTCGATTTGGGCGAGGATTTCGCGTTCGAGCCAACTGTTTTCGCCCGATTCGCGCAGGGCGGAGGAGTAGAGTTCGACGGCCTTTTGACGCCGGCCGGCCCGTTGATGCACGTCGCCCAATCGGAGCCGCCGCGTGACGGCCGCGTAGGGATCCTTGGTCCGTGAAATCAACAACTCCAACAACTCGGCCGCCTGTGGATACAAGCCTTCCTCGACGTGCAATTCGATAATGTCTTCACAGAGATCTTCGTCGTCGGGGTGGGCGGTCAAGATCGCCTTCCACACGGCGATCGCTTCGGTTGTTTGGCGATTGCGGGCCAACAGAGTGCCCAACAGCCGCTCGATGGCCAACGACTGTTTGTCGTCGGGTTTTGACTTGGCCGCGCGACGCAGATCGGCGATGGCCGAATCGAAATCAAGCATTCGCGACTCGGCCTGGGCCCGATGATACCAAAGGGCGGCATTGTGCGGATCGGCCTTCAACGCCTTGCTCAATTCATCGACGGCGGCTTGGTCGTTGTTCTGCTTGGAATGGAAAAACGCCAACAACAACCGGTTGGCCGTCGTGTCCGACCGTTCGATTTGCTTCTGCAAGAATTCTTGGAGCGATTCGGCCGTCGACTGGTCGAGCCAAGCATTATAAAAACGGTCGAACAAGTAGCCGGGTTCAGGACGCTTTTGCAAAGCCGCGTGATACTTCAACGCCGAGCTGTTCTCCTCGTCGGCCAGGATCCAAGGACTCCCCAACGCCAGAACGCCCAGCAACACCGCGGCCCAACAACCCCGCACCGTGATCGCACGAGTCATTTGGTTTGAGCTCCCGAAAATGCCAGAAGTGTTGGACGAAGGCGAAAAAATCGCCGGTCGTCTTGTCGCAAGAAAATCGCAGCAATGGGTCGCCGATGAATGGCGATGTGCCGATCCCTCCGTCCCCCCCGCCCGCAGACACTCGACGACCAAAGTGGCTTCCCGCTTGTGAGGAGCCTGTGCTTATCCAGTATAATGGGGATGTGGTAACTTAGCAAGCAAATGCGGCTTAGAGAAAAGCTATGGTTGAGTATGGCGATTTGGGGGCAGTTTCCGCCGAATTTGGAGTTTGTGATCGGCATTTTGCGGCCGGTCCGATGGACGGCTAAGGCCGTGCGACGGTGGTCCCGCTCAGACGACGAATCACGCGACGCATCTCCAACACGCTCAACGTGGAAAGCACCTGAGCGACCGGCAGGCCCGTCTCGGCAACGATCCGATCGATCGAGGTAGCCTCGCCGCCAATCGTCGAAAGCACCTGTCGCTCCAAGTCGTTTAGCAGCAGTTCGGCCGGATGATGAATCACTTGGCCGTCGGCCTGCGGCGCGGCCTCGACCAGCGGGCCGAGTTCTTCGAGCACGTCGTCGGCCGATTCGACCAGCTTCGCCCCGTCGCGGATCAATCGGTGGCAGCCGCGCGACGTGCGGCTGTCGGCGTTGCCAGGCACGGCAAACACCTCGCGTCCTTGCTCCATCGCGTGGCGGGCCGTAATGAGCGCGCCGCTGCGTTCGGCCGCCTCGACCACGATCACGCCGAGCGTCATGCCGCTGATCAGACGATTACGTTGCGGAAATGTGCCCGACAGCGGTTGCGCGTGCGGAGGCGATTCGCTCACCAATGCGCCGTGCGCGATCACCTCCTCGGCCAGCGCGGCGTGTTCGGGCGGATAGACGTTCAGCACACCGCTGGCCAACACGGCGATCGTGCGGCCGCCGGCGGCCAACGCCCCGCGATGCGCCGCCGCGTCGATGCCGCGAGCCAGTCCGCTGACGACCGTCAGGCCGGCCCGAGCCAGCGAGCCGGCCAGCCGTTCGGCCTGACGCAGGCCGTATTGCGTGCTGTGTCGAGTGCCGACGATGCCGATGGCCAGCGCGTCACGCGGCTGAAGCTCTCCGCGAACAAAAAGCACGCCCGGCGGATCGTGAATTTCACGCAGCGCGCGGGGGTACTCCGCATGCGACTCGGTGAGGATCGCAATATCATGCTGGCGGCACAAGGCGATTTCCGCCTCGACGTCGATCTGATGGTCGGCCTCGACGATGGCATGGGCCAGTTTGGGGCCGACGCCGTACACTTCGCGCAATTGACTCGCGGCCGCCGCCAACACGGCCTTGGCCGTGCCGAATCGTTCGAGCAGATCTTTTCGATGTCGTGGTCCGACGCCGGGAATCAGCGAAAGCCGCAGCGTGTCGATCAATTCGTCGTTGGCAAGAGGACCGCGGTGCTCGGACATTTTTTACCGATCCCCCGAATCGCCGTGGATGTCCTCGTGGCTATTGGTCCAATACAGCCGCGATGTGTTTGGAATCCACATCGCCGATCAACTCGACGTGGCCCATTCGGCTGGGCAGCACGAATCGAAGCTTACCGTAGGCCGTTTTTTTGTCGTGCTTCATGGCGTCGAGGATCGTTTTCCGATCGAATTCAGGTACGTCGGTCGGCAGCCCCAGCGATTGCAAGATCGACCGTAATCGTTCGGTGAAATGCGAGTCGACTCGCCCGAGCCGCTCGGCCAATCGCGAGGCCAGAACCATGCCGATCGATACGGCCTCGCCGTGAAGCAAAGAGCCGAGGTCCGAAGACCGGGCGTGAGATTTATTTTTCTCTTTGCGCCACGAAAGCATCTCGATCGCGTGGCCGTAGGTGTGACCGAAGTTCAAGATCGCCCGCAGCCCGGTTTCTTCCCGCTCGTCTTGTTCGACCACGTCGGCTTTCAGCCGGCAACAACGTGCGACCATGCGAATCAACGTATCGTGATCGCGCTGGTGGATCGCGGCAACGTTCGCCTCCAAAAAATCGAAAAACTCGGCGTCGAGAATCACCCCGTATTTGACCACTTCGGCCAACCCCGCGCGATACTCGTTGTCGGGCAGCGTCGTCAGCGTTTCGGCGTCGATCAGCACGCCTTGCGGCTGCCAAAACGCGCCGACCATGTTCTTGGCCTCAGGCAGATCGATGCCCACCTTGCCGCCGACGGAGCTGTCCACTTGGGCCAGCAGCGACGTGGGCGCTTGAAAGAACCGCAATCCGCGCGCGAACGTGGCGGCGACGAACCCGGCCAGATCGCCGATCACGCCGCCGCCGACGGCGACGACCGCTGTTTTGCGATCGGCGCCCAGTTGCAGCAGTCCGTCCCAAAGTCCCGCGGCCACTTCGACCGACTTGCTCGACTCGCCCGGCGCGACGACGATCACGTCGGTTTCGAGGTCTTGTTGGCCCAGGCTCTCGGCCACTCGCAGGGCGTGCAGCTTGTGGACGTTTTCATCGGTGAGGACGATCGCGTGCGACGCTTGGACCCGATCGGTGAAAAACCGGCCGAACCCGGTCAGGTTGCCGGCGCCGATTTGGATGTCGTAGCTTCGCTCGGCCAGGCGGACGCGGACGTTCTGAACAGGGGCGGTCATAGAGGCAATCCGTTACAGGTCGGAGGCCGTGACGGTGATTTTGCGGATGAACCCGGCTGGGATTTTGACGTATTCCAACTGTGTCGTATGGGCCGGGTCGGCGTGCAGACGCTCTTCAATGTGCCGCCGCTCGGAATCGGCCAGCGGGGTGCCTGGCAAATCTTGGGGCCAAACCGTCAAGGTCTCGACGACCAACGCTTCACGATAGGGATCGAATGGGTTAGGCATAGTGTCGCCTATTTTACGCCCGATCGAACGGGAACGCCACCACCTCAGCGATGGTTTTTGCGCCGAGGGCTAGCATGACGAGTCGATCAAATCCGAGCGCCACGCCCACCGAAGCCGGGAAACCCGCCTCCATCGCCGCCAGCAGCCGACTTTCCTCGGGCAATGCCGTTTTGCCGTCCGCCACGCGCTGGGCGTTGACTTCGGCGTTTCTGGTCCGCAATTCGCCCGGGTCGAGCAATTCATCGTAACCGTTGGCCAGCTCGACGCCGTCCACATACAACTCAAATCGCTCGGCCACCGACGGCTTCCCGATTTCTTGCCGTGTGCGGGCCAAGGCCGCCTGGCTGGCCGGATAATCGCACAAGAAAGCGGGCCGACCGACGCCCAAGTGCGGCTGGACGCGATCCGTCAAAAGTAAATCGAGCCAACCGTCGCGATCGTCCGTCGATAGACTGTCTGGTGCGGCGACTCCAAGTTTTCGAGCGACTTCAGCTAGTTGTCGGCCGTCGCTGGCGTGCGGATCGACGCCGACATAACGGTGGAAGGCCTCGGCGTAGGTGATGCGTTCGGCCGGTCCGCGATGAAGGATCGCATCGCACAGATCGCTGGTCATCTGCATGCCGGCGTCCAGGCCGTCGCCCGGTTGATACCATTCGACCAGCGTGAACTCGGGATTGTGCAGCGGCCCAACTTCATCCTGGCGAAACACGCGGGCGACCTGGTAAATGCGTCCGGCCCCGGCCGCCAGCATTCGCTTCATGGCGAACTCGGGCGAGGTTTGGAGCCAACGAGAGGGATTAGGGATTGGGGATTGGGGATTAGAAGTGGAGGTTGGAGGCTGGGGGCTGGGGGCTAGCGATGGAAGGTTTTTGTCGTTGCTAACCACCGGCCACGGACCACTGGCCACTGCGCAAAACGGATCGAGATGGCGATCGACCACCGTGTCGGCCGAGAGGATGGGCGTTTCGACTTCGAGAAACCCCCGGTCGTCGAAGAACGCACGCAGCCGCCGGAGCAACTCTGCGCGCCGTTGCAGATTCGGCCAACCGGCCGTGGGACGAAAATCACGGTTCCTCATCGGACGATTTTCCATCCCCCGTTCCTCATCCCGCTTCCTACTCCTTGACTCGTTCCAGGTACTCGCCGGTGCGGGTGTCGATCTTGATCAGGTCGCCGATGTTGACGAACGCGGGGCAAGGGAACTCGGCGCCGGTGTCCACTTTGCAGGGCTTCGTGACGTTGGTGGCCGTGTTGCCCTTCGCGCCGGGCTCGCAATATTCGACGCGCAGCACCACGTGGTTCGGCGGCGTTATGCTGATCGGCTGCCCGTTGTGCAGGATGATGCTGCACACCATGCTCTCTTTTAGATATTTCCAGGCGTCGTCCACCTGTTCGGACGTCAGTTCGTATTGTTCGTAGGACTCGTTGTCCATGAACACGAAATGGTCGGCCTGGCGGTAGAGAAATTGGGCCTGGATTTCGTCGATCTCGGCGGCGTCGATCGAATCGCCGCTCTTGTAGGTCCGGTCGAGCACGGTGCCGCGAAGCAGATTGCGCAGCTTGCACTTGTAGAGGGCCTGGCCCTTGCCCGGCTTGACGAAATTGCACTCGATCATAATGTACGGATCGCCGTCCAATTGGACTTTCAATCCCTTGCGAAACTCGCTGGTGTTGTAGCTGGCCACGACTGTTCTTCCCGTTTCACTTTCTGTGGAGACTCGGTTATGGTAAGTTTGCCGTTATGGCAAGTTGTACTCCAACGCACGGTGGGACGAATCGCTCTGTCGACTGGCAATCCCTGCTGGACCAATCGATCCGCAGTCCCGCCGAACTGTGTCGGCGGCTCGACTTGGACCCGTCGCTGGGCGTCGAAGCCGAATCGGCCGGCGGCAATCTTCCGCTGCTGGTTCCGGCGCCCTACGCGGCCCGCATCCGGCGCGGCGATCCCAACGACCCGCTGTTGCGGCAGGTGTTGCCCCGGACGGAGGAAACCCTGGCGACACCCGGCTTTGACGCCGATCCGCTGGGCGAGACGACCGCCCGGTGCGGTCCCGGTTTGCTTCGGAAATACCGAGGCAGAATCTTGATGGTAACAGCTGACGCGTGCGCCGTCCATTGCCGATTTTGCTTTCGGCGACACTTTCCGTATTCCGATTGTCCGCAAAATGCCGTGCAAAGGGCCTCCGCCCTGGAACACATTGCGGCCGACCGCTCCCTGCATGAGGTGATCCTCAGCGGTGGCGATCCGCTGATGCTCACGGACGCCGAATTGGCCAGGCTGCTGGCTCAACTGACCGAAATTCCCCACGTCCGTAGGGTACGCCTCCATAGCCGCATGCCTGTCGTCCTACCGCAACGTGTGACGTCCGCATTGGTCGAATTGCTTCGAGCAGGGCGGATTACCCCCATTATGGTGATTCATGTTAATCACGCGGCGGAGATCGACCGCTCGGTGGCCGACGGATTCGCACGATTGATCGACGGCGGTGTGCCGGTGCTCAGCCAAACGGTATTGTTGCACGGGGTGAACGATCGAGCGGACGTTTTGGTCGAGCTTTTTGGCCGGCTGGTCGATTTGCGGGTTGTGCCGTACTATTTGCATCAATTGGACCCAGTGGCCGGGGCGGCGCATTTTCAAGTGCCGATCGAGACGGGCAAATCGCTCGTGGCGGCTCTCCGAGCTCGATTGCCGGGCTATGCCGTGCCGCGTTACGTCCGCGAGACGCCGGGCGGCGATCACAAAGAGGTTTTGGCATAAAAATATCTATGGGTCAGCCGCTTCCGCATCCGCCGGCGCTGTTGTTGATGGCCGCGTTCAGCCGCTATGACGCCGCGTTGGATTGGGCCCGTCAGCGAGCCGTCGACGCGTGGGGGCCGATCGCGTTGGAAAGTCCGCGGTTTGAGTTTTCCGAAACCCGCTACTACGACGCCACGATGGGGCCGGGCCTGAAAAAGACGTTCTTTGCCTTGGAGCGGCCGTTCGATCCCGCCGAATTGGTCGAGATCAAATGGGCGACCAACCGGTGGGAAGAGGAGTATGCGGCGGCTTCCTGCGCAGAGCCTCGCCCGTTGAATCTCGATCCCGGCTACCTGACGGCGGCCAAACTAGTGTTGGCCTCGACGAAAGATTTTGCCCACCGGTTGTATCTTTCGCGGGGCATTTATGCCGAAATGACGCTACAATATAAACATCACCGCTGGCAATCGCATGAATACACGTTTCCCGACTATCGCCGCGCCGATTATCAGGAGTTTTTTACGCGATGTCGGGAGTGGCTTAGAAATAGGGATTAGAGATTAGACTGGCTGGACAATCCTTTTTTTGAGATTCCAATCCCTTGTTTTTCGGAGCGTCTTTCATGTATGGGTTGATCCTTGGCAGCCTGATTCCAAGTTTTTTGGTTTGCCTGTTGGCGGCCTTTGTCGTGCGGCGGCTGGGACCTCGGTTTGGGTTGGTCGATCGGCCGGGCTATCGAAAGATTCATGAGGCGCCGATGCCCACCAGCGGCGGATTGGCTATTTGGTTGGGACTGGTGTTGCCACTGTTGGCCGGACAAATTTTTCTGTGGGCGGCCGTCGCGTGGCCGATCCCGTTGCCGGATTTTGTTGCGCCGTATGCGTCTGGGTTGCTGTATCGTTCGGGCAAGCTCTGGCAACTGCTGGCCGGCGGCACCGTCTTGATGCTATTGGGTTTGGCCGACGACCGGCGCGGTTTGGATTGGCGGTTTCGGCTGGGCGTGCAGACCGCCGTGGCCGTGGTGATGGTTCTGTTGGGCTGGCGGTTGAGTTTGTTTCTTGATGCCCCCTGGCTGACCGGCGCGATCAGCGTGCTTTGGATCGTCGGACTGGTCAACTCATTCAATATGCTCGACAACATGGACGGGCTGTCGGCGGGCGTGGCGGCCATCGCCGCCGCGATGCTGGCCGTCGTGATGCTGCTGACCCCTCGGCCCGACAACCATCAGCCGCAGTTGTTCATCGCCGGTTTTCTGTTGGTGATCGTCGGTTCGCTTTTGGGATTCTTGTGGCACAATCGTCCGCCCGCCCGATTGTTCATGGGCGATGCAGGCAGCTATCTGATCGGATACTTGCTGGCGACCACGTCGCTGACCGCCACGTTCGCCGGGGGCGATCTGCCGCGTTACGCGATTCTGGCGCCCTTGTGCGTGTTGGCCGTGCCGTTGTACGATACGGCCAGCGTGGTGTGGATTCGCCTGCGGTCGGGCCGCAGTCCGTTTGTGGGCGACAAGAGCCATTTTTCGCATCGGCTGGTCGATCTCGGCATGAGCAAGACGCAGGCCGTGTGGACGATCTATCTCGCCACGGCTACCTGCGGCTTGGGCGCGCTGCTGTTGCACGAGGTTGACCTGGGCGGTGCGGTCGTCGTGCTGTTGATGGTCGTTTGCACCTTGTCGCTGGTCGCCATTCTGGAAATTGCGGCGCGACGCCGGCCGTGACCTTCGAGAACCATGACGCGACGAAAGACTCCATCGCACGATCCCGAGACGCCGCCTGCCGTTGCGCGTGGCGATCGATGGCGTCCGTGGCTTTTGGGCGCGATGGCCGCGCTGTTCGTCGCCCGGCCGCTGTTTCCGAGCGAGTCGGCGGCGCTGTTCGGCGATGGGCTGATGATGGTCATGTTGTGGATTGCGTTGGCCGTGGCGTGGTTGTTGGGCGCGGTCGGCCGTCCGACGTTTCGCCTCCGGTTCGGTTGGACCGACGCCGCCGTGCTGTTGCTGGTCGGCTGGCACACCATCGCCGCGTTCTGGGCCGTCGGCGCCGCCGATCCCAGGCCGGCGTGGAACATGCTTTGGGAATGGCTCGGCATGGCCTTGGCCTACACCATGGCCCGGCAGTTGATCGATACGCCGCGCGAGGCCCGTGCGATGGTTGTCGTCATGGTGGCGCTGGCCGTCGCATTGTCCGGCTACGGGTTGTATCAATACGCTTGCGAGTTTCCGGCGATGCGGGCGCAGTATGCCGTGGATGCGGAACGAATGATGCAGCAGGCCGATGTATGGTGTCCGCCCGGCTCGGTCGAGCGGAAACTTTTTGAAAACCGCCTGCAAAGCACCGAACCGATCGCTACGTTTGCGCTGACCAACTCGTTGGCCGGATATCTTGCACCGTGGTTGGCCGTGCTCGCGTGTGTGTGGTTTGCCGCCAAACAGAATCGCGGACGGCGCGTGGGCATGTTCGCCGCCGGCGCGGTGATCGCCGCTTGTCTGTTGCTGACCAAGAGCCGCAGCGGGTATCTTGCCGCCCTTGTGGGTTTTGCATTGGCCTGGTGGCTTTGTCGAGAGCGGACTGTTCGACTGGGTTGGAAATGGTGGTTGGGAATTTTCGGGTTGCTGGCGCTGTTGATTGGCGCGGCATGGGCCGTCGGTGGACTCGATCGCCAAGTGCTCAGCGAGGCGTCCAAATCGTTCGGCTATCGGGTGCAATACTGGCGGTCGACCGCGCAGTTGATCGCCGATCATCCGGTGGTTGGTTGCGGCCCCGGCAATTTTCAAGACGCCTATCTGCAATACAAACTGCCCGAGGCCAGCGAGGAAGTGGCCGATCCGCACAATTTTCTAATGGAAATTGCGGCGACCGCCGGATTGCCGGCGCTGGCGGCTTTTTTGCTGGTGTTGGGATGCTTTTTCTTGGAGGTCCGCCATGGGGGCGTCGAAGGCGATGGAAAACGTTTCGATTCTGGAGCGTCCGACCTTCGGCTGTTGTGGAGCGGTGCGGCGCTGGGTTTTCCGTTGTCGGTTGCTGTGGGCATGTTCGGCGCGGCGCCGCCGGGGTTGGCGGCCGTTTGGCTTGGATGGCCTTTGGCCGCGGCAACCGCCGCAATGTTTTGGGGGTGGACGCGAGACGGCCGAATGCCCCATTGGACGCCGACGGTCGGCATCGTAGTCTTGCTGGTCAATTTGTTGGCGGCCGGCGGCATCGGGCTGCCGAGCGTGGCCGGCACGTTTTGGCTACTCTTGGCCCTGGGGCAACAAGGTCGGTCTGAGCGGACCGTGCCTTTATGGGTTGTGTGGGGGTTGCTGGTGGTCGCGTTAGGAGCGGCCGCGGCCTGCTATGCGACGGCCTATCGCCCGGTGTTGCACGGTCAGGCCGAAATGCAGCAGGCCCGGCGTGAATCGGATCGGGCCGTCGAACATTTGCAGGCGGCGGCTGTGGCCGACCCCTGGTCCGCCGAGCCGTGGCGTCGACGCTCGGCCGTCGAGTTTGCCGCCTGGTCCAAGCGGCCCGACCCGGCCCAATGGCAGCGGTTTCAACAGACGTCGGACGAATATTTGCGTCGTGCGAGCCGTTCGGCCACCGCATGGGAAACTGTAGCGGCTTGGCGACTTGAGGCGTTTGAAAAGACGCAACGTCGTGAAGATTTGGAGTCGGCCATCGCGGCGTTTCGGCACGCCGTGGCTCTTTACCCCAACAGTGCGGCTCTTTGGGCCCAACTGGCCGAAGCCGATCGAAGCGCCGGCCATCGAGTGGAGTTTCGTCACGAAGCGGAGATGGCACTAATGTTGGATAAGGCCACCCCCCACGTTGATAAAAAACTCCCCGATTCGCTACGTCGACAATTGCAGCGCGGGCTGGCCGACACGCCCTAGCCGCAATTCGTGTGGCCTCCGTCCGATAATTGGATTAGACTGTGGGTTGGGGCGTTGCCGGGCAGTTAGGCAAACTAAACGTGATGTGTCGCGACCGTCGTGGGATGCGCATCCCTCGATGGTTTGGTCGGCCTGTTGGGGAATGATGAAGAAGACGGCCTTTCCATTGTTGGTGATCCTGTTGGGCGTCGCTTTGGGGTTCGGCGTTGCACAGTTTCGGTTGCGCTCGGCCGTTTGGGATCCTCAAAGCGTGCAGTCCGTTGAGGCGCCGCCGCAAAAAAACACCGGACCGTCGCCGAAAGTGGTTGTCGATCGGGCCGACTTTGAGTTCGGCACGTTGGACATGACGGGCCGAGGGGTTCATGATTTCGTGTTGACCAATCGCGGCGACGCGACGCTCGTGCTGGCCAAAGGCGAAACTTCCTGCCGTTGCGCGGTGAGCGAGCTTGCCCACGAAAAGGTCTTGCCCGGCGAATCGACCAAAGTGCGACTCACGTGGAAGCCGACCGACGAGTCCGGCCCCTATCGTCAGACGGCCGTGATTTTGACCAACGACCCGGATCGGCCGCGGGTGACGCTGACCGTTTCCGGCGAGATTGTCGTGGCCGCTCGATTCGCACCGTCGTCGCTGGTCTTCAGCCGCCTGACGCCCGACCAATCGACGTCCGGATCCGTTCGGCTGTTTGGATACGCGGAGGAGCCGTTGCGGGTGTTGGATCAATCTTGGGCCAGCGCGGACACGGCTTCTTATTTCGAGGCGAACCTACAGCCGTTGAGCGACGAGGAAATCAAGGCGGAGCCGAACGCCCACAGCGGCTTGTTGGTTCGCGTGACGATCAAACCGGGGTTGCCGCCCGGCGCCGTACGTCAAGAACTCGTGTTGAAGACCAATTTGAAGTCGGCGTCCAAGCAGACGCTGCCGATCGAGGGCATGGTTGGCGGCGAAATCGCCGTGGTCGGACCGGGCTGGAATCCCAACACCAACGTATTGAATCTCGGACAAGTGCCGCGTCACGAGGGCGCCCGTCGGCAGCTTCTGCTGGTCGTGCGAGGAACGAACCGAAAGAACGTTCAGTTTCAGGTTGCCGAAGTGACCCCCGCGACGCTGAAGGCGACGCTCGGGCCGCGGCGGGAAATCAACCACGGGGCGGTCGTACAGTTTCCGTTGACGATTTCGGTGCCGCCGGACGGTCCGCCGGCCAATCATTTGGGCTCGCAGCAGGGCCGCTACGGCGAAGTGTTGTTGAAGACGACCCATCCCAACGTGCCTCGCGTGCGAATCCTCGTGCGGTTCGCCGTCGAAGGTTGAGACAGGAGTGGTTTTTTCATCAAGGATGATTGCATGATGTTGAACCATTGGGACATTTTGTCGGGGTGTGTTTTACGAAAAAGCGGCCGGAAACTGTTTCTATTCGGCAACGTTCTTCATGGGGTTGCGATCGTCGTTGTTGCCGGCTGGGCCATGGCGTCGGAGAATCCGTTACGCGAACCGGCCACGACGTCGACCGGCAAGCCGGCGGTCGAATCCTCGAAGCGTTCCGCCGCGCGGCCTGCGGGGCGTCCCGACACGGGGAAAAACAGCGGCATCCCGTTCGACCCCGTTCGGGCGAACGGCACGATTTTCGAGGGTTGGAAGAAGCCAGCCGTCGCGATGGTCATTACCGGCCTGGAAGAGGGTTATTTGGAGCCGTGCGGCTGTGCGGGCTTCGATCGGATGAAGGGCGGTATGGCCCGTCGCGCCTCGTTCATCGAACAACTTCGCCGGGACGGCTGGCCGGTGGTCGGGCTCGACGTCGGCGGGTTGGTGCAAGGATTCGGACGCCAGGCGGAACTGAAATATCAGACGTTGGTGGAAGGCAAACGCAAGATGGGCTACGACGCCATTGCGTTTGGCGCGGACGATCTGCGATTGCCCGCCGGTGAGTTGATCGCCGTGGCCGCCGGCGTGGACGGCAAGCCGAGTCCGTTCGTGGCCGCGAACGTCGGCCTGCTGGGCAAGCCCGGCGAGATCGTCCCGCGAAGCAAAGTGATCGAGGCCGGCGGTTTGAAAATCGGCGTCACGGCCATCCTGGGCGAGGCCTTTCAAAAAGAGACCCACAACGACGAAATCGAACTGAGCGATCCGGTCGCGGCCTTGGAGCAAATCGTGCCCGAGCTGAAACGGAAGGCCGATTTCCTGGTGCTTCTGTCGCATGCCACGGTCGAGGAGTCGAAACAATTGGCCCGGCGGTTTCCGGAGTTCAACGTCGTCGTGACCGCGGGCGGATTTGCCGAGCCGCCGAAAGAGCCGCAGTGGATCGAGGGAACCAAGACGCCCTTGATCACCGTCGGTTACAAAGGGATGAACGCCATCGTGCTGGGATTGTACAACGATCCGAAGCCGACGGTGCGTTATCAGCGGGTGCCGTTGGATTCGCGGTTTCCCGCCTCGCCGGACATGAAACTGCTGATGGCCGGCTATCAAGATCAACTCAAAACGATCGGATTCGCCGGGTTGGGGCTCCGCCCGGCCGTGCATCCGCTGGCGGAACGGAACGGTCGGTTCATCGGATCGGCCAAGTGTGAATCGTGCCATGAGACGTCCTACGCCATCTGGAAGAAAAGCGGTCATGCCCGAGCCTATGAGACGTTGACGAAAACCGATCCGCCGAGAAATTTCGATCCCGAATGCGTTAGTTGCCACGTGATCGGCTGGCATCCGACGAAGTTCTTTCCGTTCGTGGGCGGTTTTGAAAGTCAGCAGAAAACGCCGGCGTTGGTGAATGTCGGCTGTGAAGACTGTCACGGACCCGGCGAAAAACACGCCGCCGCCGAGCTGCGCAACAACGAGGCCGAGCAGCTCAAATATCGCAAGGCGGTGGTCGTCACCAAAGAAGAGGCGAAGAAGCAGCAGTGCTACTCATGCCACGACTTGGACAACAGCCCTGAGTTCAATTTCGATAAATACTGGCCGTTCATCGAACACCGCGAGAAAGACTGACACCCGACGTGCGTTGTCACTTCAACGTGCGGACCAACGTTTCCCACGGGCGTTTTTTGGGGCCTTCGGTGGTTTTGGCGGGGTAGCCCAAGGGGACGACGGCCATGAACTCGCCGGCCGGCTCGCCCAAAAACTCGAGCACTTCGCGTTTCATCAGAAACAGGATGCCCAACCACACCGAGCCGATGCCCAGCGACGTGGCGGCCAAGAGCAGGTTTTCGACCGCCGCGGCCGAGCTTTGAATTTCCATCGTGCGGAAGAAATCGAAGGCCAACTCGCCGTCGACGCGGAACAACTCGGCGCCGTTGCGGATCAGCTCGCCGGTGTTGGCCACGGCCACGACGACCGGCGCGCCTTGGATGCTGCGGGCGGCCATGCGCATCAGGATCGACGCGGACCGCGGAAAATCGACGGCGCGATGGCTGACCAGTTCGGCCAGCGCGTGCTTTCGTTCATCGCGCAGAATGAGGAATCGCCACGACTGCTGGTTATGGGCGGACGGAGCGCAATTGGCCGCGTCCAGAATCGTCCGAATGTCCTCGTCCCGCACTTCCTGATCGGTGAACATTCGGATGCTGTGGCGATGATGAATCGAACGCAGCGTTTCATTCTCGGCGAAGTCGGCGGGTGAGCTCACAAAAAACTCCTTTCAACAAGACGACCGGTTCAGGTCGAGGGTCGATTCGAGACGCCGGGTCACGGTGCATTCACCATAGGATCGACGACGGATGGACCGGCCATTGTACCGTCGCCCACGTTTTGCGGCTAGTGCGGCGTTTTGGGGGGTGCAGTAACGGATTGTTGGGCTAGCTGACGGCCCAGTAGGCGTTCCATAGGTTGCTATAAAGGAGAGAACACAAATTTGCCATGCGGTTGGCTCGCCGAACCCGCCATCGGGCACCCGTTTGCTTCAGTCTGCGA